>NZ_NMQZ01000034.1 GCF_002864685.1 Alloalcanivorax mobilis
GAAGTTCATCGCATTCAATCTGGCCGACCCTGCTTTTTATAGGGCTGGGATCGGCGCACTGGGCGTGCCCGTTCAAGTCCGCCCTTGCTACCGTCATCAAGGAATATGATTCCCCGGGAGAACAGGAACCTCGAGAACGACACCTGACCGGCGCGCATTTCAGATGTCATCCGAAAATGCGCGTGGCGGGGCAGGATCACCGTCCGGCTGCGCCGGTTTCGCGGTCAAGGACCGCTCCCACAGCGGCTTCGTTGCTCAGTGGCGTGAATCTGACTTGAAACAAGCAAGACCAGCCGCTTGCGGCTGGAACGCCGAAAGCGGCCTGAAGGGTGAGTGGCAACGCCACGAATCAAGTAGAACGCCCCAAAGGGCGTCAACGGCGGTAAGAGGTATCTTCTCACGGTCATTGCTCTTGCAAGACACCATGGAATCTCCCACAGCGGCGTTGTGGAAAGGCCCGACACGCGCGGCCACGGCGCTTGCCTGCGGTGTGGGAGCGGTCCTTGACCGCGAAGGGGCCGCGCCGGGGCGCCTCCTTGATTTCCCGCAAGACGCGCTGCTTACCGTTGTTCAGCGGAGGGCTGCATACCCAGTGATAGAGAGTTCATCTCCGATAAAATCCGCAACAGAGCTTCTATGTTCTCTTTTGCGGATCGTTCCATGGCGATGCGCTGGCGGGTCGCGGCAATAAAGGCGTCTCCGGGTGTCGCCTTACCGGTGGTTGTGATGGTCTTCTGCAGCCTTACCGCCCGACTGTCCTGAGTCATCAGGGTGTATTCCACGCTTATCGTGGCCTTCATACTGATCCCGACCATTGGGCTGGAAGCCTGCAAAATGTCGGCGGTAAGGAGCAAGCGGCCCTCCTCACTCCATAGATCAGCAGCCTTCAGGCTATTCTCCAACGCCTGTGAAAAAGCGGCATTCGAGACTTTAGCCGTCAGCAGAGGATTGGTCTCTTGCCCGCCACTCACCTGGACCCGCGAAGTGCTCTGCTTCAACTCGGATGGGTAAGCAACAGATGTGTTTTCAGCAGCGATGTTTTCCATTTTCGCCGCCGAAGCACAGCCACCCAGCACGAGGGCGCTGATTACGACCAATAATCCCCTTTTCATCCCCAGTCCCCTACCCCTATTTAAAGAATCACCAGATGATTCGGCAGTTCGTTCTTCTGCTCCGTGGCAGGCACATGGGTGATCAACTCGTCGCCACAGGAGGCGATGCATTCGAGAAAGCCGTTGAGCACTTCGCCTTGTTTAACGTGGGCGGTGAAGGTGTCGACGATGGCTTTCCAGGTTTCGTCGGGCACGTGTTGCGCGATGCCTCGGTCGGCGATGATTTCCACGTAGTGCTCCGCCTCGCTGACGAACACCAGCATGCCGTGGCCCCCGCGGGTGTGGTGCAAGCCCTGGTCCAGGAAGGCGCGACGGGCCAGGTTGGCGGCGCGCCATTGTTTCACGCGGCTCGGCACCAGACGCATCATCAGCGGTGGCCAGCGGAACACCAGCGCCAGCACCACCAGGGTGGTCCATTGCGCCAGCAGCACCTCCAGAGGAGCCAGCCACAGGGGCGTGAACGACAGCACCACCGGCACCACCAGCGACAACAGCGCCGCCCACATGAGCGGAATGTAGTGGTACTCGTCGGCCTGGCCGGCGAGCACCGTGACCAGTTCCGCGTCGGTGTCTTTCTCGATTGCCGCGATCGCGCGGGCGACCCGTTTGCGGTCTTCTTCGCTAAGCAGCATTACCAACCTCCCGAGGCGCCACCGCCTCCAAAACCACCGCCGCCGCCACCGAAGCCACCGCCGCCAAAGCCGCCGCCTCCGCCACCGCCGAAACCGCCCATGCCCAGGGGCAGGAACATCAAACCGCTGCGGCGGCCACCACGCCCACCGCCACCGCCACCCAGGCCGATCAGCAGGAAGGTGACCACCACCAGCACGATCAGGTATACGAACGCCGCCTTGCCACTGGTGCTTTTCTGAGGCTTGGCGGTGGCTTTGTATTCACCGGCGATGGCGGCGAGGATGCTGTTCACGCCGCGCTCGATACCGGTGGCGTAATCGCCGGCGCGGAAAGCCGGCCGGATATCGTTCTGAATGATAACCGAGGAGAGCGCGTCGGTGAGTGCCCCTTCCAGGCCGTAACCCACCTCGATGCGTACCTGGCGTTCCGCCGGCGCCACGATCAGCACCACACCGTTGTCCCGACCTTTCTGGCCGATGCCCCAGGCGCGGCCAAGCTGATAGCCATAGTCGGCGATGTCGTAACCCTGCAGGTCAGGCACGGTGAGCACCACCAGTTGATTGGAGGTGGTCGCTTCCGCTTCGGCGAGGCGCGTGTCCAGCGCCTGCTCCTGGGCCGGGTTGAGCAGATCGGCGTTGTCGACCACCCGCCCGGTGAGCTCGGGGAACTGCGGCGCGGCCAGGGCGGGCAGCGCCACCGCCAGCAGCAACCATAAAGAAAGACGCAGCGGCTTCATCAGTTGAAGTTGACCTTGGGAGCCTGGTCAGCACCCTCGGTGGTGGCCTCGAAATTGGGCCGCACTTCCATTTCGCCGTAGAGCACGCTGTGCCAGAGACGGCCGGGGAAGGTACGAATCTCGGTGTTGTATTGCTGCACCGCGGCAATATAGTCGCGCCGGGCCACGGCGATGCGATTCTCGGTGCCTTCAAGCTGGGATTGCAGGGTGAGAAAGTTCTGGTTGGATTTCAGGTCGGGGTAACGCTCCACCACCACCATCAGTCTTTGCAACGCGGAGCCGAGCTGCTGCTGGGCCTGCTCGAATTGCTTAAGCTTCTGCGGGTCGTTGATCAGATCGCCGTTGGCCTGGATCGAGCCGACCTTGGCGCGCGCCTCGGTGACCGCCACCAACACCTCGCGTTCCTGGCTGGCGAAGCCTTTTACCGTATTGACCAGGTTGGGCACCAGATCCGCCCGCCGCTGGTACTGATTCTCCACCTGTGCCCAGGCCGATTTCACCTGCTCATCGTAGGTGGGAATGTTGTTGATCCCGCAGCCGGCCAGGGTGCCGGCCAGCCAGATCAGCACGAACGCGCGCAACAGCTTCATTGGTGGCTCTCCATGTTCAGGTTGGCAGCAGTCAAGCAATTCCCCGCCGGCTTGGCAACCGCGCCGGCGAAAACAGCCTGTAACAGTCGTTCCTTGCGGGCGCGGGAAAGCGCCTTCAAGCGTGCTTCCAGGCGGCCCGCCGCGGCCCGAGAAGGCACCGCCACGCACAGCGCCGGCCGCACCGGGCGGCGGGCACGGGTGTAGCGGGCACCGCGCGGGCCGTCATTATGCTCCAGCCAGCGGCGCAGCACGTCGGTGGTGACACCGGTGTACAACGAGCCGTCGGCGCAGCGCATCATATACACCCACCAACCGGGCGTATTGCTCACCCTTGGCTCACCCTGTTTGCGTTGGCCGCCGGGCTGGCGTCCTGCCTGTGTTGCACGGTTTTACACCCGCCACGTGTCAGATTGCTATTATCGAAAACGGCATTGCCGCAAACCATAACCCTAACGGAGTTCCACATGATTACCTATCTGTACTGGCTTCTGCTCGCCGCGATCATCTTCGCCGTGCTGTTCAGCGTGGGGGTGCGCATGGGCAAATGGAAGCCGGCACTGATCCTCGCGGTACTGTTATGGTTGGTCGGCACCGGCCTGTATTACTTCTGGCTTGAACAGATATTCGTCAAACGCCTGGGCGGCACCATGACCGTGACCGTACCGGAAGGCCAGCAGCACATCGCCGCCACCTGGAAGGGCGATAACCTGTGGATCGAGAACTACAACCCGGAAACCAACGAATGCCTGTTCCGGGAATATTCCCGCGGCAATTTGCTGGAAGGCAAGGTGGTGATCAAGAATTGCAGCCCCACTCGCGCACAGGCGCCGGCCGCCTCCACCGGGCAGCCCCACACCTCTTTATAAAGCTTTATCAGGCCCGTTTGACGCGCCCGATGCACGGGTCCGACCGCTCTGGGCCGGGCCGTGTTTGGTTTGGCCGCCTGTTTGCCGTAGACTGATCGGTCCGCTGATCCGTCACCGCTGAGCGTCGAGTTGCATAACGTTCGCGCGCTCTTCACCCGATGATCGGTATTTTCAGCGAACATCAAAAAGGGGAACGGCAATGATCAGGCATTTTCTGTTGGCTTCCGGTCTGGCGCTGGTGACTGGCGCGTCCGCCATGGCCGGCTTATCGCACCCCCGGCATGTCCCCGCGCCGGTGTTGTCGATCCTGGTCACGCAGATGGCGGGGCTCGCCGATCTCGCGGACAAAGGCCGCGCGGAAGTCAGCGTGCCCGAGAGCGACACTCAGCAAAGCAGCGCCACCACCGGCATCCGTGCCAGCCGCGACGTCGGCAACCAGATCCAGGTGCTGGGCATGAACGATCCCCATGGCGACGACCCGCGCAATCCTCTGCCAACCCGGGACCACTGGTCTTTCTGATCCACGGCGCCCGCCCCGCGCCCGACCATGGCGCGGCACCCGCCGCGCTGTTATGGTGAACGTTGACTGTCCCCGCCTTCCCCTGGCCCCCATGAAAGTCCGCAACAGTAAGGAACAACAGCGCCAGCGCTTGCGGCGCGAAATGGAGCGCTACCTCGCCAAGGGCGGTCGTATCAGACAGATTCCCAATGGCGCCAGCGCCGACCAGGCCGAGCTGCCACGCGGGCAGCGTCCGCTGCCTTTTTCCAAAGGCCCTCCCGCCTCCCGCACCGACCTGTCCGCGGTGGTCGCGGCCATTGATGCACGCAAAAAAAAGAGCCCCCGCCCGGCGCCAAAAAAATCGCCTCGGCGTAAACTGATTTACGATGATTTCGGCGAACCCCTGCGCTGGGTCTGGGACGATTCCCAGGAATCTCGCTGATGCCCCTGTTCCTCCGCCCGCCTTTTCCCAGGAGATCCCGATGCGTTTTCTAAGCCTGTTATTGACCGGCCTGCTGCTTTCCGGCACCGCCCTGGCCGACGTGATCCAGCGTGATGTAACCCTGCCCGATGGCCTTGGCCAGGGCGTGCTGTTCATGGACGACGACCTGGACAAAGTCACCGCCGGCGTGATCGTGGTGCACGAGTGGTGGGGGATGAACGACTACGTGCGCAACCGGGCACGGATGCTGGCCAAAGAAGGCTATGTGGCGTTCACCGTGGACATGTACGGCAACAACAAGGTCGCCAATCACCCCAAGGACGCCAAAACCTTCATGGAGCAGGCCCTCGCCGAGCCGGAATTGATGACCCGGCGCTTCAACGCCGCCAAGGCAATTCTGCGGGATCAGCAATACGTGGACGACGCCCGCCTCTTCGCGGTGGGCTACTGCTTCGGTGGCGGCGTGGTGCTGGAACAGGCTCGCAAGGGCAATGATCTGGCCGGCGTCGCCAGCTTCCATGGCTCCCTGGGCACCCATCACCGCGCCGCCGCCGGCGACATCAAAGCGCGCGTGCTGGTCGCCACCGGCCAGGCCGACCCGATGTCGCCGCCAGAGCAGGTCAGCGCCCTGGTTCAGGAACTGACCGCCGCCGGCGCGCGCTTTGAGTTGCTCAGCTACCCCGGCGCCAAGCACGGCTTTACCAACCCCAAAGCCGACGAGAACGGCAAACGCTTTGATCTGCCGCTGGCCTACGACAAAGAAGCGGATTTGAGCAGCTGGTCCGCCCTGCTCGATTTTATCGGCGCACCTTAACAGGCTGTCGCGACGTTCTCGCCATCGGCGCGCCGGCCACGGCGTGCCCGGTTTTCTCTCCGCAGGGCGCCCCGTTTTGGGTCGCGCCGCACCAATAAAGACCATCTCCGCGCCCCATAACGGCCAGCCTTGCCCGGCCGCTCCCACGCCAGCCCTTGAGAAATGGGGCCTGGCCATTCTGGCATTGGTTTTGCTCCTGTTACCGCAGGAATCGAATGGCCGGTGTTGCCATCACGACTCAACAAAGCGTCACCAATAGAGCGCTAGGGTTCCGGTCAGCGAATGCCGCTGATGGCTGGTCCGAGAGCGCTCGACCTTCCTGGAAGGTTACACGGCGGGACAAAAGCCCGGGAGGACACCATGACGACACTGTCATTGGATTCCTCAATGCCCGTAATCCAAGGAGGTCCGACCATGACCCGCCCGAGCCCTACCCGTTTCGCCGCCACCCTGTTCGCGATGCTGTTTGTCATCGCCGCCCTGCCCACCACCGCCCAGGCCGAAAAAAAACAGAGCTTCAAAGTCTGCTGGTCGATTTATGTCGGCTGGATCCCCTGGGACTACGGCGCCGCTCAGGGCATCGTCGACAAGTGGGCGGACAAATACGACATCGACATCGACGTGGTGCAGATCAACGACTACATCGAATCGATCAACCAGTACACCGCCGGTCAATACGATGGCTGCACCATGACCAATATGGATGCACTCACCATTCCCGCCGCCGGCGGCGTGGACACCACCGCCCTGATCGTTGGCGACTTCTCCAACGGCAACGACGGCATCGTTCTGAAGAACAAGGACAGCCTCGCCGACATCAAGGGCCAGAACGTCAATCTGGTGGAGCTGTCGGTGTCTCACTACCTGCTTGCCCGCGCCCTGGACTCAGTGGGGTTGAGCGAGCGAGACCTCACCGTGGTCAACACCTCCGACGCGGATCTGGTGTCCGCCTATCAAACCGATGACGTCACCGCGGTGGCCACCTGGAACCCGCTGCTCAGCGCCATCACCGCCGAACCCGGTGCCCACAAGGTGTTCGATTCCTCGCAAATCCCCGGCGAGATCATCGACCTGATGGTGGTCAACAGCGCCACCCTGAAAGACAACCCGGCCCTGGGCAAAGCGCTCACCGGCGCCTGGTACGAAATCATGGCCGACATGAAGAGCAAGGGCGCCAAGGGTGACGAAGCCCGCGACCACATGGCTTCGGTAGCGGGCACCGATCGCGCCGGTTTTGCACAGCAGCTCGACGCCACCCGCATGTTCTACCAACCCGAGGAAGCGGTGGCGTTCGTGAACAGCGCCGAGCTGAAAACCACCATGCAGCGGGTCGCCGAATTCTCGTTCGAGCACGGCCTGCTCGGTGACGGCGCGCCGGACGCCGGCTTCGTGGGCGTGCAAACCCCCAGCGGGGTATACGGCGCCGACGGCAACATCAAGCTGCGCTTCGACCCCGCCTATATGGAAATGGCCGCCAAGGGCGAGCTGTAAGCGGGCCCCGCCGGCCGCAAGGCCGGCGCTCTGTCCACGCTTTCCATTGCCTCGGGAACCGCCATGAAAAAACTGATCAACCGTGAACCGGGCCGGGTCGGCAAGTGGGCGCTGGGCCTGCTGCCCTTCGTGCTGCTGGCGATCTGCTACCTGGTGGCCTCCGACGCGCGCCTGGAGGCCAACCCCAACGACAAGCTGCTGCCGGCCATGAGCAGCTTCGTGGACGCCATCGACCGGATGGCCTTCGAACCCAGCAAGCGCACCGGCGAATACCAGCTCTGGGTGGACACCGTGGCAAGCCTCAAGCGGCTGGCGCTGGGCGTGCTGATCAGCGCCAGCATCGGCCTGGTGTTTGGCATCGCCACCGGCACCATCCCTTATCTGCGCGCCGGCTTCTCGCCGCTGATCACCGGGCTCTCGCTGGTGCCGCCAATGGCGATCCTGCCGGTGCTGTTCATTATTTTCGGCCTCGGCGAACTGGCCAAGGTGATGTTGATCATCATCGGCATCACGCCGTTCATTATTCGCGACATGCAGCAACGCGCCGAGGAAATCCCCGCCGAGCAGGTGATCAAGATGCAAACCCTGGGCGCCAACACCTGGCAGATCGTGCTGCGCCTGGTGTGGCCTCAGGTGATGCCACGCCTGCTCAGCGCGGTGCGGTTGTCGCTGGGTTCGGCGTGGTTGTTCCTGATCGCCGCCGAAGCGATCGCCGCCACCGAAGGGCTCGGCTACCGCATCTTCCTGGTGCGCCGCTACCTGGCCATGGACACCATCCTGCCCTACGTGGTGTGGATCACCTTCCTGGCTTTCATCATCGACTTCACGCTGGCCCGGTACTCGCGCTGGCGTTACCCCTGGTTTCACGGAGCGCAGTGACCATGGCCGCGATTGAAATCAAAAACCTGTGGAAAGAATACGGCGATCAGGTGGTCCTGGAACGCCTCAACGCCAAGGTGGAAGAAGGCGAATTCGTCACCATTGTCGGCGCGTCTGGCTGCGGCAAAACCACCTTCCTGAAAATGATGCTCGGTACCGAACAAGCCAGCCGCGGGCAACTGCTGCTGGACGGCGAGCCAATCGCCGCCGAGCCAGATGAAACCCGGGGCATCGTGTTCCAGCGCTACTCGGTGCTGCCGCACCTGAGCGCGCTGCGCAACGTGATGCTCGCCGGCGAGCTGAGCGCCAACCGCTGGCTGGGGCTGGCGTTCGGCGCGCGCCGCCGGGCGCTGCGCGACGAAGCGCGGGAAATGCTCGAGTCGGTGGGCCTGAGCCAGGCGCTGGACAAGTACCCCCACGAACTTTCCGGTGGCATGCAGCAACGCCTGGCACTGGCGCAAACGCTGATCAAGCGGCCGCGCATTCTGCTGCTGGATGAACCGTTCGGCGCGCTTGATCCGGGCATCCGCCGGGACATGCACAAGCTGGTGCTGGACCTGTGGCAAAAGCAAAACCTGACCGTGTTCATGATCACCCACGATCTGGCCGAGGGCTTCTATCTGGGCACCCGCCTTTGGGTGTTCGACAAAGAGCGCCTCGACCCGCAAGACCCGGGCCGCTACGGCGCCCGTGTCACCTACGACCTGCCGGTCGGCAACAGCGACAAGGGCACGCTGCAATCGATCTCGCACAGCGTGGACTCCACCGCCCGCGCTCTCGCCTGACCCGCAACAACCGAGCAACAGGAGAACGCCATGAACGAACCGCTTTACCAGTACACCATGCCCGGCGGCGCGCACTGGTCCTTCCGCATGCGGCGCGGCACCTGCCTGCGTCTCACCGATGTGGAAGGCGGCGCCAACGTCGGCATGCTGTTCTATAACCCCGAGGAAAAACTGGAGCGCTACAACGCCCCGGATACGTTAAAAGGCCAGCACACCTTCAAGCTGACCCGTGGCAACTGTCTGTATTCGGACATGGGCCGGGTGTTCGCGTCGATCATCGAAGACAGCTTCGGCTGGCACGACACCGTGTGCGGCAACCTTCACCCCGATCAGCTCGCGCAAAAGTACGGCGAACATTGCTATCAGGAGTTCCGCAACGACTGGACCCTGAGCGGCCACACCAGCTTTTTGGTGGAGTTGGCCAAACACGGCCTCGGCGAGCGCGACCTGGCCGCCAATCTGAACCTGTTCAGCAAGATCGTCACCGACGACCAGGGCCAGATGCGCTTCGACACCGGCGCGGCGAAAGCCGGCGCCAGCCTCACGCTGCGTTTCGAGATGGACACCCTGGTGCTGATGCACACCTGCCCGCACCCGCTCAACCCCGCCGTTGAATATCCAAAAAATCCGGTGCTGTGCGAAATGCTGACGGCGCCGCCGCCGGGCGACGACGACTATTGCCTTAACTTTCGCCCGGAGAACGCCCGCGCGTTCGAGAACAATCGCCTGTATTACCTGGACGGGGCCGCAAGCGACAAGCTGACCGGCACCCGCCCGTCTACAGCTTGAGGCTTGTCGCCCAAGAGGAGGATGACATGATCAAAGAAAGCCTGTTGAAAGCCGAGGACGCCGCCTTCCGCCAGGTGGTCGCCGCCGGCGATTATTTCCTGAAGGTGCTGCGCGCCGGCGAGACCCTGCGCATCCTGGATCTGCAAGGCAACCAGGCGGCGGACACCCTGTTCTTCAACGCCGAGGACAGCGCCGAGCGCTACAGCGCGATGGACACCATTCGCGAGCAGGGCAACGTTTACCTGAGCGCCGGCACGCTGCTGCGCTCCAGTCGCAACACGCCGATGCTGGAAATCACCGCCGACACCTGCGGCCGCCACGACACCCTGGGCGGCGCCTGCGCCACCGAAAGCAACACCGTGCGCTACGACCTGGAAAAGCGCTGCATGCACGCCTGTCGCGACAGTTACCTGCGGGCCGTCAGCGAGCACGAAGAGTTCAATCTGGGCAAACGCGACCTGACCCACAACATCAATTTCTTCATGAACGTGCCGGTCACCGCCGAAGGCGGCCTGACTTTCGAAGACGGCATCTCCGGCGCCGGCAAATACGTGGAGATGAAAGCGCTAATCAACACCACGGTGCTGATTTCCAACTGCCCGCAGCTCAACAACCCCTGCAACGGTTACGACCCCACGCCGATTGAAATTTTGATCTGGCAGTAACGCGCCGACTTGCGCGCAGCACACCTGCGGGGACGACCCCGGCGATGGTAACGACAAAAGGCGGGACGGCCCGCCCTGGCAAGAGAGCCGACCTCATGTTCAAGAAGGTACTGATCGCCAACCGTGGCGCCATCGCCACCCGCATCATCCGCACCCTGAACGCACTGAACGTGACCAGCGTGGCGGTGTACGCGGACGCCGACACCGAATCGCGCCACGTGGCGCTCGCCGACCAGGCCCTGAGCCTGGGCGAGGGCAACGCCGCGCAGACCTATCTGAACCAGGACAAACTGTTCGCGCTGATGGAAGAGCATGGCGTGGACGCGGTCCACCCCGGTTACGGCTTTCTCAGCGAAAACCCCGAATTCGTGGAGCGATGCGAAGCCAGCGGCATCGCTTTTATCGGCCCCACCGCGCAACAGATGCGCGACTTCGGCCTGAAACACACCGCCCGGCAACTGGCCGAGAACACCGGCGTACCGTTGTTGCCCGGCACCGGCCTGCTGGAAAGCCCACAGGCGGCACTGCACGCCGCCAGCGAAATCGGCTACCCGGTGATGCTGAAAAGCACCGCCGGCGGCGGCGGCATCGGCATGCAGATCTGCCACGACGACAACGGCCTGCGCAAAGCCTGGGACACGGTGCGTCGCCTCAGCGCCAACAACTTTTCCAACGACGGCGTGTTCCTGGAAAAATACATCGAACGGGCCCGGCACATTGAGGTGCAGGTGTTCGGCGATGGCCAGGGCGGCGCCGTGGCGCTGGGCGAGCGCGACTGTTCCGCCCAGCGCCGCCACCAGAAAGTGATCGAGGAAACCCCGGCCCCCAACCTGCCCGACGACGTACGCGCCACCCTGCATGACACCGCCCGCCGGCTGGTGGCGGCGGTCAACTACCGCAACGCCGGCACCGTGGAATTCATTCTCGACCAGGACAGCAACCGTTTTTATTTCCTTGAGGTCAACACCCGCCTGCAGGTGGAGCACGGCGTCACCGAGCAGGTCTATGGCGTTGATCTGGTCGCCTGGATGGTGCAACTGGCGGCCGGCGAATTGCCCGATCTGAGCGCCCGCGCCGCCGCGCTGACGCCGCGTGGCCACGCCATTCAAGTGCGCCTCTACGCCGAAGACCCGAACAAGGATTTCCAGCCCTGCGCCGGGCTGCTCACCAGCGTGGCGTTCCCCGACGCCGATGGTGAGCATCTGCGCATCGACCACTGGATTGAACCCGGCCTGACGGTATCGCCGTTTTTCGATCCAATGCTGGCCAAGGTGATCGTTCACCAACCAAACCGCGACCACGCGCTCGCCGCGTTGAAACATGCGCTCGAAGACACCCTGGTGGAAGGCATCGAAACCAACCGCCACTACGTGCTGGCGATTCTCGCCGACCCGGTGTTCGGTGACGGCCACATGACCACCCGCTATCTGAACGGCTTCGACTACCATCCCGATACCCTCGACGTGCTCGCCGGCGGCACCCTGACCACGGTGCAGGATTACCCCGGCCGGCGCGGCTACTGGCCGATTGGCGTGCCCCCTTCCGGCCCATTCGACAGCCTCAGTTTCCGGCTCGGCAACCGCCTGCTCGGCAACCGCGAAGACGCCGCCGGCCTGGAATTCACCCTCAACGGCCCAACCCTGCGCTTTAACCGCGACACCCGCGTGGCGCTCACCGGCGCCGACATGAGCGCCGCTCTGGACGGCCGGCCGGTGCCACGTTATCAGGCGGTTTCGATCAGCGCCGGTCAGACCCTTAAGCTCGGCAAGGTGCACGGCGACGGCGCGCGCGCCTACCTCGCCGTGGCCGGCGGCATTCAGTGCCAGCCCTACCTGGGCTCGCGCAGCACCTTCACCCTGGGCCAGTTCGGCGGCCACGGTGGCCGCGCCCTGCGCACCGGCGATGTGCTGCACCTTGGCGACCGGCCGGGCACCGCCAACACCGCCGCCGTGCCCGAAGCGTTGATGCCGACGCTGGGCACTCAATGGCACTTGCGGGTGATCTACGGCCCCCATGGCGCGCCGGATTTCTTCACCGACGACGACATGGCCACCTTCTTCCGCGCCGACTGGCAAGTGCACTACAACTCCAGCCGCACCGGCATCCGCCTGGTTGGCCCGAAACCGCAATGGGCACGCAGCGACGGCGGCGAAGCCGGCATGCACCCGTCCAACATTCACGACAACGCCTACGCCGTGGGCACCGTGGATTTCACCGGCGACATGCCGGTGATCCTGGGGCCCGACGGCCCCTCCCTGGGTGGCTTCGTGTGCCCGGCCACGGTGATCCTCGCCGACCGCTGGAAACTGGGGCAACTGAAAGCCGGCGATACCCTGCGCTTCGTACCGGTCAGTCTGGACGACGCCGACGCCCTGGCGGCGGAACAGGCCCTCTGCCTCGAAGAGCTCACCGCCCCCTCGCTGACGCCCGCCCCGGCCACGGTGAGCACGCCAATTCTTGACCGCCTGGAGGCGCAGAGCCACGGCCCGGAAGTGGTGTACCGGGCCGCCGGCGACCGCTATCTGCTGGTGGAATACGGCCCGCTGGAACTGGATCTGCGCCTGCGCTTTCGCGCCCACGCACTGATGCTGTGGCTGGAACAGGAACGGCTCGACGGCGTTCTCGAACTGACCCCGGGCATCCGCTCGCTGCAAGTGCACTTCGATCCGGCGCGGCTGCCGCGTGCAACGCTGCTCGAAATACTGAAGCGCGCCGAGCTGACGCTGGACAAACAAGACGACCTGGAAGTGCCCTCGCGCATCGTTCATCTGCCGCTGAGCTGGGACGACGAGGCCTGCCGCCTGGCGATTGAAAAGTACACCCAATCGGTGCGCAAGGACGCGCCCTGGTGCCCCAGCAACATCGAATTCATCCGCCGCATCAACGGCCTGCAAAGCGTCGATGAAGTAAAGAAGATCGTGTTCGACGCCCGCTATGTGGTGATGGGCCTGGGCGATGTGTACCTGGGCGCGCCGGTGGCCACCCCCTACGATCCGCGCCACCGCCTGGTCACCACCAAATACAACCCGGCGCGCACCTGGACCGCCGAAAACTCAGTGGGCATCGGCGGCTCCTATCTGTGCGTGTACGGCATGGAAGGCCCCGGCGGCTACCAGTTCGTGGGGCGCACCATGCAGATGTGGAACCGCTTCCACAAAACCGAGGCGTTTACCCAGCCCTGGCTGCTGCGCTTCTTCGACCAGATCCGTTTTTACGAGGTCTCCGCCGAAGAGCTGCGGCAAATCCGCCGCGACTTTCCCAAAGGCCGCTACCCGTTCCGGGTCGAGGAAACCACCTTCAACCTGGGTGAATACCAACGCTTCCTGGAAACCCACGAAAACGACATCCGCGCCTTTACCGACAAGCGCAACCGCGCCTTCGACGAAGAACTGCAACGCTGGGTGGAAAGCGGCCAGATCAATTTCGAATCGCAACAGGACCTGAACACCGACCAGGGCGACGCGCTGCCCGAAGGCACGCCGGTGGAATCCCCCACCGCCGGCAACATCTGGAAACTGGAGGTGGCCGAAGGCGACACCGTCGCCGAGGGCCAGGTGGTGGCGGTACTGGAATCCATGAAAATGGAAATCGAAGTGCTCGCCCCACACGCCGGCACGGTGCTGCACATTGCCCGCCAGGAAGGCCAGCAGATCAATGCCGGCCAGGCGGTGATGGTGTTGGGGAACGAAAGTTGAAAGTTAAAGGTTAAAAGGCACGCGATTCGGCGGAACGGACGGTTCACGTCCGGCCGTCCCCTCTCCCTGTCCCTCTCCCGCAAGGGGAGAGGGCACTCTCCAGAATGGCATGCGAGCCGCCCTTGCGCGCTTCCCAGCACAACATGGAACGCGCGCTTCGTGGCCCCTTACCCGGCGGGAGAGACAGAGAGAGGCCTGACTGAAATAAAGCCCCTCTCCCCTGGCGGGAGAGGGGTTGGGGAGAGGGGGAAGGTATTCCGGTGTTTACTCTGGCCCGGGCCAGAAATCCGGATTGTAAGCCACTTCCCAGAGGTGACCGATCCGGATCGGCGAAGTAATCGATATAGCGACCCCAACTGCCCGGAGGCCCGCGACGCAACGCATCACCCGTCCTCCAGGCTCAACCGCAGCGGCGCGGGAAAGCCGTACCGGGCCAGGCCGGCGACCAGCCCAGCGGACACCGTGGCGGTACTCCAAACCGGTTGCGGGTCGTCATGACCCTGGCCGTTCAGCTCACCGATCACTTGCGCCACGCGCCGGGCGATGGCGTCGCCGGAATCGACCCACTGCACCGGACGGGGCGCGCGGGCGGCGAGCGCCTCTTTAAGCAACGGGAAATGGGTGCAGCCGAGCACCACGGTGTCCAGGCGTGGGTGGGCCCACAGCGGCGCCAGGCCGGCGTCCAGGACACTGGGGTCCAGAGATTCCCCGGCGATCAACCGCTCCGCCTGCGCCACCAGGGCGTCGGCGGCCACCCGCACCACGGTGTGGCCGGCGGCGAACTGGTCGATCAGGCGGTCGGTATAAGGGCGGCATACGGTGGCCGAGGTGGCGAGCAGGCCGATCACGCCGCTGCGGCTGAGCGCGGCGGCGGGCTTGATCGCGGGCACCGTGCCCACCACCGGTACCGTCAGCCGCTGGCGCAGGGCGTCCAGGGCCAGGGTGCTGGCGGTGTTGCAGGCCACCACCAGGGCGCGGGCGGAACTGGCCGCCACCGCCGCCTCGCACACCGCCACGATGCGCGCCACCAGCCAGTCGTCCGGCTTGGTGCCATAGGGCAGCGCGGCGTTATCAAACACGTAGGCCAGCGCGGCGCCGGGCAACTGTGCGCGCAAGGCACGCACGACCGACAGACCGCCAACACCGGAATCGAAAATCAGAATCGGCGGATTCACGGGCGAGTCCCGCCCATCCGCGTTGCACGACGATAAAGGCACACCATCAACCCGGGTTGTCCGGCAATGCGTGGAGACCCGGAAAGATACCCCCTTGCCGGGCTCGAATAAAGGCGCGCCTCAGACACCGGCCAGCCAGTCGCCGGTGAGGGCGGCCACCACTCCGGCCTGACGCGCCCAACGGAAATGATCCGCCCTGTCGCCAAGCTGTTCGGCGTCCAGGACCCGTTCAGTGAGGCGGGCCGCTCGGAATTTGCCGGTGACGGCGTCCACCGCCGCCGCCGGCGCGAAGGCGTCGTCCGCCAGCCGCACCGCCAGCACCGGCCCGGTGAACGTGGCGATGCCGGCGTCCAGATCCTTATTCAGCCCATGGGCACGATAGCGATTGCTTTGCGCCAGCCGGCGCCAGTCTTTCATCACCGTGCGAGCCTCACGGCCACCGAAGCCGAGGCGCTCGCCGGGGTAATAACCGAACAGCAGGCCCGCCGCCGGGATCACCCGGATCAGGCGCCGCACCATGGTGCGCACGTCGCCCTGGAAGGCGCGCCACCAGGGGCTGCCGGTGGCCACCATGATCACGCCATGCACCTGGTTGGGAAAGCGCCCGGCGGTGATCGCGGCGTAGTGCCCGCCGAGGCTGTGCCCGAACAGATACAGCGGCGCGCCCGGGTCCTGTTGACGCAGCCAGCCCAGCACCGCCGGCAGATCGTTGTCGAGCACCTCGGCGAAGCCCCAGTCCTGGCGCCGGCCCGGGCGCAGCGTGCTGGCGCCCTGGCCGCGTGGCTCCATCACCGCCACCTGCAGGCCCCGCTCATGCAGCGCCGCCGCCAGCCGGGTATAGAACTGCGCGCCCACTCCCATTGCCGCCTGCACCAGCAACACCGGGGCCCCGGATTGCCCCGGCAGCCAGGTCAGCGGCACCTTATAGCCCGAAGGCGTAGCCACGGTTACCGGCGCGTGGCTCATGCCCGCTCCGGGGGCGGCTGGCGACGCGGGCGCCGGATCAACTCGCCGCCACAGTTGGGGCACTGCGCGCTCAACGCGGTGCAGCAGTCCACGCAGAAGGTGCACTCATAAGAGCAGATATACGCTTCGCCGGCGGGCTCCAGCCCGGTCTGGCAGTGTTCGCACTCGGATTTCATGTCCAGCATGTCAGCGAGCCTCCACTTTCTGTTTGCCGCAGCGCTGGCACTGGTAGCGGGTCACCAGCTTGCCCTGCTTGCTGTCGAATTCGGTGTCTTTAACGACGGTCCACTTATGGTAGCCATGCTGGCACAGCCCCTGCTTGGGCCGCTTTTTGGCCGGTCGTTGAAACGGAACCACGTCGCCCATGATGTTTCCCCATGCGGCAGAATCGGTTCCCAGAGTAAACGGTGTTGCACGGCGTGCCGCAAGCGCCGTACCGGGGTGGCCAGCCCGGCCACCCCGGGGCGAAGGAACCGGCGGATCGCTCAGGCACCGGCCCGGGCCGGTGCCGCCTGCTCGCGACGCAAGCCCCGCCACTGGCACCACACACAGAAGGCGGTAAGCAGGGCCAGGTCCGCCAGCATTAATTGACCCAGGTTGGACAACCAGGGGGCGGCGACAACCATCACCACCGGGGTGGCCACCACGAACACCGCGTCGGCGGCGGTGAGCAGCCGCGCCAGGGTCAGGGGGATCACCGGCCGGGTGGCGACAAAGGCCAGATCCACCGCCAGCAACAGCAGCGCGGCCCCGGCGAGGGTGCACACCCACGGCGCGATGGCGCCAGCGTCGGCGCCGGCCAGGGCCGCCACCGCGGCGGCACCGGCAATCAGCAGCGCGCCGATCAGCACGCAGGCAAAGGCATTGAACAACAAGGCGCTTTTCAGGGATTTCCAAGGCATGGTCTTTCTCCATTTCGTTTCTGGTAGAGTCAGAATCCGATGTTCGAATAAGCGAAACAATTACCTGTGAGGTAACCACCATGGTGGCGTTGATGGCGGGGAAAATTCTGGCGGACTGGCGCAAGACACGCCGCCTGAGCCAGCTGGAGCTGGCCGGGCGGGCGCAGGTGTCGAGCCGCCATTTAAGCTTCGTGGAGACCGGCCGGGCCCAGCCCAGCTCGGCGCTGCTGAGGCGGCTGGCCGAGGCCATGGAGCTGAGCTGCCGGGACACCAATCAGTTGCTGCTGGCCGCCGGCCACCCGCCGGTGTACGGGGAAACGCGCCTGGATGACCCGGCCCTGGCGGCGGTGCGCCAGGCCCTGGAAGTGATGCTGGAAAACCATTTGCCCTACCCGGCCGCGGTGCTCGACGCGCACTGGAACATCCTGATGGCCAACAGCGCCCAGCAGGCGCTGCTCACCGCCATCGCCGAGGAGGCCGGGCCACTGCCGGCCACCACCAACATCGTCGAGCTGGTGTTCCATCCGGACGGCATCCGCCCGTTCATCGTCAATTGGGAGACGGTGGCGGGTTTCCTGCTGCGGCGCCTGCGCCGCGATCTGGCGTTGCGCCCCGACCCCAAACTGCAGCGCCTGTGGCGGCGTCTCGCCGAGCTTGCCGATCTGCACGCTCTGGAAGCGCACACACCACAGATCGCGGAGCCGATGCTGACTCTGCAGTTGCGCCTCGGCGGGCAGCTTTTGTCGTCGTTTTCCACCCTGGCCAGCTTCGGCACCGCCGTGGACGTGGTGGTGGAGGAACTGCGCATCGAGCACTATTTCCCGGCCGACGACGCCACCCGGGCGTTCTTTCACGATGGCGCGGCGGCGGCGCCAAAGCAGCGCGCCGGCTGACCGGCAACGGCGGCCCTGGCGACTTATGTCATGGTTGTCGCGTCTTTCATCGAACCCGCCCTCGCAAACCCGTATAATCCGCGCCCCACGAGCAGAAACCCGATCCCAGGACCCCATGAGTGATTTTATTCCCGGCCAGCGATGGCTGAGCGAGTCCGAGACCGAACTGGGCTTAGGCCTGATCCAGGACGTGGATTACCGGCTGGTTACCGTCAGCTACCCGGCGGTGGAAGAAGAGCGCACCTACGCCAAGAGCAACGCTCCGCTGGCCCGCATCACCTTCGACGTGGGCGATACCCTGACCACCGCCGATGGCCTGGAGCTGGTGGTTCTCGAGGTCAACGAGCACAACGGCCTGATGATCTATCACGCCCACCCGGCCGGCGAACCGGACAATGTTCAGCCGCTGCCCGAATCCCTGCTCGGCCATCAGTTGCGCCTGACCGGCGCCATCGACCGGCTGCTGACCAATCAGCTTTCCTCCAACCGCTGGTTCGAACTGCGGGTGGCCGCGCTGGAGGCCCAGGCACGCAGCGAGGGCTCGCCGATTCAGGGGCTGCGCGGCCCGCGCATTGATCTGATCGGCCACCAGCTGTACATCGCCGATCAGGTCGCCGGGCGCTTCGCGCCTCGGGTGTTGCTGGCCGACGAAGTGGGCCTGGGCAAGACCATCGAGGCGGGCCTGATTCTGCATCAGCAACTGCAAACCGGCCGCGCCCGGCGCGCGCTGATCGTGGTGCCGGACGCCCTGGTACACCAGTGGTTCGTGGAGATGGCGCGGCGTTTCAACCTGCGCTTTTCGATCTTCGATGAAAGCCGCCTGGAAGCACTTGGCAGCAACGCCGCCGACAGCATCAAAAGCATGCTCGCCAACATCATCGCCGAAGAAAGCGGTGAAGCGCCGGTGGCCGAGGACAACCCGTTCCAGTCCGAGCAATTGATCCTGTGCAGCACCGCCTTTCTGGAAGGCTGCGACATCGACGCGCTGGCACAGGCGGACTGGGATCTGGTGATCGTCGACGAAGCCCACCACCTGGCCTGGAGCCCGGACGCACCGTCAGAAAGCTACCAGCGAGTGGAACGGCTGGCGCGCGCCAGCCGTGGCCTGCTGCTGCTCACCGCCACCCCGGAACAACTGGGCGTGGCCAGCCATTTCGCCCGGCTGCGCCTGCTCGACCCGGACCGCTATCCGAGCCTGGAGGCGTTCGAGCAGGAGCAGCGCCAGTACCGGCCGATCGCCGAGCTGGCCGGTGAACTGCACGATCAGGATGCCTGGCCAGCGGCGTTGAAAAGCCGCGCCGCCGAGCTGTTGCCGGATACCCCCATCGACGAAGCCAACCGCGCCGCGGTGCTCGCTGAGTTGTTGGATCGTTTCGGCCCGGGCCGGGTGCTGTTCCGCAACACCCGCCATAACGTGGCCGGCTTCCCGGCGCGCCTGCTCAACGGCTACCCGCAGCCCCTGCCCGAGCGCTATCAGGTCGAAGACGAAGACCTGGACCTGTGGCTGTATCCCGAAACCGCCTTCCCGGATGACCGCTGGTGCGCCCAGGACCCCCGCGTCACCTGGCTGGAACAGTTCTTCAAGGCACACCGGGGCGAGAAGGTGCTGGTGATCTGCGGCCACCGCAACACCGCCATCGATTTGCACGCTCACTGCGGCTACAAGCTGGGCATGAACGTGTCGGTGTTCCACGAAGACATGGATCTGATCGAGCGCGACCGGGCCGCCGCCTATTTCGCCGATGAAGAAGACGGCGCCCAGGCGCTGATCTGTTCAGAGATCGGTTCCGAAGGGCGCAATTTCCAATTTGCTCACCACCTGGTGCTGCTGGATCTGCCGCTCAACCCCGACCAGCTCGAACAGCGCATCGGCCGGCTCGACCGCATTGGCCAGAAGCAGGACGTGCAACTGCATGTGCCCTATTTCGCCGGCCACGCCCAGGAAGTGCTGTTTCGCTGGTACCACCAGGGCATGAACGCCTTCCAGCGCACCAACCCCGCCGGTCACGAAATCGCCGAGCGCACCCGCCCGGCCCTGATGGCGGCGCTGGCCAGCCCCACCGACGACGCCCTGGTGGCAACCCTGGTCGACCAGACCCGCGAATGCACCGAGGCCCTGCGGAAACTGTTGGAACAGGGCCGCGACCGACTGCTGGAGCTGGCCTCCTGTGATGGCGAGCGTGCCGAGGCCCTGAAAGCCGCCCTGGCCGACGCCGACCAGCACTCACCGGCGGACTTTCTCACCCAGGTGTTCGACCACTACGGCGTGGAACAGGAAGAGCACTCCGAGCACGCCTGGATTTTGCGGCCCGGCCCGCATCTGCGTGAACCGTTCCCGCATCTCGCCGAAGAAGGCCTGACGGTGACCGACCGGCGCGCCACCGCCATCGCCCGCGACGACATGCAATTCCTGACCTGGGAACACCCGCTGGTGCAGGGCGCCCTGGATATGATCCTCAGCGAAAACCGTGGCAAGGCCTCGGTGAGCTTGTTGAAAAATCCCAAGATCAAGGGCGGCACCTTGCTGGTGGAAGCAATCTACACCATCGATTATCTGGCACCGAAATACCTGCAAGCGGACCGCTTCCTGCCGACCACGGTGATCCGTCATCTGCTGGATGGTCGTGGCCGCAATCTGGCCGAGGCGATCGGCTTCGAGGCGCTGTGCAAGCAGTGTCACAAAATGGAGAAGCCGCTGGCGCGCAAGATCGTCGGCAGCCAGAAGGGCCTGCTGGAAAGCCTGCTCAAACAGGACGAAGCCCGTGCCAGCAAAGAAAGCGCCGGCGTGATTGACGCGGCGCTGACGCGCATGCGCGAGCATCAGCGCGGCGAGTTGCAACGCCTGCAGGCATTGCGCGCCAAGAATCCGGCGGTGCGCGCCGAGGAAATCGACTTCCTGGAAGCACAAACCGCCGCCCTGGAAACCCACTTAAGCGAGGCACGCTGCCGGCTCGAAGCGGTGCGCGTGATCGTTGCTGGAGAAGCCTGATGAGTCATCTGCCCTGCGTGGAAATCAGCCCCGAGCAGACCGCCACCGCCAGCGTCATCTGGCTGCATGGCCTGGGCGCCAACGGCCATGATTTCGAACCGGTGGTGCCAGAGCTGGCGCTGCCGGCGTCGTTGCCGGTGCGCTTCGTGTTTCCGCATGCGCCGAGCATTCCGGTCACCATCAACGGCGGCATGGTAATGCCGGCCTGGTACGACATCCTCGGCATGGGCCCGGGCAGCCCGGTGGACGAGGCCGGCATCCGCGCCTCCGCCGACCGGGTGGACGCTCTGATCGACAGGGAAGTGAGCCGTGGGGTGCCCCCTGAGCGCATCGTGGTGGCCGGCTTTTCCCAAGGCGGCGCGGTCGCCTACGAAACCGCCCTGCGCCATCCCCAGCGGCTGGCCGGGTTGATGGCGCTGTCCACCTACTTCGCCACCGCCGACGCCGTCGCTCTGAGCGACGCCAACCGCGACCTGCCGATTCTGGTCGCCCACGGCAGCCGCGATCCGATGGTGATTGAGGAACGCGGCCGCCGCGCGGTGGAGGCCCTTAAAGAAGCGGGCTACCAGCCGGAATATCACAGCTATCCGATGGAACACGCGGTCTGCCTGGAGGAAATCCAGGATATCTCCGCGTTTCTGCAGCGCCTGCTGGCCTGAGCCGGGCCTTGTCCGGCCCGCCGGGCGGGCGCATGCTTCGAAGCACTTTTATCGCTGCATCCAGGAGAGAGCCAATGGGTTCCATCAAAGCGTTCGGCGCGCAAAGCGCCGAGTCCGGTGTCCACCCCCTGCCCATCGAGCGGCGCGCGCCGCGGCCCGACGACGTCGCCATCAAGATCGATTACTGCGGCGTCTGCCACACCGACATTCATTTCGCCGAAAACGACTGGGGCCGCACTCTGTACCCGGTGGTGCCGGGCCATGAGATCATCGGACGGGTCACCGCGGTCGGCGAAAAAGTGAAAAAATTCAAAGTCGGCGACGTGGTCGGAGTCGGCTGTCTGGTGGACGCCTGCCGCCATTGCGCCGCCTGCGAAGACGGCCTGGAGCAATACTGCCTGGAAGGCTCCACCGCCACCTACAATGGCCGCGACCGCCACGATCAAAGCATCACCTTTGGCGGTTACTCCGAGGCGGTGGTGGTCAGCGAACGTTTTGTTCTGCGCATCCCCGACGCCCTCGATCCGGCCACCTCGGCGCCGATCCTGTGCGCCGGCATCACCACCTATTCGCCGCTGCGCCACTACGGCGTCAAAGCCGGCGACCAGGTCGGTGTGGTGGGCATGGGTGGCCTCGGCCACATGGGGGTGAAATTCGCCAAGGCGCTGGGCGCCGAGGTCACCCTGTTCACCCGCTCGGAAAGCAAAGTCGGCGAAGCCAAAAAACAAGGCGCCGACCGGGTCGTGGTGTCCACCGACAAAGAACAGATGAAAGCGATCGCCGGCCAGCTCGACTTTATCCTCGACACGGTGCCGGTTCAGCATGACCTCAACCCGTATCTGAATGCCCTGCGCTATGACGGCAAGCACATTCTGGTGGGCCTGCTGGAGCCGGTGGAACCGCCGGTCCAGGCCGGCGCCCTGGTGGGCAAACGCCGGGTGCTGGGCGGCTCGCTGATCGGCGGCCTACCGGAGACCCAGGAAGTGCTGGATTTCTGCGCCGAACACGGTATCAGCTGCGATGTGGAGATGCTCGACATCAACCACATCAACGAAGCCTATGAGCGAATGAAGAAAGGCGACGTTAAATACCGCTTCGTCATCGACATGAAGACGTTGTAGGAAAGCGGCAAGCGGAAAGCCACAAGCCGCAAGCCGGGCCGCTCTCTTCTTGCGGCTTGAAGCTTACAGCTTGTGGCTTTTATCAACCCAACACCTCCTCAAACAAATCGTCCATGGCCGCGAACGCGCGGCGGGCGACTTTGGGGCTGTACAGGGAACGGCCGGGGGTATTGGCGCCGGGGTCGGTGAAGGAATGCACGGCGCCGCCGTAATTGACCAGTGTCCAATCGGCGTCGGCGCCATCCATCTCTTTTTTGAACGCGGCCTGGGCTTCGGCGCTGACCATCGGATCATCGGCGCCATTGAGCACCAGCACCGGCCCGGCCGGGGCCCGGGTGGCGCGCTGGTCGCTGTCCAGCAACCCATGAAAGCTGACGAACGCGCGGGCATCGACGCCGTCGCGGGCCATTTCCAAGGCACAGGCGCCGCCGAAACAGAACCCGAATACCGCCAGACGATCCTGGCTGACGCCCAGCTCCCCGGCCCGTTGGCGCAGTGCTTCAAAGGCGGCGCGCAGCACCGCGCGCAACGCGCCACCGTCGGAGCGCGCCTCGCCCATGGCCGCCATGGCCTGCTCCGGCGTTGAGGGGCGGACTTCGGCGCCAAACGGGTCCAGCACCAGGATCACCGAGCGATCATCCAGGCGCTTTTCCGCCTGGGCCAACGCGGCATCGCTGATGCCAAAGAAGTTCGGCGCCATCAGCAGCCCGCGGTCAGGCCGCGCGCCTTGCCGATAAAGAAGATGCCCCTGGTAGTTTTTTCCGCCAGCCTGATATTCGATGGGCTGGTTTATGACCTCGCTCATGACTCTCTCCCGTGGTGAATCGGTGCGGCTTGTCCGCGTGGTTCTCAGACCATAACGGCGCGGCGGCGTTTCGCAAGCCCGAACGGAACCGCGCCGTGCCGGGAACCAATGCCCCCACTGCGCCTCCAAACCTGCAAAGGGCGCCTCGCCGCTTAGCGGCCCGATGGCCGCTCAACAAGACCGTTCAATACATCGACCAACCGGGAGTCGCGCCATGTCGAAACTGGCGATTAAGGGGTTATTGGCGATTACCGCCACGCTGTGGCTGGCCCAGCCGCTTGAGAACAATCGCGCGCTGTGGGGGGCGGACAGCCGTGCGGAACAACTCAGCGACAGCGATGAGAACGGCACTTCGGCAAGCCGTTGGGTAGGCCGGATCACGCCGGATCAGGATGACACCACCGGCTGATCGGCGTCGGCGGCATCGATCATTTGTTAAATGCGAAAAACCGGCGGACATTGTTCACACTTTGCTGACCGCGGTGGAACGCCCCTCTCGACGCCCACTCTGACTTATCGGAAGCTCACTGAGGTGGGCGCCACAAGACGAAGGGCCAAACATGGATGGCCAGGGAGCATGGATGAGCTTCGTCGGGCGAAGGGCCAGTTAAGGATGGCCAAGGAGCAGAGGATGCGCTTCGCCCGCGGCGAAATACCGCCACGCAGTGGCGGGGGAGTCCATAGGAACCGGACTGAAAGCGCAGGGATGCGCTTCGCCCCCTTCCCCCCACAGGGAAAACGATGAAAGCGCGATTCATTGTTGTATTGTTTGGCCCGCCGGCCGGCGGCGGATGAGATGGTTATTAAAGGCAGGAAGATCAGGACAGGGCGCTAAAAGGTCGAAAAACGCGGAACTAATCGCGGCGGCCCGCGCCTAATCCTTTGCAGTCTCCCTATGCAATCAGGCAACCCTCTGGGCGCGCGGTCACACCGGCGCCCGTTTTTTTTGGGCGCCGCCCCGCTTACGCACTGAACACTGAAACTGAACCACCGTCAGCTCTTCTTACCACCCGGGCCAAGCGGCAAGGGAAACGCGGTGACATTACTGCCCGCCTCGGTAATTTTCCCTACCCCCTCTTTCTCGACCTCATCGATTCGAATGATTGCCTGCACCGGGATAAAGGAGCGTTGCACGCCGGCGAACTGATTCTTGAGCTTCTCTTCCGAGGGGTCCACCACCATCTGTGAACGCTCACCAAAGAGGAATTCCTCCACTTCAAGAAAGCCGTAGAGATCGCTCTGGTAGATCTGACCGACATAGATTTCGAAGATCTGACCCTGATTGAGGAAAATAACCTTGTAGATTTGACGACTTTTCGACATGTCCTGCCCTGGGGCTGAGAGCTGGATGGGGGGCGGAAGTCTAGCACAGATCGGCCCCGGCGCGACCAGCGGAAATGCCGCTGGAGGCGGCTTTCCGGCTGGACTTTGGCACCTCGAGTGACTAGAGTTACCGCCCACAATGCCGTGGGGCAATTTGCCGCACACCAAAAAATCGCCACAGAACCCGCAACCTCTTGTAAGTTGCTGATTTTGAGCGATTTTCTCCATTGCTCGGCGGGTCATTGGCCACCCCCTTGGCCAGCCCCGCGTTTCCGGGGAGGGACCCGGCAATTAGCACCATGGCATCCCCAGGGTCAGCCCTTTTCCGCCCGCGCCACTCAGCGGCGTGCGAAGGTGCGGGCCCTGAATCCTGAAACTCGCTTTCCAGGTGCCGGTGACGGCAAGAATAAGCGCTCAACCTCCTCCTGCCGGGGGTTTTCGCTGGGGAAAACAGGGAGCAAACGCATGCAGTCAACTCTGTTCCACCGTGCGGCGGTCGGCCTTACCTCGCTGATGATCAGCGGGATGGTCGCGGCCAGCGATTGGACTGAACGTTCCGACCATAACTTGCGACCCGGGGTCACCGCGGTCAGCAAGGAAGTGTACGATCTTCACACCACCGTGCTGTGGATCGTCACCATTATCGGCCTTCTCGTTTTCGGCCTGATCCTGATCTCCATGATCCGCCACCGCCGGTCCAAGCACCCGACGCCGGCCACCTTCCATGAGAACGTTTTCCTGGAAGTGCTGTGGACCATCGTGCCTTTTATCATTCTGATCGCGATGGCGGTGCCCGCCACCCGGGTACTGATCGAGCTTGAGGACACGTCCAACGCGGAGTTGACCGTTAAGGTCACCGGCCACCGCTGGAAATGGGAATACGAGTACCTCACCTACGAGGACGATAACAATATCGGCGTATCCTTTATTTCCAATCTGGCCACCCCCCCGGAGCAGTACGAGAATCCGGTGCTCTCCGGTGGTCTGTTCCCTTATGGCACCGCCAAAGACCGGGTCGGGCAGGATTTTCCCGAGAAGAGCCACAACTACAACCTGGAAGTGGACAACAAACTGGTGCTGCCCTCGGGCCAGAAAATTCGTTTCCTGATCACCTCCGCGGACGTGATTCACTCCTTCTGGGTGCCGGATTTCGGTGGCAAGAAAGACGCCATTCCCGGATTCGTCAACGAGACCTGGGCAAACATCCCCGAAGGTCAGGAAGGCATCTACTACGGCCAGTGCGCCGAGCTGTGCGGCAAGAACCACGCCTACATGCCGGTGGAAGCCAAGGTGGTCAGCCAGAAAGAGTTCGCGACCTGGCTGGCGCAGAAGAAAGAAGAAGCCGCCGCCGCGCCTGATCTGACCCCGTTCCCGGATCTGGACACCGCGCTGAGCGCCGGCGAAAAGGTTTACAAAGCCAACTGCGCCCTGTGTCACGGCGCCGAAGGCCAAGGCGGTATCGGGCCGTCGTTTGTCGGTGACGATTACGTCACCAACCCCGAGCACCTTGAGGACCATATCCATACGGTCGTCAACGGCCGCAACGCCATGCCGAGCTTCAAGGCTCAGCTGACGCCCAAGGAGATCGCAGCGGTGATTACTTTCGAGCGTAACGCTTGGGGCAATGACACCGGTGATCTTATTCAACCCGCTGATGTACACGATCAAGAGTAAGGGAGGCGAGCGATGAGTACTGTTGCAGCCGCACACGATGACCATCATCACCACGCTCCGACCGGCTTGAAGCGTTGGCTGTTTAGCACCAACCACAAAGACATCGGCACGCTGTACCTGTGGTTCAGCTTTGCCATGTTCATGGCCGGCGGCTTCATGGCGATGGTTATTCGCGCGGAGTTGCTGGAACCGGGCATGCAGTTCGTTGACCCGGAATTCTTTAACCAGATGACCACCGTTCATGGTCTGACCATGGTGTTCGGCGCCGTTATGCCGGGCTTCGTGGGCCTCGCCAACTGGATGGTGCCGCTGATGATCGGCGCACCGGACATGGCGCTGCCGCGCATGAACAACTGGTCATTCTGGATTCTGCCGTTCGCGTTCACCATTCTGCTCAGTTCAGTGCTGATGAGCGCCTTCGGCGCCGGCCATCCCAGCGCTCCGAACTTTGGCTGGACGTTCTACGCGCCGTTGTCCACCGAGTACGGCCCGGCCTCCACGGATCTGTTCATTCTGTCGGTTCACATGATGGGGATTTCTTCCATCATGGGCGCCATCAACGTGATCGTGACCGTGTTCAACCTGCGCGCACCCGGCATGACGCTGATGAAAATGCCGCTGTTCGTATGGACCTGGCTGATCACCGCCTTCCTGCTGATCGCGGTGATGCCGGTTCTGGCTGGCGCCGTCACCATGGTGCTGACCGACCGCCACTTCGGCACCAGCTTCTTCAGCGCCGCCGGCGGCGGTGACCCGGTGTTGTTCCAGCACGTGTTCTGGTTCTTCGGGCACCCCGAGGTGTACATCATGATTCTGCCGGCGTTCGGCATTATCTCGGCGATCATTCCGACCTTCGCGCGCAAGCCGCTGTTCGGTTACGCCTCGATGGTCTACGCCACCGCCTCAATCGCGCTGCTCAGCTTCGTGGTCTGGGCTCACCACATGTTCACCGTGGGCATGCCCCTGGCCGGCACCCTGTTCTTCATGTACATGACCATGCTGATTTCGGTACCCACCGGGGTCAAAGTGTTCAACTGGGTGGCCACCATGTGGCGCGGCTCGATGACCTTCGAACTGCCGATGAAGTGGGCCATTGCCTTCGTTATCCTGTTCACCTGCGGTGGCCTGTCCGGTCTGATGCTGGCGATCACCCCGGTGGACTTCCAGTACCACGACACCTATTTCGTGGTGGCGCATTTCCACTACGTACTGGTGACCGGCGCGGTCTTCAGCATGTTCGCCGCGGCGTACTACTGGCTGCCGAAATGGTCTGGCGTGATGCCGAGCAAACTGCTGGGTGAGCTGCACTTCTGGAACTCATTGATTTCCGTGAACCTGCTGTTCTTCCCGATGCACTTCGTGGGCCTGGCGGGCATGCCGCGCCGTTACGCCGACTATGCGTTGCAGTTCGCCGACTACAACTTCTGGATCTCCATTGGTGGTTTCTGGTTTGGTCTGTCCCAGCTGTTCTTCCTGGCACTGTGCCTGCAGTGCGCCATGAAGAAAGGCGAGAAAGCCCCGGCCAAACCCTGGGACGGCGCGGAAGGCCTGGAGTGGGAAGTCCCCTCCCCGGCTCCCTTCCACACCTTCGATACCCCTCCGGTGGTCAAGTAACAGGATTGCGGAACGCACCATGAGCGACTCGAACAGCCTGGAAGCGCGCAATAAGCGCACCCTGAAGAAGCTGACGATCTGGGCGGTGGCCATGTTTGGCTTCGCCTTCGCCATGGTGCCGTTTTATAACGTGATCTGTGACATTACCGGCCTGAACGGAAAGACATCGTCAACCGCGAACACCGAGGCACCGTCCCGGCTCGTGGAAGATCGCAAGGTGGTGGTGGAGTTCATCACCCAGAACGGCACCGGCATGAACGGCGACTTTCTGCCGGCTTCGCGCCGTGTCGAGGTGCATCCGGGGGAGATCACCCTGGTGAACTTTTACGCCAGCAATCCGAAATCCAGCAACATCGTCACGCAAAGCATTCCCTCCGTTTCGCCCGGCGAAGCGGCGCGCTATCTGCACAAAACCCAGTGTTTCTGCTTCGATCAGCAGACTCTGGCGGCCGGCGAGCGCAAGGAAATGCCGATGATTTTCTACCTGGACCCGGAGCTGCCGCGTCATATCAATACCCTGACGCTGTCCTACACGATTTTTGACGTAACCGACCGGGTCGCCGGCATCAACAACAACACGGTCCTCGATTAAGGCCGGTTGTAAAGGAGACGCTTTCAATGGCAACTGAAAAGTATTACGTACCCGAGGGCAGCCCCTGGCCGGTGGTGGCCTCGGTGGCGCTGTTCATCACCGCCTTCGGCGGCGCGCATTTCATTCAGCAGGCCACCGCGCCGGAAACCTTTCCGGGTGCCTGGGGCAAGCCGATGTTTTTTGTCGGCATCATCAGCCTGCTGTCGATCATCACACTGTGGTGGCGCGACACCATTAAAGAATCCCTCGGTGGTCTGCACAGCAATCAGCTGGGCATTTCCTATCGCCAGGGCATGCTGTGGTTCATCTTCTCCGAGGTGATGTTCTTCAGCGCCTTCTTTGGCGCCCTGTTCTACACCCGCTGGCTGATCGTGCCCTGGCTGGGCGGCGCCGGCAGCAACGCCATGACCCATGAGCTGCTGTGGCCAAACTTCCAGGCCATGTGGCCGCTGGTGAAAACTCCGGACGGCACCACCACGCAAGCGATGGGCGCCTGGGGCCTGCCGGCCATCAATACCGCCATCCTGCTGACCAGCTCGATCACCCTGACCATTGCCCACCATGCACTGCTGGAAGGCAAGCGGGCCCGCCTGATCGCCTTCCAGGCGATCACCGTGGCACTGGGCGTGTTCTTCCTGTGCCTGCAGGTGGAAGAATACATGCACGCCTACACCCACATGGGTCTGACGCTGCATGCCGGCATCTACGGCAGCCTGTTCTTCATGCTCACCGGCTTCCACGGCGCCCACGTGACCATCGGCACCATCTTCCTGCTGGTGACACTGATCCGGGTGATCCGTGGCCACTTCGACAAGGACAACAACTTCGCCTGGGAAGCGGGTGCCTGGTACTGGCACTTCGTGGACGTGGTCTGGCTGTTCCTGTTCGTGGTGGTGTACTGGTTGTAGAGGCGCGCTGCGCACAAAAAAACCCGGCTCAGGCCGGGTTTTTTTTGGGGCGCCAGACGCTGGACGCTGGACGCTGGACGCTGGACGCTGGACGCTGGACGCT
>NZ_NMQZ01000035.1 GCF_002864685.1 Alloalcanivorax mobilis
CGCTGGACGCTGGACGCTGGACGCCGGACGCTAAACCCGGCCCGGAAGGGAACGGTGTATTTTCGGCCAGTCAGTAAACACACCGCTCCTTTCAGGTTAGGGGTTTAGCGTCCAGCGTCCGGCGTCTAGCCTCTGGCGTCTCCCTGTTCAATAATCTGACCATCGCGGGTGCCCGGGTTGACGTCGTGGGGCTTGATCCAGCCCATGTACATACTCAGCAGAATAAACAGGAACACCGCCGCCGAGAAACCGACCCGCCAGGCCAGCGCACGCATGGTCTTGCCTTCACCACCCTGGTTACGCACCAGGGAAAACAGCGCCCTGGCCAACGCGACCACCGCCGCGATCAACAGAACGATGACGATCAGTTTCACCCACCACATAGATTCTTTTCCTACCGTCGAGCGTCGTATTTCCGCCGGTCTCGCAATCCAACAAGCATTTCCCGGCACCTTTGCTACAATGTGCGCCCATTGTAGCCGCCGCCCGGCGAGATGTCCGTGATTAAGCGGCCCGCCGCGCTCTGTCCGAGGTGTTCCATGCCCCCTCGCCCCGCCCGTTTCTCGCTGATCGGCCTGTTGATGAGCTTGCTGGTGCTGGGCGTTTGCCTGAGCCTTTCCTGGTGGCAATGGCAGCGCGCCGGCGAAAAGCGCGCCTGGCTGGCTGACCAACGGGCCAAGGCGGCGTCGGCGCCGGTCGCCCTGGAACGCGCCGCCGCCATGGACCAACCGCAACATCAGCCGGTGCGCGTGGGCGGCGAGTTGGATAACGCCCATCCGGTGTTGCTGGACAATCGCACCTACCAGGGCCGTGCCGGCTACTACCTGCTCTCGCCGCTGCGCACCCCCGGCGGCCGCTGGGTACTGGTGAATCGGGGCTGGCTGCCCGCCGCCGCGTCCCGTGACACGCTGCCGCCAGTGCCGGCGGTGAGCGGTCCAGTCACGGTGTCCGGCACCGTTTACGTACCGCCGGCTAACGCTCTGGTACTGAAAAACATTCCACTGCCGGAAAATCAGTGGCCGTTAAGGGTGCAAAAGGTCGATTTTGCAGCCATCGGCGCCCGACTTGGGGTAGAATTGGCGCCCTTCGAGATCCGGGTCAGCCCCGATCACCCCCTGGGTGATGGCGCGCCCTTGCCACGGCCCTGGCATGAAACGGACGCCACCATCAGTCCGCAACGGCATATTGCCTATGCCATTCAGTGGCTGGCGCTGGGCCTGGCCTCGGTGGTGGTTTTCATCCTGGCCAGCCGCCGCGGCGGCCGTCGCCGAGATCAACGCAACCCTTGAGCGCCATGTCCCCACGTAGCAAAAGCACCCTGACCCTGTTGGCCATCATCAGCCCTTTCGTGCTGTTCTTTATCGTTGGCCGTTACTTCTTCAACCCTTGGGAATTGCCACGGGTCAATAAGGGACAACTGATCATTCCGCACATTCCGATCGCCGACCTGGGCCTCAAGGAGCCCGGCGGCGGCGCGTACAACGCCGAGGACACCGACGGCATGTGGACGCTGCTGTACGTGGCCGGCGAACAGTGCGATAAAGCCTGCAAAAACGGCCTGTACTATCAGATGCGTCAGGTTCGCCTGACCCTTAACGAGAACGCCCACCGGCTGCGCCGGCTGGTGATTCTGACCGGCACGCCGGATGCGGATTTCAAACAGTTTCTTAACGAGAACGTGGCCGGCATGGAACAGGCCACCGGTGAATTGGACTCACTCCGCGATGCCCTGGAGCCGGTTTACCCGGCGCAAGCCAGCGCGCCGCTTGGGGATATCTTCGTGGTCAGCCCTGACGGGCAGATATTTCTGCGCTATCCCACCCACGAGAGCATGGACGCCACCCTGGTAGAGGCGGAGAACATCCGTCTGGATCTGGAGCGCACCCTGAAGGGTTCACTGATCTGAGGTCGCTCGCCCCAACCGCGCATGGCGGCACCCGTCGCCATTCATGTATCGGATGAAATCGGACAGGCTTTGACACCATGCACACCCTGACGTCTTCGCAAATCTGGCTGCGTCGCTTCGCCGTTCTGGCTCTTTTCCTGGCGGCGGGAGTGATTCTTCTCGGCGCCTGGACCCGGCTCAGCGACGCCGGCCTGGGCTGCCCCGACTGGCCCGGTTGCTACGGCCATCTGGACGTTCGCAAGGCCATGGCGCACGTGAACGAGATCAACACCAACGAGCCCGGCGTGCTGCGCGAAGCGCACAAGGCAGTACCGGAAATGGTGCACCGCTACGTCGCCTCCACCCTGGGGCTGGTGATCCTGATCATCGCCGTGCTCAGCCTGATCAACCGAAAACGGCACAAACAGCCCTTAAAGCTGCCCGTGTTTCTGGTGGCGCTGGTGATTTTCCAGGGCATGCTGGGCATGTGGACCGTGACCATGGGGCTGCAACCGACCATCGTGATGCTGCATCTGCTCGGCGGCTTCACCACCTTCACGCTGCTGGTGCTGCTGGTGGCGCGGCTGTACCGCTGGCCGCATTTTCTTAATGACTGCGACGTGCTCAGTATGAAGTCCCTGGCCGGGCTGGCGCTGGCCGCGGTGGTGCTGCAGATCGCGCTGGGCGGCTGGACCACCGCCAACTACGCGGCGGTGGTTTGCACCGAATTCCCGATTTGCGAACAGGGCTGGACCGAGCACCTGGATTTCGATGAGGCCTTTATGTTCTGGGGCCACGTTCACGACAAACCGGACTACGAGTTCGGCGTGCTGGAGAACGATGCCCGCACCACCATCCATGTGATGCATCGGTTCGGCGCCCTGCTCGCCAGTGTCCTGGTGCTGTTGCTGGTGGCGCGCATTCTGCGCCGCGCGCGCAGCACCTTCTTCCGCCGCTTCGCGGTGGTGATTCTGTTGTTGCTGGTGATGCAGGTAGGCCTGGGAATCAGTAACGTGTGGTTCTCGGTGCCACTGCCAGTGGCCGTGGCCCATAATTTTGGCGCCGTACTGCTGCTGGTCTCGCTGGTGCTGTTCATCCGCTCGATCAACGTAAAGTGCGGTTGCCGCCACCCCAAGCTTGAGGAGGACCCCAAGCCATGACAACCGAGACCGCCCAATGGCGTGACTACCTGGCGCTGACCAAGCCCAACGTGGTGGTGCTGCTGATGGTCACCGCGGTGGCCGGGATGTTTCTCGCCACCGACCCGCCGGGCATGGTGCCCATGAGCACCTTTATTCCCGCTTTCGTGGGCCTGTCTCTGGCAATGATGGCCTCGGCGGCGATCAACCAGATCATGGACCAGAAAATCGACGCGATCATGAAGCGCACCGAAAAGCGTCCGCTGGTGGCCGGCCGCCTGTCGCCCCGCGCGGCGGTGATCTTCGCCGTGGCGCTGGCGGTCGCTTCGATGGTGATGCTGTATTTTCTGGTCAATCCGCTGACCGCCTGGCTGACCCTGTTCGGTTTTGTCGGCTATGCGTTCGTTTATACCCTTTATCTGAAACGGGCGACGCCGCAGAACATCGTGATCGGTGGTCTGGCCGGCGCCATTCCGCCCCTGTTGGGCTGGGCCTCGGTGACCAACTCCCTGGACCCTTACGCGTGGCTGCTGGTGCTGATCATCTTCGTCTGGACGCCCCCCCACTTCTGGGCCCTGGCGATTCACCGCGCCGACGAGTACGCGAAAGCGGACGTGCCGATGCTGCCGGTTACCCATGGCATCCCGTTTACCCGGGAATCGGTGCTCTACTACACCATTTTGCTGTTCATCTGCTCCCTGCTGCCTTACCTGACCGGCATGAGCGGCCTGATTTATCTGGTCACCGCGGTGGTTCTCGGGGTGATTTTCCTGGTCCACGCCGTGCGCCTGCGCTTCTCCAGCGACCCGAAGCTGCCGATGAAAACGTTCGGCTATTCGATCGTCTATCTGTTCGTGTTGTTCACCGGTTTGCTGGTGGACCATTACCTGCCCCTGCACCCGCTTAACGGCTGATCCCTCAGGGTGTGGCCCGGTCGCTTGACGGCAGGGCCACGCCGGTATCCAATCCGTGCGGATAAAGAAGGTCCGTCGCCCGGCGTGGGCAGCGCTTGCGTCGCCCCGTCCGACGGACTCCACGCGGCGCTGATAACAACACAACAATGATATCCACTGGCTGCTGAACCCACCCACCTGAAGCAAGAGTGCGCGACGGGTTTATCGGCCGCGCCGGAATGCTCGACTGTCAGGGGAAAAAGATGGGGAGCTGGCTGTTTTTCGCGGTCATTGTCGCCGCGCTGGTCTATCTGGTAATGGTCTATAACCGTCTGGTCACGCTGAGAAACCGCTTCAAGAACGCGTTCGCCCAGATCGATGTTCAACTGCGCCGCCGTCACGACCTGATCCCCAATCTGGTGGAAACCGCCCGGGCTTATCTGAGCCATGAGCGCGATACCCTCACCCAGGTGATCGCCGCCCGCGATCAAGCCGCCAGCGCCCGCCGCGATGCCGCCGCGCACCCCGACGACAACGCCGCCATGGGCCGTCTCGGCCAGGCCGAATCCCTGCTCTCCGGTGGGCTGGCCCGCTTTAACGCGGTGCTCGAGAACTACCCGGACCTGAAAGCCGACCTCACCCTTTCACAGTTGATGGAAGAACTGACCAGCACCGAAAACCGCATCGGTTTCGCCCGCCAGGCGTTCAATGACACGGTGATGGACTACAACACCTGCCGCGAGCAGTTTCCCAACAACTTCATCAGCGGCTTGTTTGGCCCGTTTCGGGCCGCCCAACCACTGGAAATCGACCTGCCCCAGGCCCGCGAGGCGATCCAGGTTTCGTTCTGATCCCGAGCGCCGATGAATTTTTTCGACCAGCAAAAGAGCGCCCGGCGCCGCACCGCGCTACTGGTGCTTTATTTCCTCCTCGCCACGCTGGCGGTGATCGCCTCGCTCAATCTGGTGGCCTGGCTGATCAGCAGCGCCGAGCCTCTGCCTCTGTGGTGGCGCAGCCCGGGCGCGCGCTGGCTGACACTGGCGATCGTGCTGGTGATTGCCTGCGGCTCCCTGCACAAAGCCTGGCAACTGCGTGAACAGGCCGGCGGCCTGCCCGGCCTGTTGGGCGCCGAGCCCGTCGGCCCACGCCCGGCGCACCCCGGCCAGCGGCGCCTGCGGCAGGTAGTGGAAGAAATCAGCATCGCCGCCGGCACCGGTGTTCCTCGCCTGTACGTGCTCAGTGAAGAACACGCCATCAACGCCTTTGTCACCGGCCTCGGCCCGGCGCGGGCGTCGCTGGTGGTCACCGCCGGCGCGCTGAATGCGCTCACCCGGGACGAGCTGCAAGGCGTGGTGGCCCACGAGTTCAGCCATATTCTCAATGGCGACATGCGGCTGAATTTGCGCCTCATCGCTCTGCTCGCCGGCTTGCTCGCCGTCGCCCGGCTGGGGCTTTATCTGTGCGACACCGACCACCGCCAGCGTCGTCTTGGGGCCACCGTATTGCTGGGCCTGCCGTTGGTGCTGGCCGGTTACGGCGGGCTGTTCTGCGGCCGCCTGATCCGCGCCGGCATCGCGCGTCAGAGGGAACGGCTCGCCGACGCCTCGGCGGTCCAGTTCACCCGTAATCCGGGCGGGCTCGCCGGCGCCCTGATCAAAATCCAGCACCATGGCGGCTCCTACCTGCGCGGTCCCTATGCGGAAGACGTCAGCCATATGGGCTTCGCCGAGACCCTGTCATTACGCTGGCGCGGCTGGCTGGCGACCCATCCCACCCCACAACAACGACTCGCCGCGCTCGGGCCGGACTGGCCGGCGCGGTCTCGCGCGCGCACCGCGCCAGCCCGTAAGCCCACCGCCGCGCCCTCCACGCGGGTAGGCGCGCTCAACGGCGTCAACCTGGGATACGCCCATACCCTGGTCGAGAGCATCCCCGCCGGTCTGCGCCACGCGCTGACCACCGTGGAGGGCGCCGAATGTGTACTGTATACCCTGGCGTTGGGGTCACTGGAGCCACCGCCGGCGTTGCGCGCCGGCCGCCGGGCGACCCTGGTCAGCGAGGTGCGCGCGCTCGGCACCCGACTGCGGCTGCCGCTGCTGGATATGGCCCTGCCCACCCTGCGCGCGCTGGAGGAAAGCCGCCGCCGGGTGATCGTTGAGCAGCTGCGTGCGTTGACCGGTCGCCAGGCGGACAAGGACCTGCTGTGTTGGGCGCTGGCGGCACTGGCGGAGAGAGACCTGGCCCCCTCGCCGAGACCGCCGTTGCCGCTGCCGACGATTCGCCGCCTCGGCGCCGTGGCCGGGGAAATACAGGTGCTGTTCTCGGCGCTGGCCTGGGCCAGCACCTCCGCCCGCGGCGGCGCGCTGGCCACCTTTCTCAATACCACCCGGGGCCTGCTGCCCCCCGGGCGGCTGCTGCTCACCCCGGATCGCTGCCGGGCACCGCGACTGGACGCCGCCCTGCGCCGCCTCAACCGCCTGCTGCCGGTGCTGAAAGCGCCACTGATCGACTGCGCCGCGGATCTGGTGCTCTGGGACGGGCAGATCCAGGTCGCCGAAGCGGAATTGATGCGCGTGCTGTGCGCGCTGTTGGAATGCCCGATGCCGCCGTTGTTCAGCCGGGCGGAGGGAACAGGGAACAGTTCAGGTTCGTGGTGACCGGACCCGCTGGGCTTCGTGGACGGCCCGCAAGCGACAAGCCGCAAGCCACAAGCTAATAAGCCGCTCCGCATCGGCCGCGTGCCACTTGAAGCTTGAAGCTTGAAGCCATTCTCCACGAAGCACGGCCTCGCCCATGGCACGGCCGCTCCCCGTCCCCTTAACCTGTCCCCTGTTCCACCCGTTTATTCCTCCCGCCGATACGGCAGCAACGTACGCGCCTCGTCCCGGTAACCGATCACGTGGCGGGCTTCGCGTTGGCAGAAATCCGCCACCGCGTCGTGAAAGGCGGGCTCGGCGAGCCAGTGCAGGGAATGGGTGATCACCGGCTCGAAGCCGCGCAGAATTTTGTGCTCGCCCTGCACGCCGGGGTCGAATTCGCGCAGACCACGCTCAATGGCGAACTCAATGCCCTGGTAATAGCAGACTTCGAAATGCAGCGCGTCGTATTCACGCACGCACCCCCAGTAGCGGCCGTACAGGGTGTGGTCATCGAACAAGTACAGCCCGGCGGCCACCGGCTCGCCCTGGTGCCAGGCGAGGACCATGAGAAGCTGTTCACCCAGGGTCTCCGCCAGCCGCAGGAAGAAGCGCTCACTGAGGTAGGGGCGCTGGCCGCGCACCCGGTAGGTGTTGGCATAGCAGTGGTAGAAAAAGCGCCAGTGGTGCGCTTCGATCCGCGCGCCGCTGTGCCGGGTCGCGCTCAGCCCCTGCTCGCCAATACGGCGCCGTTCGCGGCGCACGCTCTTGCGTTTGCGCGAATTGAAGGCGCCGAGAAAATCTTCGAAGTCCGCGTAATCCCGGTTGAACCAGCGAAAATGACAGGCCTGGCGCCCGATCAACGGCAGCTCAGCGAGCACCTCGCGGGCGAGCTGATCAGGAAACAACAGATGCCAGCCGCTGGCACCGTGTTCACGGGCCCGTTCCTGCACGCCTTCCCAGAGTGCGTTGGCACTCCAGTCGCCACGCCAGCGCGGCCCCACTACCGGGGTAAACGGAATGGCGGTGACCAGCTTGGGGTAGTAGGGCAGGCCGTGCCGCTGGTAAGCGTCCGCCCAGGCAAAATCAAACACATATTCGCCGCGCGAATCGGCGCGCTGGTACAACGGCAGGAAATGATCGCCGCCGCCCAGATGGCACGGCGCCCAGCCACGGCGCGGATCAACCGCGCCGGTTTCTTCGAGGGTGTCGAGAAAAGCCGTACTAAGAAAGGGATACTGCATCGGTGCTCCAACGTCTCTGGCAGCCTGCCAGGGCGCTTTTGAAAGGCCCCCAGCATAGCGTTCCGGCTCGGCCCCGGCGAGCCATGGCCGTGGCGAGCGCCGGCCTGGGCGCCGCGCACATGAGATTGTGGCGGGCCTTGGTTACAATGGCCCGGCGACGACCCTCTTCAACTTCTCAGCGCGCCCGCTCCTGGTGTGACGTTTCGGGGCCACCAAGACGATCGGCCGGGCGGGCTGATCCAATAAAAAAGGTACGGATTGATCCATGAAAGTTTCCACGACACTGACGGTATTTTACTGTCTGGCCACCTTTTTCCTGGCCGTTACCGGCGCCTGGCTGCTGTTCGCGCCGCAGTCCTTCATCGTGCTGCTGCACGGCGGCGACCACCTGGTGATCTCCCCTCTGCTCAGCCAGCAAACCGCCCTGGGCCTGCTGCTGGCGGCGGCGGTGAACCTGGTCTGCCTGGTGGGTGGCCCGAGCCGCCTGCCCCTGCATGCGGCGGTGCTGATTTACCTGGCTGGCCTGGTGGCCAGCCACGGCGCCCCGGCTTTTGGCGGCGGCGCCTGGCTGTGGATTCCAGTGGCACTGTATCTTCTGCCGCTGTTGCCGTGGCGGCGCCTGGGCCGCGATCAACGCCGCCAGGGCGAGGTGAAGTGGTTCAACCCCAATAAGGGCTTCGGGTTTATCCTCGCCGACAACGGCGAGGAAATCTTCGTGCACTTCAAGGCGGTGCGCAATGGCGGCCGCCGCAGCCTGCGCACCGGCAGCCGGGTGCGCTTTACCACGCGCATGTCCGAACGTGGCGAGCAGGCGGACCAGGTGTACATCGAACAGTGATGATCCACCGCCATTGTTATGCCGGCTGTTATACTGGCGCGGCCCGGGCGGGCCGGCCATGACGCTCTCGGTGCTCGATTGGGCGGTGCTGCTGGCCTACCTGCTGGCGGTGTTGCTGATCGGCGTTTATTTCGCGCGCCGCAACACCAGTACCGAGGAGTACTTCGTTGGCGGGCGCCGTTTCAAAGGCTGGGTAATCGGTCTTTCCCTGGTCGGCACCTCAATCAGCTCGATCACCTTTCTCGCCTACCCGGCGGACGCCTTCAAGACCGCCTGGCTGCGCTATTTGCCCAATCTGGCCCTGCCGGTGGCGCTGGTTTTGGCGGCGTTCGTGTTTTTGCCGTTTTTCCGACGCGGCAACATGACCAGCGCCTATGAATTTCTGGAGCTGCGCTTCGGACCCAGCGTGCGCGTGTACGGCGCGCTGGCGTTCATCATCGCGCAGTTGGTGCGGCTGGCGATGATTCTTTGGCTGTTGTCGTTGCTGGTGCAACAGCTGCTGCCGGTATCGCCCACCGTGGCGATTGTCGCCGCCGGCCTGTTCGTCGGCGTGTACACCGTGATCGGCGGCATCGACGCGGTGATCTGGACCGACGTGCTGCAAACGGTGGTGCTGCTGATGGGCGGCATACTGTGTGTGTGGGTGGTGGTGGATGCCCTGCCCGGTGGCCTCACGCAGGTGTTCCAGGAAGCGGGCGCGGCGGGCAAGTTCGCCCTGGCGGAGTGGCAAGACGGGCAGCCGCGACCGGTCAATTGGGGGTTCTCGCTGTCGGAAAAGACCGCCACCATGATGCTGCTGATCGGCCTGACCAACTGGCTCACCGAATACTCCAGCAATCAAAACACGGTGCAGCGCTACTGCGCCTCGCGCTCCACCCGGGAAGCACGACGCGGGCTGTGGGTGTACCTGTTCACCGCCCTGCCGACCTGGGCCTTTTATATGCTGCTCGGCACGGCCCTGTGGGTGTTCTTCCAGCATCACCAGGACCAGATGGCCCAGGCGGTGCTGGCCGGCGAGGCGCGCGCGGAAACCATCATGCCGTGGTTCATTACCCGCTACCTGCCCTCTGGCATCGCCGGCCTGGTGGTCGCCGCGGCGCTGGCGGCGGCGATGAGCTCGCTGGATTCCAGCATCAATTCGGTGAGCACCGTATCGGTGGTGGATCTGTACCGGCGCCATCTGCGCCCTGGCGCCAGCGATCAACATTACCTGCGGGTGGCGAAGAGCATCGCCAGCGGCGTGACGGTGGCGATGATTCTGGGCGCCCTGTGGCTCAACGGCGCCAGCACCAGCACGCTGCAGGATACCTCCACCATTCTGGTGTCGCTGTTGGGCGGTGGCATGCTGGGGTTGTACCTGCTCGGTTTCTTCAGCCACCAGGGCAACGCCCGCGCCGCCTGGTGCGGCATTCTCGCCACGCTGGTGTTCACCGGCTGGACGGTGCTGGGCAGCAACGGCCTGCTGCCCACGGCGCTGAGCGCACCCTTCGATCTCTACTACACCGGTTTGATCGGCAACCTGATTATGCTGTTGGTGGGCTATGGCGCCGCGCGGCTATGGCAGAGCGCCCGCCGGACGGCGCCGGCGAGCTGATCGAAAGGGTCGCGACCCTTCCGAACTACCCTTCCGAGGCGGTGGCGACCGGTACCGGTTTGGCACCGTTGACTGCCGGCACCGCTTGCCCGGCCAGCCGTTCAGCGCGATTCTCACGCACCCGCAGCAAGCGGTCGCGGATCAGCCAGCCGGACGCCCAACTGACCAGCCAGGGGTCGATCAGGTAGTCCCAGAGGTTGTCCGATTGCAGCAGATTGAAACGGAACGCCACCTGCGCCGCGACCAGCAGCAGACAACTGGCGTACGCCCGGCTCAGCCAGGCGAACAGACCCACCAGCAGCAGAATGCCGCTGAGCAGAGTGTCACCGAAGCCAAGGGCGTAAGGATCGGCGTAGCTGGAACCCAGGCTCATCGGGTAGAACCACAGCGCCAGCACCACCAGGGTCAGACAGGCGGCGCGCAACTCGCGCACCGGCAGGGAGTAATGGCCGGTCAGCCGGTGCTGGATCGCCACCAGCGCCAGCAACCCGGTGGTGATACTGAAATCACTGAGGTAACTGAGCACCCAGCCGGATAAGCCCCAGGGGAACGGCAGCAGCGACACCAACAGGGTGACGCCCGCGACCAGCGCCCGCCAGGGCGCGGCCAGCCAGGTGGTAATGCGCAGCGCCATCGCCGTCAGCACCAGGGCGCAAATCAGTTCCGAGATCATCCCCTCTCCCCCTCTTCAGGCGCGGTCGCTGGCAACCATGCATGGCGAATGGCGCTTTTGTTCCAGGTATAGAGTATGTGGATGTCCCCGTTTCGCGCCTGGATCACGTAAGGGTAATCGTACTGGAACTCACAACCGGCCGGGTGGCATTTATTGTGCTCCACCCGGCGCTGAAACACAGCGGTGTGCTGATCGCCGCGAGTCTGCTCCAGTTCCTGCTTGATCATGGTCATGAACAAACGCTCATCCACGTTGCCGGCGCGCCAGCGGTGGCGATCATGAAAAGAGTAACGGGTGGTCCAGGTGGCGCCGCTGTCCAGCGTTTCTTTAAGGCACAGGTCATCGCGTTCTTTGCTGTTGCAGTTGGCCACCAATAGCCAATGATCCGGCGCCAGCGCCACGCCCCCCACCGCCGCGCTCGGGTTGACCAGATTGCCGCCGGCCAGCGGCGTCCAGTCCTCACCGCCATTGCGGGTATCGCTGCGGTAGATCATGCCCGGGTGGTCTTCGCTTTCATTGCGCAGATAGGCAGTGGCCCGGCGTGGCGAATCAACCAGGATCAGCGGCTGGATCGCCTTGCGGCCATGGCCGATGCGTTCCTTGTCGATAATATGGTTGTGCTTGTCGAGACGCAGCAGCTCACCGAACTTGCCAACCATCTCATGGTAGACCGGCAACCCCACGGTGCCGTCCGCGTAACGGATCGGCGGTGTTTTCACCAGGGTGCTGATGTTCATAAAGGGCGAAGTGGTGAGCGCCTCGTCAAAGTCCCAACTGCGCCCCAGGTCGTCGGACTCCAGCACCACCAGGCGGCTCGCCGCCCAGCCACCGAAACTCACCGCCACCACGAACAATCGCATGCGCCCGTCCGCGTCCAGCACTGGTACCGCGTTGCCAAGCTTGCGCACGTAGCGGCCCCACTGGCGGCTGAGCTGCTCACGGCTGAGCACGCTGGCTTCTTCGCTCCACTGGCCGCTGGCCGGGTCGAACAGGGCCGAATGAATGTCCACATCCGGCGCCCCTTCCCGGGAGCCGGCGAACCAGAATGCGCGAATACGCCCATCCGGCAGCTCGACCATGGAGGCGGCATGCACCAGCGCGGTACTGCCGTCGGAGGCAAAACGCATTTGCCACTGGTCGCCAATAGCATCGTGGGCCGGCACATAGTCCGGTTGGAAAGCGGGATTATGATTGCGATCAGACGCCGGAACGGCGACGAAATAGCCGACCACCAGCAACGCTGCTACCGCCCAATGAAATGCTTTACGTGCCATCAGAACCTGGCGAATTGTTATTGAGAAGAAGAATTGGTACCGAAGTCTAGCATTGCGTTCGGCCATACACCATGCGGCGAGGTGCACCCCCAAGCCGCATCATTCCGTCATTCGGGCCGTTCGACACGCGTCCTCCGCCCAGCGGACGCGATTAGCGGATCAGCGGCGCCCCACATCGGCGCCGCGGCCCGTCACCCGTGGCATACTAAGGAACCTCTGAACAATTCCTTGATGGTTCTGGCTCCGACAACATCAATATGCAAATAACAATATATGGCGCATTCGCTCTGCTGGTGATGCTGCTGGCCGGCAGCGCCGAGGCGGCCTCGCGGCCAGGCTGGGAGCTCATCAGTGAACGCAACGACATCCGTGTCTACGTGCACGCCAACGCCGACTCCCGGTTGAAAACCTTCCGCGGCGTGACCCGCTTCAAACTGGCCGATGAGTACGCCATGGTCGCGTTGCTCAATGACTATGATAGCTATCCGGATTGGCTGCATTTCGTCGACAGCGCCCGGGAGTTAAGCCGGGCCGGCCCACGATTGCGAAACATGCGCTTTACCACCCTGTTGCCCTGGCCACTGGCGGACCGCGAAGCGGTGCTGGAAAGCCGTGTCTCCCAGAGCGTCACCGACGCTGGCGGCAGCACCGTCACGGTAACGCTGAGCAACCGACCGGACCGGCTGCCGCCCAACCAGGATTACATCCGCTTTCCGGCTCTCGACGGCACCTTGCTGTTTGTGCGCGTCCCCGGTGATCAGGTGGAGGTAACCTATCAGCTGACCCTGGACGCCGGCGGATACATTCCCGCCTGGCTGGTCAACGTGCTGCTGCGCGACGCCCCCTATTTCACCCTGGAACGCCTGCGCCGCGTGGTGCATCGCCCGGAATACCAGGGCCACTATTATCCCTACCTGGACCTCAACGGCCCCGGCCGCCCAGAAGAGATTGAACCCCGCCCCCCGAACACTGAAAACTGAAAACTGAAAACTGAACACTCCGTCCCCCCAGCCCCCTGCAATTGGCCCCTTTGGAATTGTCATAGCCGCTACACTGCCGCGACGCATTAAACAGGACGGCAGCCATGAAAAACTTCAATGATAAAGTCGCGGTGATCACCGGCGCTGGTTCCGGCATCGGCCGGGCCCTGGCCCAGCAACTGGCCGCGCAGGGTGCCCGCCTGGCGCTCAGCGACATCAACGAAACGGGGCTTAACGAGACCGCCAGCCTGCTTGGTCTGGATGAAGACCGGCTGATCACCCGGGTTTTCGACGTCGCCAGCCGCGACGCGGTGTATCAGTTCGCCGAACAGGTGGCGCGGCACTTCGGTGCCGTGCATCTGGTGTTCAACAACGCCGGGGTGGCGCTCGGCGCCAGCGTTGAAGACATGAGCTACGAGGACTTTGAGTGGCTGATGGGCATCAACTTCTGGGGCGTGGTGTACGGCACCAAGGCGTTCCTGCCCCACCTGCGGGCCGCCGGGGAAGGCCATATCGTCAACGTTTCCAGCGTGTTCGGCCTGATCGGCGTGCCCACCCAGTCGGCCTACAATGCCGCCAAATTCGCGGTGCGCGGCTTCACCGAGTCGTTCCGCCAGGAGCTGGAACTGGACGGCGGCAACGTCTCTTGCACCAGTGTCCACCCCGGTGGCATCAAGACCAACATCGCCCGCAACGCGCGGATGGGCAGCGGCACGGAGAAAATCACCGGCAGTGACCCGGACAAAGCCCGCCGCGACTTCGAGAAAATGTTCCGCACCACGCCGGAAGAAGCCGCGCGCACCATTCTCAAAGGGGTTCGTGGTAACAAGCGCCGGGTGCTGATAGGCTCCGACGCCATGGCCATCGATGGCATGCAGCGGCTATTGCCCACCGTCTACCAACGCCTGATGGTCGCCGGACAGAGACGGATGCGCCGCTGAAGCGGCCAAACGCCCCTGTCTCGGGCACCCTTTCCGATCGCCGCGGTCTCAGCCCAGAAGCGAGACGTGGCTCCATCGGCGCGTCCGCCCCGGGGCGCGAGAGCGTCCACGGGTTTATTTCCGTGAAGCAGTGGCAAAGGCTGACCCCATGACCGCATCCTTTTCCCAGGCCGCCGAAAGCAACAAGGGGCCGATCGCCGAAGTGCTGGCCCACTACCTGCGCGCCGGCGATCTGCTGGAGTTCGGCGCCGGCACCGGCCAGCACGCGGTATGGCTGGCGCAACGTTTCCCCTCGGTGCGCTGGCGACCCGGCGAACAACCGGAAAATCTGCCCGGGCTGCAGCATCGTCTGGACAGCAGCCCGGCGGACAATCTGCAGGCCGCGATCATCCTGCGCGCCGAGGGGCATTGGCCCGAGCAGCAGTACGACTACATCTACACCGCCAACACTTTCCATATTATGGCCAAGCCCCTGGTGCGCCGCTGTATCCGGCAAATGGCCGCGCATCTGCGCCCCGATGGCCGGGTGTTCGTCTACGGCCCGTTCAACCAGGCCGGCAACTACACCAGCGACAGCAACCGCCGTTTTGATTTGCATCTTAAACAGCGGGATCTGGCCATGGGGCTGCGCGATCAGGAGTGGGTGGTGGCTGAATTCACCGGCCATCGCCTGGGCTTACTGGCCACCCACGAGATGCCCGCCAATAACCGTCTGCTGGTGTTCGGCTGAACAGGACTGGCGTCCGGCGCGACGGACGCGCAGACTGAAGCCCCGGAACGCCACCGTGACCCGGGTTCCGCGCGCGGCATAAACAGCAAAGCGTTGAGCGGTCTCCGACCCGCCGGCGCGCTTGCGCTACAATAGCCCGCGACCGGCCACCACGACGGCATTATCCTCTGACACCGCTGGCCGCTTTTTATACACTGGGTGCCCGACACCGTGCGCCACGCTTTTGCAGCCGACCCCAGACTGAGCGAATCGATGCCCAACGACACCAACAGCGAATGGACCCTGGAGCAGTTTCAGGTGCCCGAGAAAGAGGGCGAGACCCGCTTTCACGATTTCGATCTGGAGCCCGCCCTGATGCGCGGCATTGCCGACGCCGGCTTCCAGTACTGCACGCCGATCCAGGCCCAGGTTCTGGAAAAAACCCTGGCCGGGGCCGACGCCATCGGTCGGGCCCAGACCGGCACCGGCAAGACCGCCGCCTTTCTGATCACCATGATCAACGACCTGCTGCGCAATCCGATTCAGGTGCCCCGTTACGCCGGTGAGCCGCGGGCGTTGATCGTCGCGCCGACGCGGGAGCTGGCCATGCAGATCGAGAAAGACGCACGGCAATTGGCCGGCCACACCGATCTGCAGGTAATGAGCGTGGTCGGCGGCATGAACTTCAATAGGCAGCAGGAGCGCCTTCAGACCCGGCTGATCGACATCCTGGTAGCCACTCCGGGCCGCCTGCTGGATTTCGCCAAGCGCCGCGACCTGTGGCTGGACCGGGTGGAATCCCTGGTGCTCGACGAAGCGGACCGGATGCTCGACATGGGCTTTATTCCGGACGTGAAGCGCATCGTGCGGATGACGCCGCACAACCGCTACCGCCAGACCCAGCTGTTCTCGGCCACCTTTAACGACGACGTGATGACGCTGTCGCACCGCTGGACCGAAGAAGCCGCCGTGGTGGAGATCGAACCCACCCGGGTGACCACCGAAACCGTGGATCAGAAAGTCTATATCACCGCCACCGATGAAAAGTTCAACCTGCTCTACAACCTGATTCAGGGCGAGAGCATGGAAAAGGTGATCGTGTTCGCCAACCGCCGCGACATCACCCGGCGCCTTAACGACCGGCTGGCGAAGAAGGGGCTGCGGGTCTCCCTGATTTCCGGCGACGTGCCGCAGAACCAACGCCTCAAGACCCTGGAGCGGTTCCGCGCCGGCGATCTGCAGATACTGATCGCCACCGACGTCGCCGGCCGGGGCATCCATATCGAAGGGGTGTCGCACGTGATTAACTACAATCTGCCGGAGGACCCGGAAGATTACGTGCACCGGATCGGCCGTACCGGCCGGGCCGGGGCCAGCGGTGTTTCGATCAGCTTCGCCTGCGAGGACGATGCCTTCCTGCTGCCGCAGTTGGAAGAAGCGATCGGCATGAAACTGACCTGCGAATACCCGGACCAGGCGCTGGTCGCCGACAGCCGGCCGATCTGAGAACAGACCATGGCAGAATGCATTTCCCCGCCACAGGGGCTGGAAATACTGCAACGGGGCGAGGCCCTGTTCGTTGACGTACGCGACCCCGCCAGCCACGACGAGGCCAGGGTTGCCGGCGCCCGGCCGCTGACCCAGGACAACCTGGATGATTTCCTCGCCAGCACTCGTCGCGATCAGCCGTTGGTGGTGTATTGCTACCACGGCCACTCCAGCCAATCCGCCAGCGACTATCTGGCCGCCCAGGGTTTCACCGCCGTGGTCAGCCTGGATGGCGGCTTCGAGCACTGGCGCCAGGCCTATCCCGACCAGGTCGACAGCACACCGCTGTAACGCCGATGGGGCGCATCAACCCTCCCTCCACTACCCTGATGCGCCCGCCCTCATGCCCGGACCGATTAGCGCCAGCGCCGCCGCTCCGCGTCGCCACTGCGTCATGATCCGCTCCTTTTTTCATCCAAGATAAGCGCGCCCGAGATAACCTTTTCAACGCGGCGACGTTCCAGCGCTTTTGCCCTGGATCCATAAACTGGGCACTCTTTGTTCCCCGCGTCGTTCCGCGCATCCCCCTGACCCGACACGAGGCACCACTTTCCATGAATGCATCGGAGCTGGCTCAAGCCCTGAAACAGGCCCATGTCTCCCACGCCTGCCAACGGCTGCAGGAAAAAAGCTATTGGCAAACGCAACTGACCGACGGCGTCCACATCCTGGGTAAACAACCGCTGGGCGGCCTGGTGAACGCCGAGGTCATTGCCGGGGTGGTGGATGAGTGGCTGGCCAATCTGAACACCACCACGGCGCTGGAGCCGGTGATCATCGACGTCAGCGAGGCGGTGCTGCGCTGCGCCGAAGACGACGACACCCGCGTGGGCGAGTTGCTCAGTGAAGCGCATTTCGAGGCGCTTCTTGAGCAGGGTTTGCGCCTGCAAAAGCTCCGCGAGCGCGTCATTCATGCGTGCCTGAATCATCCCCTGGTCAGCGAAATGGTCAGCGAGATGCTCTACACCGGCATCAAGAATTTTCTGCTTGAAGAAAACGCGCTGGCCAAACTGCCCGGCGTCAGCAGCATGATGAAACTGGGCCGCAAGAGCGTCGGCAAGGCGATGGGTGGGCTGGAGGAAAGCATCCGCGTCTATCTGCGCCACAATATCCGCGCCACGCTGAAGACCGGCGAACAATGGCTTAACCGGCAGTTGACCAATGAACGCATCGCTGAATTGTCCCGCGATGGCTATCGGCGCCTGGCCACAATGCGTCCGGCGGACGCCATCAAACTGGCGCCAGCGGGCCTGGCCAAGGACATCACGCCGCACGCCTGCGCCATCGCCGACGAAGCCACGCATTTGCAATACAGCCGCCAGCTGGTGGCCGCCGGCATCCACGCCGCCGTGCAATCGCTGACACAATGGACATTGCCGGCGCTGCTCAAAGCCATGGGCACCACCAGCAAAGCGCGCATCAAGGTGCTCGCCCCGGCCCTGGCCAGCGGCGCCGCGCAACTCCACCAGCAAAACATCCTCGCCCCGCTGGTGGAGCAGGCGCTGGGTGATTTCTACGACAGCGACGCGTGCATGGGGGTGTTGGAAGGGGCGTTGGAAGGATAGGAACAGGGAACAGGCGCGGGCAAAGCCCCCGCGCCGCGACAAGCTACAAGCTACAAGCTACAAAAAAACATCAGACCTCGCGCTTTTCTGGCTTGTGGCTTGCGGCTTGTCGCTTGCAACTCGTCCCTTCGCAGAAGTCTCTCACCCGGCAAGGCTTTGCCTGGCCCCTGTTCCGCGGCCGAAGGCCGCGCCTACAACCACGTCTCCGCGTATTCCGCCAGCAACGAACGGGGCACGCCGTTAAGCTGCAGGGAACCTCCGTGCACGAATTGTTTGAAGCGTTCGGTCATGTAGGTGAGCCCCGAGCTGGTGGGTGACAGGTAAGGGGTATCGATCTGCGCCAGGTTGCCCAGGCAGACCACTTTGGAGCCCTCGCCCGCGCGGGTGATGATCGCTTTCATCTGGTGAGGCGTCAGGTTCTGGCTTTCGTCGATCAGAATGAGCGCATTCTGGAAGCTGCGTCCGCGCATGTAATTGAGCGCCTTGAACTGGATGTTGGCGCGCTCTTTCACATACTGGATGCTGCCGGCCGGGTTCTCGTCGTTCAGGTGCAGTGCTTCGATGTTGTCGTTGATGGCTCCCAGCCAGGGGTCCATCTTCTCTTCCTCGGTGCCCGGCAAAAAGCCGTGTTCCTCGGCCAGTGGCGGCGTCGAGCGGGTGGCGATGATCTTGTTGAAACGCTTTTGTTCCACGGTCATCTCAATGGCCGCCGCCAGCGCCAGAATGGTCTTGCCGGAACCCGCCGCGCCGGTCAGCGTGACCAGGTGAATGTCCGGATCAAGCAGCAATTGCAGCGCCATCGCCTGCTGCAGATTGAGCGGCTTGAGCCCCCACGCCTGCTGTTCCATCAACGACTCGCTCTTATGGTGACGCAGGGTCACCACTCCTTCGCCGACCTCGACAATGCGCGCCACGAAACCGTGCTCATCGATAATGAACTGGTTCGGGTAGACCTCCTCGCCGAGTATTTCGCTGACCAGCAGTCCGTGCGAGAGACGGTGCAGAGTCTCGGCGCCGTGCTGTTCGGTTTCCACCTCGGTAACCCGGTCCCAGAACGAGCCCGGCACCTCGAAATAACCGCGCGTCAGTTGGCGGATGTCCGACACCAGCTGATCGTTGTGGTAATCCTCCGCGTCAATGCCACAAGCGCGCGCCTTAAGGCGCATGTTGATGTCCTTGGTGACCAGCACGTAACAGCCATCGGGGTCGGCCATCTTCATCGCCACCACATCGTTGATGATGCGGTTGTCGTTAAGATGCTCCGGCAGCGCCGCCGCCTGGCGGCTGGTCCGCGGCATCATCACCGTGAGCGAACCCTGGGTATGATTTTCACCCCGTTGAATGGGAATGCCCGCTTCCACCTCCGCCGGCGAGGCCTGCCCGAGAATGCCATCGATCTGGCGGATGGCGGCGCGGCAATCCGCGGCGGTGTGGGATTTTCCGGTCTTGAGACGATCCAGTTCCTCCAGCACGGTCATCGGAATGGTGATGCGATGCTCTTCAAAGTTGAGCAGCGAATTGGGATCGTGAATCAGCACGTTGGTGTCGAGAACGTAGGTCTTCGGCGAGGAGTCCGGTTTGCCCTGGTGGGAGGTTGAGGCTGCGGTTACGGTGTTGAAGCTGGCCGCGCGATCTTCCATGCGTGTCCCCTAACGTTATTGGCGTTGATGGCACATGGGCGGCGGAAATGCGAGAGCGATGCTTATCCGCCGCCGTTGTTTACTGCTTACCGGCGGTGTGCTGGTACAGCTTTCAGCTTTAGGATCGCGATCACTCCCGCAAGGGCGGGATGTGAATTACCATAACCCAGCTTTTTTCCACTGACAACGAGAGACATGCGCATGGCCCAGGAAGAAGTGCCACCACCGCATCCGGACGTCCGTATTCCCCCGCCGCTGTTGCACCTGGGCGGCATCCTGGTCGGCTATGGCGTGGATCAGGCACTGCATTGGCAACTGCCCCGCTTTCCCGGTGATCGGATTCTGGCGCTGGTGCTGGCCGGCTTCGCGGTGTTGCTGCTGGCGGCCGCGCTGCTGGAGTTCATCCGCCACCGCACCACCCTGATGCCCCACCGCGCCGCCCGCACGCTGATTACCCACGGTGTGTTCCGGCTCACTCGCAACCCCATCTACCTGGCCTTCGCGCTGCTCAACCTGGCCTGCGCGCTGACGCTGGCCAGCCCGGGCATGCTGATCATGCTGGTGGCGGTGATCTGGGTCATGCAAACCCACGTGATCGCCGCGGAAGAGCAGTTTCATCAGCAACGCTTCGGGGCGGATTGGCAGCGTTACCGTCAGAAAGTGCGGCGCTGGATTTAGCCTTCAGTAATTGTGGGGCGGACAGGCCGCCACCGAGCAAGCGCAGCCCGGGGCAATCGAAGTCACCCGGTACGAAACCGCTGACCCGGGCATCGCGGGGCAACCAGCCCAGCCGGCGGTAGCATTCGGCGACCAGCTCCGAACAGAACCAGCCGCGCCGATCCGGAGCGCGGGTAAAACCACTCAATAAATCGCGGACGTTGCACAACACAAAATTTTTGTACGGCCGGTGCAGCAACCGGGTCACCAGCCGCGCCACCAAACGCCGCTGCGCCGGCCGAAGGGGAGGCCCCTGCCAACGACGCACCGCCACTTCGCCGGGGTAGTCTTGCAGCTTGCGGCTTAGTGGCACCAGCGCGACGCCGGCCACCGGCCGGCCCAGGTGAAGATCGGCGGATTCGCTCAAACCGGTGGATTCCAGCACCAGCGGTTCCACCACCCCCGGCAGACGCACCACCATACCGATGTGGCTCCAGCGGCTGCCGGTGAACAGGCGGATCACCGCACTGGTGACGCCCCTGCCCGCGAACAGCAGCAGATCACCGGTATCCAGGCAAGCAAACGGGCAAGCGGATTGTGGCGTCACGGCGGATCAGTCCTGGCCTACACACAGGCTCAGCGTGGTCCAGGCCCGTGACAACACGCTGACCGTTTGATCACGCTTGAATGACACGCCCGGTGCCTTCTGTCACAAAATCGTTACCGGCGCGCGCTACACTTCCGCGCCACCGCCCCGGCCCTGCGACCCAGCGTGGACAGGCTTTCAATGCAAGACACGGACACGGCTCTGCGCCGGCATCTGCCCGAACAAATCCAGCTCGACACCCTGCTCCACCAGGGCGCGCGGCATTTGCGCGTCAGCCAGGTATTGCACGTTGCGCAGGGCGCGCTGTCGTTGCCGGTGACCGTGATCGAAATGGGCAGCCGCTCGCCGGGCGCCCCGGTGATCGGCTTTTTCGCCGGCGTGCACGGCGTCGAACGGATCGGCACCCAGGTGATCCTGTCCTGGTTGCACAGCCTGATTCACCGGCTGCAATGGGACGACCAGCTGGTCCGGCGGCTGGAACGGGTGCGGCTGGTGTTCATGCCGATGGTCAACCCGGCCGGCCTGTGGCGGCGCACCCGCGCCAACCCCAATGGCGTCGACCTGATGCGCAACGCGCCGGTGCAGGCGGATGGCAAGGTCTCGTTTTTAGTCGGCGGCCACCGCATCAGCCGCCATCTGCCCTGGTACCGGGGGCGCGCCGGTGAACCGATGCAAGCGGAGGCCCAGGCCCTGGTCGAGGTAGTGCGCGACAAGCTGCTCAGCGCGCCGGTGGCGCTCAGCGTGGACTGCCACAGTGGCTTTGGCCGCCGTGACCGGCTCTGGTGTTGTTACGCGCGCAGCCATCAGCCGATCGATCATCTCGCCGAGGTGTTTCGCCTTAAGCAGGTGTTCGAACAGACCTACCCGCACCACCATCCCTATCTGATCGAGCCGCAATCGGTGAACTACACCACCCACGGCGACCTCTGGGATTACCTCTACGACGAGGCCCGCGCCCGACACCCGCAACGTCTGTTCCTGCCCTTCACCCTGGAAATGGGCTCCTGGCTGTGGGTGCGCAAAAACCCCCGCCAGATGTTCGACTTCTTCGGTTATTTCAATCCCATCATCGACCACCGCCAGCAACGGGTGCTGCGCCAGCATCTGCCACTGTTCGAGTTTCTGCTGGCACTCACCGCCAACGCCGGCAACTGGCTGCCGACGGGCGAACGGCGACAGGCGCTGCAGCGCGACGCCGTGCGGCACTGGTTCAAGGGGACCGGCCCGGCCGTGCCCTGAGCCTGGGCGCCGTGCACCAGACTGGTGGCCCCGCTCTTGCATCTCTACACTGCGGTAACGGATATGAGGACCTGCCATCATGAAAAAATATGCTTTGATTTCTCTCGCTCTGCTGAGCGGTTGCAGTGTTATGCAGTACCAGCCCCCCGCCGGGGGCGACACCGCCACCGTCACCTTCACCAGTAACAATCTTGCCGCCCAGCCAATGGTCTGTGTGCCCGGTGCCGGTTTCCGCGCCACCGACACCGCGCTGTCGCAAAAACCGTTCGACAGCAAAGCGTTCGATGAGGTGATCAAGACCATGAATAAAGCGGGTGAGGTGACCACCACGGTGGCCGCCAGCCCCAACACCCGGGTCGGCGTGGTGCTCAATAAACGCCAGGGCAACATGGGTCGGGACCGCTGTAAGGTCGCCGCTCAGTTCAGCACCGAAGCCGGTGGCAACTACCGGGTCAACTTCACCCGCAACAATGATCAGTGTGGCCTGGAGGTGCGCGGCGAAGACGGCTCCCGCGCCGACGCGGTGCCGGTGGACTGGGACTGCCACTGATTCGAGCCCCATTTCGGTGCGCCGCACCACATCGGCGCACCGGCCCTCCCGATTTTACCCTTCTTTTGCGTTTCCCTTCCCCGCCCTCCTCCCTCAGGCCCCGAAATATCGGGGCTTTATGAAATTGGCACGCTCCCTGCTTTATACCGTCACAGCCTCCCCGGCCAGTGCGCCAGGAGCGCACAACAAAGCACAACTTGCCATTTGCAAAGAGGGTTGCACATGAAAAAAGTACTGGGATTGAAACACGCCGTTATCGCCGCCGCCGTCGCCGCCTCCGTGGCGCCCGCGCTGGCTTCCGCGGAAATCAGTGGCAGCCTGGGGATGTCCAGCCAATACCTGTGGCGTGGTCAGTCCCTGTTTCAGGGCGGCACCATCTTCGGCAGCCTGGACTACGCCCACGCCAGCGGTCTTTACGCCGGCGCCTGGACCAGCTCCGAAAACGACAAAACCGAATACGACCTGTACGCCGGTTTCGGTGGCGAGACCGATGGCGGTTTCAGCTACGACATCAGCTACATCGACTACAACTACTCCGGCCCCGGCAACGCCGCGTGTGGCGGTAACGACGAAGACGATTGCGACTTCGGTGAAGTTCACCTTGGCGCGGGCTACGCCGGCTTCGGCGCCGACGCCTACATCGGCGTGGGCGACTACGGCCACGGCGCCGCGCAGTCCGACAACAAGGACAACTACTACGCGCTGAGCTACACCTACGACAAGATCACCGGTGCAGTGGGCTACTACGACTTCGACGATACGTCGCTGCAGTACACCCACGTTGATCTCAGCTACGCGCTCACCGATCAGTTCGCGTTCGGCATCTCCAAGATCGTCGATCAGGACACCGATGACACCTACGAAGACGACCTGCAGTTCGTCGTCAGCTACACCTTCAACCTGTAACACCCTATACGCTGATTCAGGGCGGAGCCCGCTCCGCCCGACCCTTTCGCACCGTGGGGCCCTCCCTGGTCCTCGCTGGAAAACGCAAGCAGGCTCCGCGGTGCTTTTTAACTTTCCCTCGTCACCCGGCAACGCCTTCCATGGTTGTTCGCGAAATAGCGGAAACCGAGCCGAAGACGAGGCTGATCCGACAGAGCCCTCTTCGCGGTCAAGGACCGCTCCCACATTAAAATCAAAACCGTTGGCCTCGGGTTTTGACCTTGCGTGTTGCGCGCAGCGCAAAGCGTGTTGCGTGCCAGCGCCTTTAACAACGCCGCTGTGGGAGCGATCCTTAATCACGAACCGGCGCAGCCGGACAACCCTTCAGCGCCCGCCCCGCTTATTTCTGAAAATACACCACCAGCGCATCGTGATCGGACACCACCTCGGTGCCGTTGCTGCCGTACAGGCGGTCGTAACGCCCGGCGTTGCCCCGGCTTACCGCCACCGCCCGCAACTTCGGCAGCAGGGTTTTGGACATCAGAATGTGATCCAGCGCCTGGGGCTGGCAACGGTGGCGAAAGCTGTAACGTTCGTCGCGATCCAGCCGCTGCCAGCTGTCGTACAGGCCGCTGGCGCCGATCAGCCGCCAGGGCTCGCCGAACAGTCCCGGCTCGGGGGCGCTGTTGAAATCGCCGGCCACGATCAAGGCGCCGCGCCGCGCGGCGATCCAGTCACCAAGAGCGGAAGCCTGGCGACGTCTTTTCTCCGCCACCCAGGCTTTGCGCCCCAGATCCCGTGCGCTACGCAGATGCACCACCACCACGGTGGCCTCCACTGGCTGCTTCAGGCTTACTGCCAGCGGCGGGCGGCTGAACAAGGGTTGGCCGCGATAACGGCTGGAGGAGAACAGCGCGCGCACCGCCCCCACCGCCACCGGCGGTCGGTAAAGCAGGGCCACATCCATGCCCGACGGATCGTGCCCTTCGATCAGTACACCCTGATACCGGGGACCGCCGGCGGCGACCACGCGCTCGATCAGCGCATCCAGAATCGCGCGGTTTTCTATTTCCTGCAGTGCCAGCAGTGGCGGCGCGCGCAAGGTGTCCAACAGATAGCCGGCCAGGGCGTCAAGCCGGCGGCGGTAAACCGGTTCACTGAGCGGCTCATCGAAGCGGGCGTCCTTGCTGGCATCCCGCAACCGCCAGAGATTCAAGGTCGCCAGCGACCACTGATCCCCAGCCGCCACGGGCACCGCCCGCGGTGGTGCCAGGCCATGGCAATCGGCGCCGGCCAGCGGCGCCAGCAGCAACGCCAGCAGAGCCAGCGCGCGGCAGGTTTTCATTAACGATTGGGATCGTTGTGGCGGACTTGAAACGGCACGCACAGGTCGTCGTGGTCGGTGAAGGTGAGACAGATATCACGGACCTCACCGGACGGCGGCACCGTGGACAGTTTCATCAGCATCAGGTGCTTGCCACCGGGCGCGAAAGTGACCGACTCGCCGGGCTTGAGCGTCACTGCGTCGACATGGGTCATCGAGCGTTGCCCGTCGGCTTTGGTTTCGGTGCCGTGCAGCATCGCCATGCCGGCGAAATCGGCGCTGGCGCCGTTCAGGGTAACGGCGCTGTCGGAGTCGTTGTTCAGCTCAAAATAGCCGGCCATGGTCGGCGACACCGGCGGCACCGCGCGCAGCCAGGCACCACTGACGGTCACCTCGCCGGCGTGGGCGGTGCTTGCCAGCGCCAGCAAGGCCAGCGCGCTCAGCGATTCAGAGAAGTGTTTGAACATCATTGACCACCTCGTCGATGTTGAAATCCGCCGGGTAAAGTTTGCGCACCCGGCCCTGCGCGTCGAGCAGATAAATAAAGTCGCTGTGGGTGAAGTCGTAGCGATCCGCCGCCCCGCTTTTCAGGAACACCACGCCGTAGCGTTGCGCCACCGCGCGAATATCGGCGTCGCTGCCGGTCAGGCCGATGATATCGGCTTTGAACCAGGGCAGATATGCCTTGAGATGCTGCGCGGTATCACGCTGCGGGTCGAAGGTAATGAACACCGGCTGCACCGCCCCGGCGGCGCCCTGTTCGCGCAGATGCCGTTGCACCTGAGCGACCCGCGCCAGCGTCGCCGGGCAGATATCGGGGCAGTGGGTGTAGCCAAAAAACAGGATCACCACCCGGCCACGGGCGTCGCCCAACCCCCAGGGCCGCCCATCCTGGTCGGTCAGCGTGAAATCGCCGCCCAGCCGGTCATTCACCGGCAGGTCTGGTGGCGCCGGTTCGCAAGCGGCCAGGCCAACAAACCAGCACAAGGTCAGGAAACGCGCCAGAAGCTGCATCGGATCTCCGTGTCGGGGCGTGAGGCGGCGTATGATAGCGGCTCGCCGGCGCCAGCAACATGAACCCGGTTGCGGCGTTTTGTCGCGCCAGCCGGCCGCCGATGGTCGCAGTCGCGGCGGGCCGGCGCTATAATTCGCGCCCCATTTCTTCGAAGCACACGGGCCCGCCGGCGGGCCCGGAGGTCAGTCACCGATGTCACGCAAGCTGTTTATCCAGACCCACGGCTGCCAGATGAACGAGTACGACTCCGCGCGCATGCAGGATCTGCTCGAAAGCAGCCACGACCTGGAGCCCACGGACAACCCGGAAGAGGCCGATGTGCTGCTGCTCAACACCTGCTCGATTCGCGAAAAGGCGCAGGAAAAGGTGTTCCATCAGCTGGGCCGCTGGAAACGCCTTAAGGACCGCAACCCGGAGCTGATCATCGGCGTGGGCGGCTGCGTGGCCAGCCAGGAGGGCTCGGCGATCCGCGATCGCGCCCCTTACGTGGACGTGGTGTTCGGCCCACAGACCCTGCACCGCCTGCCCGGCTTGATCCAGCAGGCCGCCAGCAGCCGCGCCCTGGCCATCGATGTGAGTTTCCCGGAAGTGGAGAAATTCGACCGCCTGCCCGAACCCAGCGTGGACGGCCCCAGCGCGTTCGTATCGATCATGGAAGGCTGCTCCAAATACTGCACCTTCTGCGTGGTGCCCTACACCCGTGGCGAGGAAATCAGCCGCCCGGTGCAGCCGGTGCTCGATGAAATCCGCCACCTGGCGGAATTGGGCGTGCGCGAAGTCAATCTGCTCGGCCAGAATGTGAACGCTTACCGCGGCACCGGCGCCAGCGGCGAGACCCTGGATCTGGCCGATCTGATTCTGCTGATCCGCGACATCGAGGGCATTGACCGCATCCGCTACACCACCAGCCATCCGGTGGAGTTTTCCGATGCGCTGATCCAGGTCTATGAAGAAGTGCCGGAGCTGGTCAGCCATCTGCATTTGCCGGTGCAGTCCGGTTCCGACCGCATTCTGGCGATGATGAAGCGCAACCACACGGTGCTGGAGTACAAATCCAAATTGCGCCGCTTGCAGCGTATCCGCCCGGACATCTCGTTCAGCTCGGATTTCATCATCGGTTTTCCCGGCGAAACCGAGGCCGACTTCGAAGCCACCATGAAGCTGATCGCCGATATCGGTTTCGACACCTCGTTCAGCTTTATTTACAGCGCCCGCCCGGGCACCCCCGCCGCCAGCCTGCCCGACGATGTGCCGCTGGCGGTGAAAAAGGAACGCCTGCGCATCCTGCAAACCCGCATTACCCAGAACGCCATGGCGATTTCCCGGCGCATGGCCGGCTCCACTCAGAGCATTCTGGTGGACGGCTTCTCCAAGAAAGACCCGGGTCAGCTCAAAGGCCGCACCGAGAACAACCGGGTGGTGAATTTCGCCTGTGACGACATCGACCTGATCGGCGAGTTCGTCGATGTGGAGATTCTCGAGGCTCTGCCCAACTCGCTGCGCGGCGGCCTGCTGGTGAGCGCATGATGGTGCGCGACGGTGCCGCCGCGGTTACTGCTTTTACTTGTTTGCTTTGTCCAAAACGCTCTAAGCCAGCGCTTTATTTAGCCCAATGGTTATATAAACTGGCGTTTTCCCATTTGTCTCTTATAAGAAGGAGCCCGATATGCGTGTCTGGCTGACCATTGCGCTGCTCTCCGTAGCGTCGCTTGCCACCGCTCAGCAGACCTTGCTGAACAGTTCCTATGACATCGCCCGCGAGTTGTTTCAGGCGATCAATCCGAAATTCCAGGCGCACTGGAAAGAACAGACCGGCGAAGAGGTGACCATCAAGCAGTCCCACTCCGGCTCATCCAAGCAGGCGCGCGCGATCATGCAGGGCCTGGATGCGGACGTGGTGACCTTTAACCAGGTCACCGACGTGAACGTGCTGCACGACAAAGCCAATCTGATCCCGGCGGACTGGAACAAACGGCTGCCCAACAATTCCAGCCCGTACTATTCCACCACCGCCTTTCTGGTGCGCAAGGGCAACCCGAAGAACATCCAGGGCTGGGAGGATCTGGCCGGCGATGACGTAAGCATCGTGTTCCCCAACCCGAAAACCTCGGGCAACGGCCGTTATACCTATCTGGCCGCCTGGATGGCCACCCAGGATCGCGTTGGCGACGACCAGGGGAAAATCCGCGATTACATGGCGAAAATGCTCTCCAACGTGAGCGTGTTCGACTCCGGCGGGCGCGGCGCCACCGTGACCTTCGTGGAGCGCAACATCGGCGATGTGTTGATCAGCTTCGAATCCGAGGTCAACAACATTCGTAAGCAGTACGGTGAAGACGACTACGAAGTGGTGGTGCCGAAAACCTCGGTGCTGGCCGAGTTCCCGGTCACCGTGGTCGACAAAGTGGTGGACAAAAAAGGCACCCGCGAAGTGGCCACCGCCTATCTGGATTACCTCTACGCCGAAGACACCCAGCGCCTGCTGACCACCTTTAATTACCGGGTGCACAATAAGAAGGTGGTGGAAGAAACCAAAGACCAGTTTCCGCCGGTGAAACTGCTCAAGGTCGAGGATTTCTTCGGTTCCTGGGAGAAAGCCCAAGAGCAGCAGTTCGCCTCCGGCGGCGTGTTGGACCAGCTTCAGGTCAAGGCGCGGAGCCTGCGTTGAACGACCCGCGCGGTACCACCACCAGCCGCCCGGGCGAGGGCCAGCCCTGATGGCCATTCTGCGCACCCGCCATTCGGTGCTGCCCGGCTTCACGCTCAGCTTCGCGCTGAGCGTGCTGTTTATCAGCCTGGTGATCCTGGTGCCGCTGTCCGGGCTGGCGTTGCACGTCTCGGACATGACCTGGGAGCGCTACTGGTCGGTCATCACCAACCCGCGCAGCCTGGCCAGTTTCAAGGTGACGGTGCTGTCCGCCGCCGGCGCCAGCGTGATCAACGCGGTGGTCGGCCTGCTGCTGGCCTGGGTGCTGACGCGCTACCGGTTTCCCGGCCGGCGCATCATGGATGCGCTGGTCGACCTGCCCTTCGCCTTACCCACCGCGGTGGCCGGCCTGACCTTGTCAGCGCTGTTCGCCGCCAACGGCTGGCTCGGCCAGGGCTTCGAGGTATTTGGTATCAAGGTGGCCTACGCGCCGCTGGGTATCATGATCGCGATGAGCTTCACCAGCCTGCCGTTCGTGGTGCGCGCGGTGCAACCGGTGCTGGAAGACCTCACCCCGGACGTGGAAGAAGCCGCCGCCACCCTGGGTGCCACGCCGATGGCGAGCTTTCTCAAAGTGGTGATGGCACAGCTCACCCCGGCCCTGCTCACCGGCACCGCCCTGGCGTTCACCCGAAGCCTGGGCGAATACGGCGCGGTGATCTTTATCGCCGGCAATATGCCCTTCGAGACCGAGATCATTTCACTGTTGGTGAACATTCGCCTGGAGGAATACGACTTCCCTGCCGCCAGTGCGCTGGCCTCGATCATCCTGATCGCCTCTCTGATTCTGCTGTTCGGCATCCAGATCATCCAGTCGCGGCTGACCCGCCGTTGGCAGGGGGGTTAGTTCAGTTTTCAGTTACGGTCGGAGATCCGGGCAACGAACTGAACACTGAAAACTGAACACTGAAAACTGAAAACTGAAAACCGTGCTCTAAATCTCCACCGCTCGGCCGATGAACAACACCGGGCCGGTGGGCCGGCTGGCCGGGGAGCCGCCGCGCGGTTCCAGGGTCAGCTCAAACAGTTGGCCGGGCTGCACGTCGCCGATGCGGCTGGCGGGAATCGTAATCGAATGGCCCGGCTGAATCAGGCCCAGTGAGCGCGGCCCCTGCGCCGGGTCGGCGAGAGTCCAGAACTGCACACTGCGGTCCGGCTGATAACGGCTTTCCACCAGCGGCGTCAGATTGAGATCGCCGTCCGCGGAGACCGTGATCCGCCAGCCGGGCTTGGCCGCTTCCCCGGGCGCCTGCAACACCACCGTGTACGTCACGGGTGCCGGCCCGGCCGGCACCAGCGCCAGCACCAGCACCGTCACCGCCAGCGCGGCACTGACCGAGCGCCACAACGGCGCGCTGCCCCAACCACGCCGCCACCATGGCTCATCGTTGCCGGTACGCCGGCGTATCTCACGCCAGATTCGCGCCGGCACCCGCTCCGGGTCGAGCAGCTCCACCGCCGCCACCCAATGCTCGCGCCACTGCCGCGCCATGGCGGCCGCGTCCGGGTCGCGCTCCAGCCAGCGTTCCACTTCGTCGTTCTGTTCGCCGCGGCACAGCCCGAGCACATACTCGGCGATCAGCAGCTGTTGATCATGGGGATCGTCGGGAATCATAGCCGCAGACACTCCTGAAGCCGGCTCAGGCCAGCGCGAATCCGACTTTTAATGGTGCCCAGGGGCACCGCCAGACGGTCGGCGATCTGCTCGTAACTGAGCCCGTGATAGAAGGCCATCAGAATCGGGCTGCGGCGGTCGCCCTGAAGACGACGCAAGCACTCGATCATGGCCAGGCGCTGGCTTTCCGCGTAGGAACATTGCTCCGGTGACGGGCCCGGGTCGGGCCAGTCCTGGTCCGGCAGAGGCTCGAAGCGATGTCCATGGGCCTGGCGATGCAAACTGATGATCCGGTTGCGTAACAGGCTGTACAACCAGGCGCGGGCGCTGCCACGTTGCGGCTTGAAGCGGTGCGACTGGGTCCATACCTGCACGAAAGTATCCTGTAACGCCTCTTCGGCAAGGCCGTGTTCGCCGGTCAACCGGCGGGCGAGAGCGAACATTCGCGGCGCCTCTCTTTGATAAAGACGCTGAAAAGCCTGCCGTTCGCCCCGCGCGCAGGCAAGCAACAGGTCGTTTCCGAGTTCAAGATCGTTGTCGGCGTCTTCCATGGCGGGCCCGCGCGTCATTAAGGATAAGGGAGCCTCCGAGGCGTGGCTCAGAGACTCCCCAGTAAAGCGCCCGGCGTGAGAAGGCCGTGTCAACGCCGGGCCGCGCGGGGTCACCGCGGAGAGCGGGCCAGGTAGTCGGCGATCAGCACCAGCGATTCCGGCGCGTTCTGCGCCCGCATCGCCGACGGCGCCACATCGCCACCGGTGGATTCAAGAATGTCGTCGAAACGCAGCACGCGATTCTGAGACTTCTCGGCCACGTACAGGTCCTCGCCATCGAAGGCGATGTCCACCGGGTTGCCCAGCAGCGTATTGCCCACTGTGTTGTTGTCGCCGTTGTCGATACGGATGGCGATCTCGGTGAGACCGTCGGCACTGCTGGCATCGTCGAGCACATACAGTTTGCCGTCGGTGCCGATGGCGCCACTGCCCACGTCGGAGACGATCAAGCGGTCGCCATCGGCGACATGAACGATACCGTGCAGGTTGGTGGGCGCGCTCACCGCCGCGCCGCTGATGGCGGGCACGATCACGCGATCCGGACCGGCCGCGCCGTGGGCGCTGCTGTAGTCATCGAACACCGCCACGGTGCCGTCGGTGAGCGCCACATACAGGCGGTCGCCGGCGGCGTCGTAGTCCAGATCCCAGGGGGCCACGGTGAGGGTGGTGGTGAACAGCGGCGCGGCGTCGCCACCGGCCTGGGTGCCGAACACGCGAACCGCCGGATCGCCGTTGTCGGTGACCAGAACCCAGCCGAGCTGATCGGCGATGTCGAAGCCTTTCGGGCTGACCAGGCCGGTGCCGGCGCCGGTGAGCGTGCGATCCCGGGCCAGATCGAAGCTTTCGCCATCGCGCTGATCCAACCGGTTCACCACGGTCAGACCGCCGTTCATGTTGCTGCCGTCGTCGGTGCTCAGATAGGCGTCGCCGACCTGATTGAAGCTGATGCTCTCCAGGGATTGCCCCACGGTGAAACCGCCGATCTGCGCGTTCAACTCCGGCGTCAACAACACCACGTCCGGGTCACCGGGCAGCGGCGGATTGCTGGTTACCGCCACCGCGCTGAAGTCGACGTCGTCGGCGTCAACGATGTCGGAAAGGTCGGGGCGCGGCTGGTAATCCACGATCAGCGCCAGGGATTCCGGCTTAACGCTGTCCACGGTTCTGTCCGGGGCCACGTCACCGGAGTCGCCGGAAAAGATGTTCGCGTAAACCAGCACCGCGTCGTTGGATTTCTCGGCGATGTAGGCGGTGTCGTCATCCAGAATCAGATCCACCGGATTACCCAGGCCGGTGGCCGGGCCGGCCAGACGGCGTGCCGGCGTTACCGTGCCGCTGGCGCTGCTGGCGTCGCTGATCACATAGACTTTGCCGTCGTCGGCGATGGCCGCGTCACCCACGTCGGTGACCACCAGGGTGTCGCTGTCGGCCTGATAGGCGATGCCGTGCAGGTTGGCCACGGTGCTGCCGTCATGGGGGGTAATGGTGCGCGCGCCAGTGGCATCGAAACCGCCGGCCACATAGTCGTCCACCACCAGCACGGTGCCGTTGGTCATCGCCAGGAACAGGCGATCTTCGTCTTCGTCGTAGGTCAGATCCCAGGTGTCACCGGGCAACGCCGTGGAAGCCAGCGGGTCGGCGTTGGCGCCGGCGGCGGAGCCGAACACCTCGACGCTGCTGCCGCCGACGTTGGCGGCCATCACCAGACCGGCGCGATGGGCAATGGCGATGCCTTTCAAGGTCATGGCGCCGGTGGCGCGCAAGTCGCGGTCGAGCGTCGGATCGCTGGCGTCGCCGGTGCGATCGGCCAGCCCGGCCAGCACTTGCAGATTGCCGGGGGCGCCGCCGGCGTCGTTGGCAGCGTACAGGTTGCCGAGCAGATCCAGCGCGATGCCTTCGTTGGCGTCGCTGTCGAAGCTGCCCACCAGATTGAGGTTGTCGTCCAGGCGATCCACCTGCCCGACGCTGCCGCCGCCGTTGTGCATCACCAGCAGGGCCGTGCCCACATTCGGCGTGCCGTCGCCGCGGTTGTTGTCGCTGCTGCTACCGCAGCCGGCCAGGGTTATCGCGATGGCCAGCGGTGTCAGCCAGAACATCCCTTTGTTTTCGGGTTTCATCCCGTCACTCCTTTACCGTTTTAGGTGGCACCGACAAACGCCGATGCGGATCGGAAGCCGCGCTCCCAACGGGGAGTACGCGGCCCGGACGGGTACGGATGTATCAAAATGTAACCTTTTGTTGCCGGATCAGCCCGGCCGTGGCCCTGGCCGGCAAATAAGCGCTTTATTTTGGCGCCTCGGAATATAGAATCGGGGCTCCTTACCGCAACCCCCGCTGGGAGCCGTTTCATGCCCCGACACTGGCACCAATGGGCGCTGGTTATCGCCGCCTTCGCCGCGGTGACCCTGATGCTGGTGCTGCCGCTGGTTCTGATCTTCGCCCAGGCCTTTTCCCAGGGCGCCACCATGGTGCTGCGGAATCTGACCAGTGCCGACATGATCAGCGCCATCAAACTGACCCTGCTGGTGGCCCTGATCACGGTGCCGGTGAATCTGGTGTTCGGGGTGCTGCTGGCCTGGTGCGTCACCCGCTACGAGTTTCGCGGTCGCAAGCTGCTGATCACCCTGATCGACATTCCCTTCGCCATGTCGCCGGTGGTGGCGGGGCTGTGCTATCTGGTGGTGTACGGCACCCAGGGCGTGGTCGGTCAATGGCTGGACGGCCTGGGCGTGCAGTTGATGTTCGCTCTGCCCGGCATCGTCATGGTGACGGTGTTCGTGACCTGCCCGTACGTGGCGCGGGTGCTGATCCCGCTGATGGAATCCCAGGGCCAGGACGAAGAGGAAGCGGCGGTGCTGCTGGGGGCGTCCGGCTGGCAGACATTCTGGTACGTGACCCTGCCGAAAATCCGCTGGGCGCTGCTCTACGGCGTGGTGTTGACCAACGCCCGGGCGGTGGGTGAGTTCGGCGCGGTGAGCGTGGTGTCCGGGCTGATCCGCGGCGATACCCTGACCCTGCCACTGCTGGTGCAAATGCTCAACGAGGACTACAACACCGTGGGCGCCTTCACCGCCGCCGGCCTGCTGGCCGCCATGGCGCTGCTGACCCTGCTTCTCAAGACCGTGCTGGAATGGCGTCAGCGCGGCAAACTGAACGTGGCCCAAGGGGAGACAGCGTGAGCATCCGCGTCGACGACATTCGCAAGACCTTCGGGGCCTTCACCGCCCTGGACGATATTTCCCTGAACGTGCCCCATGGCGAGCTGGTCGGCCTGTTGGGTCCGTCCGGTTCCGGCAAGACCACGCTGCTGCGCATCATCGCCGGCCTGGAAAAACCGGATCACGGCCAAGTGTTCTTCCAGGACCGCGACGTCACCACCCTGGATGTGCGCCGCCGCAAGGTCGGCTTCGTGTTCCAGCAGTACGCCCTGTTTCGCCACCTCACCGTGGCCGACAACGTCGCGTTCGGGCTGCGCATGCTGCCGCGCGGCGAGCGCCCCGGCCGTGATCGCATTCGCGCGCGCGTCAGGGAACTGCTGGAGCTGGTGCAAATGGACACCATGGCCGGGCGCTACCCGGCCCAGCTTTCCGGCGGCCAGAAGCAGCGCGTGGCGCTGGCCCGGGCGCTGGCCCTGGAGCCGGAAGTGCTGCTGCTGGACGAGCCGTTCGGCGCCCTCGACGCGAAAGTGCGCAAGGAGCTGCGGCGTTGGTTGCGGCACCTGCACGAGCAGATCTCGGTGACCAGCATCTTCGTGACCCACGATCAGGAAGAGGCGATGGAGGTGTCCGACCAGGTGGTGGTGATGAGCCAGGGCCACATCGAGCAGATCGGTACCCCGCTGCAGGTCTATGAGCAACCCGCCAGCCGCTTCGTGTTCGACTTTCTCGGCCACATCAACGCCCTGGAAGGTCATTACGACGGCCAGACCTGGCGTGCCGGCGAGGCGTTTTTGCGTCTGGATACCGAGGGCGCCTGCCCCGACGGCGCCCTGACCCTGTACCTGCGTCCCCACGAAGCAGCCCTGTCGAAAAGCCCCTCCGAGGTGGCCCGCCTGCCGGTCACCCTGGCCGGGCGCAGCGTGTTCGGCGGCACCGTGACGGTGGAACTGGAGCCCGCGGAATGGGGCGAGGGGATGCTCGAAGTGGAACTGGACCGCGACAGTTGGCGCCAGCTCGACGCGCAACGCGACGACACTCTCTATATATTGCCCCGGCTGCTGCAGACGGTCACCTGTGATGGCGAGCTGGGCCCCCGGGTGCGCCCGGCCTGAAGCCCGCCGGACGCCCCTTGCCAGCCCCCGGGGCAACGCTTTACAGTGCCGCCAATCGCGGCTTTCCCCGGGCCCGGCATCGGGGTATGCTGCAAAAACCTCCTCAACCGCCCCCGGGGCCTCCCTTACCCAGTTTGGACACACCTACCGCTTCCCAGAAAGTCAGTCTCGAGCCCTATGATTCCAGGCGCCTGGCCAATCTTTGTGGCCGTCTGGATGAGCATATCAAGCAGATCGCCCAGCGCCTGAGCGTGGAAATTCGCAATCGCGGCAACCTGTTCCATCTCTCCGGCCGCTCCGACGCGGTGGAAGCCGCGTCCACGGTGCTCAGCGAACTCTACGAGCAGACCGGCCAGGGCGACGAGATCACCCCGGAGATGGTGCACCTGCATCTGCAGCAATCCGATATCGCCGACAAGCTCGACAACACGGTGGCGTTCCCCAGCGACGAAGTGGTGATCCGCACCAAGCGCACGCGCGTAAAACCGCGCGGCGGCCATCAGCGCGAATACGTAAAGAGCATTCGCCGTTTCGACATCAACTTCGGCATCGGCCCGGCCGGCACCGGCAAAACCTGGCTGGCGGTGGCGTGCGCCGTGGACGCCCTGGAAAAAGCCGAAGTGCAGCGTATTCTGCTGGTGCGCCCGGCGGTGGAAGCCGGCGAGAAACTGGGTTTTCTGCCCGGCGACCTGGCGGAAAAAATCGACCCCTACCTGCGCCCACTCTACGACGCTCTTTACGAAATGCTCGGTTTCGAGACCGTCGCCAAACTGATGGAGCGCGTGGTGATCGAGGTGGCGCCGCTTGCCTATATGCGCGGCCGCACCCTGAACAACAGCTTCGTGATTCTCGATGAGGCGCAGAACACCACGCCGGAGCAGATGAAGATGTTCCTGACCCGCATCGGTTTTGGCTCCAAGGCGGTGATCACCGGCGACGTCACCCAGGTGGATCTGCCCCGCCATCAGGGCTCCGGGCTGGTGCACGCCCTGGAAGTGCTGGCCGGCGAAGAAAAAATCGGCGTCACCCGGTTCGACAGCCGCGACGTGGTCCGCCACCCGCTGGTACAACGCATAGTAGAGGCCTACGACCGATATGAGCGGGATACCGACACCCAACGTTGACGTTCAGTGGGCCACCGACGCCCCGGACGCCCCCGACGAAAGCGACTTGTGCCACTGGGCCCGCACCGCCGCCGAAGTGGCCGGTGGCGTGGTCGGCGAAATTACCCTGAGAATCGTCGATGACGAGGAAATCCAGGCGCTCAATCACCAGTATCGCGGCAAGGACAAACCCACCAACGTGCTCTCGTTCCCCTTCGATATGCCCGAAGGGCTGCCCCAGGACGCCATCGCTCCCTTGCTGGGCGACATCGTCATCAGCGCGCCGGTGGTGCGCCGCGAGGCCAGCGAACAGAACAAGAGTCTGAACGCCCACTGGGCGCACATGGTGACCCATGGTGTCCTGCATCTGCTGGGCTACGATCACATCGAAGACGACGACGCGGCGTTGATGGAATCGCTGGAAATCCGCGCGCTCGCGGAACACGGCTACGCCGACCCCTATGACCTTTCACCCTCGAGCACGGAGCTTGATCTCTAATGTCGGACGATTTTTCCGATAGCGGTACCAGCCGAAGTTGGCTGGAGCGCGTCGGCCAGTTTTTCTCCTCCACCCCCGCCACCCGGGAAGAGCTGCTGGAACTGATGCGCTCCATGCGCGATAGCGATGTCATCGACGGCGACACCCTGGGCATTATCGAAGGCGCTGTTGGCGTTAGCGAAATGCAGGTTCGCGAAATTCTTATTCCCCGCTCGCAAATGGTCAGCATCCGCGCCAGCAGCGACCCGCGTGACTTTCTGCCCACCATTATCGAATGCGCCCACAGCCGCTTCCCGGTGCTCGGCGACGACCCGGACGAAGTGATTGGCATTCTGCTCGCCAAGGACCTGCTGCCACTGATTCTGGAGCCGGCGCGCATGGAGCGCTTCGCGATCAAGGACCATGTGCGCTCGGCGATGGTGGTGCCGGAATCGAAACGGCTGGATTCACTGCTGCGTGAATTCCGCATCACCAAGAATCACATGGCGCTGGTGGTCAACGAGTACGGCGGCATCGCCGGCCTGGTGACCATTGAAGACGTGCTGGAACAGATCGTCGGCGAAATCGAAGACGAGCACGACATCGAAGACGACGACTACCTGATCAAGGATCTGGAAAGCGGCGATTACACGGTCAAAGCGCTGACGCCCATCGACGAGTTCAACGAACACTTTAAAACCGGGTTCAGTGACGAAGAGTTCGACACCATTGGCGGGCTGGTGATGCAAAAATTCGGGCGCCTGCCCGACCGCGACGAATCGGTGCTCCTGGGCCGCTTCCAGTTCACCGTGCTCAGTGCCGACGGCCGTACCATCCGATTGCTGCGGGTGACGCCCCGGGAAAGCGTTGATGACGTTGTGACGGACGACTGACGCACCGCCACAACGCCCGGCCTCGCTCCGATCAGAACTTAAAGGCCATCCCCAACGACAGCGCCCGTGGGTCACCACCGGCCACGGTGTTGATGCGATCACCATGGGCGTAATCGGCGGTGCGATACTGCCCCTGCCCCTGGTTCACGGTGGTGGTGGCGGCGGCGTACAGATCCAACGCCGGCGCCGCGTGCCAGGTCCCGACCAGGCTGTATTGGTCGGCCTCGTCATCGCCAGCGTCGGATTCATCGGCGTGCAGCCACTGAGCACCGAGTGTGAAATCGCGGCGCAGATCCCAGGTCACGAAGCCGCCCCAGGCATCGCGCTTCAGATAGGCCACCTCATCGGCCTCAAGGCGGTCGAAGATGGCGCCCACGGTGACCGCTCCAAAGCGATAATTCAGGCCTCCATTCAGGCCACTCACATCACCGCCGGCATACAACTCCGACCAATCGGCGTAGGCCACACTGGCCACCAGACCGCTCTGACGCCAGATCGCCGCGCCGCTCCACATCTTGCTGTCGTTGTCGTCGGTCACGCCGTCGGTGTCCTGCTGGCCGGCGCCGTACTGCAGGGCCAGCTGCAGCCGCTTGTCGAGGAACTTGCGGTCCCAGCGAATCGAGTTCTCCGCGCGCAGGCTGAGGCGCGGGTTGCCGCCACCGCCTCGCCCGATGATCGCCTGCGGATCGGCCACCGTGGTGGTAAAGCGCGTCATGCGGATACCGTTGCGCTTATAAGGCGTATCCATGATACCGAAACGGATCAGACCCGCCGGGGTATCAAAACCGGCGAAGGTGTCCCGGTTACCGATGCCGCGATCGCGGGGGGAATCCGGGTCGATGTTCTGTTCCACCTGCCACACCAGGCCGTAACGGTCATCCATCGTGTAGCGCCCGCGCAGGCCCAGCACCGAAGTGTTGGTGGACAAGCCGTGGCCGCCGTCCACCAGACCCAGGGAAGGATCTTCAGGCGTATTTCCCAGGTCGGAATCGGCGTAATCCACGGACAAACGCAGGGCGCCGTAGATCTCCAGCTTTTCGTCAGCCAGCGGAATGGCCCCGGCCAGGGCGGGCATCAAGCCGACAAGCAGTACCGGCAACGCCGGGGCGATTTTTGTTTTCATGTGCAACTCCAGATTTTTCACGTTCTTGGTTTTATGAACACAACTTGCCCGGGGCGGCGTCTGACGACGTCGCACGGAAAGCGGTTCGAGGTGACGAAGGGCGGCTTGACGGCGCCGCCGGGCCGATTCACAGATTCAGTTCGGCGAGAAGATTCCCGGTGCGCCGACTCGGGGCCAGCGGGCGTTCATGCCTGCGAACCCTCAGCGGTGTAACCCTTCAGATAGCCCTTGGCGATGGTATTGCGCTGAATCTCACTGGTGCCGGTGACGATCCGGTACATGCGCAGCATGCGGAACACCCACTCAACGGTGGCGCCCTGCATCAGACCGACGCCGCCGTGCACCTGGATTGCCCGATCGGCGATGTTGAACGCCTTTTCCGAGCAAAACAGCTTGCTCATCGCCGAGGCTTCGCGGGTGTCCTGGCCGGCGTCGATGCGCCTGGCCACATCCAGCATCATTGAACGCGCCGCGTGCAGATCGGTGGCCATGTCGGCGAGCATGTGCTGGATCGCCTGGAAGCCGGCGATCGGCTGTCCGAATTGTTGACGCCGGGTGGCGTAACGGGCGGCCGCGTCCAGTGACTGCATCGCCAGGCCGGTCATGGTCGGGCAGTGCAACAAACGATTGACGGTGATCCGCGACATACCCAAACGGAACCCCTGGCCTTCTTCGCCGAGCACCTGGGTGGCCGGAATGCGCACGTCCTCGAGGCGGATATCCGCGTGCACGTTCTTTCCGGAAATCGGTGTGTAATCCGCGCTTACGGTGACGCCCGGCCGATCGAAATCGACCAGAAACGCGGTCACCCCACGGGGCCCGGCGTCGGGGTCGGTGACCGCCATCAGAATCGCGAAATCCGCGTAAGGCGCACCGGAAATAAACCGCTTGAGGCCATTGAGCACATAGTGATCGCCATCGCGCACCGCGCGGGTGGTGAGGCGGCTGGCGTCGGACCCCGCCTCCGGTTCGGTGAGCGCGAAGCAGACGGTGCGTTCGGCGCGCACCACCGGCATCAGATGACTTTTCATCTGACCTTCGGTGGCGATATGAAACAGATGCCCGACCCGACCCGGGCCGCCGAGCTCACCAAGCACATGCGCGGACAGCTTCGCCCCGGACGCGGTGACGTCTTCCTTGAGCAGGCACTGGTCGTACACGCTCAGGCCACGGCCGCCCAACTGTTCAGGCAGTTGAGCACCGTACAACCCGGCCTCCCGGGACGCCTTCCAGACCTGACGGAGCAGATCCATGGACGGCTCACTCTCAAAGCCGATCTGGTGCTCAGCTTCCAATGGCTTGAGATAGCTTTCGATGAAATCGCGGGCTTCGGCACGCACGCGTTCGCCGTTTTCGCTGGCGCTAAAGTGTTCGAACATGGTCGCTTCTCCTTTCTTGTTCGGTTTCCGCTAGCGTCTGGCTGACCATTCAGCCCACTTGCCGGTCCTGCCCTTTCCAAAAGGTGTCACGCACCAACCGCCGGGCCACCTTACCGTTGGGGTTCTTGGGCAGCTCTTCGACGAAGCGGATATGGCGCGGCTTCTTAAAGCCGGCGAGATGCTGAGCGCAGTAGTCGATCAATGCGGGTTCGGTGATTGACTGATCCGGCCGGCACACCACGAACGCAATGATCTTTTCGCCCCATTCCTGATCCGGCGCGCCCACCACGCAGCACTCAGCCACGCTTTCGTGTTGGTAAAGCACCTTCTCGATCTCAGCGGGGTAAATGTTGAAACCACCGGAAATGATCATGTCTTTCTTGCGATCAATGATGAAAAAGAAGCCTTCTTCGTCCTGCCGCGCCACGTCGCCAGTGTGATACCAGCCGTTACTGATCACCTCGGCGGTCAGATCGGGGGCGCCCCAATAGCCCTGCATCACATCCGGACCGCGCACCAGGATCTCGCCGGCTTCGCCGGTGGCCACCGGGTTGCCGTCGTCGTCGGCGACAATCACTTCGGACTCTCCGTAGGGACGCCCACAGGAAGCGAGCAGCTCGGGCTTATCCCCCTTCAGAGCACGCAAATGGTCCTCGAGGGTGAGAATGGAAATCGTCGATGTGGTCTCGCCAGCACCATAGCCCTGGGTAAAAATCGGCCCGAACACATCCATCGCCTCACGCAGGCGCGGCGGCGCCATCGGCGCGGCGCCATAGGTGATGCGGCTGAGGCTGGAAAGGTCGTATTTGTCGGTCAGGCCGCTGTCCAACAACCGATAGAGCATGGTCGGCACGGCGAAAAAGCGAGTCAGCTTTTCGCGCTCCACGGTGGCGAACAGGGATTCGATGTCGAAGCGGTCGATCAGGTAGTTGCAGCCGCCGGTGGCCAGCGTCGGCATGATCTGCATGCCGCTCGCATGGGTGACCGGCCCGACATGGCCCACGCATTCGTTACGGCTGAAACGCCCTTCCGGCAGCATCAGGGATTTGCGCACCAACGCCATGCGGTTACCGAACGTCTGCACAGCTGCCTTCAAACGGCCAGACGAGCCCGAGGTGTAATGCAGCACCGCCGGGGCATCGTCCGCCACGGCCACGTCCGGTCCTTGAAGCGCGCCCTTGGCCAGCAGATTCTCGTAGCCGCGGTCGCTGTCCTCGCCGATCACCACGATGTGCTCCACTTCGGGCAGATCCACGCTTTGATCCAGCACCGCCGGGGCGTGCTCCGGACCCACCACCAGCACGCGCGCACGCGCGTCCGCCAGCACGTGCAACGCTTCCTCCAGAGACAGCCGCGCATTCAGAGGCGCTTTCACCAGGCCCGCCTTGTAAAGCGCCACTTCCACTTCCACCAGTTCACTGCGATTGAGCGAGTACATCGCAACCCGATCACCGGCATCCAGCCCCAGACCGAGCAAAGCGTTGGCCAGGCGGTTGGAGCGTTCATCAAGCTGGCGGTAGCTGACCCGCCGACGAGCGTCGGCGGCGGCGATCGCATCAGGCCAATAGCAGGCACTGCGACTCACGAGACGACCAAGATTCACTGCATTCTCCTCGCTCTCTTTTCTTAAAATAAGGTCGCCGAACATCGCGGACACACCCGCGCGCGGCTTCGATAGAGAACGAAAGGATGGGCAAGACAAGAGCCATTGAAAAATATTATTTTATGATTTTTGATATCAATGTTTTTTATGTTTGAACTGAATTGTGCGCCTTCAGACCGACCAAGCGTGCTGCGTGTTGCGTGTTGCGTGCAAGCGAGCAAACACCAGACAAAAAAGGTTCATCGCGGAATGGCGGGAAGCTTCTTTTGGCCCGCGGCTGGGCCGCTCCATAGGGGACGCGGGAC
>NZ_NMQZ01000036.1 GCF_002864685.1 Alloalcanivorax mobilis
CGGCATCGACGGCGGTCAGTACCGGTTCTGATCGGTACGTTGGCATTTTTTTCGTCGGACGTCTGGCGTCGGACGTCTGACGCAAAAGATCAAAACCGTCGCTGGGCGGCATACCGTTGGGCGGCATACCGCCGTGCCAGCAACGGGCCTTCGCCAACCCGCCTGTTCCCTGCAACCTGTTCCCTGCCTCGCCTTGCTACAGCGCCGCTGTGGGAGCGATCCCCGACCGCGAACCGAGCCTGAAAGGCAAGGCCAGCCTGGCAAAACCGATTCGCTCAAGGGCCGGCCCCACACCAGAAGCAAATCCGGCGGCGGCCTGCCGCCCCCTTACTCAGATCCCTGTTACCGCACCGTCTGACGCCGTATCCTTGGCACGCCAATTTCTCTGCCACGAGACCCGCCGTGCCCCCTGCCACAGACACCCCCGCGCCCTTTATCGAACGGGGCCAACCCGGTTACCGCGCCACCATGCTGGCGCTGTTCCTGGGTGCGTTCGCCACCTTCGCGCTGCTCTATTGCGTGCAACCGATGATGCCGATTTTTTCCGCCGCGTTCGGGCTCAACGCGGCCAGCGGTTCGCTGGTGTTGTCGGTGACCACCGCGATGCTGGCATTGGGGCTGTTGATCACCGGGCCGCTGTCCGACGCCTTCGGCCGCAAGGGCATCATGTCGGTGGCGCTGCTGGCCGCCGCCGTCTTTATGTTGTTAGCCGCGTGCATGCCCACCTGGGGTGGCGTTCTGGTGATGCGGGCCCTGTGCGGTTTGGCGCTGTCCGGCCTGTGCGCGGTGGGCATGACCTACCTGAGCGAAGAAGTGGCGCCACGCTTCGTCGGCGTCTCCATGGGTCTGTACATTGGCGGCAGTGCCATCGGCGGCATGGCCGGGCGGCTGATCAGCGGCGTCATGGTGGACTGGCTGCATTGGCGCCTGACGCTGGCGGTAATGGGTGCCATCGCGTTAGTGGCGGCGTTGCTGTTCATTCGCTGGCTGCCGCCGTCACGGCACTTTCAGCCGCGAGGCCTGAACGCCGCAAACCTGCTGCAGGGCTTCACCGTGCACTTTCGCGATCGCGGCCTGCCGTGGCTGTTTCTGGCGGGCTTTCTGCTGATGGGCAGCTTTGTGACGCTGTTCAACTACATTGCCTACCGCCTGCTGGCCGCGCCTTACCATTTCAGCCAGAGCGCCGTGGGCCTGCTCTCGGTGGTTTATCTGTCCGGCATTTACAGTTCCGCCTGGGCCGGCGCCCTGGCCGACCGGCTCGGCCGCCCTCGGGTGTTCTGGTGGTTCGTGGCGATGATGCTGGTCGGTCTGCTGATCACACTGGCGACTTCCTTGTGGCTGATCCTGTCCGGCCTGCTGATTTTCACCTTCGGTTTTTTCGCGGCGCATTCGGTGGCCAGCAGTTGGGTCGGGCGGCGGGCTGAGCATGCGCGTGGCCAGGCGTCGTCGCTGTATCTGTTTTTCTACTACCTGGGCTCCAGCCTGGCCGGCACCCTCGGCGGCACCTTCTGGCATCACGGCGGCTGGCCGGCGGTCACCGCTTTTATCGCCGCCTTGCTGGCCGTGGCACTGCTGGCCGCGCTGCGATTGCAGCGGCTCGACGAGCTCAACCAGGCGCCCGGCGATCAAATATAAAAAACTGGAAAAAATCAGAAAGAAAGTGAAATCCCCAAGCACTTAACACCTCTGTTCCATGCCACAAGCTTTTACATCCCGACCACGCTTTGCTGGGGCTTAATGGCTCTATGCGGGTCGGATCGGCGTGGCGGAAACCGGCATTGACGCCAAAGCAGCGACGCTGAATTTCGTCGCCTTCGGCGGACAACCCCTGCGGGCCGGGTGCAGAAACAGGCAAGAACTTTCCAGTTCCCCCATACCGTTGTCCGGCTGTTGCGTCCTACTCTTGCCCGCCTTCAACGGCAATCGCCGCCACCTTCTTCAGCTGCGCGGCGCGCTTGGAAACAGGGAACCTGAACCATGAGTGATTCCGACACACACCCTCAACGCGGCCCGACTTTTGTGGCCTGCCGTCCCTGGCGGCCACCCTCCGGGCCGCCGCTCACGCGGCATCAAAAATTTCTCCCGGAAATTTTTTGGTGGGTCGCGGGCCTGACCATCGCACTCGCTGTTTTACCCATCACCGCGCCGGCCGATAGCACCGGGCAAACCGCCAATGGCGCCGATCCGCGGCTGGCCTCTCTGGATGGGTTCCGAGCCAGCGCAGAACACACCCCGCGCCGCCCCCGCCCGCAACCGGCGCGCGAGCCACGACGGGACAGCTGGTCGGTGGCGTTCGACAACGACATGCTGGTGCCGGGCAGCCGTGATCAGGATTACACCTACGGCTTGAGCGCTTCCTACACCGGCGCCGGTGCCCGCGACTTCTGGTTTTCCCTGGACACGCCGCTGCGCTGGCTGGATCGCCTCGCCGGCCTCGCGGCGCGCTCCAACGACGGCGTGGAAAGCCACACCGTCGAGGCCGGCCTGTTCGGCTTTACCCCGGAAGACGTGGAAGCCACCGCCACCCACTATGACGACCGCCCCTACGCCAGCCTGATTTATCTGTCGCAGTCTCGGGTGCAAGTAGACCGCGTCAACCGCGTCGCCTGGCACTCCTCTTTGACGGTGGGCGCGCTGGGCCTGGACCTGGTGGGCGATGCGCAGAACGCGGTGCACAAGGTCACCGGCAGCCACCACGCGGAAGGCTGGGACGATCAGATCAGCGACGGCGGCGAACCCACCGCCCGCTACGCGATCGCTCGGCAGAAGTACCTGGATGTGTCATCGGACAACTTGGAAGTGAAGAGCACCCTGCAAGGCTCACTGGGTTACCTCACGGAGGCGAGTTGGAGCCTGAGTTTTCGCGGCGGCCGGCTGCGCAGCCCCTGGTGGCAATCCAACCCGGAGCTGGTCAGTTACGGTCAAGGCGCCTCACAGAACAATCGCCCCACCGGCACCAACGAGCACTACCTCTGGGGCGGCGCCGCGATCGTGGCCCGGGGCTACAACGCCTTTCTGCAGGGCCAGTTCCGCGACAGCGAAGTCCGCTACCAGTTCGATGAACTCAACCACCTGGTGCTGGAAGCCTGGGTCGGCTACACCTTCGAATTCCAGAACGGTTATCGGCTCAGCTATGTGCTGCGCGGGCACACTTCGGAAGTGCGTGACGGTGCCGGCGACCGCAATCTGCTGTGGGGCGGCATCATCGTCGCCAAGACCTTCGACTGAGCCCAACGCTCACAAAAAACTGAAAACTGAAAACTGAAAACTGAAAACACGATTCTATGAATCGCGCTGCGCCTCGATATGCCGCCCCACCAGCCCCGCCAGCCCTTCGGCGGTACCGAAGTAATCGAGCAGCCGGATGTCCAGGTGCGGATGGCGCTGACGCGCCTCTTGCACCTGGGCGGGAATGTCCCGGGCCACGTGTTTGCCACTGTTGAAGAACAACGGATAGACCCGCACCCGGGCCACCGGCTGGTGCTCGATCTGCTGCAAGGCCTCCATCAACGACGGCCGCGCCAGCTCCAGAAAGCACGGCAGCACCGCCACGTAATCCTCGCCAGCTTCCGCGACGCGCTCCACCAGCAGGCGGAACTCGTCGTTGGCCGTTTCACTGCGGCTGCCGTGAGCCATGATGATTAACGCTTCGCTCATGCACTCACTCCTGTTGGTGGCCTGATTCAAGCCGGCCGGCTAGCCGCGAAACGGCGCCACCAGATCGGTCAGGCTCTCGACCCGAATAATCATCGCCAGCGCCATCAGACGGCCCAGCTCGCCGGCGGGGAAGCCGCGGTCAGCGAACCACAGCAGGTAGGGTTCGGGCAGGTCGATCAGCGGCCGGCCCTGGTATTTGCCGAACGGCATGGTGCGCTGGCAGACGGCGATCAGATCTTCGTTTTGGAAACTCATGGCGATGTCGTTGGGTCAGGGATGCAAGGCAGACTAACGCGTCGAGGCACGGCAGTCACGATCCGATGCGTCCCCGGCCCGCTGCTCCGCATTGGCCTGGCGCAGGATCGACACCGCGCTATGGCAGAACAACCCGGCGATCGCCATCGCCACCAGCACGTCCGGCCAGTGACTGCCGGTCGCCAGCACCAGCAGCCCGGCGACGATCACCGCCAGGTTGGCGAGCACATCATTGCGCGTGCACAGCCAGGCGGACCGAATATTGGCGTCGCCCTGGCGGTAGCGCACCAGCAGCATCAAACTGATGAGATTGGCCGACAATGCCAGTGCGCCGATGCCGGACATCATCCCCCCCGGGGGCGCGGCCCCGGTTACCAGGCTCACCAGGCTGTCCGCCAGCACCAGCAACCCCAGCAGCAGCAGCGAGAAGCCCTTGATACGGGCGGCGCGAAACCGCCAGGTGAGCGATTGGCCCAGCGCCCACAGGGTGAGGCCGTAGGTAGCGGCGTCGCCCAGGAAATCCAGGGCGTCGGCGCGCAGTGCCCGCGATCCCGAGAACAGGCCCACCGCCGCCTCGATGGCGAACATGACCAGGTTGATCGCCAGCACCGCGATCAGCGCGCTTCGATAGGCGGCGGGCGCCTGCTCATTCAATTCCGGTTCGCAACATGCCATGTCAGTCTCCATCCGGTTCGTGTAGCACACAAACGTGGGGGCTATCGCCACGCTCTACCTGCAAAGTGCTGTGGGCGATGCTGAAATGATCGTGCAGACCCTCCGCCACCTGGTCCAAGTAGGCGTCACCGGGGAAACCGTCCGGCATCACCAGATGGACGGTCAGCGCGCTCTCCGTGGTGCTCATGCCCCAGATGTGCAGATCGTGGATCTCGGTGACGCCGGGCTGGTCACGCAACCAGGTATCCACCTCGGGAAGGTTGATGCTCGCGGGCACTGCATTCAACACCAGTTTCAAGGATTCGCGCAGCAGGCCCCAGGTGCCGATCACGATGACCAGGGTGATCAGCAGGCTGGTCACCGGATCGAGCCAGTTCCACCCGGTATAAAGTATCGCCAGACCGGCCAGCACCACGCCTACAGAAACGGCCGCGTCGGCGGCCAGGTGCAGGAAAGCGCCACGAATATTCAAGTCACTCTTGCTGCCCTTGGCGAATAACCAGGCCGACGCCACGTTGATCAGGACACCGATGCCCGCCACCACCATCACGGTTACCGATGCCACCTCCGGCGGATCGGCCAGCCGCCGGATGGAGTCCCAGCCAATCGCGCCGCAGGCGATCATCAGGAACATGGCGTTGGCCAGCGCCGCCAGAATCGAACTGCCGCGCAGCCCGAAGGTAAAGCGACTGTCCGGTGCCTTGCGCGCCAGCAGGGCGCCGCCCCAGGCCAGCACCAGACCCAGCACGTCGGACAGATTGTGGCCGGCGTCGGCCATCAACGCCGAGGATTGGGCGATGAACCCGTAGACGAATTCCACCATCGTGAATCCCAGGTTCAGGGTGATGGCAATCACGAAGGCGCGGCCGAAATCCTTCGGCGCGCCGTGCGAGTGACCATGATCATGGTGGTGATGGGTGTGCACTGGGCGACTCCTTCGATCCGTTTCGGCACATTTCAATACCTGTAGCCACTACAGGGTCAAGTCCGATCAGGAAGAGGACTTCGGACTGGTCCTCGACCGGCCCCGGCGACGCACAGGCATGGCCAGTAATTCATCGTCAATATTGGTGGTATGCGTTCTGTCCTCCCTCTGAATTCGCCAAATCTTTACAGTAAATCAATACCAAAACGCTTCATGGTTACCACCAGTACCAGGAAACACACCAGCGTTAACAGCGCACTGCAGGACAGGGCCGGCCAAAAGCCCCAGCGCGCCATCATGACGGGAAACAGCAGAAACATGGGCAGCGTTGGCAGCACGTACCAGAAGGTGTACCACGCGTGGTCCACAATCCTGGCCGAGGGCGCGCCTTCCACATGCAACCAGATCAGCGTTAATACCGTGACCAACGGCAAGGCCGCAACCAAGGCCCCTAACCTTCCGCTGTGGCGGGCGATTTCCGAGACCACGACTACCAGCAAGGCGGTAATCAAATACTTAACGAATAAAGGCATAGCAACTCCTACCCATCTCATACTGACAGGGCGCCGCAAACAGTGGCGCCCTGTTTCGAGTTAAGGTCTAGGTGAAACCGCTTCAACCGTTTTACGGCCAAACCGACTGTACAGTGCCGGCAATACCACCAGGGTAAGCAGAGTAGCGGTGACAATCCCTCCAACCACAACGGTGGCCAGAGGACGCTGCACTTCCGAGCCGATGCCGGTGTTAAAGGCCATCGGCACGAAACCCAACCCCGCCACCAATGCGGTCATCAGCACTGGCCTCAGGCGGCGCAGCGCGCCTTCACGCACCGCGTCCCGTAGCGGCATACCTTGTGCCATCAGATCTTTGATGTGAGAGAGCATCACCACACCGTTGAGCACGGCGATGCCGGACAGGGCAATGAATCCCACCCCGGCGGAGATCGACAGGGAGATGTCGCGTGCCCACAGGGCCAGCACGCCCCCGGTTAGCGATAGGGGGATGGCGGTAAAAATAATCAGCGCATCGCGGGCACTGCCGAACGCCCCATACAACAACGCGAAGATTAGCAATAGCGAGAGCGGCACCACGATGGCCAAACGCCGGGAGGCGGACTGCAACTGCTCAAAGGTACCGCCGTAGTCCACCCAGTAACCGGTGGGCAGATCGATCTCCTCGCGAACCGCCGTCCGCACATCCTCGACAAATGAGCCCAGGTCCCGGCCCCGCACGTTGGCGGAGACAATGGCGTTACGCTTGCCGTTCTCCCGATCGATTTGGTTCGGCCCCGGCGTCAACGCCACCTCCGCTACTTCCTCCAGCGGCACATAGCCGGGGTCGTGGCCACCGGGCACCGCTATCGGAAGCCGCTTCAAGGTGTCCAGATCCGCCACGTTCTCCGCCGGCAAACGCAGACGCAACGGGAAGCGGCTGTCACCCTGGTATACGGTACCCAAGGTCTCGCCGCCCACCGCGACACGCACCGTCCGCTGTACGGTGGAGGCATTCAGACCGTAGCGGCCCAATGCTTCCCGGTCCGGTGTAACAGTGAGCACCGGCAAGCCTGAGAGCGGCTGCAGACGGGCGTCGGCGGCGCCGGGCACCCTGTTGATCACCGATACCGCCTGCTCACCCAGCGCTTCCAGTTGATCCAGATCATCGCCGTAAAAGCGCACCGCCAAATCCGCGCGCACCCCGGCGATCAGCTCATTGAAACGCATCTGAATCGGCTGGGTAAACTCGTACTTGTTGCCCGGCAGCGTTTCCGCCGCCTCGGCCATGGCGGCGACCAAATCCGCCTTGGACCGATCCGGGTCCGGCCATTGGTCGCGGGGCTTCAGAATCACAAAGGTGTCCGCCACATTGGGCGGCATCGGGTCGGTGGCCACCTCGGCGGTGCCTAGCTTGGCGAACACCTTGTCCACCTCGTCGAATTCCAGGAAACGGCGATCCACTTGTTCCTGCATCTCCAGCGCCTGGCTCAGGCTGGTACCGGGAATGCGCAGCGCGTGGACCGCCACATCGCCCTCATCCAGTTGCGGAATGAACTCGGTGCCCAGCCGGGTAGCCAAGACTCCGCTGGTAACAACCAACACTCCCGCCACTAGCAATACCGGCACGGCGGCGCGCAGAGCGACATCCAGAACCGGCTGGTAAAGGCGGCGCGCCACCCGCATCACCGGATTGTCCTGATGGCCCACTCGACCGCGCACGAACAGGGCGACGGCAGCGGGCACAAAGGTCACCGATAGAATCAGCGCCCCGGTGAGCGCCGCCACCACCGTGAAGGCCATGGGGTGGAACATCTTCCCTTCCACGCCGGTTAGGGCAAAGATCGGCAGGTACACCACCATGATGATGAACACCCCAAAAGCGCTGGGCTTGAACACTTCCCGAGTGGCACGGGTGACGGTGTCCAAACGCTCTTTCAAAGTGAGCAAACGCCCATGGTGCTTCTGGGCCGCCGCCAGACCGGTCAGACAGTTCTCCACCACGATCACCGCGCCGTCGACGATCAACCCGAAGTCGATGGCGCCAAGGCTCATCAGATTGCCGCTGACCCGGTTGGCCGCCATTCCGGTGAGCGCGAACAACATGCTCAATGGAATGACCGCGGCGGTGATCAGGGCGGCGCGGAAGTTGCCCAGCAGGGCGAACAACACCACGATCACCAGCAGCGCGCCTTCGAACAGATTCTTTTCCACCGTGGCGATGGTTTTTTCCACCAGGGAGGTGCGGTTATACATGGGTTCGGCCCGCACGCCATCGGGCAGGGACCGGTTAACCTCCTGAAGGCGCTTCGCCACTGATTGAGCCACTTCCCGGCTGTTTTCGCCGATCAGCATGAAGGTGGTACCGAGCACTACTTCCTCACCGTTGCGGGTGGCCGCGCCGGTGCGCTGCTCTTTACCGAAGCGGACTTCCGCCACGTCCGCCACACGTATTACGGTATCACCGCGCCGCGCCACGACGATTTCAGCGATCTCATCCAGGCTGGCCACCTGGCCCGGGGAACGCACCAGCCACTGCTCGCCGTTGCGTTCCAGATAACCGGCACCGAGGTTTAAATTGTTGTCGCGCAAGGCCGCTGACAGATCTCCCAGACTCAGTTCATGGGCGATCAACCTCGACGGGTCCGGCGCCACTTCATACTGGCGCTGGAAGCCGCCAATGGTGTTCACCTCGGTGACGCCATCCACCAGCATTAACTGCGGCCGCACCACCCAGTCCTGCAGGGTACGCAGGTCCTCCGAGTCGTAGGGCTCGCCCTGCTCGTTGCGGGCGTCCGGGTCGGCCTCCACGGTGTACATGAAAATCTCACCCAGCCCGGTGGCAATGGGACCGAGCTCCGGCTCCATGCCTTCGGGTAATTGCCCGCGCACGCTTTGCAGTTTTTCCGCCACCCGCTGGCGGGCGAAGTACAGGTCGGTGCCCTCCTCAAACACTACCGTGACCTGGGACAAGCCGTATCGGGACACCGAGCGCGTGTAGTCGAGATTAGGCAGCCCGGCCATCGCCGTTTCCACCGGGTAGGTGATACGTTGTTCCGATTCCAGTGGCGAGTAGCCTGGCGCACTGGTATTAATTTGCACCTGGACATTAGTGATGTCGGGTACCGCATCGATGGGTAATTGCACGGCGCTACGTATGCCCACCAACACCAGCAACGCGGTCAACGCCATCACCAACCAGCGCCGGCGAACCACCAGGCCCACGAAAGCATCGATCATGAGATCTCCTTAGTGCTTAAGCACCTAGTGGTCGTGAGTGGCGCCGTCTTTAAGGACGTCGGCCTTGATTAGGAAACTGTTCTCAGTCACGTATTCAGTGCCTGGCTCCAAACCACCGATGACTTCCACATAATCCGCGCTACTCATGCCTTGCTTGACCATCCGCACTTCATACTTTTCACCGAAGCGGGCAAAAACCACTGGCATGCCACGGAAACTCTGAATCGCTTCCCGGCGTACCGCCAAAGGCACCGTCTTCTTTTCAATCACCACCTGGGCGCCGATCAACATGCCAGGACGCAGATCGGCGGGCGGATCGTCGACCACCACCCGCGCCCGGGTGACCTGGCTGTCCTGGTCAGCTCGGGGGTACAGGTAATCCACTTCGCCCAACACAGTACCGTCGTCCGCTCGGCGCACAGCCTGCCCTGGGGACACCACGGCCAGATCACGACGGAACAGGTGCAGCTCCAGCCAAAGGGTGGAGAAATCGCCGATCTCAACAATCGGTTCGCCGTTGGTGGCCGCTCCGGCATTCAGAAAGCGCTCGGTAATCACGCCATCCGCCGGTGCGGTCACCGTCTGCAGGGTGAGGCTCTCCCGGGCTTCCACCCGCACCAGCGGCTGGCCTTTTTTTACCCGGTCACCCACCGAGACCAGCACCCGTTCAACCGTGCCCGGATAGCGGGCGGTGACCCGGTACAGTTTGTCGGGATCTGCTTCGACCCGGCCGGTGACCTGGCGCGTGCGCTCCAGGGTTCGCTCACTGGCGATTTCGGTACCGAGACCGGAGGCTTTCGCCAGACGTTCGGGGATACGGGTACGACCTTCGTGGTTTTCGAAACGCCACTGGTGCGCCTCGCCAGCCAGGCTGGCGTCCACCGTGACATCAAAGGAATGAGGTTCGGTCACCGGCTGTTGGCCCAGCAAATAATCACGCTCCGGCTCAAAGGTGATCCGGTCCCGCTGTCCGCCCAAACGATCCAGCCTGATGGTCAGATCGACTTGATCCGGGCCCAGGGGTTTTCCGTTCCGATAGGCGTAGACCCGATATTCAGGCGGAACGCCATCTTCAAATATCGTCAACTCCAGAGCGAAATCATTTTTCTCCAGCAGGCGTCCCCCGTGGGGCCCCTCACGCTCTTGGCTTTCAGCAGGATCGCCACCGCCCGCGCCTGCAGCCCAAGCGCCGGTGGTAACAGCACAGAGAAGGCCGGCGTACAACACATTCACGATAAATCGGTTCATTGGGAATCTCCTTGCGCACGCGCTTCGGCGGCCAGGGAAGTGCCGGTCAGGCGCTCCAGTTCGTTGCGTTGCTGGTGGAAGTCCACGGCCAGGTCGGTGACATGGCGCTCCAGGGCCAATCTGGAGCGGGCGGCGTCGATCAAATCAAGGACGCTGTAGCGCCCGCGACGATAGCCGGCCTGGACTTCTTCGTAGAGGCGACGGGCCTCCGGCAGGGATTGTTCGCGAATGGCGACGATTTCATCGCGGCGTTGCTGCAACGCCAGGTACAAGCCTTCCACCAGTGCCAGCAACTCAATGCGCGCCGCGTCTCGACGGGCCTGGAGCGCATCCACCTCGGCCCTTCGCCGGGCCTGGTTGCCACGATTGGGATTACTCAGATTGAGCGGCATGGAGAAACCCAGCACCGCCGCTTGGTCACCACTGGCTTCATCATGGCGGGCGCCAACGGAAAAGCGCACGTCACGACTGCCGTTGGCCTCCGCCAGGCGGATCTGGGATTCGGCCAAACGAGCGCGGGAGGCGAACTCGCGCAGCCGAGGCGCCTGGTCAAGACGCTCGCGCCATTGGTCCAACTCCGGCAGTTCCGGTAACGGCAACAGATCTTCGGCGGCGCGCAGATCCTGCTCGCCGGTGACCCCCCATAGGGCGGCGAGCCGCTGGCTCGCCGAGCGACGCTCCATGCGGGCACGTTGGACGTCTCGTTCCGCTGCCTGCCGGGCCAGCACCAGCCGGCGCCGCTCCGATGAAGGCGCGGCACCGACGGCGGCCCGTTGCCGGGCGGCCTGTTCGGCGTCCCCGGCCAGACCAAGGGTCCGCTCGGCCAGCGCCACGCGACGCTCGGCCGCGGCCAGTGCCAGATAGCGCCGGTTGGCCTCGCCGAGCAAATCCAGACGTGCCAGATCGTAATCCAAACGGCTCAGCTCGCCGGCGCGGCGGGCGGTGTCAAGCCGGGCGTCCCGCTGCCCGCCCAGCTCCACCACTTGGCTCAGCGCCAGGGTGACTTCCGCGCCGTCGGTGCCGGACCATTGACCGGAGCCGGCCACGTTCTCGATCTCCAGGGACAGTTCGGTACTGGGGCGGATGCCCGCCTGAACAGCAGCGGCATCCGCAGCTCGGAAACGATAGGGGTATTCGTCCAGGCCCGGATTTTGCTCCAGCACACGAGCCACCACGGTATTTAAATCGACAGTTTCAGCTCCGGCGACCAGAGGCCAGACCAGGACCAAACCGACGAATACGACAGCAAAGCCGCCGCGTCGGGTACGGTAATGCATGATGATTTCTCCGAATACGAAGGACACCGGCGGCAGGCGCCGGAGGCACAAGGAGTGGCTAGAAAGTCATCGTATTCGGAGGGGGTACAGGCGGTTCGCGACCGGACAATACCGCGCCGGCGTGCAGGCTGAGAGGCCAGACGGCGCTGTTGGCGAAAGAAACGATAAAGCCCGGGGCGCTCAAGGGCGCGGAGTTTGCGTGGGTGTGGCAATCATGATGCCCGCCGTCGCAGTCGTCGTGGTGCAACGGCGAGGCGAAAGAATTGCTGTCCGGGTGGTCCAAGGCATGCAGCACAGAGCCCGGCCCGTCATGGCTGGCATGGGTTGCGGATTCCCCCGCTACCACCAAGCCGTTGACGGCCAGAAAAAAAACCAGAATCGCTGTGATCCAACGCTTAGACATGCACCATTACCTTGAGCGGAGTCGAAACTGTACGGCACCCCCCGCGCGCCGTCAAGACGGAAACTGGCGCGGCTCATCCGCTGAAGCACCGCCATCGGGCGTTCAATCGACTGAAGAGCACACCGCAGGCGGGGGGGGTTCCACAGCAACGAAAACAGCCGTTAAATAGCTGTAGCAACCACAGGTTCAAAGAGGTGAGGTGATGTATTCCATCGGCGAGTTGTCGCGGGCCACCGGCTGCAAGGTGGAGACCATCCGCTACTACGAAAAGATCGGGCTGATGCCAGAGCCGGCGCGCAGCGTCGGCAATCAACGCCGCTACGCGGAGCACCATCGGGAGCGCTTGCACTTTATCCGCCACTCCCGGGAACTGGGCTTCACCATCGGTGACATTCGCGAGTTGCTGGAGCTGTCCGACCAGTCCCAGCGCGAGTGCAGCGCGGTGGATGCCCTGGCCCGCCGCCACCGCGACGCGGTGCAGGAGCGGATTCGATCACTGGGCGCTCTGCGTGACGAACTGGATCGCATGATCGCCGGCTGCCAAGGTGGCGACGTGGCGCACTGTCGGGTCATTCAGGTGCTCGGCGATCACGGCCTGTGTCGCCAGGAGCATGCTTGAGGGAAACTTCAGTGTTCAGTGTTCAGTGTTCAGTGTTCAGTGTTCAGTGTTCAGTGTTCAGTAATTCGGTGG
>NZ_NMQZ01000037.1 GCF_002864685.1 Alloalcanivorax mobilis
TTCGGTGGCGCGGCGGTTGAATTCGACCAGCACGCTTTCCATGGCCGGTTCCAATGCGATGCCGCTGTTGACCAGCAGGCCCGCCAGCATCCGGTAATGGCCGACCAGCACCACCATTTCAATCAGCAGTTTTTCGCCAAAGCGCGCCGCCAAGGCGTGCCAGGTGTCTTCGTCGATCGGCTGATCCGCGCACAGTTGATCGCAAGCACGCACGGCGGCGGCCTCGACCGGCTCCTGAACCGCCCGCGGGCCCCGTGACAGAGCCACGATGCGCGCCGCGTCCACGCCCACCGACAGGGCGATTTCCACATGCTGCCCCCATTCGTAACGGCTGCGGCAATTCCAGGCGGTGCGCAGAATCAGCACCTCACGCAGCGGCGCGGGCAACTTGCCGTAGGGCATCAGGCGCGAGGCAAACCACAGCCACGGCCAGAACAGCCGGCCATGAATGTTGAACACCGGAAACACACGGGGCAGTTCGCGGCGGCCAAACAAGCGGCTCAGTTTCGACAAACCTCGGAATACCCATCCCTGTCGGGAGGGTGGCGGCGGTGTCAGGCGCGGCCTGGCCGGCGCCGCCCAGCCGCCTTCGGGTTGCAGTTCGTGCTGCGGGTCGCTCATCGCGTTTTCCATTGCCATTCACGGATCGGGCCAGTATTGCACAGCCGGAGCGCCGGTCGTGTTGCCAGCCGTGTTGCCAGCACTGTTATGGCCCAGGCGGACGGGGCACACCAAGGCCCGGCAGGGCAGGATAAACGGGCCATCGTTTTTTCGGAGTGCGCCATGACCACGCTTCGCGACCAACCCTGTCTGATCACCGGTGCCGCCAGCGGCATAGGGCGCGCGGTGGCGCTGGCCGCCGGCGAGCAAGGGGCGAAACTGGTGCTCACCGACGTTGACGCCAGCGGCCTGGCCGACACCCTCGCCGCGCTCCACGAACGCGGCGCCCGGGTGCTGGCGAGCCGCGCCCTGGACATCACCGACCACGCGGCGGTGCGCGCCTTCGCCGACACCGTGCACGCCGAGCACGGCGCCATGGCGGTGCTGATGAATGTCGCCGGCATCGCCATCTGGGGGCCGGTGGAGCAACTGCGCCTGGAACATTGGCGGGCGCTGGTGGAGGTCAATCTGATGGGCCCGGTGCACGTGATCGAGTGCTTTTTGCCGACCATGGTGGCGGCCGGGCGCGGCGGCCATCTGGTCACCGTCTCGTCGGCGGCGGGGCTGTTCGGGTTGCCCTGGCACGCCGCTTACAACGCCAGCAAATTCGCCCTGCGCGGCATGAGCGAGGCGATGCGCTATGACCTGAAGCGCCACCGCATTCGCGTCAGCCTGGTGTGCCCCGGCGCGGTGGATACCGGCCTGGTGCGCACCCTGCGCATTGTCGGCATCGACCAGAACACGCCCCGGGTGGCGCGATTGAAACAACGCTTCCAGCGCCACGCGGTCAGCCCGGCCGAGGCCGCGCGCCGCATTCTCAAAGGGCTGGAAAAGAACCGTTACCTGATCTACACCTCTCCGGAAATCCGGCTCGGCTACTGGTTCAAACGCAAGTTCGCCTGGCCGTTGGAACGGGTGATCGCGTTGATCGGCCGCCAACTTGAAGCGGTCGCCCGGGAACAGAACCGTTAGGCAACGCTTAGCGCGTGGATTGCAACCGGGCCAGGCTAGCTCAGGGGGCGCCCGAAAATACGCAGGTTGTAGCGATTGCCGTCCATCTCGGCGATGTCTGGCAGGTTGCCCCACGCCTGAAATCCGGCGCCCTTGAGCAGGTGCACGCTGATCTCATTATGCGCGAACACACAGGCCAGCAAGGTGGCGAACCCCAGGGCGCGGGCGCGGGTCAGGCCATCGTCGAGCAAACGGCGGCCGAGCCCCTGATTCTGATGGGCGCGGGCCACATACAGGCTGATTTCGGCGGTGTTCGGGGACTGCGGATGGCCGTAGAAAGGCTCCAGGCCAACCCAGCCGGCCACCGCGCCCTCGATCTCCAGCACCCGCAGCGGGTAGCTGTCCGGGTGGTGGTGTTCGAACCAGCTTTGCCGCGACGCCGCCTCCAGCGGCGTGTCATCGCCGCCGATGGAAGCGTTGTAGATCGCCACGATGGCGGGCAGGTCGGCGCGCTCGGCGTCACGAATCGACATTATCGCCGCACCGCCGCGTCACCACGCCGCGACCGACCGGACGCCGGCGGCGGGCGGATCAATGACAGCGTGGTACCCATACGGCATTCCCTTTCCTGAAGTGAACCACCTGAATCTAATCGGCCCGACAGCGCGCATCAAGTGCCCGCCCCCGGGGCGCTCACAGCGGCCGGCCACGCAACGCCTCGAAGTCACGCATTACATGGCGCTGATACGCCGGCCGCTGGCACAACCGCCGATACCAGCCGCTGACCGCCGCCGGCCGGGCCACACCAGCGCCCATTTCAAAATAACGGTGCAAGGCGGTGCCGGCGGTCACGTCCGCCAGGGTAAAGTGGGCGCCAGCCAGCCAGCAACTCAAAATGGCGTTCGCATTCGGCTACGGCCTCGGCGATTCGCCGGGCATCGTGGTGCTCCGCCGGGGTGCGGTAGAAGGCGGCGAACAACGCCATGAACGCCGGTTGCAGCGTGGTTTGCGACCAGTCCATCCAGCGGTCCGCCAGCGAACGCTGGGCCGGCGACGGCCCCCACAGGTCGGCATCGCCGTACTGCGCGGCCAGATACCGCAGGATGGCATGGGATTCCCACACCACCACCGCGCCGTCTTGCAGCACCGGCACCCGCCCATGGGGATTGAGCGCCAGAAACGCCGGCTCATCGAGACCGCCAAACTCACCACCGGCGTCACGGTGTTGGTATGCCAACGCCAGCTCGTCGAGCAGCCACAACACTTTCTGCACATTGAATGCGCTGCGACGCCCCCACACCACTCTTTGCGATTGCATGATTGCCTCCATGATGAGGAAACACAGTATGCCGCCGCCCGGCACAAGCCGGCCAGCGGCTCACCGCGTCAGCGTTGCAGCTCGCGCACCTTGTGTTTTGAAAAGCGCGGATACAGCGCCGGAATCACCAGCAGGGTGAGCGCGGTGGCGTCGTCCTGGTGGCTGATCATGTGTTCATGCACGCCGACATCCGCCACCAGCACATGAAGGCTGGTTATAGCAGCCCCGGCGGCCGGTTAAACCGGGCCGGGACGATCACGGACAAAACGGGCCAGGCACAGCGAGCGCAGCCCCCGCGATTGCGACGTCGCCCGCTCCAGGCGGAACCCCTCGGCGCGCAGGTCATCCACCAGCTCCGCCAACGGCGTATGCACCTGCCGGTGGGCGCGCCCGGTGAACAGCAAACGCAAATGCCGACGAATGCCGGTGAACGAAAACGGCGACAGGTAAGACACCAACAGATAACGGTCGCTGACCCGGGCCATTTCACGCAGCAGGGTGCGCCGCGCATGGCGATCGGCGAAGTGGTGCAGCAAACGGAAACAAACCACCGCCTGGAAACGCCGCGTCGGCCACGGCAGTTGGAACACATCCGCCTCGCGCACGTCGGCGCGCGCCCCCTCGCGCATCAGTTCATCGCGGGTATGAGCCACCGCCGCGGCGCCCAGGTCGGCGGCGCTCACCGCCCAGCCACGCGCCGCCATCCACAGGCTGACACGCCCGGCACCGCAGGGCGCGTCGAGCACTGCGGCCCCCGGAGGCAAGTCGGGAAAGCTGCGCGCCAGCAGGTCCATCTCCGCTTGATGACGGCCCGGCCGGCGGCGAGTGTAATGGTCCACGCAGCGTTGTCCCGACTTAACACGGGCGGTGCTGATATTAAGGGAAGACGGCGCCATGGGTGGGTTCTCCGGCAACAATGTCGCTCCACCCTAAGGGCATAAACTTAAACGAAACTGAAAATGGTTCTTAATCAGAGCAAGGCGGTTTACCCGATGCCGGCGGGCCGAGCAATACAGAGCGGCGGTTGGAAAACAGCGTCGCCCTGGCTGTGTCGGCCCCGCGCAGCCGCCGCAAGTCCCGGTGTCGTACCGCCAGGTACGGCGTCGCACGCACCGCCGCGCCGTTGTCATAGGGCACCTGCGTCAGTTGCTCATGGGCGTAGTAGCGGGCCGAGAACGGCGCTTCGCCCAGGTAGGCCAGCGAGGCCGCGCCCGTGTCGGCCAGGGCACGATAGCAGGCGACCAGACGCTTCTCGCTGCGCAAACGCTGTGGGTGAAACTGCAGCCAACCGGCGGCCACCAATGCCAGAACCGGCACCAAGGAAGCCAGGCCGATCAACAGGCCTGAGCGCTGGGCCGGCCACTGGCGCGCCAGCAGCAGCGCCATGAACGGCAGCGCCGGCAGCACATAGGTGGCGAGAATATTGCCGGCGAAGGTAAAGAACAGACTCGGCACCAGGGCGGCGGCAATCAAAAGACGCAGATCGTTGTCCGCCGGCAGCCGCACGCCACGCCGTGCCATGCGCCGCGCCAGCCAGCCCAGCGCCAGCGGCGACCAGGGCAACGTTGCCCACAGGGTCATCAGCCAGATGGCGCCGTGGGGCCGCTGGTGGGCGCTGCCGTAAAGGTCACCGGCCCAACCCGGATCGAGGAAGCGGCGCAGGTGTTCGCCGACAATGAAGTAGTCGAGAAAGCCCGGTGTTTTCCATTCCGCCAGCGCGTACCACGGCAGGCTTAGCGCCAACGTCAACGGGATGCCGGCGCGCCATGGCAGACACCGCCTCAGCGCCGCCCAGCGCCCGCTCCACAACGCCTGGATCAGCAGCGGCGCCCCGATCAACACCAGCGCCAGCGGCCCCTTGGCCAACAGCCCCACCACCAACCCGGCAAAGAACAGTGCGCCCCAGCCGCGCCCCTCGCCGCGCAACGCCAACCCGGCGCCCACCAGGGCGGCGGTGGTGCCCAGCGTCAGGAACGGATCGGTGAGCACCGCCCCACAGGCCACATAAGAGAGCCCCATGGATGCCAGAATCAGCGTGGCGATCAACGCCATCCGCCGGCCCCCCAGGCTGAACGCGTACCGCCCGGTCAGAGCGAGAGTCGCCAGTTGCGCCAGCCAGGCCGGAAAACGAGGTCCGAATTCACCGGCCCCGAACAGACGAATGCCCCAGGCCTGCGCCCAGAACGCCAGGGGTGGCTTGCCCCAGAACGGCACCCCTTCGCGGAACCAGGGGGTGATCCAATCGCCACTGACCGCCATCAACCGGGCGATTTCACCGTAGCGGGCTTCGCTGGTGTCGGTCAGCGGCAGCAACGCCATGGTCACCAACCGGCTCAGCACAATCACCGCCAGCAGGGTCCATAACCCCCGTTCAGCGCGCGCGGACATGGGCCGCCATCGGTTCGCGGACCTGCACACCGCCAACCGCCTCTGCCTCAATCACATCACGGATCAGATAAAGCGGCCGCCGTTTGCTTTCCAGATAGGTTTTGCCCACGTATTCGCCCACGATGCCAATGGTCAGCAACTGAATTCCACCCAGGAACGTGATCAGGGCGGTGAGCGAAGGAAAGCCGGGGACCACGTCGCCGAACACCAGCGCTTTGCTGATAATCCACAGGCCATAGCCCCCGCCCAACAGTGCCGCCAGCACGCCGGCGAGAATCGCCCAGCGTAACGGCGCCACCGAAAACGAGGTGATCCCTTCCAAGGCCAGGCCGATCAGCCCCAGGTAGTTCCATTTGCTGCGACCGGCGGCGCGCGGCTGGCGATCGTAGCGCAACACGGCGGTGGGCATGCCCACCCAGGCGAACAGCCCCTTCATGTAACGATTGCGCTCGCCGAGCTCCAGCAGAGCGTCCACCGCCCGGCGGCTCATCAGCCGAAAATCACCGGTATCGGCGGGAATGCGGGCACCGCTGAGACGGCGCAGCAGGCGATAGTAAAGGTGGGCACTGGCGCGCTTCAGCCAGGATTCCCCGGCGCGGCTGCGACGCTGCATCAGGACGACATCGGCGCCTTGCCGCCACCGTTTGACCATCTCCGGCAGACACTCCGGTGGGTCTTGCAGATCGGCGTCCAGAATCACCATCGCTTGTCCCTGGCTGTGCGCCAGGCCCGCGGTGAGCGCCGCCTCCTTGCCAAAATTGCGGCTCAGGCGCACCAATCTCAACCAAGGCAGGCCGGCGGACCGCGCGATCAGATAGTCCGCGCCACCGTCTTCACTGCCATCGTCCACGAACACCACCTCGAACGGTTCGCCAAGGGCTCGCATCACCCGCGCGATACGGCTCACGCATTCGGGCAGAACCTCACGCTCATTGAAAAACGGGATCACCAGGCTGATCACCGGTTGGTGCTTATTGGCAGGCATCACAGCGCGCACCGTGTTCATGGAATACCCACCTCGCATAGAGTGTGAAATTAAGGCCCGCCACGGCGGCGGTGGTGCACAACTGAGCCAGAACAGACCCGACGCCCAAGCCGTGCAGAGCGGCGAACAAGGCCGAATTGGTCAACCAGCCGATGGCACACACGCACGCATACAGCTTCAGCGAACGTGCCAGGGCGCCTTCATGACCAAAAGTGACGCTGCGCTGCAACGGGTAGTTGCCCGCTGCACCAAGCAGTGCCCCCAGGGCGGTGGCAGGCGCGGCCGGCATGCCAGCCGCGATCAATGTCGCCATGCTCAGCCAATGCAGGGCGGTGGCGGCCCCACCGCTGATCAAAAAACGCAGCGCTCGTGAGTCAGCGAAGCGCATCAGTGCTCAGCCCACCCGCAGAAAGCGGGCCAGATGCAGAGAATGGAAAAAGCGCCGCTGGGGCTGATCGCGGATCAGCTCAAAGCCGTGTTCGCGCAAATCCACTCTCAGTTGATGCAACGAGGTGTGGTTCTGCCGATGGCGTTTGCCGCTCAGCAGCGCCTTGATGCGCCGCTTGATGCCGGTGGCCGACCAGGGCGAAAGATAAGAAACCAGCAAATGCTCGCCACTGACCCGGGCCAGTTCCGCCACCAGCCGGCGCCGCACCGAATGCTCCGCGAAGTGATGCAGCACGCGGAAGCAGAGCACGGCACGGAACTCACCATCGGCCCAGGGCAGCTCAAAAAGATTCCCTTCGCGCACGTCCGCTTCGAACCCCAAGTCACGGATGCTTTTGCGGGTGTGCGCCACCGCCGGCCCACCCAAATCCAACGCGCTGACGCGCCAGCCCTGCCGCGCCATCCAAACGCTCATGCGTCCGGCACCGCAGGGCGCATCCAGCACCGGCGCGCCGTTCGGCAACTCCGGGAAGACACGCTCAACCAGATCCATTTCCGCCAGATGGCGACCGTCACGCCGACGGGTGTAACGCGCCACCCTGTGCTCGTCGACTTTTACTCGTTCGCTGGCCAGCGACGATGCCAAGGGCAGACTGTCTGGCGGTAATTGCTGTTGCGGCATGAGGATGGCTCCGGGGTAGGTGGATAACACGATGAGGGAACGCGGCGCTCAGGAAAGCGCCAGCAGCGCCGGATCAAACGAAGGCAGATGACGGCGGACCGCCTGCGCCATACGCGCCATCAATTCCGGGGTCAGAAAATCGCAACGCCGCGTCAGTTGACGCAGGTCTTCGCGAGCGGCGGCGGCACCGGTGCGGTGGCGGCGGCACCGCTCCAGGTCGAGCAGGCGCACCGACAGCGTTGCCGGGTGCACCAGTATGTGGGCGGGGTAACAGGAGCCATGTTGCCAACGGTGCCGGTGCAACATGCCCAGCGCCTCCACCACCGCCGCCATCGCCTCGGCGAAACGTGGCGCGTCGAGCTGGCCCGCCAGCGCCGGCAAGTCGATATAGCCGGCCGGCGCAAGCGTTACCAGAAGCGCTTCCTGATCGCGTTCGGCGTAGCACAGCCAGTCCACCACCGGCGCACCCAGCGCCTGGAAACGCTTCAGAAACAGGTATTCATGAAAATAGGTGGGGCGCGCCCGCCATCCGGTTTGCGCGCTGCGGCGGGCCTGATGCTGTTGGCGTTTCACGAACAGGGTACGCGGCCGGCCCTGGGCGTCTTCCAGCCTCAGGCGGCTGACGCCGCTCCAGCCGCCGCGTCGCTGGTTGGGCGTCTCCACCCAATCGTGGGGAAGCCCCCAGAGAGCGTCGAAGTCGCGCAGCCCTTGCCGATGAAAAGAGCGCCGCCAGTCCGCGGCCAGATCAAAGGTGTCCATGTTCAGCCCCTGTTCGCCAGGCCGGAGTGCCGGCCATCGTTGCCAGCCACGGTGGCCCGGTAACCTTAACGACACCTGAAGGGGGCGAAATCCTCGCGCCGGCGCTTTGATTGGCATCGGGTATATCGGGATCACCTATTTTGTTGGGCGTTTATTAATAGTATCTTCGTAGCGTGAGGGTGGCGGCCCGCCCCACCCAAACCCCGATTGCCTTCGGGGATAACATAACAATGGGCCGCTGGGGGAAATCACCATGTATCGGATCATGGTTGTCGATGATGAGGATTACATCCTCAAAGCGCTCAGCCGTACGCTCGGTCTGCAGGACGACTGGGAAGTGGAAACCTATATTGATCCGCGCGAGGCATTGCGGCGGGCGCGCACCACCGTGTTCGACGCGGTGATCACCGATTACCGCATGCCGGACATGGACGGCATTGAGCTGCTGCAGGCACTGCGTGAGATCCAGCCCGACACGATCCGCATTCTGCTCACCGGCGTGATCGATATCGAAACCCTGATGTCGGCGATCAACCAGGCCGGCGCCTTCCGTTTCGTGCCCAAGCCCTGGGAAGACGATCAGTTGCTGGACTGCATCAACGAAGGTCTCAAGTATCGGGACATCATCGTCGAGAACAGAATTCTGGCCCGCACCGTGCGTGAGCAACGCGAAGCGCTCAAAAGCATGGGCTACGACGGCTAGCAGCGGCCTTCGTTGCGGGGATCGGGGAAAGGATAGGCGGCATGGACGGTTTCGATGTCCTCAATTTCAGTATTCTGAGCGGCCCTTTCGAGCAGCTCGGCAGCCAGGGTTTGTTCCTGATTTCCTCGACCCTGATCCTGCTGGTGATCATTTTCTTTCTGTACAAGACCTACCGCGCCTCGATGAACGTGGAAGCCAGGCTGGCCGAGTTCTCCTCGTTCACCGGCAATGCGTTCGGCCGCAAACTGCGGCTGATCGAGGTAAACGCCGACGAGTACAAACTCAACAAAAGCATGCTCGGCCCGCTGGCACGGATCATCGAGGAATATTGCGTGATCACCACCGACGCCCGCGGCGTGATCACGTTCGCCAACGATCGCTTTCTGGCGCTGAGTCAGTTCCGGTTCGCCGACCTGATCGGCCAGCACGAAAGCATTAATCACCCACTCGATCACCAGGAGCTGGAACCGCATTTCATGCGTGGCGAACACGCCCGACGCGGCGTCTGGAGCGGCGACGTGTGCGGGCGTACCCAGAATAACCAGGTTTACTGGGTCAATATGTTCATCTTTCCGCTTTCCTACATCAGCGACGAAGACGACGGCTATATCTACTTCGGCACCGACATCACCCAGATCAAAGCGCACAATAACGCCCTGCAGCAGGCGGTGCGCGATAAGGACCAGAAGATCACCCAGGTGGAATCACTGCTGCTGCACTCCGAGAAAATGGCCTCCCTGGGCACCATCTCCGCCGGCATTGCCCATGAAATCAACAACCCGATCGCCTTCCTCAGTGCCAACCTGCGCCGTAGCGAGCAGTACCTGGGTGGCCTGGCTTCAGTGGTTCGCGGGCTGCGCCGCCGCATTCGCCCGGAACGTTTTGAGCAGTTCCTGAAGGCGGAACCCGATGTCCGCATCGACATGAAAGCGCTGGAATTCATTCTGCGGGACTACCCGGCGCTGGTCAGCGAAACCGCCGAGGGCATCGACCGGATCAAGAAGATCATCAGCGACCTGAAGCACTTCTCCCGGGATAAAAACGAAGACTTCGCCTTCGTGGATGTGGCCCGCTGCGTGGAAGTCGCCCTGAACCTGGCCAAGCATGAGCTCAATAACCGGGTCACCATCGACAATCGGGTCAAGGATGGCGGGCCGCGCGTGAAAGGCTCGGAAAGCCAGCTTGCCCAGGTCTTTATGAACCTTCTGGTGAATGCCGCCCAGGCGATCCAGGGGCGCGGCGAGATCACCCTGGACGCCGAGAGGGAAGAGCACTTCTACCGCATCAGCGTCAGCGACAGCGGCGCCGGCATCGAGGCGGACAAGCTGGCGCAGATCTTCGAACCCTTCTTCACCACCAAACCGATTGGCAAAGGCACCGGGCTGGGCTTGTCGATTTCCCAGGACATCATCAAGCGGCACGGCGGCACGCTCACCGCCAGCAGCGTTCCCGGCCAGGGCACCACTTTCGACATCAGGCTGCCGCTGGCGCCGGCCACCACAGCGGACCCGCAGCCCGACCACCAGGACAGTGCTTCGTTAATGGGAGATCACCATGAATAAACGCGGGCGCCACGCCAATGACCAGCAACGCGGTTGAGCCGAGCCTCTACTACCGCCTGAGCGATGCCCGTGGCGAGAGCCTGCGCATTGATATACATCAGCACCCGGAACATCACGGCGTGCAGGTGGACGCCGACTACACGCCACCGGATTGGGCGCGGCTGGAACACCATCAGTGCAGCCACTGCCCGCTCGACCCGGCTGAGCATTCCTATTGCCCGATCGCGGCCAACCTGGCCTTTTTGTTGCCCAACGCCGAACTGGGCGAATCGTTCCGCGAGATCCGCCTGGAGGTGGGCAGCCCGGCGCGCACCTACTTCGCCGACACCACCGTGCAACGGGCACTCAGCTCCCTGTTCGGCCTGGTGTGCGCGCTCAGCGACTGCCCGCACACCCGCTTTCTGCGCCCGATGGCGCTGTTCCATCTGCCGGTCAGCACGGAGACCGAAACCCTGGTGCGCACCGCCGGCTTTTTCCTGCTGCAACGCTACCTGGCCCGCCGGCGCGACCCGGCACTGCACGTCGATCTGGACGGTCTGGATCAGGCCTACGACCGCCTCAAGGAACTCAATCACTGCTTTGTGCGCCGCTTCCGCGCCCAGGACACGTCGGACGCGCCGGTCAACGCCATGGTGCTGCTGCACGTGCTGGCGAAAGAAATGAACTGGGAACTGGACGACGAGCTGGAAGCCCTGGCGCCGTTGTTCCGGCAATAAGCGGCACTGGTCAAGCGCGCGGCCCTGACGTAAGGTGACGCGCGGTCCGATTCTGCGTGAGCTGCCATGATCTTCCAACGTATCAAGGAATCCCTCTACTTCTGGTGGCGCCACCTGGCGGCGCTGTTTCTGATCAGTGCGCCTTTCGCCCTGCTCGGCGAGGCCAGCCAGTGGCTGCTCGGGCCCTTTCTGGTCACCGACGCCGGCGGCCAGCCAAGCGGGCTGAATCTGGCCAGCATCCTGGCACTGTTGTTGATACGCCCAATCGCCGAGGGCGCCCTGATCGCTCAGCTTGCCTCGATCCAGAGCGGCCGCTGGCGGGGCCTGCTGGCCTGCACCCTGCCGGCGCTGGCGCTGTATCCACTGCTGCTGGCCACCTATTTCATTATTGCTTCCGGCGTCGTACTGGGTTGGATGGCGCTGTTCTTTCCGGCCCTGTGGGTGTATGCCCGGCTCAGCTTCGCGCCATTCCGGGTGATGCTGCTTAAGGAATCGCCGCTCACCGCGGTGCGCTCCGCGTTCAAGCAAAGCGCCGCCTGCCAATGGCCGCTGCTGGGCGCCATCGTGCTGAGCGGAGCGCTGGTGTTTACCGTGGTCGGTCTGTTCAGCGGGTTGATTGTCGGCCTGATCGGCGACAACCCGGGCACCATGCTGGTCACCACGGTGCTGGCCAGCCTGGTGGCGACGTTGGTCAACATCGTGGTGTATCGGTTCTGGCTGCTGTTCCCGCCCGCCGCCGGCGCGCCGCGGCCCGGCCCCCAACCGCCCGCCGAACCGCCCGCCTGAGCCGCTTCCCGGCGCCCCGGGCGTCAGCCGCGCGGGCCGAACCGCAAGCGCGCGCCACGGCGCGCCAATTGCTGCTGCAGCCGGTCACGCAAACCGGCGCGCCCTTCCAGGGCGCCCTCGGCCAGCACCAGGTCATCCGGGTCATCGGCCAGGATACTTTCCAGCAGCGCCCCTGATGGCGTCGCGGCGGTGCACAGGGTCGCCCGCTCGTCCTGGTGCTCAAGCCGATAAAGCCCGCGCTCGCTATCCAGACTCTCCAGCCTGGCGTGCAACGGCACGCCCAGTTCCGGCAGCCAGTGCCAGGGCGGCGCCCCCGCCGGCGGTGGCGGGCCCAGCCGGAAGGCGCGAAAACCCGCCTCACTGGCCAGCACGGCGGCGCTGCGCCGCAACCGCTCCCGGGTCAGATCGGCGATCGTCGGCCAGCGTTTATCCAGGGTCGGCTCCGGCAGTTGCACCAGCGCGAAACGGCGGCGGCCGCCATCTTCCTGATTTTGCGCCAGGGTGGCGTGGCCGGTCACACCGCTGCCGGCGAAAAAATCCATCACCAGGTCATCCGGGCCGGTGGCCAGGCGCAACAGAAAACGCACCAGGCTGGTGGGCTTGGGGTAGGAAAACGGCGAGGCGCCGTCGAACAAACCCTGCAATTCCCGGGTGCCGGCGGTGGCGGTGCCAAAGGTGGCGCCGTCCAGCCAGGTGGACGCGGTCTCCCCGTAAGCACGCTTTTCGGCGTAAAACACTTTCAACTGCGGGCGCGTGCGGCCGCGCCGGCCGAATACGATGCGACCGTCCGCCAGCAATTCCCGGAAGCGGTCTTCGCCGGTGCGCCAGCAGCGCCCCTCCGGGGGCCAGTGCACCTGACCGGTGGCCGGGTTGGTGATCGCATAGGTGAGTCGCGGGCGCAGGTTGGGCGCATCGAACGGGTCCGCCTTCCAGGGCCCGCGGGGGTCGTTGTCCGGATTGGCGTAGCGGCTTGGGTCCACCGGCGCGGGGTAGGCGGCGAACCCCTCCAGACGGTGCCAGAGATCGGCGTTGTCCGGTTTCAGGCGACGCTGCTTGTGACGGCGCTGGCGCGCGTAGGCAAGCACGTACTCGTGCTGCACACTGAGATCGGTGTCGTTTTGCCGGGAGGTGCGCGATTGCCAGGGAAACATGGCGACGAAATTGGCGGCACCGAAGATTTCATCGAGGATCATGCGCAGGGTGTGCACTTCGTGGTCGTCGATGCTGACAAACAGCACGCCATCTTCGCGCAACATTTCCCGGGCAAGCTTGAGCCGCGGATACATCATGTTCAGCCAGCGGGCATGCAGCCGCCCCTCGCTCTCGCCGCCACTGCCGCCGCCCGCTTCACGGCGGTAGGACGCCAGCGGCTGGCGAAAGTTATCCGGATACAGAAACCCGCGCCCGGTGTTGTACGGCGGGTCGATATAGATCATCTTGACCTGCTGCCGGTAGGCGGGCAGCAGGCGCTTGAGCACCTGCAGGTTGTCGCCCTCGACGATCAGATTGGCACTGCCTTCGAAATGCTCGGACGCTTCCGGCTGCGGCTGCAGCACCCCCGCCGCCGGCTCCGCCAGTTGCCGCAGCATGTCGTCTTTTCCGGCCCAGTTGAACCCGTAACGCTGCGCCTCCCAGGAGGCCGCGCCGGGATCAAACAACAGGGCATCAAGGCCGGTCGCGCTCGTTCCGCTCAGCGGCCAAGGTGAGAACTGGCTAAACTGGTCCATGCTTCGCCCGTTTCGTTATCCGTCGCGATCAGGCAAAAGCGAGCGGGTGCCCGCCGGAGCTGATCGATTCGCAATTTTCAAGAGAGTATTTTAAGCACAAGAGCAAGGAGATCGCATTGCCCATTCGCAATATTGTCATTAGTATCTGAAATTCACCACGACGCTCTTGAGCCAAAGCGAAGCGCGATTCAGGCCAACTACAGCCATAGCAAACGCCCACCACTCTTGCGCGGACACAATCCGAGCCAATCATAAATTGCGTTATGGCATCCTCCTTTTTTGCGCCATTGCAATTAGAACATTGAGTGCTTGAGAGCTGATTCCGAAACTTATCCGATGGACATAGGCGGCATACTCAAAGCGAGGCGACTGCGCCGGGAAGAGACACTCGAGGATGTGTCTTTCCGGGCCGGCACCGACGCAGGCAATTTATCAAGAATTGAACGCAACCGGCAGGACGTTTCCGTGCAGCGTCTGGGACGCCTGTGCGCCGCCCTGGAAATCTCCCTGGCGGAGTTGTTCGAGGAGCTGGAGGAGAAATCCAAAGCCAGTTATCTGCGTGACCCGGTCAGCGCGTTCGACAAGGAAACCCGGGAACTGCTGTCGATTATCGGCGAACTCAACCCGGCCCGGCGGCGCCTGCTGATCGACCTGGCCGCCGCGCTTCGCGAGGCCGGCCCGCTGTCCTGATCGGCCTCCCGCCTTGCGGAGACACAACCTCAATAGCGCCCTCTGTGCTTTAAGGCAATTTAATCAATTTGCACTATTGCAATTAGCACATTGAGCGGCCGAGAGCGGCTTCCGAGACTTAGCCAATGGATATTGGCGGCATACTCAAGGAGCGGCGGCTGCGCCGGGAAGAGACACTCGAAGAAGTGGCCTTCCGGGCGGGAACGGACGCAGGCAACCTATCTCGTATCGAGCGCAACCGACAGGATGTGTCGGTGCAGCGCCTTGCCCGCTTGTGCGAGGCATTGGAAATGTCCATGAAGGATCTGTTCGAGGAACTGGAAGGCAAGGCCAAAAGCCAGCATCTGCGCGACCCGGCCAGCGCCTTCGACAAAGAAACCCGTGAGCTTCTCACCCTCACCGGCGGCCTGCCGCCAGGCCGGCGACGGCTGCTGATCCAGACCGCGAAATTACTGCGCGATGCCCGCGGGCTGTCCTGAGGTTCAGACCCGGTCGTAGACCACGAACGAGTAATCGTAAGGGTTGGGGCCTTCGGCGGCGAAATCCTCGCGACCGATTTGCCGCCACTGGCTGGCGTCGAAATCAGGAAAGCGGGTGTCGCCTTCCACGTCCGCGTGCACTTCGGTGAGATACAGGCGATCCGCCCGGGGCAGCGCCAGGGCGTAGATCTGAGCGCCGCCGATCACCACCACCTCCTCCTGACCTTCCACCACCGCGACGCTCTCGGCCAGGCTCAGAGCCTGCTCCAGGCTCGTCACCACCCGCGCGCCCTCGGCGTGATAATCCGGCTGGCCGCTAATCACGATGTTGGTGCGCCCGGGCAGTGCCTTGTTCAGCGACTCCCAGGTGTTGCGCCCCATGATGATCGACTTGCCCCAGGTGACCTGCTTGAAGTATTTCAGGTCGTTGGGCAGATACCAGGGCAGCTTGTTGTTCCGCCCGATCACATTGTTGGACGCCTTGGCGGCCATCAGGGCAACACGCAAAGTCATGGGCATTCCTTTTCAAGACGCTCACACGCTTGCACGCGGGGCCGGCCTCACCGGCCACGTGTAAGAGCGTTAATCAGATCGCTACCGGCGCTTTGATCGCCGGGTGGGGGTCATACCCTTCCAAGGTGAAATCCTCGTAGCGGAACGCGTAGAGGTCTTTGACCGCCGGGTTGAGTTTCATCACCGGCAAGGCGCGCGGCGCGCGGGCCAGTTGCGTGTCCGCCTGTTCCTGATGATTGCTGTACAGGTGAGCGTCACCCAGCGTGTGCACGAAGTCACCGGGCTGCAAGCCGCACACCTGGGCGATCATCAGCGTCAGCAGCGCGTAGGAGGCGATATTGAACGGCACGCCCAGAAAAATATCGCCGCTGCGCTGATAGAGCTGGCAGCTGAGCCGACCTTCCACCACGTAAAACTGAAACAGGCAGTGGCACGGCGGCAGCGCCTGGCGACCCCGGGCGGCGTTTTCCTTCGGTGAGACACGCGGGTCCGGCAGCACCGCCGGGTTCCAGGCGCTCACCACCAGGCGACGCGAATCCGGGTTGCGGCGGATCTCGGCCAGCACCTCATCGATCTGATCGATCACCGCGCCGTCCACGGTGGGCCAGCAACGCCATTGCTCGCCGTACACCGGCCCCAGCTCGCCATCGTCGGTGGCCCACTCGTCCCAGATGCTGACACCGTGCTCCTTGAGATAGCGAATATTGGTGTCGCCGGCCAGAAACCACAGCAGCTCGTGAACAATGGATTTCAGATGCACCTTCTTGGTGGTCACCAGGGGGAAGCCCTCGGCGAGGTTGAAGCGCATCTGATGGCCAAACAGGGAGTAGGTGCCAGTGCCGGTGCGGTCGCCTTTGTAAACGCCCTGCTCGCGCACCGTGCGCAAAAGGTCCAGGTACTGTTTCATGCGCTCACCCTCCGGGTGTCGTGGCGATAAGCCCAGGCAATCATGGCGGCGCCGATCACCACCATGGGAATGCTCAGCAGCATGCCCATGGTCAACCAGCCGCCGGCCAGATAGCCGAGCTGGGCATCCGGTTCGCGGAAGAACTCCACGCAAATGCGCGACAGCCCATAACCGACCCCGAACAGCCCGGTCACGGCACCGGCCGGGCGTGGCTTGGCGGAATACAGCCACAGCACCGCGAACAACAGCACCCCCTCAAGCAGGCATTCATAGAGCTGCGAGGGATGGCGCGGTACGCCCATGCGATCCGAGGGGAAAATCATCGCCCAGGGCATCTCCGACGGACGCCCCCACAACTCACCGTTGATGAAATTGCCCAACCGCCCGACACCGAGCCCCATCGGCACCACCGGCACCACGAAATCGGCGATGCTGAAGTAGCGCTTGCCGAATTTGCGCGCCAGCAAGGCGAAGGCGGTCAGCACGCCGATGGCGCCCCCGTGGAAGCTCATGCCCCCGGTCCATACCTCGAACAGCCACAGCGGGTTGTCGAGAAACTTGCCGAAGTTGTAGAACAGCACATAGCCCAGGCGGCCGCCAAGAATCACGCCCATCGCGATGTAGAACAGCATGTCGCTGAGCTGTTCGCGGGTCCAGCCGCTGCCGGCGCGTTCGGTGCGCCGCTTCAGCAGCCACCAGCCGCCCACGAACCCGACCAGATACATCAACCCGTACCAATGAATCTGCAGCGGGCCGATGGACACCGCCACCGGGTCGATCTGCGGAAAGGTCATAACAGGTCCCTCAAGTGAAAATCAGTTCCAGACCAATGACGATCAGGATCACCGAAAAAATACGCTTCAGCGTTGCCGAGGGCAGTTGGTGGCTGAGCCGCGCGCCCACCCGGGCCATGGGAAAACTGGTCACCACGATGGCCAGCGCCGCCGGCGGATACACGTAACCAAAGGCGCCATCGGGCAACCCGGCCCGGTGCCAGCCGGTGATCACGAAGCCGATGCTGCCGGCCACCGCGATCGGCAACCCGCAGGCGGCGGAAATCGCCACCGCATTCTGCATCGGCAACCGGCACCAGGAAAGAAACGGCACGGTCAGCGAGCCGCCACCGATGCCAAACAGGCTGGACACCGTGCCGATCACGCCGCCGGCGGCGGCCAGGCCGGCGGCCCCGGGCAGGCGCTCGCCGCTGGGCGGTGGCGTGCGCCGGCGGCGGCCGCTGATCAGCATCTGCAACGCCACCAGCACCGCGAACACGCCGAACAGGCGAGTCAGCATCGGCCCCGACAGGCGGTCCGCGATCACCGCGCCAAGCAGGGCTCCGACGACGATGCCCACGCCCAGGCGCAGGGTCAACGGCCAGCGCACGAAACCGGCCAGATGATGGGTGCGCACCGAACTCACCGAGGTGACGATGATGGTGCACAGGGAGGTACCCACCGCCATCTGGGCCACCACCTCCGGGGCGAAGCCCTGCTGATGAAACAGATAGATCAACGGCGGCACGATGACCACGCCCCCGCCCAGCCCCAGCGCCCCGGCCATCAGCCCGGCCAGCACGCCAATGGCGGCGCAAATCAGCAACAGCATCATCGACGTTCCATCATGGATATCCCCTGCAAGAGGCGGGTATGCTAACAAAGACCTTGGCGCTTGGCTCGCTTGCCGGCCACCCGCGCCGGCGCATCTGGCCGCAAGTCGTCGCCGCCTGTCTGCGCGCCGTGCGGCCACGTTTTCGTGATTAAGGACCCCCATGTGTATTGTGCTGTTCAATTGGCGGCCCGGCGCCGCCATGCCCCTGGCGCTGGCCGCCAATCGGGATGAATTCCATCAGCGCCCGGCGCAATCGGCGCGCTGGCGCGACCGGGTATTCTGCGGTCTGGATCTGCGCGCCGGCGGCACCTGGCTGGGCATTCACCGCGACGGCCGCTTCGCGGTGGTCACCAATTTCCGCGAACCGATCGCCGAGCGCACCGTGGGCGAACGCTCCCGGGGGCTGCTGCCGCAGGCGTTTCTGGAAAGCGAGCAAAGCGCCGAGGCGTTCTGCCGGGCACTGCAAACCGAGCAACAGCACTACGGCGGCTTCAATCTGTTGGTCTGCGATGGCCCTTCATTGTGGTACCTGGGCAACCGGGGCGCCCCGGCGCAACCAGTGGAACCGGGGCTGCATGGCCTCAGCAATGGCTTGCTGGACGACCCCTGGCCCAAGGTGGAGCGCGGCAAAAAACGACTGGCGGAAGCCATGGAACGAGGCGGCGAACTGGCCGACCTGTTGGCGGTGGTGCACGACCCGCACCAGCCGGACGACCACCATCTGCCCGACACTGGCGTGCCGGTGGACCTGGAGCGCCTGGTGGCACCGGTGTTCATCCAATCGCCCGACTACGGCACCCGGGCCAGCTCCGCGGTGCGCATGGACCGCCACGGCCGTTTGCACATGGCGGAGCAGAACTGGCTGCCCAGCGGCGCCGCCGACGGGCCGGTGCACTTCAGCCACGGGTCGACGGATCGCTGACGGCCCGATGTAAAGCTTCCTTGACAGAGCGCCAGCGCCTCTTTACTGTAAAGCTTACTTTACAGGAGGAGCCATGAAAAACGCCCGCTATCTGCTTCAATTCGGCGCCGCGCTGGCCGCTTATATGGTCGTGCTGGTGGTTTCGCTGTGGCTTCTGAGCGGCCAGCCGCCGCTGCCCTGGGCCATCGCATTGCTGCCCATGGTACCCGCCATCGGCGTTTGCTGGGTGGTGGTGCGCCAGCTCCGCCGCGTCGACGAAATGCAGATCAAGGTCCAGCTCGAGGCGATTGGCCTGGCGTTCGCCGCCACCGCGCTGGTTACCTTCAGCTACGGTTTCCTTGAAATTGTCGGCTTTCCCAAACTCAGCATGTTCTTGGTCTGGCCGTTGATGGCGGTGTTCTGGCTCATCGGCCTGCTGATCAGCCGCCTGCGTTACCGATGAAAAACAATCTGAAAGCGATGCGTGGCGAGCGAGGCTGGTCGCAGGGCGAACTGGCCGCGCGTCTGCAGGTGTCGCGGCAAACGGTAAACGCCATCGAAAACGGCCGCTACGACCCCAGCCTGCCGCTGGCGTTTACCATCGCCCGTGTGCTGGGGCATCGTATCGAAGAGATTTTTCAGGAGTAGTGCGCCACGCCACCATCGGCGGCAGAGCGCTCTGTTTTTTTTAATCCTGAATCCTGAATCCTGAATCCTGAATCCTGAATCCTGAATCCACAGAGGCCCCTTCCCCGCTTACCCCGACTTGCGGTGGCGAATCAGATCGCCGAGCCCCACCTTGGTCAGTTGCAGGTCCATGTAGGAGGCGATCACTTCGCCGTTGTCCATGGCCAGCACCTCGTTGAGCAGGCGACGTAGAAAGCCCATGCTGACCTTGCGCACCGCCGCCTTCACGCGCAGCAGGTTGGAGGCGCTCATCGACAGCGCGTCGTAGCCCATTGCCATCAGCAGCAGCGCGGACGCCGGATCACCGGCCATTTCGCCGCACACCGACACCGGCTTGCCCTCTTCATGGGCCTGCTCCACCACGTGCAACAGGGCGTGCAGCACCGCCGGGTGAAGCGAGTTATACAGATCGGCGATCTGGCGGTTGTTGCGGTCCACCGCCAGCAGGTACTGGGTCAGGTCGTTGGTGCCCACCGAAAGAAAATCGACCCGCTGGGCGAGCGCCCGCGCTTGATAGACCGATGCCGGCACTTCGATCATCACCCCCACCGGCGGCATCGCCACGTCGATGCCCTCTTCGCGCACTTCCAGCCAGGCGCGGTGAATCAGATGCTGGGCTTCCTCGGCTTCGAACACGCTGGTGATCATCGGCAGCATGATGCGCAGGTTGTCAAAGCCTTCGGCGGCTTTGAGCATGGCGCGCACCTGAACGATGAAAATTTCCGGATGATCCAGGGTCACCCGAATGCCGCGCCAGCCGAGAAACGGATTTTCTTCCTCGATGGGAAAATAACTCAACGATTTGTCGCCACCGATATCCAGGGTGCGCATGGTCACCGGCATCGGCGCGAAGGCGGCGAGCTGCTCGCGATAGATGGCGCGCTGCTCCTCCTCGGAGGGAAAACGATCGCGCACCATGAACGGGATTTCGGTGCGGTACAGCCCAACCCCTTCGGCGCCGCGCTCAATCGAGCGATTGATGTCGGTCATCAGGCCGGTGTTGACCTGCAGTTGCACGCGCACGCCGTCTTCGGTCTGCGCCGGCTCGTCGCGCAGCTTTTCCAAACCGGCGAGCAGGCTTTCTTCCTCGGCGATGATTTCTTCGAACTGCTGCTTAAGCTCCACCGACGCATTGGCCACCACCCGACCACGGAAGCCATCCACGATCAGCTCTTTGCCGTCGAGCTTCTTGAGCGGCAGGTTCTGGCAACCGACCACGGTGGGGATGCCCATCGCCCGCGCCACGATCGCCATGTGCGAGTTGCGCGAGCCACGGCTGGTGACGATGCCGGCAATGCGCTCAGCGGGCAGCTCCATCAACATGGGGGCGGAGATGTCATCGCCCATCAGAATGCAGTGCGCGGGGTACTCGATCTGGCGCCGGTTGCGGCTTTGCAGCTGGGTCAGCAGGCGCCGGCCCAGGTCGCGCACATCGGCGGCGCGCTCGCGCAGATACGGGTCGTCCATCATTTCGAAATTGTGCACATGGGCGTCCACCACCATGCGCAGCGCACCCTGCACCCACTGCCCTTCGCGAATGCGCGCGATCACCTCGGCGGGCAGGGCATGGCGGTCGAGCATACGCAGGTAAACGTCGAACAGCGCCTGTTCCTCGGCGCCCAGGCTCGCCTTGGCGCGCTCGGCCAGATCGCGAATTTCCTGACGCACGCGCACCAGGGCCTCGTCGAGCAGGGCGATCTCGGAGGCCACGTCCTCGGCATCACGGTCGGGCACCGCGGACAGATCGGTCTCCGGGAACAGCAGCTTGGCGATGCCGATGGCGGCCCCGGAGGCGCCGGCCACGCCATCGTAGAAGCTGGCCCGTTCCGGTGTGTCGAGTTGCTCGAACAGCACCCCGGAGGCGTGCGCGTGGGCGATCACCGCCGACAGCTGGGCGGAAATGGTGACCAGAAACGCCTCTTCGCTCTGATCGAAGCGGCGCGCGTCACGCTGCTGCACCACCAGCACGCCCAGCACCTCGCCATGGTGCATCACCGGCACACCCAGGAAGGCGTGAAACGGGTCCTCGCCGGTTTCCGCCAGATAATGGAACTTGGGGTGGGCGAACGCGTCCTCCAGGTTGATCGGCTCCTCGCGCTGGCCGACCTGACCGACCAGGCCCTCGGAAAACCCCAAGCTGACGTGCCCCACCGCTTCGCGTTTAAGGCCCTCGGACGCCATCAGCACGTAGCGCTCCGCGGTGTTGTCGCGCAGGTATATGGAGCACACCTCGGTCCCCATGGCATCGCGCACCCGCAGCGCCATGAAATCCAGGGCCGAGCGAATATCCGGTGCGTTGTTCACTTCCTGCACAATGCGGCGCAGGGTATCGAGCATCGACATGGGGTTCCTTAGAGGCTGTTCAACATCGTTTACCGCTGAGCCGGCGGCTCTTCGGAGGCGCCGGGAAGGGCCTGGCGCCGCCGTGAACCGGCGCCCGATCGCCGCCCGACCCGGCGAGGATCAGCCTTCCCGGCGCCGGGCGCCGCGCAATGCCGGCGCCAGCTCACGCAGCGCCCGGGCATAGACCCCGCGCTTGAAGTGCACCACCTTGCGAATCGGGTACCAGTAATTCACCCAGCGCCAATCCTGGAACTCGGGGATCGGCGAGCGACCCAGATCGATCGCCTCTTCATCGGATTCCAACCGCAACAAAAACCATTTCTGCCGCTGGCCAATGCACTGCGGGCGATTGCGCGGCGGGCGCAAAAAGCGGCGCGGCAGCCGATAAGTGAGCCAGCCCTCGGTGGTGGCGAGAATGCGCACGTGCTCCTGGCGCAGCCCGGTTTCCTCCTCGAGTTCCCGGTACAGGGTCTGCTCCGGGGTTTCACCGGGCATCATGCCGCCCTGGGGGAACTGCCAGGCGTCACGGTTGCCCACGCGACGCCCCCAGAACACCTTGCCATCCTGGCCGGCGATCACTATACCGACGTTCAGCCGGTAACCTTTTTCGTCAATAATGCCTGTCATGGTCCAATCCCGTGGCGCGGCGCGAGGGTTTCCGAATTACCCGGGCAGACCAACGCCATATTGCCCCCATTAAACCTCGGGCGGGGCAACCCGATCAATCGACTGCCTCGGTAAAGCGCGTCTGATAAGCTACCCGGCGCCGTTAACGGCGGCGGACACCCGATCATCGATGCCCTGGAGAGACCATGACCCTTGCGATTTTCGATCTGGACAACACCCTGATCGCCGGCGATTCCGACCACCTGTGGGGGGAATTTCTGGTCCAGCAGGGCTGGGTCGACGGCCCCTCCTACCGGGCCAGCAACGATCGCTTCTATCAGGACTACCTGGACGGCCGCCTGGATGTGTTCGCCTATCAGGAATTCGTTCTCGGCGCGCTCAAGGAACATTCCCTGACCAGCCTGGACCAACTCCGCCAGCGCTTTATGGACGAGGTGATCGACACCATCTGGCTGCCCGACGCCGAGTCTCTGGTCGAGCAACACCGCGAGCGTGGCGACACCCTGATGATCATCACCGCCACCAACGACTTCATCACCACGCCGATCGCCGCCCGTCTCGGCATCGAACATCTGATCGCCACGGTGGCGGAAAAAACCGAACACGGCTACACCGGCCGCATCGTCGGCACGCCCAGCTACCGCGAAGGCAAAGTGGAGCGGCTCACCGAGTGGCTGCGCGAACACGGCGAGGATCTTACCGGCAGCTATTTCTACAGCGACTCGCACAACGACCTGCCCCTGCTTGGCCAGGTCACGAACCCGGTGGCGGTGGACCCGGACCCAACCCTGGAGCGCGCCGCTCGGGAGCAGGGCTGGCCGGTGATGTCGCTGCGCGGCTGCCCGCGCTGATAACAGAATAAGAGAGGCCACCATGAACGCACCCCGGCGATCGTCGCTGATCGTATTGGCGCTGACGCTGGCGCTGTGTGCCTGCGAGCAACGCGAGGCACCGCCAGCGGCAGCCGCCGCCCCCACCACGGACAGCGCCAGCGATGCACCGCGGTTCGCGGACCAGGGCGCCAGCACCGGTTTGCGCCAACAACGCCAACAATGGCATGAAGCGCTGGAAACTCTGCTGGAAACGCCCACGCGGGTGCATTTACAAAGCGCCCGGGAGCAATGGAGCGCCCTGTATCTGGCCTTCAATCAGGCCTACCTGGGCCTGGCCACCCGGGCCTGTTCAAAGGACCGCATGGCGCTACTGGACCAACTGGATCATTGGCCCTGGTATCCGGCTTACGTGGACGCGCTGCCGGCCTGGCCGGACTCCGGGCTGATCAACGACCCGGCCCTGGCCCTGAACGCCGACAGTCTGCGCGCTCAGCAAGGCGCCACTGACGATGGCGAGGTAGCCCTGGGCTTCCAACCGTTATGGCTGATGCTCGCTGGCGCTCCGGACGCCCCCCGGCGGATCGCCGATCTGCAACCGGGCGCCGCCCGGCAGGCGGATCGGCGGCGCCAGTATTTACACCTGAGCGCGGCACAATTGGAAAGCGACCTGACTCAGCTTGACGGCGAGCCCACTGTGCGGCCCGAGGATCTGCGCTGCGCCTTGGCGGTGATTGACCAGCGCCTTGAGCGCCTGCATCAGCATCAGGGCGCCACCGACCCAACCGCCGGACTGTACCTGGACGCGCACAGCGGCGCGATCATCGGCGCCAGCCAACCGGCGGCGACACTCGCGCAGCTTTCCGCGCCGGACAATGCCGCGCTTCGCGCCGGCCTGGAGCAGCTCGAGCCGGGTTTTCAAGCTGCCCTGGAAAACGCCCGCCGTGCTCAGGACTGGGCGCCGCTGGCCGCCTGGCTGCCGCCAACGGTGCCCTGAACGGGAGGCGGGTTGATCACGGCATAGCGGGACTGGCGCGCCGTCCGGCTACGCCGGTTCGCGGTCAAGGACCGCTCCCACAGCGGCGCTGTAGCGGGGTCAGGGCTGGGTCGGAAATGTTTTGTGGGAGCGGTCCCTGACCGCGAAGGGGCTTTGCCAGGCCAGCCTCGCCTTCGGCTCGGTTCGCGGCCGGGGACCGCTCCCACGGCGGCTTCGCTGTCAGGTGGATGGCAAAAAAAACGCGGCCGAATGGCCGCGTTCTGGTTGTAGATCCGCCTTCCCTGGCGGAAGGGGGCTCATCCCGAGCGCCCTTTCCATTCCTTCTGGCCATTCCTTATGGCCGTTTGATCGGCGGCTATCGATTAGAAATTGTAGCGACCGAACACGCCGAGAGAATCGGAGTCATCGGTGAACGCCACTCGAGCGCCCACATCCCAGGCGGTGGTCAGATTCACCAGGCCCTGGCCATAAACACCGAAGTTGCCGTCGTAGATGTCTTCGTAAAGCGCACCACCAGAGAGTTCCAGTTTCTGCGTGGTCTGGTGGCGCAGGCCGGCGCGCAGGGCATAACCGAATTCATCATCGTCGAAATCATTGTCGTCACGGATGATGTCGGCGGTACCGACCAGATCAAGGCCGCGTTGCAGCGGGGTGTGGAAACCCAGGCCCGCGTAAATGCGGTTGCCGTCCACGTCGTCGCTGCCGGGGCTGTCGTAATCACCGTCGTAGAAGCTCACACCGCCGCGCAGGAACACATGCTCGTCCAATTCGAACGCGCCTTCACCGGTGAGTACGTCCACATCCGGGCCACTATCGTAATCCCAGTTGTCGTAACCAAACTGACCGTAGGTGTAGGAGAAGTCGTTGTTGCGTACCGGCGTGGTCTGGGTCTGCGCCTGAACACCGGTGCTCGCCACGGTGGCGGCGGCAATGGCGGAAGCGATCAAGGTTTGTTTCAACATATCCGTGTCCTCGCTGTTTCTGTTTGGGCTGTTTGCAACGGCCTGGGAGCGGCCGGCCGGGGCGAAGCCAAGGTGGCTGCCGATCCCCGTTCTGATCTTGCTTGCCCGATCAGGGTGAGCACATCTTCCACGGTTCCCAGCAGCGCGGCTATGCGCGGGTCGCGATTTAAGTGACGCTTTTATAAAAGTTTTCATTGTTGGCGGAGGCTTGACCCCAGGGTAACCCCAACCTTGCATACTGACCTTCAATGATGGAGGAACAGGCCATGAACAAGCAGACCTTGCCGATTCAAGGCGCCACCTGTCAGGGCTGCGTTAAGCGTATCGATGCCGCCCTCGAAGTGGTGCCCGGCGTCACCGCGGTGAGCGTGGACCTGCCGGGCCAGCGGGTCACCGTGAGCGGCGATGCGTCCCGCCAGGCCGTGCAAGAGGCGCTGGTAGAATCCGGTTACGCCGCCGATCCGGCGGCGGCCGACGAAACCGCGCCGCTGGCGCAAGCGGACCAGGACCAGGACCAGGACCAGGACCAGGACCAGGACCAGGACGTTCAGCTTTCGATCAGTGGTGCCCACTGCGCGTCCTGTGTGCGCACCATTGAAGACGCCCTGGGCGCGGTACCCGGTGTCGCCAAGGCCAGCATGAATCTGGCCGACCGCACCGCCCGCGTCAGCGGCCGGGCACGCCCGAACGATCTGGTCCGCGCGGTGCAGTCCGCCGGTTATCAGGCCAGCGAAGTGCGCGATCCCCACACTGCCGAACAGGAACGGGAAGAGCAGGAACGTTCGCTGTACAAAAAGCTGCTTGGCCAGACCGCCTTGAGCCTGGCGGTGGGCGTGCCGGTGATGCTGTGGGGCTGGGCCGGCGGTTCCATGACGGTGGAGCCGGGCACGCCCGGCCAGGTAGCCTGGTTCGTGGTGGGTCTGGTGACCCTGGCGATGCTGGTGTTTCCCGGCCGGCATTTCTTCGTCGGCGGCTGGAAAGCGTTTCGTCATCACAACGCCAATATGGACACCCTGATCGCGGTGGGCACCGCCGCCGCCTGGGCCTATTCCATGGTGGTGGTGATCGCTCCCTTGGTGCTGCCCGCCGCCGCCCGCCACGTTTATTTCGAAGCCAGCCCGATGATCATTGGTTTGGTCAATCTGGGCCTGGCGCTGGAAATGCGGGCGCGGGGCAAGACCGGAGCGGCGGTAAAACGTTTGCTCGGGCTGCGCGCGAAAACCGCGCGGGTGGTGCGTGATGGTGAAGAAATCGACCTGCCGGTGGAGCAGGTCCGCGAAGGCGACCGCCTGCGCGTGCGCCCCGGCGAGACCCTGGCGGTGGACGGTGAGGTGGAAGACGGCGACAGCAGCGTTGACGAATCCATGCTCACCGGCGAGCCCATGCCGGTGCGCAAAGGCCCCGGCGATAGCGTCGCCGCCGGCACCCTGAACGACAGCGGCACACTGATCTACCGGGCCACCCGGGTGGGCGCCGACACGGCGCTGGCGCGCATTATTGATCTGGTCAAAAAAGCTCAGGGCGCCAAGCCGCCGATTGGCCGCCTGGCGGACAGCGTGGCAGCGGTGTTCGTGCCGGCGATTCTATTGATCGCGGTGAGCGCCGCGCTGGCCTGGTACAACTTCGGTCCCAACCCGCCGCTGGCCTACATGATGGTGGCGGCCACCTCGGTGCTGATCATCGCCTGCCCCTGCGCGCTGGGCCTGGCCACGCCGATGTCGGTGATGGTGGGCGTCGGCAAGGCCGCCGAAGCGGGCATCCTGATTCGCCAGGGCGAAGCGCTGCAAACCGCCGCCGGCCTGGACACCGTGGTGCTGGACAAAACCGGCACCCTCACCGAAGGCAAACCGGCGGTGACCCGGGTGATCGCCGCCGACGGCGACGAACAACACGTGCTGGCGCTGGCCGCCGCCCTGGAAGCCGGCTCGGAGCACCCCCTGGGGCGCGCGATTCTCGACGAAGCAAAACGCAGACAACTGACGCCGCCAGCGGTCAGCGATTTCCAATCCAGCAATGGCCTGGGCGTCAGCGCCACCCAGGAAGGCGCCACCCTGAGGCTGGGCAACCGCCGCTGGCTGGAACAACAAGGCGTCGCCATGACGCTGGACCAGGCCGCCCGCTCGCTCAGCGACGACGCCGCCACGCCCTTGTTCCTGGCCCGCGACACCCAACTGCTGGGCGTGATCGGCGTGGCTGACCGCATCAAAACGGACTCCGCCGACGCCGTCGCGCGGCTGCGCGACAGCGGCCTCAAGGTGATCATGATCACCGGCGACGTGCAGGCCACCGCCGACGCCATCGCCCGCCAGGCGGGCAGCGATGAGGTGCTCGCCGAAGTATTGCCCGAGGACAAGGCCGCCCACGTGGCGCGACTTCAGCAGCAGGGTGCGAAGGTAGCGATGGTCGGCGATGGCATCAACGATGCCCCGGCGCTGGCCCAGGCTGACGTTGGCTTCGCCATTGGCACCGGCACCGACGTGGCGATCGAATCCGCCGCCATTACCCTGATGAGCGGCTCGCTGCACGGCGTTGCCGATGCCATGGCGATTTCCCGGGCGACCTTGCGCAATATCAAACAGAACCTGTTCGGCGCCTTTATCTACAACAGCCTGGGCGTGCCGATCGCCGCCGGCTTGCTCTACCCGTTCACCGGCTGGCTGCTCAGCCCGGTAATCGCCGGCGCCGCCATGTCGCTGAGCTCGGTCACCGTGGTCAGCAACGCCAACCGCTTGCGGTTGTTCAAACCGCGTCAGCGGCGCCCACAAGGAGAACGCCCATGAGCACATTTCTGGTCAACCTTTCCGGGCTGGTGCTGATGGCCCTGATCGTCTGGTGGTTCTGGTTGTCTTCAAAGGGTCGCGCCACCCAGCACAGCGGCGGCGTGATCGACATCATGGTGGACCACGGCGTCTACGAGCCGGCCGTGATCAAGACCGCCGCCGGCGCCACCCTGCAACTGCGATTCGAGCGCCGCGACGCCAGCCCCTGCGCCGAGCAGGTGGTGTTCCACGGGCTCGACGTTTCCGAGACCCTGGCCATTGGCGAGGTCACCACCGTGACCCTGACACCCACCCAGCCCGGCACCTATCGCTTTACCTGCCAGATGCAGATGTACCAGGGCACCCTGATTGTTGAATAGAATCCGCCCTGCCGATGAACACCGATACAACGTTGGAACAACGATGAAACAACGCCAAAGAGAGATCAGCCGATGAAACGTTTCGTCCTGAGTACCTTGATGTTGCTGGTCAGCGGCCTCGCCGCCGCCGGCACCCTGGAAGTCTATAAGTCGCCCTATTGCGGCTGCTGTGAGAAGTGGGTGGCGCACATGCGCGAGCACGGCTTCGACGTCAACGTGCACGACACCGAGAATCTGCAAGCGATCAAGGTGCGCGCCGGGCTGCAACCGGGCCAGGGTTCCTGCCACACCGCCTTTATCGACGGCTACGCCATCGAAGGCCATGTGCCCGCCAGCGACGTCAAACGGCTGCTTAAAGAAAAACCCGATGCCCGCGGGCTGACCGTGCCCGGCATGCCGGCGGGCTCGCCAGGCATGGAAATGGGCGAGCGGCGCGACGCTTATCAGGTGTTGCTGTTCGGCGATCAGGGCAGCCGTGTGTTCGCCCGCTATCCCTAGCAGCCGGCTAATCGCTCCGTGCCCTTGACCACCACGCGGCGGTAACGTGAAATCCCCCCACCATTGATCGGGACCACGTTATGTTGAGCTTCGAAAACTGGCTGCTGTTGGCCGGGTTGTGCGCGCTGGGCGCCATGACCCCCGGCGCCAGCCTGGCGGTGGTCACCCACCACACCCTGCACGGCTCCGCCCAGGCTGGTGTCAGCGCCGCCCTGGCCCACGCCGTCGGCGTCGCCTTCTACGCCGGGCTCACCGTGGCCGGCCTGGCGGCACTGTTGCAGCGCCTGCCGCAGCTTGAGACCGCCATGCGCGTGGCCGGCTCTCTGTTTCTGGTGTGGCTGGCGATAAAAAGCTGGCGCCACGCCAACGCCGGCGATCCATCCGCCTCGGCGACACCGCGCCGGCGCCCGGCGCGCGATGGTTTCCTGATCGCCTTCCTTAACCCGAAAGTGGCGTTGTTTTTCCTGGCCCTGTTCAGCCAGTTCGTCGATGTCGGCATGGGCACCGGCGCCCGCGTTCAGATCGCCGCCACCGCCGTGGTGATTGACGGCGGCTGGTACAGCCTGGTGGCGCTGCTGCTGGCCCGCGGCCCCCTGCTCGACACCCTGCGCCGCAATCAGGCACGGGTGGCACGAGCCACCGCCGTGGTACTGGCGATCACTGCGCTGGTGGTTTGGGTCTGAGCGAGGGCAAGTTGAAGGTTCAACGTTGAAAATTGAAAAGCGCGGGCCGTGCACAATTACCCCCACGCGCGCCCTTTCAACTTTTAACTTTCAACTTTCAACTTTCAACAGTTTAAAACCCAAACAAAACCCGCGCGAACCAGCTTTTCAGGTAGGCGGTTTCCGGGATCGAGGGGTGAATCGGGTGATCCGGCCCCTGGCCCTGGTAGCCGAGCACTTGCAGGTTGCGGTCGATGTGACGGGCGGAGGCGCGCATCACGTCGAGCAGTTTGTCGGCGGGCAGGTGCATGGAGCAGGACGCGGAGATCAGGTAGCCGCCGGGTTTGATCAACCGCAGCGCCAATTCGTTGATCGCGTGGTAGCCGGCCAGGCCGTTTTTGAAATCCTTGCGGCGCTTGATAAAGGCGGGCGGATCAAGAATCACCAGGTCGAATTTTTCGCCATCGGCGGCGAGCGCCTTGAGCACCTCCATGGCGTCGCCTTCAATGGTGCGCAGCCCTTCCTGCACGCCGTTGAGTTCGGCGTTGCGGTGCATGTATTCCAGTGCCAGCGCCGAGCTGTCCACGCCGGTGACTTCGCGGGCCCCGGCGCAGGCCGCTTGCACGCCCCAGCCGCCGCAATAGGCGAACACGTCCAGCACCCGCGCGCCCTTGGCCAGCGGCGCCATGCGGCGGCGGGCCTCGCGGTGATCATAGAACCAGCCGGTCTTCTGGCCATCGCGCAACGGCGCCTCGAAATTGGCGCCGTTCTCGCGCAGCGTCAACCGCTCGGGCACTTCGCCCTTGAACGCGCGGGTGTACAACGGCAAACCTTCCAGCTCACGCACCGAGGCCTCGTTTTTCAGCACGATGTTGGCCGGTTGCAGGACCGCGTCCAGCGCCGCCGCCACCGTTTCCAAATGCGCTTCCATGCCGGCGGTGCCGGTCTGCACCACCAGGGTGTCGCCGAAGCGATCCACCACCAGCCCCGGCAGGCCGTCGGCCTCGCCATAGATCAGCCGGTAGAACGGCTCCGGATACAGGGTGTCGCGCAGCACGCGCGCCTGTTCAATGCGTTTTTTGAAAAAGCTGCGGCTGGGTTCCTGTTTAGCGTCGCGGCTGTACAGGCGCGCCGCGATCAGCGAGTGCGGGCTCAGCAGGGCCCGGCCAAGCACTTTGCCACGGCTGTCTTGCACCACACAGGCGGCGCCGGCGGGCAGCGTTTTCAGCGCCGCGCTGTCGGTATCCACTTCGTTGGCGTAGATCCATTCGTGGCCGGCCTTGAGGCGGCGCTCCTCATTTTTTTTGAGGCGCAGGATCGGAGTTGACTCGGACATAGGGCTGGGCTCGCGCAAAACCGCGATGATAACACGGCCGCGGCGATCACAGCGCCGGGCGCGGCGTTTATCGTGACCGTCAGTCGCGCCCCTGAAAAAAACCAAGCACCTTGCGCACCTCGCGCTTATCCGCGCGCCCCAGCCTGGCGATGCCGCGATAGCGAAGATAAAACCGCAACCGCTCGCTGCGGCTCAATTGGTGGCGGGCGACCTTATCCAGACAGGCCAAATCCTTGATCCGCCGATAACGCAACATCGGCCCCCACCAGAAGCGCCCCGACGGACAATCGATCAAAAACACCCGGTCACGGTCATCGGTTACCAGCACGTTGCGCCATTTCATGTCGCCATGGCAGAATCGGTGCCCATGCAGAACCGCCAGCGCCCGCGCCACCTGCCGGGACACCCGGTCTCGCCAGCGAGGATCGCCGAGCCTCGGGTCAGCGTGCCGCGCCAGGGTGGCCAAATCGACGCTATTGTCGAGCGCACGGGTCACCAGGGCCCCGCGCTGAAAGTGCCCGGCGCGCCGTTGCTGGCCATACGCCACCACTTCGGGCACGTTCAGCCCCCACTGTTGGAAACGCCGCAGGTTGCGCCACTCCCGCTCGACCCGGGGCTGCCCGACCCAAGCCTGAAGATGCCCGCCGGCGCGGTGATAGCGCTTGATGTAATAGCCCTGCCCAGCCAGATCGGCGTAGACCACCTCGCCCATCGAACTGACGCCAACACGCCGCCCCGGCATCGCGAACGCCGCTTCCAGGGTGCCCAGGGTCGCGCCGACTGTTTTGTCCACCCACCAGGCCATCGCGTCCCCCTCCTTTGCCGATCAGTCGCTCAGGTATTCAAACCGGGGGCGCTCGCCGCCTTCCACCGGCACCGTTTGCATAAACATCGCCAGAGGACGGACCCACAGGCCGCCCTCGCCATACAAGGGGCGATACACGACCAGTTCCTCGCCGGTTTCCGAATGCCGGGCGCCCCCTTCCACCTGGTATTCACCGCCTTTGAACTGCCGGTACCGGCCCGCTTTCAATTCGCTCATTACTGACTCCCGCCTGCCCTGTCATCGCCAACCACTGGCGCCGGCCAGCATAGCCCCGGCACGAAAATTGGCAATGATCGGACTGTTTTCGGACATACCCTCTGGTATGCCCACCCCGGGCTCTGGGCTACACTGAGGCCATCCGGGCGGCACCGTGGTGGCGCCCGTTACCGGTTGGCCCCGCGTCAGCATGGCGCTTGGCGACCGGCGCAATAATAACGAACCGGGCCTGCCGTGGCGGCCCGCTCCGAGGCAGGTAATGGATTTTTTCAAACGACGCCCCCCCTTTGTTCTGATGGTTGCCACCGGTGCCCTGTGCACCGTGGTGTTGCTGGTGTTTGGCCGGCTCTGTTACGGGCTGATGCTGCCGGCCATGCGCACCGGCCTCGACCTGAGCTATTCCCAGGCCGCCAACCTGGGCACCGCCACCGCGCTGGGTTATTTACTGCTGGTGATGGTGGCCGGGGTGTTCGCCGCACGGTTCGGCGGCAAGCAAGCGGTGATGCTCGGCCTGGCGATGGTGATCGTCGGGTTCGTGGGCCTCAGCCGGGCCCATGAGCTGTGGGTGCTGATGGTGCTGATGGTGTTGCTGGGCATGGGCACCGCGTTCGGTTACACGCCGTTGATTTCACTGCTCGCCAATACCTACCCGCAACGGCGCGGCGCGGTGATCGGCTTCACCACCAGCGGCGTGGGCGCGGGCATGTTGCTGGCCGGCATGCTGGTGCCGGCGCTCACCGAGCAGGATATCCGCGACGGCTGGCGACACGTGTGGGAGATCTTCGCCGCTGGTGGTCTTGGGGTGGGCGTGCTGGCGCTGTTGTTTCTGCGCAACCCGACCCGCCATTACGCCGCCAGCACCGCCGAGGCGCTGGGTGAGGAAACAGCCGGCCACGCCTCCGGCGAAGAGCCGGTGTTTCGCAACCCCCATGTGATTAATGTGGGGTTGGTGTACGGCGTGCTGGGGTTGACCTACATCGTGCAGGCCACCTTTATGTACAGCTACGCGCTGGATGCGGGCGTGCCTTCACTGACCGCCGGCCACATGGCTTCGACCATGGGCATGATCTCTATTTTTACCGGACCCGTATGGGGCTGGTTGTCCGACCGTATTGGCCGGGCCAACGGGCTGGTTTTATGTATGTCGTTGGCGCTGTTCGCCACCGCACTGCCAGTGCTGTGGCCCAGCACGCCGTTTTTCGCCGCCCATTTCGTGATTCTCGGCATGAGCGTGTCGGGCCTGTTCACCTGCGTGCTGGCGGCGTCCACGGAAACCGTGCCACCACACCAGGCGGCGGTGGCGGTGAGCTTCGTCACCCTGTTTTACGCCATCGGCCAGTTGATCGGCCCGGCGGCGGCCGGCGTGCTGATCGAGTGGTCCGGCGGGTTCCGCACGCCGTTCGCCGCCAGTTGCGCGATTATGCTGGTGGGGGTGTACCTGTGCTGGCACACCCGCCGGCATCAGAATTATCGCCCGGCGGCGCGCTTGCCCGACGCCTGCCAGGCGCCCTGATGCCCTTCCAGGGCCAGCAGCCGCGCTTTTCGGTCGAGGCCGCCGGCATAGCCGGTCAATGAACCGTTGGCGCCCAGCACACGATGGCAGGGCACCACCACCGACAGCGGATTGCGCCCCACCGCGGCGGCCACCGCGCGCACCGCGCGGGGCCGCTGCAGGCGCCGCGCCAGCTCGCCATAGGTGAGGGTCTGGCCAGCGTCAATGGTGCGCAGTGCCTGCCAGACCTGCTGCTGAAACGGTGTCCCCCGGGCCAGCGACAACGGCAGATCAAAGGCACGCAGCCGCCCTTCAAAGTAGGCCTTCAACTGCGCGGCGGCCTCGCCCAGCAACGCCGAATCCGACGCCGGCCGCCAGCCCCGCAGCGGCGGATAGTATTTCTGGCCCTCGAACCACACGCCGCACAACCGCTCGTCGTGCGCCGCCAGAAGCACGCCGCCAAGCGGGCTGTCTACACGCTCATAAAGCACCATGATCAAGACTCCTTCTGTTGGTCAGCCAACGATTGCCACAGATGCAGCACCGCGTAGGCGCGCCAGGGGCGCCAGGCCTCGGCGCGTTGCCGGGCCGCCGCCGGGGAGCGCTCGCCCAGCGCCTTGAGCACGCCAAAGTCGGCGGCCGGGAAGGCGTCCGGCCAGGACAAAGCACGCATGGCCAGGTACTGGGCGGTCCAGTCGCCGATGCCGGGCAGCGCTTTCAGAGCCGCCAGGGTGGCATCCACATCGGCGCCGGGTGTCAGTTGCAAACGCCGCTCCACCAGCGCTTCGGCAAGCGCCTGAATCGCCGCCACCCGGCGGCGCAGAATGCCCAGCTTGCCAATCCGGGCGGGGTCGGCGTTGGCCACGGTGGCGGCGTCGGGAAAGGCGTGGGTCAGTTCGGCGAACGGCGTGTGCAGCGGGGTGCCCAGCTCGGCGGCAAACCGCCCCGCCAGGGTGCGGGCCGCACGCACCGTGATTTGTTGGCCGAGCACCGCGCGCACCGCCGCCTCGAAGCCGTCGAACGCCCCCGGCACGCGCAACCCCGGATGGGCTTGCGCCACCTCACCCAGGGCGGCGGCCACCCGGTCAGGCTGGCAAGCCAGGTCGAACAACCGCTTGAGTCGCGCCAGCACCTCGGGCACCACCGCCGCCAGGCTGCCACTGAGCGTGGCCTTGAGGGTATCGCGCCCAGCCACCGGCGCCACCGTTAACCAGCCCAGAAACAGCTGCTCGCCCCGACGGATCGCCACCGTGCGCCGGTACTCTCCTTGCCCGCGGCCTTGCCCGCTGCCTGGCCCGCTAGCCGGGTCCGGTCCGTCCGACGTGTCGACCGCCTCGACCCCGGCGATCGCTCGCTGGCCGAGAAAATCACGCAACAAGGGCCAGGCCAGCGGCGGCCGGTAGGCCAGTTGGAATACCAGTTCGCCAGCGGGAGGGCGCCGTCCGTGCCGGCGCACATCTCCCGGTGCCATGCGATAGCGCTCGCGGAACAGAGCGTTGAAACGGCGCACGCTCTGGAAGCCGGAGGTCAGCGCCACTTCGGTCACCGGCAGCGCCGTGTCGGTGAGCAAACGCTTGGCGAGCAACAGGCGCTGAGTCTGGGCGTAGGCGATCGGGGTGACGCCGAACTCGGCGCTGAACACGCGGCGCAAATGCCGGTCGGTGACCCCCAGCTGCATGGCCAGATCCGCCACCGAGGTCGCTTCGGCGGCGCCGTCATCCAGGCGCGCGGCGGCCGCCTGCGCCAGCCGATGGCGGGCGTCGACACTGGCGTGGCCCGGCGCCAGCTCCGGCCGGCAGCGCAAACAGGGGCGAAAGCCGGCGCCTTCGGCGGCGGCGGCGCTGGAATAAAAGCGGCAGTTCACCCGCTTCGGCACGGCCGCCGGGCACACCGGGCGGCAATAAATGCCGGTGCTCGACACCGCCACGAAGAAGTGCCCGTCGAACCGGGCATCGCGGGCGCTCAGAGCCTGATAGCACACATCGTCATCAATCCACATGGCCCCATGATAACGCCGCGGCAACGTCGGCACTCGCCGTTTTCGGACTTGGGGGTATGGAGTTGTGTTCAGTTTTCAGTGTTCAGTGGCGTCCGCGGCGTTGCAGCGAGGGGCGTGTTTTTTGTAGGAGCAGGCCCAGCCAGCGACGGGTTTCGATTTTGATCTTGGCGTCTAGCGTCTAGCGTCTGGCGTCCGGCGTCCGGCGTCAAACCCCAAAACCGTCAGGTTCAGGGCAACAGTGCCATGCCATTGGGCCAAAACATTTCGCGATCAAGGACCGTGCCAGCGCTCTAAGTACGGCGGTTGCGATAGTAACGCCGCAGCCAGAACAGCACGCCGAGCACCACCAGGGCGCCCAGCACGATGAATTCATACCGTTTGACGTGGCCGAGCAGGGTTTCCAGAAGATTGCCGAAATGGTAGGCAGCGAGCCCCAGCACCGTCGCCCAGATCCCGGCACCGAGGCAATTGAAGACCAGGAAGCGGCCGGGCGGGTAACCGGATACGCCAATCGCCACCGGCATCACGGTGCGCACGCCATAGATAAAGCGGAACCCGAGCACCCACAGATCCGGATGGCGGCGTATCAACCGTAGCGCGCGCTCGCCGAGCGCTTCCCAGCGCGGCTTGCGCGCCAGTACCCGGCGGCCGTGGTGGCGGCCCAGCATGTACCAGAGCTGATCGCCGGCGCAGGCGCCGAAAAAGGCGGTGGCGATGACCAGATCCAGGCGCAGATAGCCCTGGAAAGCGAGGAAACCGGCCAGCACCAGAATCGTCTCGCCCTCGAAAAAGGTACCGAGGAACAGGGCTACATAGCCGAAGTTTTCGAGGAAGCCCTGAAGCATGGCGGCAGGCCCGGCGCGAACGGAGCAGGCAGCCTACCCCGGTTGCCGGCCGGGCAAAAGGCGTAAAAAGAAAAAGAGGGTACTCCGCGACCCGCCGGGCGGCCCGCGCCGGCGGGCGGTCTCAGGGAGCGTAGGCGCGCAGAAACAGGGTCACCACGCCACGCACGTGGTGCTCGGCCTCGGCGGGGCTAAGCGGTTCCGCGTAGCCGATCAGCACTTTCATGTGATGGCAGCCCTGCAGCAGGCCAAAAAAATACTCCGCCGCCAGGGCCGGGTCGTCCACGCGCAACTCGCCTTTTTTCATGGAGCGCGCCAGCAATTGCTCCATCTCGTTGAGCGTGCGCTGGGGGCCGGCCTCGAAGAACAACCTGGCCATGTCCGTATCGGTGCCCTGCCCGGCGTGCACCGCCATCAGCCGATGCAAGCCCACGGCTTCGGCGCTGTTGATCACATCCACGAAATTCTGACCGATGTGCTGAAGCACGGTGGCCAGATCGTAATCATCACCGACCGCGAACGAGGGCAGCATCTCTTCGCATTTCGATTCCACCGCGGCGGAGAACAGCGTCGGCTTGTCGGAAAAATGGCTGTAGACGGTGAGCTTGGAAACCCCCGCCGCCGCCGCGACCGCGTCCATGCTGGTGCCCACGTAACCGTCGCGCAGAAACAGTTCCTTGGCGGCTTCCAGAATGGCGGCCCGCTTGGCCGGGTCCTTGGGGCGGCCCCGGGCTGGCGAGCCCCGGGCTGACGAGCCCCGGGCTGACGGAGAGGGAGTGGTCGGCGACATTATTTTCCAAATAGTGGACTGATGGGTTCAGTAAAATTACTATACCTGCCAGTATAGCATTGGCGTCAGCAAGGCGCTCTTACAACAAGTTATCTCCGCGCCGACGATGCGGGGCCGGGCCTGTCCCGGGCGGCGCGGATGAACTCAATAAATGGTGCCAACATGAAACCCTATGTGCTGATCTGCGTATCCCTGGTCCTGGCGGCCTGTTCATCGGAGGCGCCGCCGCCGGATACGCCACGGCCGGCGCTGGTGGCGCAGCCGGTGGCCGCCGACGGCGCCCTGGAGAGCTATTCCGGTGAGGTGCGTGCCCGTTACGAGCCGCAACTGGGCTTCCGCATCGCCGGTAAGATCAGCCGCCGGCTGGTGAACGTGGGCGACCGGGTCAAACAGGGCCAGCCACTGGCTGAACTCAATGCCGAGGACGTCGGCTTGCAAATGCAGGCGGCGCGGGCGCGCATGAGCGCCGCCAAGGCCGATCAAGAGCTGGCCGAGAGCGAGTTGCAACGCTACCGCAAATTGATGGAGCGTGAGGTGATCAGCCGCTCCCAGTTCGATTCCGTGGAAAGCCGCTTCAAGGCCAGCGACGCGCAATATAACCAGGCCCGCGCCGACTTCAATGTGGCTCGCAATCAGACCGATTACGCGGTGCTGCGCGCCCCGCAAGATGGCGTCATCGCCAGCCGTCAGGCGGAGGCCGGCCAGGTGGTTGCCGCCGGCCAGGCAGTCTTTACCCTGGCGGTGGCCGGCGAGCGCGAGGTGCGCATCGATCTGCCCGAGCGGGACGTGGACAAAGTGACGGTTGGCCAGAAGGTCCGCATTGAACTGTGGTCACGGCAGGGCAAACCGTTCCCGGGCACGGTTCGCGAACTGTCGCCGGCGGCCGACCCGGTATCCCGTACTTTCGAGGCGCGAGTCGCGTTCGACAACGATGCCGTGGGCGCCGAACTCGGGCAAAGCGCGCGGGTTTATAGCCGTGGCTCCGACGCACAACACGCCTTGCTGATTCCTCTCTCCGCGCTCAGCGCCGATCACGGCGAGGCCTTCGTGTGGGTGGTCTCCGCCAACGGCAGCCTGCGCAAAACGCCGGTCCAGGTGGGCGCCTATCGGGAGGATCAGGTGCCGGTACTGGCCGGCCTCAAACCCGACCAATGGGTGATCGCCGCCGGCACCCAGGTGCTGCATGAAGGGCAGAAGGTGCGCCCGGTGGATCGCGCCAATCGATCCGTGGACCTGGCCACCGGGGAGTAACCGCGATGTCGTTCAATCTCTCCGAATGGGCGCTGAAGAACCGTGCTCTGGTGCTCTACGCGATGATTCTGCTCGGCGCCCTGGGGGTGCTCTCCTATGGCCAGCTCGGGCAAAGCGAGGACCCGCCGTTCACCTTCAAGGTGATGGTGGTCAACACGCTGTGGCCGGGCGCCAGCGCCGAACAAGTGTCACGCCAGGTCACCGAGCGGATCGAAAAGAAGCTGATGGAAACCGGCGACTACGAGCGCATTACCTCGTTTTCGCGGCCGGGCCAGTCGCAGGTGATGTTCATGGCCCGCGACAATATGCTCTCTTCCGACATCCCCGATCTCTGGTATCAGGTGCGCAAGAAAGTCGGCGACATTCGCCACACCTTGCCCCAGGACATTCAAGGGCCGTTTTTCGACGATGAATTCGGCACCACCTACGGCAACATCTACGCGATCACCGGCAAGGATTTCGACTACGCGCTGAAGAAAGATTACGCGGATCGCCTGCAGCTGGCGCTGCAGCGGGTCAAGAACGTCGGCAAGGTGGAACTGGTCGGCCTGCAGGACGAAAAAATCTGGGTGGAAATCAACAACACCAAACTGGCCTCGCTGGGCGTCTCGATGGCCGCCGTGCAGCAGGCGCTGCAGAATCAGAACGCGGTCTCCGACGCCGGTTTTTTTGAAACGCCGAGCGAGCGAATCCGCGTGCGTGTGTCCGGCAATTTCCGCTCCGTGGATGAGATTCGCCGTTTTCCGATTCGCGCCGAAGGGCGTACTTTCCTGCTCGGCGACATCGCCCGCGTGTATCGCGGCTTCAGCGACCCGCCGCAGCCGCGCATGCGCTTTATGGGCGAGGATGCCCTGGGCATCGCCGTGTCGATGAAAAGCGGCGGCAACATTCTTGATCTTGGCGAAGCGCTGGACCAGAAATTCAAACAGCTTCAGGAAACCCTGCCGGTGGGCATGACGCTGAGCAAGGTCTCCGACCAGCCGGCGGCGGTGGAAGAAGGGGTTGGCGAGTTCGTGCGCGTTCTGATCGAGGCGTTGGTGATCGTTCTGATCGTCAGCTTTTTCTCGCTGGGCATGCGCACCGGCCTGGTGGTGGCGCTGTCGATTCCGCTGGTGCTGGCGATGACCTTCGCGCTGATGCATTACTTCGACATCGGCCTGCACAAGATTTCCCTGGGCGCTCTGGTGCTGGCCCTGGGCCTGATGGTGGATGACGCCATCATCGCGGTGGAGATGATGGCGATCAAAATGGAGCAGGGGCTCAGCCGCATCAAGGCGGCCAGCTTCGCCTGGACCAGCACCGCCTTTCCCATGCTCACCGGCACGCTGATCACCGCCGCCGGTTTTTTGCCGATCGCCACCGCCGATTCCAGCACCGGCGAATACACCCGTTCGATCTTCCAGGTGGTGACGCTGGCATTGCTGGTGTCCTGGATCACCGCGGTGGTGTTCGTGCCCTACCTGGGCGACAAACTGCTGCCCGACCTGGCGCGCCGGAACGGCGAAGGCGAGGTGCACGACCCCTACCAGAAACCGTTTTATCGGCGCTTTCGCACCCTGGTGGCGTGGTGCGTAAAGCACCGCAAAACAGTGATCGTGCTCACCCTGCTGTGCTTCGTCGGCTCGCTGGCGCTGTTCCGGCTGGTGCCCCAGCAGTTTTTCCCGCCCTCGGCGCGCCTGGAGCTGATGGTCGACCTGAAGCTCAACGAAGGCGCCTCGCAACAGGCCACTCAGGATGTCGTGGAGCGCCTCGAAAAGCGCCTGGCTGACAACAAGCAGATTGAAAACTACGTGGCCTATGTGGGCGCCGGCTCGCCGCGCTTTTATTTGCCCCTGGATCAGCAACTGCCCGCCGCCAGCTTCGCCCAGTTCGTGGTGCTGACCCACAATATCGAAGAGCGCGAGCAGGTGCGTGCCTGGCTGATCGACACCATGGAACAGAACTTCCCGACCGTGCGCAGCCGGGTGTCCCGGCTTGAGAACGGCCCGCCGGTGGGCTATCCGATCCAGTTCCGGGTTTCCGGCGAGCACATTGGCAAGGTCCGTGAGCTGGCCCGCGAAGTGGCCGGCAAGGTGCGCGAGAACCCCCATGTCACCAATGTGCATCTGGATTGGGAAGAGCCCAGCAAGGTGGTGCACCTGAGCATCGATCAGGACCGCGCCCGCGCTCTCGGGGTGAACACCGCCGACCTGTCCCGGGCACTGCAGAGCTCGTTGTCCGGTGTGGCGGTGAGCCAGTACCGCGAGGACAACGAACTGATCAGCGTGGAAGTGCGCGGCACCGCCGAGGAACGCGCGCGGCTTTCGCAACTGGGCAATATGACGGTGCAGACCAGCAACGGCGGCAGCATTCCGCTGTCCCAGGTCGCGATCCTGGAGTACGGGTTTGAAGAAGGCATTATCTGGCACCGCAACCGGCTGCCCACGGTGACCGTGCGCGCGGACATTTATGGCGGTGATCAGCCCGCCACTCTGGTGCAGCAGATTCAGCCCAGCCTGAACGATATCCGCGTCAGCCTGCCGCCGGGCTATTTACTGGAAGTGGGCGGCACCGTGGAGGAATCCGCCAAGGGGCAGAACTCGGTGAACGCCGGCGTGCCGCTGTTTATTCTGGTGGTGATCTCGCTGCTGATGCTGCAATTGCGCCGGTTCTCGCTGACCACCCTGGTGTTCCTGACCGCCCCCCTGGGGCTGATCGGTGTCACCCTGTTCCTGCTGCTGTTTGGCGAACCGTTCGGCTTCGTGGCCATGCTCGGCACCATTGCGTTGTCTGGCATGATCATGCGCAACTCGGTGATTCTGGTGGACCAGATCGAGCAAGACATTGCCCAGGGCCTGGCGCCCTGGGATGCCATCATCGAATCCACCGTGCGCCGCTTCCGGCCCATCGCCCTGACCGCCCTGACCGCCGTGCTGGCGATGATCCCCCTGTCACGCAGCGACTTCTTCGGCCCAATGGCGGTGGCGATCATGGGTGGTCTGATCGTCGCCACCGCCCTGACCCTGCTGTTCCTGCCCGCGCTGTACGCGGCCTGGTTCAAGGTCAAGGAGGAGCATTAGGGAAAACGCTTGCGCGCAGCACGCTTGCACGCTAGACGCTAAACCGGTGCCAGCGGCGGCTTTGCGGAGTTGCAAAAGCAGCGAGCCAAACCGCAAGCCGTTCAGCACGGGGGGTTTGACTTGGCGTGTAAGCGTGCCGCGTGCAAGCGTGTTTGCGCTTCACTTTCTTTCAATAAAGGAAAAGCCGCCCAGCAAAGCCTGCAGACGATGGAAAGCTTCGTCCTGGGCAAAGGGCGGGGTTTTCGGTGGGTCGTAGACTTCCGGGTTGGTGCCCCGCACGATCAGGTCGATGGCGTAGCAGGTGTCGTCGCGCAGCGTGCGGAACGCGTGCACCTTCTGATAATGATTCATGGCCGCGTCGCCGGCGCTGTAACTGGTGAACTCAACGTCGTCGAAGGTGGCCGAGGACACCGTGTCCGTCTGCGCCAGCGGCCCCGGTTGGGTGCACTGGCGCAACTGCTCCGGGTTACGGCTGACGCCCAGGCGCAGCTCGCCGGTGGTGATTTCGTTGGAGCCTTCCAGCAACAGCGAGAGCAAGCGGGTGCCGTGCTGATCCGGCCCGGCGAAAACCTGCCAGCCGGCATTGTCGAAATAACCGGTGGCGTCATCGGAACCCTGCACGCCGTTTTCCGGATACACCATCTCCACGCCATAGGTTTCACTGCGGAACACCACTTGCGGTGCCGGAGCCTCGGCGGCGGTTTCAAAACCACCTCCGCCCTCGCCCGGGCCGCAACCACTCAATAGCGCCAGCGTCGTGACAGCCACTCCTGCACGCAGGCCAAGCATTTTCTTTCTCCTCGCCAGCGAGCCCGCCTCCCGGCGTGCCCGGTACTGCCCTCCCTCCGATGCCCAAACGGCACCCAACCACAACATTGTTACGTTAGCGTTTGCCTTGGGGCTGTCCACCGGGATTTTGCGAAACTTGGTAAAACCGTGCCGATGGCGAGCCTGCACCGATCTGGTTAGAGTGAGCGCTTGATGAACGGGAGCCGTGGTGGAACTGGAACTGTCGGTGTTAATCATTCTTGGCGGCGTCGCGTTGGCCGCGGGCTTTATCGATACGCTGGCCGGCGGTGGCGGGCTGCTGACTCTGCCCGGCCTTTTGCTGGCCGGCCTGCCGCCAGTGTCCGCTCTGGCCACCAACAAACTGCAAGGCACCTTCGGGTCGGGCATGGCCAGCCTCACCCTGCTGCGCCTGCGCCGTTTCGAGCCCGCCGCGCTCAAGGGCGCCTTCATTGCCTCGTTACTGGGCGCGGGCCTGGGCACCGTGCTGGTCCAGGTGGTGCACACCGACGCCCTGGAAACCCTGGTGCCGGTGGTGCTGGCGGGGATCGCCCTGTATTTTCTGCTCACCCCGGGGGCCGGCCATGTGACGCGCGCACCACGTCTGGCGACGCGCCCCTACGAACGGGGCGTGGTGCCACTGATCGGCTTCTACGACGGTTTCTTCGGCCCGGGTACCGGCTCGTTTTTCTCGCTGGCGGGCGTCGCCCTGCGCGGTCAGGATCTGATCACCGCGACCACCCACGCCAAGGCCTTGAACTTCGCCAGCAACATCGCTTCGCTGACCGTGTTCGTGCTCGGCGGCAAGGTGCTGTGGAGCGTCGGCCTGGTAATGGCCTGCGGCCAGATATTGGGCGCCTGGCTGGGCTCCCACGCGGTGTTGCGCGGCGGCGCCCGGCTGATCCGCCCGCTGATCGTGGTGATCTGCCTGCTGATGCTCGGGCGCTACCTGCTGCGCTGACCGGTTATTTGGTGAATTCGACGCCGTCGAGCACGGTTTGCAGCTGCTCGAACTGGCCGGACGGGTCCTTGCCCTGGCCTTTGTCGGCCTCGCCGGCCGCGTTCTGATTGCCGGTGCCGCTGACGATCAGATCGATGGCGTAACAGGCTTCCGAGTAGGTGGCCCGGTAACTGCGAATGCGCTCGTAGCGATCCTGGGTGACGTTATCCACCTCGAAGGTGGCGAACGGCACACCGCTGATGGTGTGCTGATTTTCCTGCCCCTCGGCCTGGGCGGCGCCGGCCGGAACGTCCTTGCAATGACTGAGCGCCTTAGTGGAGCGATTGGCGCCCATGCGGAATTCGGCACGGTTGTTGTCGTTGGCGCCAGGCACCGTCAAGGTGATCAACTGCTCGCCATCGGCATCCGGCTCGGCGAACGCGTTCCAGCCCGCCTCTTTATTGTTGCCCGCGCCATCGCCGGCGTGCTTTTCCAGAGTTTTGGGATAGGTAATCCGTACCCCATATTCCTCGCTCTCGAAGGTAGCGGCCTCGTCCTCGCTCAGCGACGCCTGCTCGTCCTGGGCGGATTGAACGCCTTCTTTGGCATCCGCCTCGCCGCCCGGCGGGCGGTTGGACTGAGTCTGCGCGGAACCGACTTCGCCGCCGGACTGGGTGGTATTGATGTCCGGGTGCGGCAGGTCCTCGCCTTTCGCTTTGTCGTCTTCGGGCTGCTGGCAGGCCACCAGGGCCAGGGTGCCGGCGGCGATCAGCACGGGGGAATAACGCATTGGAACCTCCTTGGCATGGGAACACTCCCTGAGCCGGCGTTGGCACCGGCCAGACACTGTATGCTACGCCGTTCCCGGCCCGCTCCACGGAGGCTTAACACTGTTTAACAGTGACGGTTTAACAGTGGCGGCTCGCCGGGCCGGTCGACAATCCCATGTCGTGATGCTTGACCACCCGGTCAGCGCTTCTAAACTGATGAACTCCGTTGCTAACCCCGGAAAGGCCCATGCGAGACTACCGCCGCCAGGATGGCGAAACCCTGTACTGGCCCCTGGGCCCTTTTAAAGTCCGGCTGCCGTTCATCCATTACCGCTTCGAGTGGCCCGACTACCTGCAGGGCTTGCTGATGTGCGCGGTGGATCTGGCCGCGATCCCGCTGATGACCGAGTTGCTGGGCATGCCGTTCGAGGCGGCGCTGGCGGTGGTGATGCTCAATGGCCTGCTCTACCTGGCCCACCACCTGCTCGGCGACCCGGTGGTGCCAGGCTGGATCACGCCGGCGATCCCGCTGCTGATGGCCTACTGCCAGACCTTCCCGGAAGGCCCCGAGCGCATCCATGCGCTGATCGCCTTTCAGCTCTTGCTCGGTGTGTTTTGTATCGGCCTGGGTGCCACCGGGCTGTCACGACGCGTGGTCAACGTGGTGCCGCCGGCGATCAAGGCGGGCATTATCATGGGCGCGGGCATCGCCGCGGTGAGCACCGTGTTTGAAGCCGGCGGACGCTTCGAGAGCTTCCCCTGGACCATCTCCATCGCCATTGGCATCGCCTTTTATTTGATTTTTTCTCGTCATTTCGCGGTACTGAAAAACCGCAATGCGTTCTGGTCGACCCTGGGCAAGCTGGGAATTTTTCCGATCATCGCGCTGGCGATCATGATCGCGCCGATCTTCAGTGAAGCGCCCTGGCCGACCATCGAGTGGGGCTTCTCCAAGCCGGATTTCGCCACCCTGTGGAATGAGTACACGGTGTTCGGGCTGGGGTTGCCGTCGCCGGGTATGTTCCTGCAGGCGATACCGACCATGCTGGCCGCGTACATCGTGTTGTTTGGCGATGTGCTGCAGGGCAAGGCCCTGCTGCATGAAGCGGACGATGCCCGCCAGGATGAAAAGATTGATTACGACGCCGACCGCGCCCACATGATCTTTGGCGGCCGCAACGCCACCATGAGCATTCTCGGCCCGGACGTGGCCATGTGCGGCCCGCTCTGGGCGGCGATGCACGTGGTGATCGTGGAACGCTTCAAGGCAGGCCGCAAAGCCATGGACTCGATCTTCGGCGGCGCCGGCTCGTTCCGCTGGGGCACCAACACCGGCCTGCTGCTGATGCCGATTGTCAGCCTGGTGGAGCCGATTCTCGGTGTCGCCCTGGCGCTGACCCTGTTGATCCAGGGCTATGTGAGCGTGCGCATTGGCATTCTCGAGGCGCGCAGCCAGCGCGATCTGGGCATCGCCGGCGTGATCGCCGCGGTGCTCGCGGTGCAAGGCGCCACCTGGGCGTTCGCGGTGGGCGTGGCCCTGTGTCTGCTGATCTACGGCCGCCACTTTTTCCGCGGCGAAAACGATCACACTTTTAGTAAAGACACGGATGATACGTCCGGTCGATAACGGTTTGGCGGCGCCCTGGCGCCGCCCGATTCAACGCAAGGGAGAGACTATGAAAACGCGCGCGGCGGTACTTCACGAGATGGGGGCCAGCAAACCCTACAAGGATTCACAACCGCTGAAGATCGAGGAAGTGGAACTGGATGCACCGGGCCACGGCGAAATCCTGGTGCGGGTTCGCGCCGCCGGGCTGTGCCATTCCGATCTGTCGGTGATCGATGGCAATCGCCCCCGGCCGCTGCCCATGGCACTGGGTCATGAAGCCGCCGGCGAAGTCATGGAAGTGGGCGACGGTGTCACCGATCTGCAAGTGGGCGATCACGTGGTGTTCTCGTTCGTGCCCAGCTGCGGCACCTGCGATTATTGCCTGGGCGGCCGCGCGGCGCTGTGCGCGCCCGGCGCCGTGGCCAACAACGAAGGGGTGCTGCTCGGCGGCGGGCATCGCTTGCACCAGGGCGACGCCACCATCAATCATCATCTGGGCGTGTCCGGCTTCGCCGAATACGCGGTCACCTCGCGGCGCTCGGCGGTGAAAGTGAACAAGGATCTGCCGTTCGACATCGCCGCCGTGTTCGGATGCGCGGTGCTCACCGGCGTCGGCGCGGTGGTGCACACCGCCGGTCTGCGCGCCGGCCAGTCGGTGCTGGTGGTGGGCCTGGGCGGCGTCGGCCTGTCGGCGGTGCTCGGCGCGGTGGCCGGCGGCGCCCGCCAGGTGATCGCCGCGGACATCGCCCAAGACAAACTGGACATGGCCAAATCCCTGGGCGCCACCCATGTGGTCAACTCCGGCGATGAAGACGCGGTGGAGCAGGTCAAGAAGATCAGCGGCGGCGGCGTGGACATCGCCGCCGAGTTCGCCGGGGTTGGCCCGGCGCTGGAATTCGCCTTCGCCGCCACCGGCAAGGGCGGCACCACGGTCACCGCCGGGCTGCCCCACCCGAGCACCCGGCTGGCGGTCAGCCCGGTGCAGATGGTCGCCGAGGAACGCCGTTTCATGGGTTCTTATCTGGGCGGCCACGTGCCGGCGCTGGATATTCCCGAGTACGTCGCGCTCTATCAGGCCGGCCGTCTGCCGGTGGACAAGCTGCTCACCCACCGTCTGACGTTGGATCAGATCAACGAAGGCTTCGACCGGCTGGCCAGCGGCGAGGCGATTCGTCAGGTGATCGTGTTCGATTAACCGATCATCATGGCGGCCAACAGGGAGAAAAGGATGTCTTATTTACGGCTTCGCCAGGTGTGCCTGGTGGCATCGGAACTGGAAACGGCGGTGGCGGATTTGCGCCACATTCTTGATCTGCACGTCTGCCATCGCGATCCGAATCTGGCCCGCTATGGGCTGGAAAACGTGATCTTCGCCATCGGCGACCGCTTCGTGGAAATCGTCGCGCCGATTCGCGAAGGCACCACCGCCGAGCGGTTTCTGCAGCGCTCCGGCGGCAAGGGCGGCTACATGGCGATTTTTGATTGCGACGATCCAGTGGGCCGCGCCGAGCATTGCGCCGACCTGGGCGTGGTGGAAGTGAACCGGGTGCGTGTGGAGAGCTATCTGGGGGTGCAGCTTCACCCCCGCGATTGCCGCGCGGCCATGATCGAGTTCAATCACACCGAGGGCGGCGAGCCCCTGGACGGACCGTACTGGCCGGCGGGAGAAGACTGGCGCGAGAGCCCCACCTCCACGGTGGCGCGAACGCTGACTGGCGTCGACCTGGAAACACCGGTGCCGGAAGACCTGGCCGGCCATTGGGCGCGCATTCTGGAGCTGCCGCTGGACCACTCTGACGACACGCCCACCCTGGAGTCCGGCGGCGCGGCCCTGCGCTTTCTGCACGGCGACGGTGAGCGGGAATGTCTGAGCGCCCTGCACCTGAACGTGAAAGGCGTGGACGACGTCCTGGCCCGCGCCGGGGAACGCGGTTACACCGTCCGTGACGGCCGCTTCCGGCTCGCCGGTGTGGACTGGTGTCCGAAAGCGGGCCGGTAGACCACGGCGCTCATTAACCTCAAGCCGTGCCGGCCCCCTCTCCCCAACCCCTCTCCCGCCAGGGGAGAGGGGCTAACAAACCCTGCCCGGAGGGACCGACAGAGGCTGCCGGCCGCTTTCTGGAGGGTCCCCTCTCCCCTGGCGGGAGAGGGGTTGGGGAGAGGGACAGGGAGAGGGGCAGACCGTCAACTCATACCGGCAACACCTGCATGGCGCCACGCGCTATTGAGTGGTTCATTTCAGTTTTTCCAGCATGGCGCCCATCATTTCGTGGATCTTGTTGACCGCTTTGAGGGGACGGACCATCACCTTGAAGTCGTCGATGCGTCCGTCCGCGTCGCAGTGAATGATGTCCACGCCGTTGAGTTGAATGCCATCCAGTTCGGTGGTGAATTCCAGCATCGCGTTGTCGCCGTCGAGCACCTCGCGCAGGTACCGGAAGTGCTCGTTGTTGAGCGTGTGCAGAGCGGCGGTGAGGTAAAGGCGGGTAATCGCCTTGCCCTGTTGAGGGGTGTGCACCACCGGCGAGTGGAACACCACGTTGTCCGCCAGGATCTCGTCCAGGGCGGCGCTGTCTTTGGCGTCCACCAGCTTGTGCCATTGTGCGATGGTCTGTTCGATCATGGTCGGGCTCCTCGGGAAAGAGTTCAATTTACACTGTAAACACTTCCCCGGAAAGCCGCGCCCGGCTCAGCCGGCGGGCGCTTGCGCTTCCACCTCGAAGTGGCTGTAAAGGGTGTCCAAGGCGCCGCGCAGCGTGCCGCCCTGCACCGTGATGCGGGCCATCAGTTCGGCCATCGCGTCTTCCGCGTCGATGGCGTCGATGTTTTCCTGGATCAGATCCAGCGGCTTGATTCGCTTGATCGAAAAGTCCTGCAGAAGATCCAGTTCCAGCTCGTCGTTGAAGCACAGGTTAAGGCGTACCGCCACCATGCTTTCCAGGTGCGCGAGAATCTCTTCCTGGCTCAGGTCGACGGCGGTAAAGCGCACGCTGGCGCCTTCGCCCTTGCCATCCTTCAACTCACAACGGTCGCCCAGGGTAAAACGCTCCGGCAAGCCGGCGGGCTGTTGCAGCCAGTGGTTGAAGGCGGTGGCGGTGGCGGTCGGCGCCGAGGGGCGGGTTACCGGCAGCGAACCGAGCGCCTTGCGCAGCGCCGAGACGACCTGCTCAGCGCGGCTCTCCGAGGCGCAATCAACCAGGATGCGACGGCGCTCCATGTCCACCAGCACCGGCACCCGGCGCGAGCGCGTGAACGCTTTGGGCAGCAGTTCAAAGGTGATCTGGTCTTTGAGATCGGCGCGTTCCTTGCGGCCGATTTTGCGACCTTCCTGGTCTTGCAGCGCTTCGACGCGCTCATCCAGCTCTTCCTTGATCACCGGGCCAGGCAGCAGACGCACGATTTCCTGATACATGAAGTAAAGAAAGCCCTCGGCGGGAATCACCATGCGCGCTTCGCCCTTAAGAGGCGGCACGAAGCCCTCGCTGCTCAGGCTCTGCGGACCACAGGGCGGGCAGTAGGCCTGGTCCAGCTTTTCTTCCAGTTCGGCGGCGGTAAAGGCGAAAGGGTCGGCGCTGAGAAAAACGGTGAGGTTCTTGATCCACATAGTGCGCGGGTTCCATTGATAGAGCACGGCCGTCGTGGCCGGGAGCGAGGGTAAAAGGAAAGCGGCCACACTAGCGGAGCCGGGGAAGCGTCTCAAGCGTTGACTGACGGCAGGGGCAACCGGGGCCATGAACCGGCCCCGGGCACGTCGTGCGTGTTATTGGTCCTGGGTGGGCTCCATGGTCTGAAGCTGGCGCGCCATTTCCAGGTGGCTGTTGAGCATCGGCAACTTGGTCTTGGCGAATTGCGTGAGCTCATCGTCGTTCAGTTGCTCGCGGGCGTGCTCGATGTACTCGATCAGCCGCTCATGGGCGCTGATCTGCGTGTTGATAAAGGATTCGCTGAACAGATCGCCGCTGAGCACCATCAATTTGGCGGTGTTGGCGATGCCACGCGCATCGGCGTCGTCGGCCATCTTCAGCTGCTTGCTGGACGCCAGGGTCTGCAGTTCGCTGTTCATGGTCTGATGGTCCTGCTTCAAACGTTCGGCGAAATCGCGGATTTCAGAACCGGCGTCGTCCTGGTCGATGGCGGTCTGCGCGATGTTGACGATACCGATGTTCATGGCCGAGACGTTACCGACGAACTCCTCGGCGGTGATCACGTCATCGGCCCGGGCCACGCCGGCCAGGGCGAAGCAGGTCATCAACAGCATCAAGGCTCGGGGCAGAAACGATTTCATGGGTCTCTCCTTAAAGTTAAGTCGTCCATGGCGGCGGCGCCTTGCTGGCGCGCACCGCGCGTACCGGCAGCGGTACTACTGGCGTTATAGGCGCGCCGGGCATCACTTAAAAGCCGCCGTGAACCGGCGCCCGCGCCGGGCGGATGCCAGCGGGGGCGTTGATGACGGGCGATGCGGGGCATGGAGCGGCGTTTCCCGGGAATGAAAAAGAGGGAAAAATTCAGCCTTTGCCGGCTTTCAGGATCGCCTCCACCCGGGCCGCCAGCGCATCGGCGTCTGGCACGTCGATGGCGAACACCGTGCCCAGCAGCTCAAGCGCCTCCGTGGCACCGGCCAGGGCCCGCTCCTCGCGGTGGCCATCGGGACGATACAGGGTGTAACGGTCGTTCAACAGGCTGTGCCGGCCTTCGGGGGCAGCCCGGGCGGCGATCAGGTTGGTTACGAACATGGATTCCGGGTGATGCGAGAGATACCAACTGGCCACCTCATAATCCGCCAGCCACTGCTCCTCCAGATCAAACTTGTAGATCAGCTTCCAGGCGGCGGCGACCCGGGCTTCCAGAGCGAACAGGCGGCCCTCGGGCCGAACGCGGAAATCCTCATGGGGGGTGCGCTGAACGTCGCGTTCGCGCAGCCGCAACGGGCCGGTGGGGGTCATGCCGCCGAAGCCGGCGTCCACCAGATAGTCGGTGCCCTGCCATTCCACCAGCAGCAGCATGTGTGTTTGCGGCGGCCGGGCGTCGGCAGGGGCGTTCCAAAACACCCGCGCGGCCAGCCCCCGGGCGCGGAAACCGACCCGCCGCAGGGCCTCCAGCAGCAGCAGATTGTGCTCGTAGCAGTAACCGCCGCGCCGTTGCCGGATCAGCTTTTGTTGCAGGGCGGCAAGGTCCAGAGGCACCGCCTCACCCAACAATGGGCTGAGATTTTCGAAGGGCAGGTGCTGCGCGTGCAGCCTTTGAATCTCCGCCAGCACCGCCAGAGTCGCGCGCGGCTCGCCGTGAAACGCGATGCGCTTCAGGTAAGCGTGAAGATCAAACGGTTCGGCCATCGGAGCCTCTCCAGTGATTGGGGCCACTGCCATCAGCCACTATAAGCGTCTCGCGAGGGGGCCTGAAAGCCCGGCCCGGCGGATCACGCAGGTAGTCACACCCCATTGATGTGTTTTTGTCGCCCGGGCCGGTACATTATCGAATCAGACGTTCACCGCCCCGCCACTCAGGGCCACGAATCGACGTTTATCACGATAACAACAGACACCCGCGCGCCGGGTGATGACAACAAGACAGGAGAGCCCGAATGCTTGGCCAAATGATGCAACAACCGCTGCTGATCAGCGCTCAGATCGCCCATGCCGCCCGTTATCACGGCGATGGCGAAATTGTCTCGGTGGACACCGAAGGCGGCCTGCACCGCACCCGCTGGAGCGAAATCGAGCGCCGCAGCCGGCGTCTGGCGTCGGCACTCACCGGGTTGGGGCTGAAGCAGAGTGATCGGGTTGCCACCCTGGCCTGGAATAACCGCCGCCATCTCGAGGTGTATTTCGGGGTGTCCGGCGCCGGCCTGGTGTGCCACACCATCAACCCGCGCCTGTTTCCCGAGCAACTGGTGTACATCTTCAACCACGCCCATGACCGGGTGCTGTTTATCGACAAGACCTTTCTACCGCTGATCGCCGCGATCCGTGACAAGCTGGAACATCTGGAACACGTGGTTCTGCTGGGCGGCAAGGACGACGAGGCCGCCGCCAAGGTCGAGGGCCTGCAGTTCTACGAAGACCTGATCGAGGCCGGCGACGAAACCTACGCTTGGCCGGAGTTCGACGAAAACACCGCCTCCAGCCTGTGTTACACCTCGGGCACCACCGGCAACCCCAAAGGGGCACTCTATTCCCACCGCTCCACCGTGCTGCATTCGATGGCGGTGGCGCTGCCGGACAGCCTCGGGCTGTCGGCGCGCGATTGCATTCTGCCGGTGGTGCCCATGTTTCACGTGAACGCCTGGGGCATTCCCTACGCGGCGGCCATGGTCGGCGCGCGGCTGGTGCTGCCGGGGCCGGGTCTGGATGGCGACAGCCTGAAGAACCTGATCAACGACGAGAAAGTGACCCTCGCCGCCGGCGTGCCAACGCTGTGGAAGGGGCTGATCGATTCGCTCAAAAAGGCCGGCGAGAAAGTCCCCACCCTGACGCGCACGGTAATTGGCGGCTCCGCCTGCCCGCCGTCAATGATCGCCACTTTCCGTGACGAGTACGGCGTCGACACCCTGCACGCTTGGGGCATGACCGAAACCAGCCCGGTGGGCTCGGTGAGCACCCTGCTGCACAAGCATCTGGCGCTGTCCGCCGATGAGCAGGCGGCGGTGCGGGCCAAACAGGGCCGGCCGCCGTTTGGCGTCGACCTGCGCATCGCCGACGCCGACGGCAACGAGCTGCCCCGTGACGGCGACACCCAGGGCGACCTGTACGCACGCGGCCATTGGGTGATCGACGCTTACTTCAACGTGGACACCCCGGCCCCGCACGTGGAGGGCTGGTTCCCCACCGGCGACGTGGCGACCCTGGACGAGAACGGCATCGTCACCATCAAGGACCGCTCCAAGGACATCATCAAATCCGGTGGCGAGTGGATCAGCTCGGTGGAGCTGGAAAATCTGGCCATGGGCATGGAGGGCATCGCCGACGCCGCCATCATCGCCGCCCGCCACGAGAAGTGGGACGAACGGCCGCTGCTGATCGCCGTCAAGGAAGAAGGCCAGGACCCCTCGGAGCAGGAGATTCTCGACGCCTACCAGGGGCAGGTCGCGTCCTGGCAGATCCCCGACGCGGTGGTGTTCGTGGACCAACTGCCGCGCAACGCCACCGGCAAGGTGCTCAAGCGCACTCTGCGCGAGGAATACGACGGTTACCTGCTGAAAAAATAAGCCGCGACGTCTGACGTCTGACGTCTGACGTCTGACGTCTGACGTCTGACGTCTGACGCCAATAATAAGACACGGCCGGCTTATACCGCCAGCTCACGCAGTGGCCGCACTTCAATGCTGCCCACGCGGGCCGGCGGAATGCCGGCGGCGAGGCGGATCGCCTCGTTCAGGTCACGGGCCTGGATCAGGTAAAAACCCGCCAATTGCTCCTTGGTCTCGGCGAACGGCCCGTCGGTGACCGAGGTCTCGCCGCCGCGCACCCGCACGGTGACGGCGCTGGCCACCGGTTGCAGGGCTTCGCCGGCCAGCATCGCGCCGCTTTCGTAGAGCCCCTCGCTGTAGTGCTTGCACTCTTCGTCGCGGGGGCTGTCGGGCAAGGTGTGCAGCTTGTCCTCTTCGCTATAGACCAAACACAGGTATTTCATGGCGGGCTCGCTCCGGTTGGTTTGTCACTCAGGGTCTGTTCACACTAATCGTGCGCCATTGGCGTCATTCGACAGCGCTTTCAAGAATTTCCAGGCGGCGCTCATAAAAGCGTTTCTGGGCGCCTTCCGGGCTCAGGTCGCGGGCCCGGCGGTAGCTCTCGCGGGCCTGGTCGGGGCGCGCCAGCCGCCGGTAGAGATCGGCACGGGCGGCGTGAATCAGCGGGTAATCGCGCAGTTCACCGGCGTCCAGTTGGGCTTCGATCAGGGCCAGGCCAGCTTGCGGGCCATCGCGCATCGCCATCGCCACCGCCCGATTCAGCGCCACCACCGGCGACGGCTGGGCGCGCAGCAGTACGTCGTAAAGACCGACGATCTGTGCCCAATCGGTGGCCTCGGCGCTGGCCGCTTCGGCGTGCACGGCGGCGATCGCTCCTTGCAGGCTGTACACGCCGAAACGCCCGGAGCCCAACGCCTGCTCCACCAGGGCGCAGCCCTCGGCGATGGCGGCGCGGTCCCAGCGGCCGCGGTCCTGGTGTTCCAGCAAGACCGGATCGCCGGCGGCGTCGAGACGGGCGGCGCGGCGCGCCTCGATCAGCAGCATCAGCCCGAGCAGCCCGCGCACTTCCGGGTCGGGCAGCAGGGCCAACAGCAAGCGGCCCAGGCGAATCGCCTCGGCGGACAAATCGGTGCGTGTCAGGCTCTCTCCGGCACTGGCGTAATAGCCCTCGTTGAAGACCAGATAGATCACCTGCAGCACGCTCTCCAGCCGCTCGGCCAGTTCAGCGGCGTCCGGCACCCGGTAAGGGATGCCGGCGTCACGGATCTTGTTCTTGGCACGCACGATGCGCTGCGCCACGGTGGGGGTGGGGGTCAGAAAGGCACGGGCGATTTCCTCGGTGGTGAGATCGCAGATCTCGCGCAGCGTGAGTGCCGCCCGCGCGTCGGCGGCCAACGCCGGGTGGCAGCAGGTGAAAATCAGCCGCAGGCGGTCATCTTCAACGCTGGCGTCGTCGTCCGATTCCGGGCGTTGCATCTCCAGGTGCTGGGCCAATTGCTCGCGGGAGGCATCGAAGCGGGCGCGCCGGCGCAGCCGGTCAATCGCCTTGAAGCGGCCGGCGGACACCAGCCAGGCACGCGGGTTGGCGGGCTCGCCCTGCCGCGGCCACTGTGCCAGGGCGGCGGTGAAGGCGTCTTGCAGCGCCTCCTCGGCGAGGTCGAAGTCGCCCAGTAAGCGGATCAGAGTGGCCAGCACCCGCCGCGAATCGCTGCGATACAGCGCCGCTACCCGCGCCGCGATGGTGCTGTCATTGCCGTTGCGCATGCCTGCCTCGTCTGCTCCATGGCCAGCGGCCGCACTTCCACCCCGCCCAAAGCGCCCAGGGGCAGCGCGGCGGCCAGTTGCAACGCCTGGTCCAGATCAGGGGCTCGAATCAGCGCCACCACGCTGAGCTGCTCACGCTCGCCGGCACAGGGGCCATCGTGAAGGCGGGGCGGCCGCGCGCGCACGGTGGTGGCCAACCGCGACGGCCCCAGCCGATGCAGCGCCAGGCACTGACGATGCTGGCGCAGCCGCCCCTCCCAAACACCAATCGCCGACACCAGCGATTCCAGCTCGCTGCGCGGCAGCGCCGCCAGCCGCGCCTCGTCAAGATAGATCAGGCAAAGATAGTCCATGGTTATAGTCCAGATCAGCGCGATCAGAAAGCGCTCGCATGGCCACTGGTCGTCCGGCGCGGAGGCGATTCGACCAGAACCGGGGGCGGTTCTGCTAATATTTCACTCTTTTCACGCTTTCAGAATTCGTGGCACGGGAGAACAGGCATGGGCGAGTTCATTGATATTCAGGCCCGCGATGGCGGCACGTTTCGCGGTTACATCGCGGTGCCGGAGGCGGGCCATGGGCCGGGGCTGGTGATTGGCCAGGAAATTTTCGGTGTCAACGCCACCATGCGCGAGATCGCCGACTTCTATGCCGAGGAAGGCTATGTGGCGCTGGTGCCGGACCTGTTCTGGCGTATCCAGCCGGGCATTGAACTCGGTTACAGCGAAGCGGATTTCAAGCGCGCCTTCGAATTGTTTCAAAGCATCGACGTGGACCGCGCCATCGAGGACATCGACGCCAGCCTGGCGGCGCTCGGGCAGCGCCCCGACGTCACCGGCGAAGGCCTGGGGTTCGTCGGCTTCTGTCTGGGCGGCAAGCTCGCTTACCTGACCGCCGCGCGCACCCGGGTGGCGGTGTCGGTGGGCTATTACGGCGTCGGCATCGAAAATCATCTGGATGAGGCCGCGGACATCCGGGGCCGCCTGGTGCTGCACTTCGCCGAACTGGATGGTTTCTGCGATGGCGCGGCGCGCGAACGCATCATCACCACGCTGGGCGGCACCGTCAGCCGGCTGGAAACCTTTGTCTACCCCGGTGTCGACCATGCCTTCGCCCGCCCCGGCGGCGACCATTACCACAAAGCCTCGGCGCTGATTGCCCATGAGCGCACCATCGCCGCGCTGAAACGGGAGATTGGCCCGCACTACGACCTCTCGGCGCTGTGGGAGGAGCACACCCGCCAGGAATTCGAGATCCGCGACGTGTCCGCCACCATGGCCACCATGGTGGCCGAACCTTATGTGAACCATATTCCGACCATGACCGGCGGCGTCGGCTACCGACAGTTAAGCCGCTTTTATCAGCATCATTTCGTGCACGGCAACCCGGACGACATGCAACTGGTGCCAGTGTCGCGCACCGTCGGCGCCTCCCAGGTAGTCGATGAATTCATTCTCAGCTTCACCCACGATCGCGAGATCGACTGGCTGCTGCCCGGGGTGGCGCCCACCGGCAAGAAAGTGGAAATCCCGATGCTCGGGGTGATCAAATTCCGTGGTGCCAAGCTGTATCACGAGCATATTTACTGGGATCAGGCCAGCGTGCTGGTGCAGGTCGGCCTGCTCGACCCGACCGGCCTGCCTGTTGCTGGCGTTGAAACCGCGCGCAAGCTGCTCGATGAAACACTGCCCTCCAACGAGCTGATGGCGCGTTGGCAAGAGAGCGAAGGGAAATAGCAAAAAAGTTCATCGCCACCGCCTGCCCCGAATTTGATGGTTTTGCGTCGGACGTCCGACACAAACATCAAAAACCAACGCCGTCGCTGGCTGGGCCTGATCCTACACAAAAATATCACCAGAGTTTTGACCCGACGGGCTCCGAAAACAAAAAAAAGGCTCATCGCGCTTTAGCGGGAAGCGACTTTTCTGGATCATGATTGGGTGGGCAGCTTGATTGGGGACGCGGGACAAGGGCGGTGCCTT
>NZ_NMQZ01000038.1 GCF_002864685.1 Alloalcanivorax mobilis
ACTATGCGGCCACTTTAAAATCAGTGTCTACTTAAATGGGGCCAGTCCAGAGGCTCTGCTGCGGCCTGGTGGCCGTGAAAGGGCGGGGTACCGGCCAGCGCGGGCACGGCTTTGCTGCCCGGTCGGCACTTGATCGCGTTTTAACTTTTAACTTTTAACTTTCAACTGACTCTCTACAACTCCCCCTTTTTTACCCATGTTTTCGCCTGCGGTTTCTGATAGTCCGCCATGCGCTCCAGCAATCGCGCTGGTTGCTCTTCCACCAGCAGCATGTCGCGGTGCCAGGGGCGCAGGAATTGCTCGTCGGCGGCGTGGTCGAGAAAGCGGATCAGGCCGTCGTAGTAGCCGGCTACGTTGAGCACCGCGCAGGGTTTGCCGTGCCAACCTAACTGGCCCCAGGTCCAGATTTCGAACAGCTCTTCCAGGGTGCCAACACCACCGGGCATGGCCACGAAGCCATCCGACAGCTCCGCCATTTTTGTCTTCCGTTCGTGCATGGAGCCGGTGATGTGCAAATCGGTGAGTGCCGGATGGGCGATTTCCTTGTCCTGCAACGCCTGCGGGATCACTCCGGTGACCCGGCCACCCTGGGCCAGCACCGCGTCCGCCACCGCGCCCATTACGCCGACGCTGGCACCGCCATACACCAGGCCCAGATCGCGGGCCACCAGTTCACCGGCGAAGGCCCGCGCCGCCTCGACATACTCCTCCCGCCGTCCGGGGCTGGAACCGCAATACACACAGATATCGCGCATGGTTTGATCTCCGCTGGTTGCTCTGCTGAAAGCCGTTAAGGATGTACCGGCTGAGCGGTTGGCGCAAACCCGCGCCGTGACAGGCGGGCACGCCAATCGTCACCAGAACGTTCAGCCGGGGATTCCAGATATCGGATTGGCACTTGGCGAACAACGAAGCGGCTGTGGGAGATTGGAAGGCAGTGCCGCGTCCAGCCAGATGCTGTACGCAGCGATTGATACCGCCTGGTCTTTGGCGCCGATGTCCGTTCATTTGGGGCACGCGCCTGCTTGGCCGTGATCGCGAATCTGCGACATCACGCTTTTCGCGCGCAGGGTCATAAAGGTGCGGATGTCCACGCCGGCATCATGCAGCCGCCGGGCGGTCCAGGTATTGCAGGTGCGCGCGAACCAGAAGGAGCCATGGGCCGGGAAGAAACGGCTGTCGCCGTAGAGGCCGGGGTCGGCGGCCGGTGGCTGGCCGGCGTCATTAAGCTGAAAATCCGCCGCCAGGGCGTGCTGAAATCGCTGCAGGTGCGCGGCGGAAAGACACAACGCCTGCACGTCGCTGTGAGGCAATCGAGCCGGGTGTCGATCCAGCGCGACCACATGCAGTACCGAGTCGGTCGGCCAGAGTAGCGCCTTGGCGAGCAGCCAGAGGTTGTCGGTGCGGCGGTAGAAGTCGTTGTCGCCCCAGCCGATTTCGTACCACCGCGGCGAGTCGAATTGCTGTTCCAGGAACGCCAGCGGCGGCGCCAGGCGGTCGGCGGGCAGCACCAGGCCGGTATGCCAGCGATGGCGCACCACCAGCACGGTGGCCGGGTCGTCGCCGGCACGGGCGGCAGGCGCCAGCAGCAATGCGGCCAGCAGGCAGGCGAGCGGAATTTTCATGGTCGCTCCTAGCGCAGCGTGGTTAACGCTTTCTCTTCATCGCCCAGCCGACAATGACCACCGGCACCGCCAGCCCCGCCCAGGACACCACATCCAGCAGGCCATCGCCAAGCAGGGCACCGAGCAGCCCGACCAGACTGAACAGGCCGATAAAGAGCGGCACGGCGAAAATCCGCCAGGAGGTATTGACGCGCTTTGTGTTCGGTTCGCGCATCAGGACCTCCCGGTGGCCGCCGGGGGCGTGGCGTAGCTGTTCCGGGCGCTGACCGGGCGGCGCACGATCCAGAGATACAGGCCAGTGATCAGCACCACGATGGTGAAGACATCAAGGATCGCCCAGAGAATTTTCAAAGGCAGGCCGCCGTAGTCGCCGAAATGCAACGGGCCGGACAGCGCCAGCGCTTTGTTGTACCAGGGCATTTCACGCATGTCGGCGAATTCGCCGGTGCGCGCGTCGACCAGCGCCGGGGTAATGATGTGCTCGGTGAGCGGCGTGTTGCCGTGCAGGAAGATGGCGTAGTGGTGATCGGTGGACCAGCCGCCGCCCGGGAAGGCGACGAACTGCAGGGTCATGTCCGGGGCGGCCCGTTGCGCCTGGGCGACGGCGTCGTCCAGCGAGGCCATCTGCGCCGGGGTGGGCACGCTGGCGTCCCGGTAGCCGGCGGTAAGATCGGCCAGCGACTGGGTGCGCCAGGCGTCGACGATCGGATTGGCCAGGGTGTTGATCACGCCGGTGACGCCGACCACCGACAACCAGGCCACCGTGACGATGCCGAGCAGGTTGTGGTAATCCAGCCATTTGATGCGGTTGGCGCGCCGCCGGTGTGAGCTGTGGCGCACCGCCTGGCTCGGTTGGCGCAGGGTGCCGAATTTCAGTTTGCGCATGAACGGCGCGTACAGCACCACGCCGGAAACGATGGCGGCCACCAGCAGCAGGCCCATGGCGCCGAGAAACAGCATGCCGGGCAGGCCCAGAAACAGGTCGGTGTGCAGTTGCAGAATAAAGTCCATCACGCCGCCGTCGGCGTGGCCGGGCACCAGCGCGCCGCTGGTGCGGTCGAACGAGGCGAAGTGCATCTGGCCGTCGGTGGCGTCCACGCTGGGCCCGGAGGTGACGTTGACCACCGGACGGTCGATGTCGAAGCTCATGAACAGGGGCACGTCGCCGGGCCGGTTGGCGAGGGCGGCATTGAGCATGGCGTCCAGCGACAGCATCGGGCCGTCCGGATGGGCCGGTTGCCAGTCGCCGCTGTCCAGGGCGTGGTCGATCTCGTCATGGAAGATCAACGGCAGACCGGTCAGGCACAGCATCATTATGAAGGCGGTGCAGATCAGGCTGGTCCATTTGTGAATCGCGGACCACAGACGCAAGGTAGTTTGTTTCATGGGACTGCCTGGGCGCCCCGTAGCCCGGGGCGCTTGGGTTGTCGGTTAAAGACCGCCTTAATAATCCAGCGTGGCCGAGAGCAGGAAGGTGCGCGGCGCGCCGATGGTCAGGTAGCCGGCGCCCGGAAAGCCGCCGGCGGAGGCCCAGTAGTCTTCACCGGTGACGTTCTCCACCCGGCCACGCAGGGTCAGGAAGGTGCTGTCGTTAAGCGCGATCAGGTAACGCGCGCCCAGATCCAGCCGGGTCCAGGCGTCCACTTTCTGCTCGTTGGCGGCGTCGGCGAACTGGGTGCTGGTGTAGATCACCCGGCCGTCCACCGCCAGATCGGGCAGTTGCGGCAGGCGGTATTCCAGGTTCAGGTTGGCCTGGGTGTCCGGCGAGCCGATGGCGTCGTCGCCGTCCACGTCCGCGTCCAGGAAGCTGACGCCGCCGAGCACGGTCAGGTCGCGGGTCAGGTTGCCGTAGGCCATCAGTTCGGCGCCGGTGTTTTCCTGGTGGTCGACGACCTCGAAAACGTCTTCGCTGTTGAGACCGGCGACCGGCTTCCGGCTGCGATAGACGGAAACGCTGCCGCCCACATTGCCGCCATCGTACTTCAAGCCGACTTCGCCTTGCTTGGTTTCGTAGGGCTCCAGAGCCTGGCCGATATTAACGGCGGTTCCGGTGCCTGCTTTAACACCGGCCCGCTCCCCTTTTTGCAGGCCCTCAATGTAACTGGCGTAGAGCGAGACCGCCGGCGTGAGTTTGTACAACACACCCACTGACGGAGTGACAGCGTCGTCGTCATAGCTTGAATCGCCCAATCGTTCCCCGGTCACATAGTCGTAACTGTAATCCTTGAGCGTCTGATAGCGGGCGCCCAGAGTCACCAGCAATGTTTCATCCAGCATAGAGAGTTGATCTGCCACCGCCACGCTTTGGAAGCGGGTTTTGATGGTACGACTGGGATCGCCGAGATCGCCGCCGGCACCACTGCCTGACAGGGGCGGTATTGTCATGGTGGACGGGTTATAGATATTGCCGGTCACTGCGCCAATGGCTGACAGGTCGTAGGCGTTATCGGACTCAAGTTCATAGGTGGAGCCGCTGACCGTGACGGTGTGAGCGATGGCGGCCGTGCGGAAATTAAAGCGCACGCCGGTTTCACCCGTAATCACCGAATCTTCGCGAGCCGTATCGAAACGGTAGCTGCTGTAATTGCCGTCGGCGTCGTTCACCGTGGGGTTGGCGAAGATCGACGATTCCTCGCTGCTGCGCGCGCCAAAGGCGGCCCAGCCGGTAATGTTGTCGGCGAAGTCGTATTCCGCGCGCAGGGTGCCGAACAGGTCGCGCTCGTCCGAGTAGGTCCAGGACTGGCCAATCGATTCGTCGGCGTCCGGCGCATCCAGAATCGGCACGCCAGAGGCGAAGGTAATGCTTGGCTGGCCGCCGTCGATGCGGTGCTTCTGGAAGCCCAGGTCGCCGGACACGCGCAGCGCCTCGCCACGGAAATCCACGCCGATGTGGGCCATGGACAGTTCCGATTCCTCGCCGTCCACGGCGGTGTCGCCGTCGCGGCGGGCGGCGTTCAGGCGGATGCCGAAACGGCCGTCCTCGGAGCGGCTGGCGATGTCGGCGCCCAGGCTGGCCTGGCCACCACTTTGTACCCCTGCCGTGATCCGGTTGATCGGTTCGTTGGGGGCGCGCTTGGGCACCACGTTGACGGCGCCGCCGAGGCCGCTGCCACCGGGGGCGGCGCCTTTCAGGAAGGTGTTGGCGCCGCGGAACACCTGCACCCGCTCGATGAATTCCGAGGCCAGGTATTGGCGCGGCAACAGGCCATAGAGGCCGTTATAGGTAATGTCGTCGGAATAGATCGGCAGGCCGCGCACCAGGTACACCTGCTGGTAGTTGCCAAAGCCGCGGGCGACCCGCACCGCCGGGTCGTTGAGCAGCACTTCGCCAACGCTGGCGGCCTGCTGGTCCTGAATCAGTTGGCCAGTGTAGGTGGTGAAGCTGTAGGGGGTGTCCATCACCGCCTGGTTGCCCAGAATCCCCACCTTGCCGCCTTCCGCCACCTGGCCGCCGGCATAGATCTCGCTCAGGCCTTCCTTGGAGGCGTCGGCGCTGGATTGCACCTGCACCGCGTCCAGGCTGTAGCGCTCGCTTTCGTCGCCGTCGGTCTGAGCCTGGGCGATGGGCACGGCGGCGGCGGCGATAATGGAAAGGCAAAGGGCGGAAAGCCGGAAGGCGGTCGGTCGCATGGTGATCCCCGTGGTGGTCGGTTACGCAGATTTTATGGCGGGGAGTATAAACATAATGAGAATGGTTTGCATTAATTGGCTGGCGACTCACCGTTCGGCCCCTCGCCGGATCGGCCCAGCCCGATCACGGCCGCAAAGGGGGGCAGGGGTGCGCGATGGTGAATCCGCCGGCGTCGCCGGGGCGATCAATCCTCGACCGCGGTGGATGGCGGCGCACCGGTGGTGGCGTCGCGGTCGGCGCTCGGCGCCGGGGTGGCCGGTATCGGGTCGGTGAGCGCGCCGCCGGCGGCCTGCCAGGCCTGGAAACCACCGACCAGAATCATTACCCGCTTGAAACCGGCTTCTTCCAGAGCGTCAGCGGCGCTGCGTGCGTCCCGTTCAGTGTTGCCATACAGCAACATGGGCTCTTTTTTGCGGTCGTAGAGCAGATCCACGTGTTTGCCGATGTGGTCGTAGGGAATCATCACCGCGCTGGGGATGTGACTTTGCAAGTAGGGGCCTTCGCCGCGCACATCAATGATGACCGGTGCCTGATCCGAGTCCAGGCGCTCGGCGAGACCCTTGATGGTCAGCAGATCCGCCGCCTGGGCACTCCCCATCAGCGCTGGCAGCACCATCCAACACAGCTTTTTCACCCGGTTCTCCTTGGCGGACAGACTTGATCCCTACCAAACCGTGTAACCCGGGCCGGCGCAAGATGGCCGGGTACGGTTTTGCAGGAATTTGCGAGTCGCGGGTGGTCGGCGGCGCCGGCCACCCGTGGAGAACAGACAGCGCCGGGGCGGCGGCGTTCCGTGGGCGCCGCCGCCGGGCGGCGCCGTCGGCGGGATCAGAGATCGAAGTTGTCGTTGAGCTTTTTCGCCACCGGCACCAGCTTCAACCGGGCGAACTGGGGCAGGCCGTTCTTGTAGGGTGGGTAGGATTCGCCGGCGATCAGCGGTTCCAGGTAGGCGCGCGCGGACGGGGTGATGCCGACGCCGTCGCGGGTGATGTACGAGCGCGGCTATTTCTTTTCCACGTTGGCCACTTTTTTCAGCGGCGCCTCGCCGATGCTCCAGGCGTATTTCTTGCTCTTCTTGCGCACGATCGCCGGCATCACCGCGTTTTTGCCGGCCACCGCGAACTCCACCGCCGCCCGGCCCACCGCGTAGGCTTGCTCCACGTCGGTGGCGGAGGCGATGTGGCGCGCCGCCCGTTGCAGATAGTCGCTCACCGCCCAGTGGTATTTGTAGCCGAGTTCATCCTTGACCATTTGCGCCAGCACCGGCGCCACGCCGCCCAGCTGCTTGTGGCCGAAGGCGTCGGTGGTGCCGGCGTCGGCCAGGAAGGTGCCGTCGGCGGTGCGCGCGCCTTCGGAGACCACGATCACGCAGTAGCCCACTTTCTTCACGGTGGCTTCGACTTTCTTCAGGAAGGCGGCGCGGTCGAAGGCAATTTCCGGAAACAGAATAATGTGCGGGGCGGCGTCGGGCTGGTCCTTGGCGAGGCCGGCGGCGGCGGCGATCCAGCCAGCGTGGCGGCCCATCACTTCCATCACGAACACCTTGGTGGAGGTGGCGCACATGCTGGCCACGTCCAGGGCCGCTTCGCGGCAGCTCACCGCGGTGTACTTGGCCACCGAGCCAAAGCCGGGGCTGACGTCGGTGATCGGCAGGTCGTTGTCCACGGTCTTGGGCACGTGAATGGCTTGCAGTGGGTAGCCCATGGTTTCCGAGAGCTGGGAGATCTTCAGGCAGGTGTCGGCGGAATCGCCGCCACCGTTATAGAAGAAGTAGCCGATGTCGTGGGCCTTGAACACCTGGATCAGCCGTTCGTATTCACGGCGGGCGCTGTTCAGGTCCTTGAGTTTGTAGCGGCAGGAACCGAAGGCGCCGCCCGGGGTGTGCTTCAATGCCGCGATGGCGCTTTTGCTTTCCTTGCTGGTGTCGATCAGCTCTTCGGTGAGGGCGCCGATGATGCCGTTGCGGCCGGCATAGACCTTGCCGATGGTCTGTTTGTGCTCGCGGGCGGTTTCGATGACCCCGGCGGCGGAGGCGTTGATCACGGCGGTGACACCGCCGGATTGGGCGTAAAACGCGTTCTTGCGCGCCATGCGGACTTCTCCCTGATGAATTCGCGCGCAGTTTAAGGCCTGTTCCCGTTAACTTCCATGACGGCGTTGGCGCGCCGACCCCCGTGGCGGAGAGCCCCTGAGGCCCACGGCAATGGTTTCGCGCCGCCGGCTCTGGAACAATACGCGCCGGGAGGAACCATGAACGCTTTGATCCGTCTTTTTGCCCGAGTCTGCCTGTTTCGCAGCGGCCCGGAAGATATGCCCTTCGCGCCGCCGCTGGTGGCCATTTTGCTGGCGGTATGGCTGCTGGTGCAGTTTATCAACGGCGCCCTGCAGACCGGCCTGAGCGTGGCGCAGATGATCGGCGTGCAGATGCTGTCGATGCTGCTGATGCTCGGCGCCAGCGCCGCGATACTGGGTTTCAAGGGATTGCGGGCGCGCTGGACGCAGACCGCGTTGGCGCTGATCGGCGTGGACATCGCTTTGTCGCTGGTGTCGATCCCGCTGCTGCTGCTGAGCCTGGCCACCGGCCAGCACGTGCCCTTTATCGATGGCCTGTACCTGATGCTGGTGGTCTGGCAACTGGCGGTACAAAGCTTCATATACCACCGCGCCCTGTCGGTCAGCCCCTTGCTCGGCCTGGCCCTGGCGTTCGGGTTGCTGGTGCTTACTTTCATGCTGATCGGGGTTTGGATGCCGGAGGTGTTTGAGGCGGCATGACCAGCGGCTACAAGCTCCAAGCTCCAAGCTGCAAAAAAACGCAATCTGCGGGGGCACGCAGCCGCCCTTGAAGCTTGCAGCTTGAAGCTTGCAGCCCTCTCCACAAAGCACGGCGTCGCCGACGGCACGGCCTCTCCCTGCGCCCTGTTCCCTTCAACCTGTCCCCTGTCCCAAACACCGTAACGCCATGGCGGCGGCGGCGGTGCGGTTTTCGACGCCGAGTTTGCGGAACACCTGTTCCAGGTGTTTGTTGATGGTGCGCGGGCTGAGGTCCAGGATCTGGCCGATTTCCCGGTTGGTTTTGCCTTGCGAGATCCACAGCAGCACCTGGGTTTCCCGTTCGGTGAGGCGCAGTTGCGTGCGCAGCAGGCTGGCTTCGCCGTCGCCGTCTTCCAGCAGCAGGCGAAACAGGTGCTCGCCGGGGTTGTCTTCGCCCAGGTAGCGCAGGCGCAGGGCGCTGGGCGGCAGCTCCACGGCGAGGCGGTCGCCGGGGGCGGGCCGGTGGCGAAGCCAGTGGCGGATGTGCCCGGCCAGGGCGTGCAGGCGGTCGGGACGTTGGCCGTCGTCGCCGGCTACCATCTGCTCCGCCTGCGGGGTGGCCCAGCGCCACTGGCCCTGGGCGTCGGTGGAGAACGCCGCCTGGCCGAGCCGGTCCAGGGCGGTGTGGGCGCTGCGCGTCAGGCGCGCGTTGTTGAGATGCACGCGGATGCGCGCGATCAGTTCGTCCGGCCGCACCGGCTTGGTGACGTAGTCGACGCCGCCGGCTTCGAGGCCGCGGATTACATCCTCCGGGTCACTCAGGCCGGTCATGAAGATTACCGGCACGCCGGCCAGCTCCGGGGTGTCCTTAAGGCGCCGGCAGGTTTCGAAACCATCCAGGTTGGGCATCACCGCGTCCATCAGGATCAGATCGGGCACCATCTTTTCGGCGATGCCGAGCGCCTGTTCGCCTTCCAGGGCGAGCAGGGCGGTGAGGCCGGCCTGGCCCAGGGCGTGGTGGATCATGCCCAGGGAATCGGCGCAATCGTCGACCACCAGGATCAGGTCCTTGCGTTGCGCGGGGCCGCTCATGGCGGAGTCTCCAGTAGCGTCACCAGGGCCTGAAAGTCGAACCGTTCGAGGCCCTGCCTAAGCGCTTTGGACAGCGAGGCCGGCAAGCGGCGGTCCCGTTCGGCGCGGGCCAGGGCCGCGCGGAGCCCGTCGAAATGGCCGATTTCCGCCAATGCCAGCAGTTCGTCGCGCAGGCTGTCATCCAGATTCAGGCTGGCCACCGCCAGCCGCTCGGGCCTGGCCTTTTGCGTGCCGCTGGCCGGCACCGGAGAGTGATAGCGCCAGCTCAGGTTCAGGTGCCGGGCGAGGGTGTCCAGCAGAGTGCCGACTTTGAACGGCTTGATCAGGTAGTCGTCGTGCAGGTCCTGGGGAGCGTCGCTCTGGCTCTCGCGGGCGTTGGCGGAGAGCATCACCAGCGGCCCGGGGTAGCCCTGTTCGCGCAGCGCCCGGGCGGTTTGCCAGCCATCCAGGGCGGGCATGGCGATGTCGAGCAGCACCAGGTCGGGGGCCGGGTCGTGGCCCGCGCACAGGCGCAGGCCAGTGGCGCCGTCGGGGGCTTCGCTGACGCGAAAGCCGAGCGGCGTGAGCAGGTCGCTGATCAGGCCGCGATGGGCGGGGTCGTCGTCCACCACCAGCAGATGGCGCCGGCGGCCCCGATAGCCGCTTACCGGCCGCTGGCTGTCGCCGCGCGGCGCCGCGCGGCTGACGCTGGCCAGCATCATCGACAGGCGGAATTCACTGCCGGCGCCGGGTTCACTGGTGACACGAATGTCGCCGCCCATGATGTCGGTGAGCAGCTTGGTGATGGTCAGCCCCAGGCCGGTGCCGTGCACCGCCGGCACACCGGGTTTGCGCACCCGCTCGAAGGGCCGGAAGATGCGGCTCAGGTCTTCTTCGGCGATGCCCACGCCGGTGTCGCGAATGGCGAATTCGGCGACCTGATTGCGATAGCGCACGCGCAGGGTCACGCGGCCACGGCGGGTGAATTTGATCGCGTTGGAGAGCAGATTGATAAGAATCTGGCGCAGCCGCTTTTCGTCGGTGGTGACCCACTCGGGCAGCGGACCGAGGCTGTGGAAGGCGAAATCAATGCCGCGCTCCTCCGCCTGCAGGCGGAACATCGCCACCAGCTCATCGATCAGCGAGCGTATTCTCACCTGATTGCGATACAGCTCCAGGCGGCCGGCTTCGATCTTGGAAATTTCCAGCAGCCCTTCGATCAGATCGGAAAGATGCTCGGTGCTGCGGCGGATGGCGCTGATCGCGCCGCGCCGGTGCTCGGGAATCGCTGTGTCCCGTTCCAGCAACTGGGCGTAGCCGAACGCGGCGTTGAGCGGCGAGCGCAGCTCATGGCTGAGCCCGGTCAGATAGCGGCTCTTGGCCTGGTTGGCGGCTTCCGCCAGTTCCTTGGCTTTTTGCAGTTCGCGGTCGGTTTTTTCGTGGGCTTTGATCTCTTCGATCAGCATGCGCGTTTGCCGGTGGCTCTCTTCCTGGGCCACCACGCGGCTCTCGTGGGCGAGCACGAACAGCCACGCTACCACGCCGCTGATGATCACCAGAATCGCGAACACCTTGCCCAGGGTGGCGGCCATCAGTTGGCGCATGGCCGGATCACCGTCGGGCAGTTGGTGATAGACCAGGGTGAGCAGGGCGGCCATCACCAGCACCACCAGGGTCAGCAACCCGACAAAGTGGCCCAGCCGCGAGCGCAGGTGCACCACCACCACCCGGGGCAGCACGCCGCCGAGCCAGTCGATCAACTGCTCCTGGAAGCGCGCATGATGCTTGCAGGCATCGTTGCAGCGCGCGTCCAGTGAGCAGCACAACGAGCAGATCGGGCCGTTGTAGGCCGGGCAGAAAGCCATGTCTTCCACGTCGAAGCGGTGCTCACAGATGCAGCAGGGGCGGTTCGCGAGGGCCTCATTGGATTCCGGCTGGCGGGCAATGTAATAGCGCCCACGGGTGGCGATGGCGAGCAGGGGCGCGGCCACGAAGGCGCTGGCCAGCGCCACGAACGAGGCCAGCGCGTGCACCTGGTCGCCCCACAATCCAGCGCGCGCCGCCAGGCCCACGCCGGTGGCGATCAGCATGGCGCCGAAGCCCACCGGGTTGAGATCGTACAGATAGGCGCGTTTGAACTCGATGTGCCGGGGGCTCAGGCCGAGCGGCTTGTTAATCACCAGATCGGCGACCAGCGCGCCGATCCAGGCCACCGCCACCACCGCGTAGCTGCCCAGGATCGATTCGAACGCGCGATAGATGCCAATCTCCATCAGCACCAGGGCGATCACCACGTTGAACACCAGCCACACCACCCGGCCGGGATGGCTGTGGGTGAGCCGGGAAAAGAAATTGGACCAGGCGATGGAGCCGGCGTAGGCGTTGGTGACGTTGATCTTCAGCTGGGAAAGCACCACGAACACCCCGGCCAGGGCGAGCAGGGTGGCGGGGTGGCCGGTGACGTGGCTGAACGCCACCAGATACATGTGCATGGGCTCCTGGGCTTTCTCATGGGGCAGCCCATGGTTGAACGCCAGCACGGCAAGGAACGAGCCCGCCATAATCTTGGCTCCACCGACCAGAATCCAACCCGGCCCACCGGCCAGCAGCGCGCCCCACCAGCGCCAGCGTCGCCCCGGCTCCGGTTCCGGCAGAAAGCGCAGGAAATCCACCTGCTCGCCGATCTGAGCCACCAGCGAGAACAGCACCGTGGCGGCGGCGCCGAACAGCAGCAGATTAAAGCCGCCGCCATTGCCGGCCAGGCCGTCGAAGGCGCGCCAGCGCTGCAGGGATTGCGGGTCCTGCATGAGGATGAAGACAAACGGGGTCAGTTGCAGCAGCACCCACAGCGGCTGGGTCCAGAGCTGAAAGCGGCTGATGTAGGTGATGCCGTGGGTGACCAGCGGGATCACCATCAGCGAACTGATCAGATAGCCGAAGGTGGGCGGGATGCCGAACAGGATCTCCAGGGCCATGGCCATGATGGCCGCTTCCAGGGCAAAGAAGATAAACGTGAAAGAGGCGTAGATCAGCGAGGTCAGGGTCGAGCCGAGGTAACCGAAGCCGGCGCCACGGGTGAGCAGATCAATGTCCACGCCGTAGCGGGCGGCGTAATAGCTGACCGGCAGGCCGAGCAGGAAGATCACCATCACCACCGCGGCGATCGCGCCCACCGCGTTGGTGAAGCCGTAGTTAAGGGTAATGGCGCCGCCGATGGCCTCCAGCGCCAGAAACGAAATCGCCCCCAGGGCGGTGTTGGCGACCCGCCCCGGCGACCAGCGGCGCGCCGCCTTGGCGGTGAAACGCAGGGCGAAATCTTCCAGGGTCTGGTTGGCGACCCATTGGTTGTAGTTACGCCGAACGCGAAAAATCCGCTGCTGTATGGCCATTCATCCCCATCCGCTGGCCGCGTCGACATGAGCCGGCTGTTTTTAGAAGAAGCACGAACCGTGCCGTGATGACTGCCTGGCAGGATCACGCCGGACGCCGGACGCCGGACGCCGGACGCCAAAATCAAAACCATCGGCGGCGAGGCCGGCTCTGGAAAAGCATCCGCCGCCTTATTCCCGCGCCCGAGGGTAGGGCCGTGCCGATGGTGGGGCCATGCGTCAAATGACGTAGGCGCCTGCCCCGTTCACCCCATGGGCGGTGGTCGCCGGGCTTCCCATACTCGCCATCGAGACATTTCGCTGACGAGGGGACGACCATGAAAACCCGAACCACACTTTTTTTTTCCCGGCCGCGCCGCCGGCTGCTGGCGGGGCTGATCGCCCTGCCGGCGGTGTTGGCGCTGTCGACGCCGCTGATGGCGGCCAAGCCGGCCACGTCGGAGGTCAACAGCACCGGCCTGGCGGTCACCGACGACACCGTCAAGGTGGGCATTCTGCATTCCATTACCGGCACCATGGCGATCAGTGAGACCGGTTCGGTGCAGGCGGAGAAGCTCGCCATTGAGCAGATCAACGCCCAGGGCGGGGTGCTGGGGCGCAAGATCGAGTTCATCCAGGAAGACGGCGCCAGCGACTGGCCCACCTTCGCGGAAAAATCCCGCAAACTTCTGGTCAACGACAAGGCCGCGGCGGTGTTCGGCTGCTGGACGTCGGCGTCGCGCAAGGCGGTGCTGCCGGTGTTCGAGCAATACAACGGCATGCTTTATTACCCCACCTTCTACGAGGGCCTGGAGCAATCTCCGAACGTGATCTACACCGGCCAGGAAGCGACCCAGCAGATTCTTGCCGGCATCGATTGGGTGGTGCGCGAGAAGGGCGCCAAGAGCTTCTATCTGCTCGGCTCGGATTACATCTGGCCACGCACCTCCAACAAGATCGCCCGCAAGCACATCGAGAAGAAAGGGCTGAAAGTGGTGGGCGAGGAGTACTACCCGCTCGGCCACACCCAGTTCAACTCGGTGATCAACAAAATCAAGCTGAAAAAACCGGACGTGATCTACGCCATCGTGGTGGGCGGTTCCAACGTGGCCTTCTACAAGCAGCTCAAGGCGGCGGGCATTGATCTGACCGAAGAAAAGCCACTGCTGTTGACCATCTCCGTCACCGAGGACGAAATTCTCGGCATCGGCGGCGGGAACGTGCAGGGCGCCTATGCCTCGATGAAATATTTTCAGAGCCTGGACAACGCCAACAACGACGCCTTCGTGAAAGCGTTCAAGGAACGCTGGGGTGACGACATCGTGATCGGCGATGTCACCCAGGCGGCCTATCTGGGTCCGTGGTTGTGGAAAGCGGCGGTGGAAAAAGCCGGCTCCTTTGATATCGATAAGGTGCGTGCCGCCTCACCGGGCATTGAGCTGACCACCGCGCCGGAAGGCTATGTGCGGATTCACGAAAACCACCACCTGTGGTCCAAAACGCGCATCGGTCACGCCAAGGCGAACGGCCAGTACGAAGTGGTCTACGAGACCAAGGAGCTGATGGAACCGAACCCGTTCCCGGAAGGCTATAAGTAATCCTTCGGCCCGGCGCGGCGGGAGCCGCGCCGGTTTTTTTGGGTGCCACCGCTCGGGAGCGCTGCCATGTTCGCTGATTATTCCATGTCGGAGTTGATGTCGATCTTCGCCATGCAAGGCTTCGCCGGTTTGTCCCTGTTTTCCATTTTCGTGCTGATGGCCCTGGGGCTGGCGATCATCTTCGGCCAGATGGGCGTGATCAACATGGCGCACGGGGAGTTCATGATTCTCGGCGCCTACACCACCTGGCTCACCGCGCAATTGTTCCAAGCCTATATGCCGGCTTTGTTCGCCGGCTACTTCTTCGTCGCCATGGTGCTGGCGTTTCTGGTCAGCGGCGCCCTGGGCATGTTGGTGGAATGGCTGATGATCCGCCATCTGTACCATCGGCCGCTGGACACGCTGCTCGCCACCTGGGGGCTGAGCCTGATTCTGCAACAAAGCTTTCGCTCGATCTTCGGCGCCCGCGAGGTGGGCGTGGAACTGCCCTCGTGGATGCTGGGCTCGGTGGCGCTCACCGACCTGGTGGAAATTCCCATCAATGGTCTGTTCGTGATGGTGCTTTCGTTGCTGATCGCACTGGCGGTGTACCTGCTGATGTTTCGTTCCGGCTGGGGTCGCCAGGTGCGCGCGGTGGTGCAGAACCGGCCGATGGCCGAAGCGGTGGGCATCGACACCAGCGCCATGGATCGCACCACCTTCGGGCTCGGGTGTGGTATCGCCGGCGTTGCCGGCAGCGCCTTCACCATGATCGGCTCCACCGGCCCCACCTCCGGGCAGTTGTACATCGTCGACACTTTTCTGGTGGTGGTGTTCGGCGGTGCGCAAAGCCTGCTGGGGACCATCGCCTCCGCGTTCACCATTTCCCAGGCGCAGTCCACCATGGAGTTTTTCCTCAGTGGTTCCATGGCCAAGGTTCTGACGCTGTTGGTGGTGGTGGGCATTCTGATGCTGCGCCCGCAGGGGCTGTTCGCCCTGAAGATCAGGAGGTAGCCATGAAAAAGCCATCCGTGATCGGTCTGCTTGCCTCCCGTGAAGCGTTTTATTACCTGCTGCTGGCGCTATTGCTGGCGGTGGTGTTTCCGCTGGTGTTCGATGCCTTCCGTCTGAATCTGGTGGGCAAATACCTGACCTACGCGTTCGTCGCCATTGGCTTGGTGCTGTGTTGGGGGTACGGCGGCATTCTCAGCCTCGGCCAGGGTGTGTTCTTTGGCCTGGGCGGTTACTGCATGGCCATGTTTCTGAAACTGGAATCCTCCAGCCCGGAGGCCACCAGCAACCAGTCCACACCGGGTATTCCGGATTTCATGGACTGGAACCAGGTCACCGAGCTGCCGTGGTTCTGGCAGCCGTTTCACAGCTTCTCTTTTACCGTGATCGCGGTGCTGGCGGTGCCGGCGATTCTGGCGTTCGTGATCGGCGTGGCCATGTTCAAGCGCCGCGTCGGTGGCGTCTATTTCGCCATCATCACCCAGGCGATCGCCGCCATTGTCACCATCTTGATCATCGGCCAGCAGGGCTTCACCGGTGGCGCTAACGGCATCACCGACCTGCGCACTCTGATGGGCTGGGACATTCGCAGCAATGAAGCCAAGTTGGTGCTTTATTACCTGTGCGTGGCGCTGCTGTTCGTGTGTCTGTTGTTCGCCCGCCGCATCCTTGGCAGCAAGCTGGGGCGCATTCTGGTGGCGATGCGCGACAAGGAAGACCGGGTGCGCTTTTCCGGTTACGACGTGGCGTCATTCAAGGTGTTCGTGTTTTGCATCGCGGCAATGTTCGCCGGCATCGGTGGCGCCCTGTTCACCTTGCAGGTGGGGTTTATGTCGCCGTCGTTCGTAGGCATCGTGCCGTCCATCGAAATGGTGATTTTCTGCGCCGTGGGTGGGCGGCTGTCATTGCTCGGCGCGGTGTATGGCGCGTTGCTGGTGAACGCCGCCAAGACCAGCTTTTCCGAATCGTTTCCGGAGCTGTGGCTGTACGCCATGGGCGCGCTGTTTATCGGCGTGGTGCTGGCGTTTCCCAATGGCCTGGCCGGTCTGTACCGGCGGTATCTGATGCCCTGGGAGCGGCACTTGCGCCGGCGCCCGGCGCAACGGAGCGGCGTCGAAGGGGAACAGGTCGTTAAGGAGGAAACCGCATGAGCCCGGTCAACGACGATTTTATTCTCGCCGTGGAGGGGCTGACGGTGTCCTTCGATGGCTTCAAAGCGGTCAATGATCTGTCGTTCTATCTCGACCCCCAGGAGATCCGCGTGATCATCGGCCCCAACGGTGCCGGCAAGACCACGGTGCTGGATCTGATCTGCGGAAAGACGCGCGCCACCAACGGCTCGATCCGCTTTCGCGGCCGTGAGCTGACGCGCATGAAGGAACATCAGATCGTGCGCGCGGGGGTCGGGCGCAAGTTCCAGAATCCGTCCATCTACGAAGACCTGACCGTCTTTGAAAACCTGGAAATTTCCTATCCGAGCGGGCGCTCGGTGATGGGCGCGCTGTCGTTTCGCCGCGATGCCCGGGTACGCGATGCGGTGGAGGAGGTGGCGCACACCATTTTTCTCGCCGACCAGCTCGAACAGCGCGCGGAATTGCTCAGCCATGGCCAGAAGCAATGGCTGGAGATCGGCATGCTGCTGATTCAAAAGCCGGATCTGCTGATGCTGGATGAGCCGGTGGCCGGCATGTCGGTGTCCGAACGCAAGAAGACCGCCGAACTGCTGCGCGTGATCACCCGCAACCATTCAGTGCTGGTGATCGAACACGACATGCAGTTCGTCGAGGACATCGCCGACCGGGTCACCGTGATGCACCAGGGCAAGGTGCTTTCGGAAGGGTCGTTGGAGCGAGTCAAATCCGACCCGCGCGTGATTGAAGTCTACCTGGGGCACTGACCATGTTAAGCGTTTCCGACTACAGCGTGGCCTACGGCCAGAGCGAAGTGATCCGGCGCCTGAACCTGGCGGTCAAGGACAACGAGATCGTGGCGGTGGTGGGCCGCAACGGCATGGGCAAAACCACCTTGATGAAATCCCTGGTGGGCATGCTGCCGGTGCGCCACGGGCGCATTGAGCTGAACGGCCAGGACCTGACCGCATTGAAGAGCCACCAGCGGGTGCGCGCCGGCCTCGGTTTCGTGCCCCAGGGGCGGATGGTGTTTCCCACTCTGACGGTGAAGGAAAACATCGAAACCGGTTTACCGGCGGCGGGCAAGGGTGCCGCTGGCCGTGGCGTTTCCGAAGACCTCTATGAGCTGTTTCCAGTGCTCAAGGAAATGCAGGGCCGGCGGGGCGGCAACCTCTCCGGTGGCCAGCAACAGCAGCTCGCCATCGCCCGCGCGCTGGCCACCGGCCCCAGCGTGCTGTTGCTCGATGAGCCCACCGAGGGCATCCAGCCTTCGATCATCCAGGAGATCGCCCGCACTCTGAAGCGCATCCGCGATGAGCGCGGTTTGTCCATCGTGGTCTCCGAGCAGGTGCTGAGTTTCGTACTGGAAATCGCCGATCGGGTGCTGGTGATCGAAAAAGGCGAACTGGTGCATGAGCAGGAGCGCGGCGCCTTTGACGAACAGCGCATCGCCTCGTACCTGTCGGTCTGATCGCAGAGATTTCATTGTTTAACGTGAGGAGAAAAGCATGGCTGACACCATCATCAAAATCGACCTGAAGCAATCCCCCTACGACAACGAAGGCGTGCACAACCGCTGGCACCCGGACATCCCCATGGCCGCCATGGTCAAGCCGGGGGACGACTTTATTCTTGAGTGCCACGACTGGACCGGCGGTCAGATTCATAACGACGACAACGCAGAGGACGTGCGCGACGTGGACTTGACCCAGGTGCACTTTCTCACCGGCCCGGTGGGGGTGGAAGGCGCCGAGCCCGGCGATCTGCTGGTGGTGGACATTCTCGACATCGGCGCGTTCGACGACAGCCAGTGGGGGTTCAACGGCTTTTTCTCTAAACAGAACGGCGGTGGCTTCCTCACCGAGCATTTCCCCGAAGCGCAGAAATCAATCTGGGATTTCAACGGCATGTTCACTCAATCCCGGCACATTCCCGGTGTCGAGTTCGCCGGCATGATCCACCCGGGGTTGATCGGCTGCCTGCCCTCCAAAAAAATGCTCGATGAATGGAACAGCCGGGAAAAAGAGCTGTACGACACCGAGCCGGACCGGGTGCCGGGGCTGGTCAATCTGCCCTACGCCGACACCGCCCACATGGGCAAGCTCAGCGGCGAAGCGAAGGCCACCGCCGCCGCCGAAGGCGCACGCACGGTGCCGCCGCGCGAACACGGCGGCAACTGCGACATCAAGGATCTTTCGCGGGGCTCGCAGGTGTATTTCCCGGTGTACGTGAAAGACGCGGGCCTGTCGGTGGGCGATTTGCACTTCAGCCAGGGCGACGGCGAGATCACATTTTGTGGCGCCATCGAAATGGCCGGCTGGATTCATTTGCGCGTCAGCCTGATAAAGGATGGCATGGCCAAGTACGCGATCAAGAATCCGATTTTCAAACCCAGCAAGATGGCGCCCAAGTACGACGACTACCTGATTTTTGAAGGTATCTCGGTGGACGAGCAGGGCAAGCAGCATTACCTGGACGTGCACGTGGCCTACCGCCAGGCCTGCCTGAACGCCATCGAATACCTGAAAAAATTTGGTTACACCGGTGCTCAGGCCTACTCACTGCTGGGCTGCGCTCCGGTGCAGGGGCACATCAGCGGCGTGGTGGATGTGCCCAACGCGTGCGCCACCCTGTGGTTACCCACCGACATCTTCGAGTTCGACGTTAAACCCAACGCCGACGGTCCGGTGAAGGCGGTGAAAGGCGGCACTGACCTGCCTCTGGCCAAGGACAAATAGCGAACAAGGGGACCACGATGCCACTGTACGACTATAAATGCGCCGATCATGGCCTGTTTCACGAATTGGTCCCGGTCAGTGCCTCCGGCGAATGCTGCCCGTGTCCGCATTGCGGGGTGCTGTCCGCCAGGGTGATTCTGGTGGCCCCGGCGTTGCTCGACATGGCCCCGGAAAAACGTCAGGCCATGGCCCGCAACGAACACGCCGCCCACGAACCCCGCCACGGCAACCACGCCACCGAAAAAGACCGTGGCTGCTGCCACCACGCCCGTGACAAGCCCAAGGTGTTCTACACCGCCGAAGGCCACAAAATGTTCCCCACCGCCCGGCCTTGGATGATTAGTCATTGAAAGAAGTTGAAAGTTGAAAGTTGAAAGTTGAAAGTTGAAAGTTGAAAAAACGGGGCCCGGCTTGGGCTCCCGCGTTAAGTTCGCGCGCGCTCGGCTTAGCCGTTTATCCGGCAGGAGTCGCGCGCTTTTAACTTTTAACCTTCAACTTTCTCTTTTCTAAAACAAAACCAACCCAAGACTTTCGGCGATGCAGGCGGGTTTTTCGCTGCCTTCCAGTTCAATGGTGACTTCGTTGCAAATCAGGAAGCGGTTTTCGCCACGGGGGGTGACGGATTTCATTACGAAGCGGCCGCGCACTTTCGCGCCGGCGGGCACCGGGGCCAGGAAGCGGGCGCTGTTGAGGCCGTAGTTGATGCCAGCGGTGGCGCCTTCGATGCTGTAGATTTTGTCCTTGAGCATGGGAATCAGAGACAGGGTCAGGTAGCCGTGGGCGATCGGGCCGCCCATCGGCGACTCACGGTTGGCGCGCTCCACATCCACGTGAATCCACTGATGGTCACCGGTGGCGTCGGCGAACAGGTTGATGCGGTCCTGGTCAATCCCGATCCACTCGCTGACGCCCAGTTCCTTGCCTTCCCAGCTTTTCAGTTCTTCACTGCCGTTGATAACCAGCATGGTCTCTCCTCGCACGATTCAAAAAGGAGATAGCTTCAAGCTTCAGGCCGCAAGCTTCAAGATGAAAATCCCTAAGCCCTCCGCTTGTGGCTTGTGGCTTGAAGCCGATGTTGTATCCTGAATCCGGATTTTGACCGAGGTCTTTCATGCATATCCACATTCTTGGCGTTTGCGGCACCTTCATGGGTTCGCTGGCGCAGTTGGCGCGGGCTCTGGGGCATCGGGTCACCGGCTCCGATGAAAACGTGTATCCGCCGATGAGCGATCAACTGGCGGCGGCGGGCATCGAATTGATTCAGGGCTACGACGCGGCGCAGTTGCAGCCGGCGCCGGATCTGGTGGTGATTGGCAACGCGCTGAGCCGGGGCAACGCGGCGGTGGAAGCGGTGCTGGATCGCGGCCTGCCGTACACCTCCGGTGCGCAAATGCTGGCCGAGGTGGTGCTGCCCGGGCGCTGGGTGCTGGCGGTGGCCGGTACCCACGGCAAGACCACCACCAGTGCCATGGTGGCCTGGATTCTTGAACACGCGGGGCTGGCGCCGGGCTACCTGATCGGTGGCGTGCCCGGCAATTTCGGCGTCTCCGCCCGGCTGGGCGAGACGCCGTTTTTCGTGGTCGAAGCGGACGAGTACGACACCGCCTTTTTCGACAAGCGCAGCAAGTTCGTGCACTACCGGCCACGGACCGCGATTCTGAATAATCTGGAGTTTGATCACGCGGATATCTTCGCCGATCTGGCCGCCATTCAGCGCCAGTTTCACCATCTGGTGCGTACTGTTCCCTCCCAGGGACGGATTATTCTGCCGGCCGGCGACGAGGCGCTGGAGCAGGTGCTGGAGCAGGGCTGCTGGAGTGAGTCGGAGCGTTTTGCCGAGCAAGGCGATCCGGGCTACCGGCTGCTCAGTGACGACGGTTCCTCGTTTCTGGTGCTGGACAACGGCGCCGAAGCGGGCCGGGTGGACTGGTCGCTGACCGGTCGGCACAACGTCAGCAATGGCATGGCGGCGCTGCTGGCCGCCCGCCATGTGGGGGTCACGCTGGCCGCCGGCGCCGCCGCGCTCAGCGCCTTCGCCGGTGTTAAGCGGCGCATGGAGTTGCGTGGCGAGATCGCCGGCGTGCGCGTCTACGACGACTTCGCCCATCACCCCACCGCCATCGCCACCACTCTGGAAGGGCTGCGTCGCAAAGTCGGCGATGAGCGGATCGTGGCGATCATTGAGCCGCGCTCCAACACCATGCGCCTGGGTCGCCACCAGGATCAGCTCGCCGCCAGCACCGGCCAGGCGGACCAGGTGATCTGGTACCAACCGCCCGGCTTGGATTGGTCGCTCGACAAGGTGGTGAGCGCGTCGACGGCGCCGGCGCGGGTGGCGCACGATCTGGAGGCGCTGATCGAACAGGTGGCGGGCGCTGAACAGGGGCCCTGCCACATCGTGGTGATGAGCAACGGCGGCTTTGGCGGCATTCATGGCAAGCTGGTCGCTGCCTTGCAGCGGCGGCACGCGTCCTCTCCCGGGGAGGTGACGCCATGAGCCCCAGCAGGCGAGTGACCCTGGCGTTCACCGGCGCCTCCGGGGCGCCCTATGGGCTGCGCTTGCTGCAGTGTCTGCTGGCCGCGGACTGCGAGGTGTTCGTGATCCTCTCCAAGGCGGCGCGGGTGGTGATCGGCATGGAGACCGACCTGAGCCTGCCGGCCGGCACCGGCAAGGCGGAGCAGGCGTTGCGCGCGCACAGCGGCACCGACAAGGGGCGGTTGGTGGTGTGTGGCCTGGAGCAGTGGACCGCGCCGGTGGCCTCCGGCTCCGGCGCGCCGGCCTCGATGGTGATTTGCCCGTGCTCCACCGGCACCCTGTCGGCGATCGCCTGCGGCGCCAGCGACAATCTGATCGAGCGGGCCGCCGACGTGGCCCTTAAGGAGCGCCGGCAATTGATTCTGGTGCCCCGGGAAAGCCCGTTCTCGGCGATTCATCTGGAGAACATGCTGAAGCTGGCGCGCCTGGGCGTCACCATCCTGCCCGCCGCCCCGGGCTTTTATCACCGCCCTGAAAGCGTCGAAGACCTGGTGGATTTCGTGGTCGCGCGCATCCTCGACCAGCTCGGCATCGAGCAAGCGCTGGTCAAGCGGTGGGGGGAAGGGGAGTAGGTTTTCAGTTTTCAGTGTTCAGTTTTCAGCAAGGCCGGGGATTATCTGAACACTGAACACTGAACACTGAACACTGAACACTGAACACTGACCCCCTAAAGCGTATACCGGATCGGGATGGTGACCGGAATCGAGCCACCGAGTTCATCCGGTGGGGGTGGGAAGCGCAGCCGGCGTACCAGTTCCAGGGATTGCTGATCGAGGATGCGGCTGTCCGAGCTGCCGGCCAGCTCCACCTGTTCGGCACGGCCATCGCTGTTTACCTGGAAGCTCAACACCACTTCACCCTGTTGGCGGCGCATGCGCGCGCGGGCCGGGTAGACCTTGTTGTATTCGATGGTGTCACGGACCTTGGCCAGGTAGCGATCCAGCAGGTTGTCATGGTCGCCGCTGCGATGGGCGCCTGGTCCCGGGTCGCCGGCGATGCCCATGGCGCCTTCCTGATTGCCCTGGCCCTGGGCCACTTGCTCGCCCTGTTCGGTGCCCACCGCGCCGCCGCCGTTGGCCTTACCTTCCGGCGACGCATTGGGCACCGGTTTCGGCTGCGGCGCGGGCTTGGGCTCAGGTTTCGGCTCCGGCTTGGGTTCGGGTTTGGGCGCCGGTTTGGGCTTGGGCTCAGGTTTAGGCTCAGGCTCAGGTTTGGGCTTGGGCTTGGGTTTAGGTTCCGGCTTCGGTTTGGGCTTGGGTTCGGGTTTCGGCTCGGGCTTGGGCTGCGGTTCCGGCGCCGGTTTTTCGGCCTGCGCCAGCGCCGGCACACCCAGTTCCCCGGGCGCTGAGCGGCCGAGCTTGAGGGTGACGGCCTGTTCATTGCCGGGCACACCGGCGGGGCCGGGGCGGCCGCCGGCCAGGGTCATGCTGCCCACGGTGATGAGCAGGGCGGCGTGGGCCAGAATAGCGACCCCCCAACTGATGGTTTGACGGCTCCGACTTGTCACGATCCGCTCTCGCTCCGGGTGACCAGGCGTACTTCCGCCACGCCCGCGTCACGCAGGGTGGCCAGGCTTTCGCGCAGGATTTTCAAAGGCGTGCCGGCGTCCGTGAGCAGGCGCACCGGTGGTGTGGTGTCGTCATCGTCGTTCGTGGCAGTGGCGCTGGCAGGTGTTTGATCGGCCACCTGTGGTTGATTGAGCGCTTGCTTTTCCGCCTGGGCGGCTCGGCGGGCTTCCAGCAACGCGGGCAATTCCGACACGTCCAAGGGCTCACCGTCGCGCAGCAACTGACCGTCTTTGTTGAGCACCAGCATCAATTGGGTCAGATCTTCGTCGATGGTGCCGCTCGCGCTTTCCGGTGCCTGCACGTCGGTCTTTTCAATCGGACCAAGGTGGCCGGCCACCATAAAAAAGATCAGCAGTAGAAATACCACGTTAATCAGTGGCAGAACCGGTTCCAGAGGCGGCCGGCGGCCGCTGTCCGGCGATTCCAGATTCATGGCATCAGCTCCAACTGCACGTCTTCCAGACCGGCGGCGCGGGCGGCGTCCAGCGTGGCCAGGGCGGCTTGCACCGGCGCTTCCGGATCGCCACTGATCAGCACGGACTCACTGTGGCCTTCAAGAGCGGCGGTCAGCTCATCAATAGGCAGAGTGCGACCTTCCATTTCCACCTGGCCGTCGGCGGTGACGGTCAGGGTCAGCCACTGCTTGTCGTTGCTCTGTTCGCTGGCTTCGCTGGAGAGCACGTTCACGGGCAGGTCTTTCCACTCGCCAAAACGGGTGGCGAGCATAAAGAACACCAGCAGGATAAACACCACATCGATCAGGGGCGTCAGGCTGATGCTGGGCGAGCGGTGACGCTCGGGTTCAAGATGCATGAACCACCCGGCGCGGCGTAGCGGCCTGCTGTTCTTCGCGCACCGGCTTGGCGGCCTGACGACGGCGGACCTGCACTTTCAGGCGCGCCAGACGGTCTTGCAGTTTTTCCCGGCACAGTTCGATGGTGCGATCCGCCCAGTGAAACGCGGCCAATGCCGGAATCGCCACGCTCAGGCCGGCGGCGGTGGTCAGCAGGGCTTCCCAAATACCGCCGGAGAGAATCGAGGGGTCCACCTGGGAGCCGGCCTGTTCGAGCGCCTGAAAGGCGCCGATCATGCCGAACACGGTGCCCAGCAGACCGAGCAGCGGCGCCAGGGCGCTGATCACTTCCAGCACGCGCAGGCCGCCGCGCATTTCTTCCAGGGTTTCGCGGCCGCGGCGAAGGCAATCTTCTTCCCAGCTTTGCTCATCAAGGTCGCGGTTGTGCCAGGCGGTGATCAAGACCTTATCCACCGGGGAGCCTTGAGCCTCGCCCACTTCCGGGCTTTCACCGCGTTCCAGGCTTTCCAGCAGCGCATCGGCGCGTTTGGTGCCGAGCGGGCGCAGGCGGGAGAATTGCAGAATCTTGGAGATCAGCGTGGCCAGGGCCACCACCGACATCAGGCCCAGAATCCACATCGTTGGACCGCCGGAAACGAACCAGTCGGGAAGTTGAAATTGCAGGGATGAGGTCATGTCCGAACTCCAGTTGACGGACGGAAATCGCTGGGGCGGATTCCACACGGGTCGCTGAGCGGGCTTCCTGTAAAAAGAAACCAGCGGCGGGTGGATGGCCGCCGTGGCGACCTCCAGAGAGCCGGCAGTCTAGCACTTACGACTTTGAATGCAAGTCATTCCTATTTGCACTCAAATCGGGCTCGCGGGCCCCAAATGAAAGCGCCGGCGGAACGCCGGCGCGAGAGGAAACACAGCGTGAGTGCCGTGCTCTGATCAGCGTTTGATCAGGGTGTAGTTCATGTCCGTTTCGACCCGCTGGCCGGCGCTGTCGAGCATTTCCACGGCATTGGTGGCGCTCTGAAGGAAGCGGTGCTGGGCTTCCTCATCTTCCGGGTTGAGCGTGTAGACGTCGTACTTCTTGTCGTCCAGTTCGATCCGGTCACTGACCCAGGCGCCGCGCTCGACCTCGTTGGTGGTCGGCTTGGAGGTGCCCAGATACTGCTGGGTCAGCTCATAGCGGGAAGGCTTGGCGCTCTGGTCCCGATAGAGAGTGAGGGTGGTGCGAATACCGGCGCAGTCCGCGCACGGCAGGACGCCGCTGTAAACCATTTTGCTGGCCATCGGATTCATCGGTGCGGATTGGCAACCGGCGAGAGCGAGCCCGGCGGCGAGGCCGACTACGGAGAGGAGCTTCTTCATGGTTTTGTCTCCCTGACAATGGGCATGTGATTGAAATGGCATGGTCAGGTTAGACGAAAACCCTGTGAACAGGTTCACGGCTTTAACACTGTTTAACCCGGAAGCGCTCGCGGGGGCTCAGCCGCGACGCCGCGCGGACACCCGCTGGACCAGTTCCACAATCAGGAAGATCACGGCCAACGTAGCGAAAAAATAGAATAAAATCATGGTTCCCCGGATCGGTATGGTTCCGATTCAACTCCAACAAGCAGGAGCAGTGATCGCCGAACGGCCGATCCGTGGCCGCAAGGCAACCTCCCCTTGAGGCTGCCCGCCGCCCGCCACGAGAGCCATGATGGCGAATCGTGCGGGCGTGGGCAGACCCTATTGCAGCCCGGGCGATGAGAACAGTGAGTTCCTGTAAGGGCTTGTAATGCTTTTTTATCACCCCGCGAACGCCATGTTTGGCGACGAAAGGGCTGCCCGGTGCGCCCACTCAGAATAACGACCTAGTGAGGCAGCGTCAGGTTCGCCGCCTGGGAATCAGGACCAGTTCACATTTTTGCATCGATGGCTTGGGTTGATCACGCTCCATCAGCCGCCCAGCACCTTAAGCGGGCCGCCGCGCTCCAGGGCACGTTGATAGGCCGGGCGGGCTTCCACGCGGGCGATGAAATCACGCACCTTGGGCAGTTGTGACAAATCGGCGCGGGCGGAGGCGGCCTGCAACGGAAAGCTCATCTGTACATCGGCGGCGGTGAGGGCGTCGCCGGCGAACCAGGTGTGATTGGCCAGGTGCGCTTCGATCACGCCCAGATGGTCCTGAATGCGGGGCTGCAGAAAGCCGCCGATCAGACCGCCGCTGATTTTTTTGGCGATCGGTTTGGCGAAGAACGGCATCGGCGACTTAGGCACCTTGCCGATGATCAGCTTCATTACCAGCAGGGGCATCAGCGAGCCCTCGGCGTAATGCATCCAATAGGTGTAATCCAGCCAGCCCGGATCGTTCACCGCCGGTTTAAGGCGGCCGTCGCCGTGCTTTTCGACCAGGTATTCGAGAATCGCGCCGGACTCCGCCACCACGGTGTCGCCGTCGCTGATCACGGGTGATTTGCCCAGCGGGTGGATGCGCCGCAGGGAATCCGGCGCCAGCATGGTTTTCGGGTCGCGCTGGTAGTGTTCGATCTGATAGGGCAATTCAAGCTCTTCGAGCAGCCAGAGCACGCGCAGGGAGCGGGAATTTTCAAGGTGGTGAACGGTAATCATCGGCTCTTCCGGGTTGGTCATTGCAGAATCCACCGAGCATAGCATCCAGGGCGTGAAGGGTAAGCGGGGCGGGAGACGATTGACCCATCGCCGTTTTTCAATAGAGAATGAGAATTAGTTTTATTGGCGGCGAGGGCAAGGATGCCTGATTTGCCAGCCCCTTCCTTCCTTAGCCAACACCCTGGAGACCGCATCAGCGGCGTTATTTCATGGCCTCCGACTCCCTCGCTCAGCTTTACGCTCGACATCATGGTTGGCTGCGTCAGTTATTGCGGCGCCGGCTGGGGTGCTCGGAAACCGCCGCCGATCTGGCCCAGGATGCGTTTGTCCGGTTGTTGGCGCGGCCGCGCCAATTCGACAGTAACGAAGGCGCCCGTGCCTATCTGAGCACGGTGGCGCGCGGCCTGTGCGTCGATTTCTGGCGGCGCCGGGAGATCGAGAACGCTTGGTTGGCGGTGCTTGCCGGGCAGCCCGAGGCGCTGGCGCCGTCGCCGGAGCAGCAGGCTTTGGTGATGGAAGCCTTGTGCCAGGTGGATGCGATGCTGCGCCGTCTTCCCGAGAAGGTGGCCAGTGCCTTTTTGATGTCGCAGTTGCAGGGGCTCAGCTATCGGGTGATCGGTGAACAATTGGGGGTCTCCGAGCGCATGGTGAAAAAGTACATGGCGCGGGCCGTGTTGCAGTGCGCGCTGGTGGAGATCGATTACCACTCAGGGGCACGATCATGACCGCCTCGGACGCGGATCGGCGCGCGCTGGAGCAGGCCGCGCACTGGTTCGCGGTGCTCAACGACGAGCGGGTCTCGGCCAGTGATCGGGCCGGCTGGCAACGCTGGTTACAGGCCCAGCCCGCCCACCGGCGGGCCTGGGACTGTATCGATGCGGTGGGGCAGCGCCTGGGCGCGTTGCGCGAGGATCAGCCGGAACGTGCCGCGCGCACTCTTGAGACGGTGCGTGGCCAACGGCTCTCGCGCCGTCAGGCGTTAAAGAGCCTGGCGGTGCTGGCGGCGGGCGGCACCCTGGGCTGGGCCGCCTGGCGCACCACGCCCTTGCCGCGGCTGGCCGGGCGCTGGCAGGCGGACTACCGCACCGCGGTGGGCGAGGTGAAATCCCTGCGGCTGGCCGATGGCACGCGGCTGTGGCTGGGCACCGACAGCGCCCTGAATGTGGATTACCGGGCCGACGCGCGGCAACTGACGCTGGTGGCCGGGGAAGTGCTGGTCAGCAGCGGCCATGACGTTCAGCGGCGGCCGCTGCGGGTCGCCACCCGTGATGGCGAGGTGGAGGCGCTGGGCACCCGTTTCACGGTGCGCCGCACCGGCGACGACACCGCCCTGGCGGTGTCCGAAGGCGCGGTGCGGGTCGCGCCGGCGGGCAATGCCGAACGGGTGCGGGTGCCGGCGGGCAGCCGCACCCGTTTTTCCGCCACCACGGTGGCGCCGTTGGAGGCAACGGACCCGGCCGGCGAGGCCTGGACGCAGGGGCTGTTGCTGGCGGACGACTGGTCGCTGGGCGCTCTGGTGGCGGAGCTGGGCCGTTACCGCCATGGTCATTTGGGCGTGGAACCGGAGGTGGCCGGATTAAGGGTGATGGGGGCGTACCCGCTGGGCGACACCGACCGTGCCCTGGCGATGCTGGAGCGGGCGCTGCCGGTGCGGGTGCGGCGCATTCTGCCCTGGTGGGTCACTGTTTCCGGGCAATAAATTTCCCAGCGCGTCATTGGTGCGCCACAAGGGTCCGACGTCCGGCGTTGTGCCAACGGTTCCCCTTTTCGGTCGCTGGTTCGATTCCTCGGGTAATCGCGAATCGAAATCTCCGGAGGAATCATCTTGAAGCGTTTTGTGCCGTTACGGCCCTTGGCCTTGTCGATCCCGTTGCTGTTGGCAGGCGTGTCGTTGCCGCCGCTGGCGTTGGTGTGGCCCGCCGCCGCCCAGGCCCAGGCAGGCGACGTCCGTTACGACATCCCGCCGGGGCCGCTGGGCCGGTGTCTGAACCAGTTCGCCGAGCGTGCCGGTTTGTACCTGAGCGGCGCGGTGACACTCACCGCGGGCAAACACTGCGCCGGCCTGCGGGGTGTGTATTCTGCTCGCGACGGGCTTTCCGAATTGCTGGCCGGCAGTGGCCTGGCCGCACGCTTCGTGGACGAGCGCACCGTGACCCTGGAGACAGCCAATCAGCTCGAGCGGGTGTCGGTGAACGCCCACGTCAACGCCACGCCGGTGGGGCCGGACCCGGGCTATCTGGCGCAACGCAGCCTCAGTGCCAGCAAAACCGGCACCCTGCTTTCGGAGACGCCGCGTTCGATCAGCGTGGTCACCCGCAAGCGTATGGAAGACCAGAAATCGCAAACCCTGACCGAGCTGCTTGGTTATGTGCCGGGCATTTTCGCGCCGCCGTTTCCCGCCGGTGACAGCCTGGCCGGAGATTTCTTTTTTATTCGCGGCTTCAACGCCACCGATTACGGCTATGGCCTGTTCCGTGACGGCTTGCGGGTTCAACCCAATCGGTACGACACCAGTTCCGAGCCCTACGGGCTGGAGCGGGTCGAGGTGTTTCGCGGGCCGAGCTCCATTCTGTATGGCGAAAACGCGCCCGGGGGCATCGTCAACCTGGTCAGCAAACGGCCCACTGAGCAAGCGCGCGGCGAGGTGCAGGCCAGTTACGGCTCCCATGATCGGCGCCAGGTGGGGGTGGACGTGTCCGGGCCCTTGGCCGCCGATGGCGCGGTGCTGGGCCGCCTGGTGATGCTGGGCCGCGAGGCCGATACGCAGACCGACCATGTTCAGGACGATAGGGTTTATATCGCCCCCTCGCTGACCCTGCGGCTGTCCGATGACGACCGCCTGACCCTGCTCACCCATTACCAGAAAGACAAGACCAACATGGAGCTGGGATTGCCCGCCGCCGGCACCGTGCTGCATAACCCCAATGGCAAACTGGACAGCGGCACCCTGATCGGCCACCCGGACTGGAACGGCTTTGACCGTGAATTCTGGTCGCTGGGCTACGAGTACCAGCATTGGTTCAACGACGTCTGGACGTTCCGGCAAAACAGCCGCTATTTGAAATCACAAGTGCAGCGGAATGAAATCTGGTGGCAGCCGCTGGACGATGGTGGCTATGGCACGTTGGTTGATACGCTGGCTTATGATCGGAGCAATGAAGCGCGCACCTACGCGCTGGACAACCAGCTTGAAGGGACTTTACACAGCGGCGATTTCGAACACCGGTTATTGTTCGGTGCCGGCTACGATCGCACTGCCTGGAAGCAGGTGTGGTACGCCGGCATGGGCGAAACCATCGACGTGTTCGATCCACAATGGAGCGCCGAGCCGAGTACGCCGCTGCTGCAGCAGGACGCCACCACCGATCAGCAGATGACCGGCGTCTACAGCCAGTGGCAGGGGCGCTACGACAACTGGAGCACGCTGCTGGGCGGGCGCTACGACTGGGTCGACAGCCAGTAGCGTGATCGGGTCAGCGGCACGGATCTGGATACCCGCGATGACGCGTTCTCCTGGCAGAGCGGGTTGATGTACCAGTTCAGCAACGGCGTTTCGCCTTACCTGAGTTACGCCACGTCGTTCGTGCCGGTGCAGCAGATGTCCAGCGGCCAGGGCCGTCTCGATCCGATTACCGGTGAGCAGTTCGAGGTCGGCGTGAAAGTGGCGCCGCCGGGGGCCGGCCTGCAAATGACGGTGTCGGTTTATGATCTGCGCAAACAGGACGACGTGATCTACGACGGCACCCTGGGCGATTACCGCCAGGTCGGCGAAAGCCGCGCCGAAGGGGTGGAGCTCGAATTGGTGGGCGAGGTCAGCGATAACCTGAGCATCACCGCCTCTTACACTTACACCGACGCGCGCATCACCGACGACGCCCCGGGCTCGCTTCAGGAAGACAAGCAAATGGTGTTCGTGCCGCGCCACCAGGCGTCCGCGTGGGCGAACTATCATTTCCAACAGGGGCGTTTGAGTGGTTTACGGGTGGGCGCGGGCCTGCGCTACATCGGCCACACCTACTCCTACTCCAGTGTTTATGGCGAGCTGGAGACCGACACCGTGACGCTGACCGACCTGGCGGTGGGCTATCCGTTCGGCAAAAACTGGCAGGTGGATCTGAATGTACAGAACCTGTTTGACCGGGAATATTTCACCGGCTGCAATAACGCTGGCCGTTGCTATTGGGGCTACGAGCGCACCCTGTTGGGCACCGTGAGTTACCGCTGGTAGGGCTCGGCTGGGCCCCGGGCGGTGGTCGACTGGGTCAGATTGATCCGGAAAAGCCTGGGGCCAGTTGTCCGCTCAGGCTGGCGGCGGCGGCATGCAACTGCACTGCCTTGTCGGGAAGTGACGAGGTTTGTAGCGCGGAATCGCTTGGGATAAACGGGGCAAGGTCGAGAATGCAGATCGTCATTGGGTTTATGTGGCCAGTCCATTGGCCGGTTTACCCGTGCCACAACCCCCGGTGGCTGGCAATCAGCCGCCGGGGGTGGGGCGCTGGCGCGGCGCATCGGTCTGGGAGACTTCGGCGGCGTCGTCGGCGGGCAGGCCATGCACCGCTTTCAGCACGTCGTCGAGCACCGCGGTGCTTTTCCAGGCCACCGGTGTGTTGACGATGGCGGACACCGCCCAGGTGGTGTTGTTGCGGTCACGGGTAAAGCCGGCCACCGCGCGCACGTTGGTCAGGGAGCCGGTTTTCACATGGCCTTCGCCGCGCAGGCCGGTGTTGCGCAGGCGGTTGTGCATGGTGCCGTCCATGGCCACCAGCGGCAGCGAGGCGATCAATTCGGCGGCGAACGGGCTGCGCCACACCTGCTCGAGCAATTTGATCTGCTGGCGCGGCGCGATGCGCGCCGAGCGGGACAGACCGGAGCCGTTGTCGAGCACCACCTCGCGGGTGTCGATGCCCTTGAGGGCCAACCAGTCGAGCACCGTGCGCCGTGCCGAGGCGAGGTCGTCGGCGTCTCCGGCCAGGCGGTTTTCCGCGCCAATGGTGAGAAACAGCTGGCGGGCCATCACATTGCTGCTCCATTTGTTGATGTCGCGCACGGTGGTGACCAGGTCCGGCGATGAAGTGGTGCCCAGCAGAGTGGCGCCGGCGGGCAGGCGGCCCTCGCGGCTGGCGCCGCTGATGCGCCCGCCCAGTTCCTGCCAGAGGCCGCGCAGCAGCGCGGCGGTGTAGTCGGCGTGATTCATCAGCGACAGATAGTCCGAGGCCCGGCAGCCGGACGGCAAATTGCCGGTAAGCGTCACGGTGACGGTGCCATTGGCGTCGGTGGCCGGCTCGAAACCCAGGCGCCGGGAAGAGGGGCAGCCTCCGCTTTGGCTGGTGGTCACCTGGTTGTCCAGCTTGACGCCGGCCAGGGGCGGTTCCAGCCAGGCGTTGACACCGCTGTCCCGGGCCAGCATCTGAATATGAAAGATGTTCAGGTTGGTGAGCAGGGCGTCCGGCTCCACCAGAAACGGCGCATGCACGTCGTCGCCGTCGTCGTTGAACAGGGGCAGACCGTGGGGCAAGCGGAAATAGCTGCCATCGAGCACCAGATCACCGCGGATTTCTCGAATGCCGGAGGCGCGCAGATCGCGCAGCAGCAGCCACAGGCGTTCCTGGGTCAGTTTGGGGTCGCCGGCCCCGACGAAGTAGAGATTGCCCTTGAGCACGCCGTTGCTGATGTCGCCGTCGGTGTACAGGCGGGTGTGCCATTTGAATGTGGGGCCCAGTAATTCCAGCGCCGCGTAAGTGGTCAGCACCTTCATGGTCGAGCCCGGGTTCATCTTGGTGTCGGCGTTCAAGAAGCGCGCTTCGCCGGGGCCGTCCAGGGGCATGGCGGCGAGCGCCAGATCCTCGGAGGGCAGGGCGCGCGCTTTCATGGTTTCCAGGATCTTTTGCGGCCAGTCGTTGGCGGCGGGGGCCTCGTCGGCGGCGGTGAAGAGGGGCAGGCCGAGCAGAGACACCAGGGCCAGGGTGGGAAAGACACGGCGGCGACGGGCAAGCCACATACAAAAGTTCCCTTTTTACTTCGTTGTTCGGGTTAGTGATTACTAGCCTAAAGGAAAAGAAATCGCCGGTCAGGGGGCCGGGTGTCGCTGAATTGTAAATTCTGAGGCGCGGCGCTGGCTGTTATAGTGGCCGGCCTGACCGCTTTGAAACGACAAGGTTGTTCCATGTCCAAGCTGTTGATGAACCTGCGCCGCGTGCCGGACGATGAACTGCAGGAAGTGCGGGCCCTGTTGGAGGCGCATCGCATCGACGTCTACGAAACCGAGCCCAGCGTTTGGGGCATCTCCGGCGGTGGCCTGTGGTTGCGCGATGAGGCTCAGCAGCAACACGCCCAGACGTTACTGGGCGACTACCAGCGTGAACGAAAAACAAGAATGCGCCAGGCGTTCGACACCGCCCGCGCCGAAGGTCGCGCCCCCTCGCTGCGCGACCACCCTTTACGGACGGTGGTGTTCGCGGTGGCGGTGGTGGTGGTGTTGTTGATTAGTGTGGTGCCGTTTTTGACGTTGGGGTAATGCGAAGACGTTGAAAGTTGAAAGTTAAAAGTTGAAGAAAAACACCGCCTAGCGATGCGATAACGCAATTGCATAACCCCAACGTGTTTTTTTAACTTTTAACTTTTAACTTTTAACTGCCTTTTTGCCCAGATTATTCGGGTCGCCGACATCGATGCCTTGGTGTTGCAGGTCGGCGTGGTAGGAGCTGCGGACCATCGGGCCGGAGGCGATGGAGGTGAAGCCCAGGGCGCGGCCCTGGTCGGCGAACATGCGGAAATCGTCGGGATGCACGTAGCGTTCCACCGGGGCGTGGAATTTGCTCGGCTGCAAGTACTGGCCGATGGTGATCATGGCCACGTCGTGCTCGCGCAGGTCGCGCAGGGTTTCCAGCACCTGGTCGTTGGTCTCGCCCAAGCCGACCATGATGCCGGATTTGGTGGGCACGTCCGGGCAGCGCTCGGCGAAGCGTTGCAGCAGTTTCAGGGAGTGTTCGTAGCGGGCGCCGGGGCGCGCTTTTTTGTACAGGTGCGGTACCGTTTCGATGTTGTGGTTGAACACGTCCGGCGGGGTGGCTTGCAGGATGTCGAGCGCGTCGTCCAGGCAGGGGCGAAAATCCGGAGTGAGAATTTCGATCTTGGTGTCCGGGCTCAGTTCGCGCACCGCGCGAATGCACTCGGCGAAGTGGCCGGCGCCGCCGTCGGGCAGGTCATCGCGATCCACCGAGGTGATCACCACGTATTTCAGCCCCAGATCGGCGACCGATTCCGCCAGGTGCCGGGGTTCGTCCGGGTCGAGGCCGTTGGGGCGGCCGAAGCCGACGTCGCAGAACGAGCAGCGGCGGGTGCAGATGTCGCCCATGATCATGAAGGTGGCGGTACCGCCGCCGAAGCATTCCGGCAGGTTCGGGCAGGCCGCTTCCTCGCACACGGTGTGCAGCTTCTGGCGGCGCAGCATCGATTTGATGCGCTGAATTTCACCGTTGGCGGGCACCCGCACCCGAATCCAATCCGGTTTGCGTTCCCGCGCCGGGGCCACTTCATTGATCACCGGAATGGTGCGGACTTTATCGGCGCCACGCAGTTTGTCGCCGATCTGAACCTTGGCTTTCTGAACCTTCGCTTTCGCCGGGCGGTTGGCCTGGACTTCGCTCATGAAAATGCTCTCGTTCGCGGTTGCGTGCCTTGTCGGCTGGGTGAGGGGGCTGGGTGAGGGCCGTGGCGCACTGGCGGGCCCGGTTTCACTGGGGTAAAGCATACCATCGCGGCGGCGCGGCTGTCCGGGGTTTCAGGCCCAGGCGCCGCGCCAGGATGGTAACCAGATCTTGCTCCACCCGTGGTCGGGCGGCGTCCACGCCGAGGGCGGCCAGGCTGGTCATCGGCTGGCCGGCGTAGCCGCAGGGGTTGATGCGTTGCCAGGGCGTGGCGTCGGCGTCGCGGTTGAGCGCCAGGCCGTGGTAGCTGCCCTTGCGGCGAATGCGCAGACCCAGGGAGGCGATTTTGGCGCCTTGCACGTACACGCCGGGGGCGTCGTCGCGGTTGACCGCCTCCAGCCCCTGCGTGGCCAGGTAATCCACCACCGATTGCTCAATCGCATTGACCATGGCGCGGCTGCCGATGCCCAACCGGCGCACGTCCAGCAGCAGATAAATCACTGTCTGGCCGGGGCCGTGGTAGGTGACCTGGCCGCCGCGGTCGCTGCGTACCACCGGAATGTCGCCGGGGTTGAGTACGTGCTCGGGTTTGCCCGCCTGGCCCAGGGTGTAAACCGGGGGGTGCTCCAACACCCAGATCTCGTCGGCGGTGGTGTCGTCGCGGTGCTCGGTGAAATCGCGCATCGCCTGCCAGCACGGCTGGTAATCGACCTGCGCGAACGAGCGAATCAGAACGTCCATGGCGGCATTATTGGCGGGCGCCGGAGCGCTCGCAAGGGAACCCGAGGCGTTGTTCACAGGCTGATCTTGACATGCTCGCAGTCATTCAGCGCCTGGTAGATCGCCTCGACCTGCTGTTTGTCGCGCACCGTGATGCTGGCGGTGATCGACACGAAGGTGCCCTTGGTGCTGGGTTTGCTGCTCAGATGAGCGCGGCGGTCGAAGTCATCCAGGTGGGTTTCGAGAATCTCGATCACGGCGTCTTCGAGAGGCGCGTCGGTGGCGCCCATTACCTTGAGCTGCATGTCGTGGGGGAAGTCCCACAATTCTTCACGTATGGCCATGGGTGGCGATCCTCATTGTTCGATGCCGCACAGACGGCGCTTGAACTGGATATAGTGGCGCGCGGCGATTTTCCAAGTGTCGCCGGGCCGCCCCTTGCCCAGCGGCGTGCCATCCTGGCGGACCACCGGCGTGCTGTCCCGGCTTGGAACAGCACGCCGGTGAAGGCGGGAATCACCTCGTAAACGCCGTCGGCGAACAGCAAGCCCTGCTGTACGGTTTTAGCTGAACAGACCTTTGAAGAACAGCACCACGTGATCCCAGATCTTGGCGAAGAAGCCCGCTTCTTCCACGTCTTCCAGGGCGATCAGTGGGCGCGTGACCAGGACGTTATCGTCCAGGCTGATGGTCAGCTTGCCCAGTTCCTGGCCTTTCTTGATCGGTGCATGCAGTTGCGGCTGAACGCTCATTTCCGCTTTCAGGCGCTCGCCGCTGTCTTTGGGAATGGTCAGCGCGAGGGCGTCGCCGAGGCCCAGGCGCACCTGGTTGGCCTTGCCCATCCACACATCCGGGGTGTCGAGCACGTCGCCGGCGCCGTAGGCCTGGTAGGTCTCATAGAAGCGGAACCCGTAGGTCAGCAGCTTTTGCGATTCGCGGGCGCGGGCGGCTTCCGAATCGGTGCCCATCACCACCGAGATCAGGCGCATTTCGCCCTGCTTGGCGGAGGACACCAGGCAGAAGCCGGCTTCTTCGGTGTGGCCGGTTTTCAGGCCGTCCACCGACGGGTCCCGCCACAGCAGCAGGTTGCGATTCGGTTGGGTGATGCCGTTGTAGCTGAATTCCTTCTCGGCGTAGATGTCGTAGTGCTCGGGGTAATCGTTGATGATGGCGCGCGCCAACCGGGCCAGATCGTGGGCGGTGGTCAGGTGGTTCTCAGCCGGCCAGCCGGTGGCGTTGACGAAGTGGGTATTCTTCATGCCCAGCAGCGTCGCCTGACGGTTCATCAGGTCGGCGAAAGCGTCCTCCGAGCCGGCCAGATATTCGGCCACCGCCACGCTGGCGTCGTTGCCGGACTGAATAATGATGCCCTTGAGCAGATCTTTCAGGGGCACCTTGGAGCCTTCCTTGACGAACATCCGCGAGCCGCCCATTTTCCAGGCGTGCACGCTGATCGGCACCATGTCTTCATCGGACACATTGCCGGATTGGATCTCTTTTTCCGCGATGTAGGCGGTCATCATTTTGGTCAGGCTGGCCGGCGGCAGCGGCTTCTCGGCATCGTGCTGCACCAGCACCTGGCCGCTGTTGGCGTCCATCAGAAGGTAGCTGCGCGCCTCGACCTGGGGTGGACGGGGCACCATGTCCAGGGCCTGGGCGGGGGTGGCCAAGGCGAACGCCATGAGGGCCACGGCGAGAGAGATTGCGTCTCGGAAAGAGCGAACTTGGATCATCGTTTCCTGCCTGTTGGTTTTAGCATCCCGGTTGGCCGGGAGGATGGCCGCGGGGCGGCGATTCTGGCGATCGGGTCGCCGGCTGTCAGTTGACCGGGATGGGCCGGGCGAAACCGGCCTGGGTGAGGGCCTGGATCGCCTCTTCCCGGTCCGCGCTGTTGCTGAACGGGCCCAGCCACACTCTATAGAGCGCGCCGGCTTCCGGCTGGCGCACGGTGACCGGCAGTTTGAGCTCCTGGCGCACCCGCTGTTCCAGGCTGCGGGCGCTGTCCAGCGCGCGGAACGCGCCGGCCTGCAGGTACAGGTCGCGGGTTGGGCCATTGTTGCGGGCCGCGTCGGGCGGCGGGCTGTCCACGGCGGCGCGCACCGCCGTGGGCACCGAATCCGGCCGTTGGCCGGGGCCGGTGTCCTGCACGCTCAGGGCTTCGACCCGCACCCGGCCGGTACCATGCTGCTCAATGCCCAGGCGCACCGCCGCTGCCCAGGAGAGATCAATGATGCGGTCGGAGTGGAACGGGCCGCGATCATTGACGCGCACCACCAGGCTCTTGCCGTTGTCCAGATTGGTGACGCGCACATAGCTGGGCAGGGGCAAGGTGCGGTGGGCGGCGGTGAAGCGATACATGTCGAACGGTTCGCCGCTGGAGGTGCGGTAACCGTGGAACTTGTTGCCGTACCAGGAGGCCAGGCCCTCGGCCTGGTAGCCTTCGGCGCTGCGCAGCACCTTGTAGGTGGTGCCCCACACCGAATAGGTTTCCGGGTTGCCATAGGCACTGAGCGGTTCCATCTTGGGCACCGGCTCGGGCAGGTCGTCCACCTCGCGGCGCTCCGTGGGGGGCGCGTCGGTGCGGTGGTGGTAACGGTCGGAGCCCGGTGCGGTGCCTGTTCTCGCCGGCGTGCTCGCACCGGGGGGGGCGGTGGCGCCGCCGCTGGAAGAGGGCGCCGGCGCCGTGGCGCAGGCACCCAGAACCAGAGCCAGAGCGACAAGAATCAGCCCGCGCATCACCGTGCCACCCCCCGGGTGGCGTCAGTGGCCGGCGCCGGGGGGGGTGGTGAGGCGGCCAGGGCTTCCGCCAACCGCTTGGAGAGTTGCAATACCGCCATGGCGTACAGTTCGCTGTGGTTGTAGCGCGTGATTACGTAGAAATTATCGGTAATCAGCCAGAATTCATGGCCGTCGGTGCCGGTCAGGTCAAGCAACGCCACCGGGGTGTTTGCGGCCAGATCGAAACAGTATTGGCTGCCCAGCGTATCACTGTCGCAACTGACTGCCACTACGCCGTTTTTCCGGGCGTCGTCCAGGGTAAACGAGGGCTTGTAGCCTTTTTTTGCCAGCGCCTGATAGCCGTTGCCGTCAATGCGGGCGCGGGCCGCCACCGGCAAGCCCGGTTGCCAGCGGTGCTCGTGAAAATAATGGGCGACGCTGCCGATGGCGTCCGCCGGGCTGTTGACCAGATCAATCACGTCGTCGCCGTCGAAATCCACCGCGTAGGCCTGGTAGCTGGTGGGGATGAACTGAGGGTAGCCCATGGCGCCGGCGTAGGAGCCGGTGATTTCGCTGGCGTCGATGTGGGCCTCGCGCTCCAGTTCGAACAGCGCCATCAGCTGCTTGCGAAAGAATTCGCCGCGCGGCGGGTAGTCGAAACCCAGGGTCGCCAGGGCGTCGAGCACCCGATACTGGCCTTTATGTTGCCCGTAGAGTGTTTCCACGCCAATGATCGCCAGAATGATCTCCCGGGGCACGCCGTATTGCCGCTCGGCGCGATCCAGAGCGTCGCGGTGCTGGCGGGCAAAGGCGACGCCTTTTTGCACGCGGCTTTCCTGCAGAAAAATCTTCTGATAACGGGCCCAGTCCAGGGTGCGTTCGGCGGGGCGGGCAATGGCGGTAAGAATGGCGTCCTGGCGTTTGGCGTCGTTGAGCAGCTCGCGCAGGCGGACTTTGTCCAGGCCTTTGGCGCCGAGGCTGTCGATCATGGCGCGGGCCTGCGGGCGCTCGGCGTAATCGGCCTCCGGCGCGGCATTGGCCGTGGCGGCGCTGGCCAGGCCGGCGATCAGGCCAAGGGCGAGGCCGGCGAACCGGTGGCGCAAGGCAAAGGTCTGACGCACGTTGTTGTCTCCTTAACGGGGATAGGGCGAAGCTGCGGGGCGCGCTCACCAAACTCAGTGTGAACAGGCCCTAATGCATCAGCCGCCGATGGGTGTGTATCGACATCAGCATGCCGAAGCTGGCCATCAGCGTGACGATGGAGGTGCCACCGTAACTGACCAGCGGCAAGGGTACCCCGACCACGGGTAAGAGTCCGGACACCATGCCCACGTTCACAAAAACATAAATAAAAAATGTCATCGTCAACGCGGCGGCCAGCAACCGGGAGAACGTCTCCTGGGCCTGCCAACTGATAAAGAAGCCGCGACCCACGATCACCAGATACACGCTCATCAGCAGCAGAAAGCCGATCAGGCCGAATTCCTCGCCGAGCACGGCGAGAATAAAGTCTGTGGAGGATTCCGGCAAAAAGTCCAGCCGCGACTGGGTGCCGTCCATCCAGCCTTTGCCGGTGATGCCGCCGGAGCCGATGGCGGTTTTCGACTGGATGATGTTCCAGCCGGCGCCGCGCGGATCATGCTCCGGATTGAGGAAGGTATCCACCCGGTTGCGCTGGTAATCGTGCAACACGAAAAAATACATCAGCGGCGCGGCGATCAGCAGCACCACCACGGCCAGGGTGATCAGCCGCCAGGACAGGCCGGCCATGAACAGCACCACCAGGCCGGCGGCGGCGATCAGAATGGCGGTGCCGAGATCCGGCTGCATGGCGATCAGCACCGCCGGTACGAAAATCAGGCCGAGCGCGGCCAGCACGTCGGTCTTATTGGGGGGCAGGTCGCGTTCGTTGAAGAACCAGGCGACCATCGCCGGCACCGCCAGCTTCATGATTTCGGCGGGCTGGAAGCGGCCCACCACCGGCAGCGCCAGCCAGCGCTGGGCGCCTTTGGCCTCGACCCCGGCGATGATCACCAGAATCAGCAGCACCAGGCCGACGGCGTACACCAGCGGCGCCCAGAAGCGGTAGCTGCGCGGCGGCATCTGGGCGAGCACGAACAGCACCGTGAAGCCGACGCCGAAGCGCATCAACTGGCGAATCACCAGCTCCATGGAGGCGCCGCCGGCGCTGTAGAGCACGGTCAGGCCGCCGAGAATCACCAGCAATAAGGCCGCCAGCAGTGGCGCGTCCAGATGCAGGCGCTCGGTGAGCGGCGAGCCCAGCACCGGGCCCCGACCGGGCATTTGTCGAAAATACTCTCTGGGATTCATCGTTTCAGGCTCATTGGCTCGGCCCCACGGGCGCCGGGCCCCGCGCGAGGGGCGCGGGAACATCCAGCTTACCCTGCTCGTTCAGCAGCCAGGCGTCCATCACCTGGCGCGCCACCGGGCCGCCGGTGGAGCCGCCGTGGCGGCCATTCTCGACCAGCACCGCCACCGCGATGGCTGGCTTTTCCACCGGGGCGAAGCTGATCAGCAGGGCGTGGTCCAGCATCCGTTCGGCCAGCTCGTCTTCGTTGTAGGTTTCATCCTGGCCGATCGAGAACACCTGGGCGGTACCGCTCTTGGCGCCCATGTCGTATTGCGCGTTCTCGGCCATGGAGCGGCCGGTGCCATGGTTGCCGTAGACCACGTCGGACATGGCCCGTTCCATTCGGTGCCAGTTTTCCGGGTCTTTCAGTTTGATGTCGGGGCGCAGCGGCGGGTGGCTTTCGTCGGCGGCCAGGGTTGGCACCACCTGGCCGCCGTCGTTGGCGAGAATCGCGGTGGCGGTGGCCAGTTGCAGTGGCGTGGTCAGCACAAAGCCCTGGCCGATACTGGAATTGATGGTGTCGCCATGGAACCAGGGGCGGCCCCGGGCGGCCCGCTTCCATTCCTTGGAGGGCAGGATGCCGGTGGATTCGTTGAACAGATCAATGCCGGTGGCTTCGCCCAGGGAGAAGCCGGACAGGAAGTCATGCATGCGTGCGATGCCGAGGCGAAAGCCCAGATCATAAAAGTAGGTGTCGCAGGACTCGACGATCGCTTTGTGCAGATCGACGCGGCCATGCCCCCAGCGTTTCCAGTCGCGATAGCGATGCGAGTCGCCTTCCAGTTGATAATAGCCGGGGTCGAAAATGGTGCGCTGCCAGTCGGTGACACCCGCATCCAGCCCGGCGATGCCCAGGAACGGCTTGAAGGTGGAGCCAGGCGGGTAGCGGCCTTGCAGGGCGCGGTTGAACAGCGGGTTGTCGTGGTCTTCCCGGTAGCGGGCGTAATCCTGGTGGGAAATGCCGGTGACGAACAGATTGGGGTCGAAGCCGGGACGGCTGACAAACGCCAGTACACTGCCATCGCGGGGGTCAATGGCGACCACCGCGCCGCGCCGGTCGCCGAGAGCGTCGTAGGCGGCCTGCTGCACTTTCAGATCAATGCTCAGGCGCAGGTTTTCCCCCGGCACCGGCGGCTGCTCTTCAAGAACACGCAGGATGCGGCCGCGCGCGTTGGTTTCCACCTGACGGTAACCCACCTGGCCATGCAGGCGATGCTCGTAATAGCGCTCCACGCCACTGCGCCCATAAAAATGCGTGCCGGCGTAGTTGGACTGTTGCGCCAGGGTCATGGCATCCAGATCTTCCGCGTTGAGCCGGTTGACGTAACCCAGCACATGGGAAAACAGGTGCCCGAACGGGTAGTGGCGAATGGCGTTGGCGGACACCCGTACCCCGGGCAGACGATGCTGATTGACCGTCAGCCGGGCGATTTCCTCTTCACTCAAACGCCCGCGCAGGGGGATTGGGTCCCATGGCCGGCGCGGGCTGGTCAGGCGTTTGCGAAAGCGCTCGATGTCTTCCGGGTCAAGGCGTACCAGCTTGCCAAGGGAGTTCAGGGTGGCGTCCAGGTCGGGGAGCTGCTCGACAATCAGCTCCAGTGTGAAATCGGGCCGGTTGGCGGCCAGAATCACGCCGTTGCGATCGGTGATCAACCCGCGCGGCGGCGACATCGCCTGGGTTTGCACCCGGTTTTCATCACTGAGAGTGGTAAAGCGGCTGTGCTGCGAGATCTGCAGCCACATCATGCGCCCGGCCAGCCCGGCGGACAGCGCCATCACCAACACCGCGCTGACCAGCAGCCTGGCGCTGAAAATGCGCTGTTCGTTGTGGTGGTCCTTAAGGGTCAGCGGTCTGCGCATTAAACAAAGAGCTCGAATCCGGAGTAACGGTTAAAGGCCGGGGCGATCAGCCCGCGGGGGCGCCAGCCCGGCATCGCGCGCCGCTCAGCGATGATAGGGGTGGCCGGCGAGCAGCGTCCAGCCGCGATAAATCTGTTCGGCGAGCAGCACCCGTACCAGTGGGTGCGGCAAGGTCAGCGCCGACAACGACCAGCGTTCATGGGCCGCCGCGGACACCTTCGGGCAGAGCCCGTCCGGTCCGCCCACCAGGAGGGTCAGATCCTGGCCCAGATCACGCTGCTCGCCAAGCCGGCGGCTCAGGGCGGGTGTGTCCAGCGGTTTGCCGGTGACTTCCAGCGCCACGCAGTGGGCGCCGGGGTGCTTTTCCAGGCGCTTGCTGATCGCCTCGCCTTCGGCGCGCACCAGGGCGGCGACGTCCCCCTTGGCTCTTTTAGGCAACGGAATCTCTTCAAGTTCCAGGCGCATGTCCGCGGGCAGGCGTTTCTGATATTCACTGAAGCCCTGTTCCACCCAGGCGGGCATGCGCGTGCCGATGGCGAGCAAATGAATGCGCAACACGGTCTCCGTTCGGTGGAATGCGTCAGGCGTCCCGGGAGCTGCGGTCCGGATGGTGCTCGGGGGTTTTCCACAGGCGTTCCAGGTCGTAAAACTCGCGGGTGGCGGGCAGCATCAGGTGCACGATCACGTCGCCCAGGTCCACCAGAATCCACTCCGAGCCTTTTTCCCCCTCGGTGCCGAGCGCCGCGTAACCGGCTTTCTTGGCTTGCTCAAGCACGTTGTCGGCCATTGCCTTGACGTGCCGATTGGAGGTGCCGCTGGCGATCACCATGTCATCGGCGATGCTGGTCAGACCTCTTACATCCAGGTTCGCCACGTTGTTTGCTTTCATCTCATCCAGGGCGTTGAGCACCAGATCCAGCAGTGTTTGATCAGAACTCATGAGGCCTCGTTATCGGAGTGGGTGGCGGGAACATTATACAAGCCCTGGTGGTGGATGTGGGCCAGCACTTTCGGGTCCAGGGCACGGCAATCACCGGATTCCGCCAGGGCCTCGCGCACTTCGGTGGCGGAGACATCCAGGCAGGGACGGGTGAGCATAAGACGACGCCCCGCTGCTAACCGTAGCAGTTGCGAGGCGTTACCGCGCGGAAAGGCGCGGCTAATGGCCAGGGACGGCGCCGGCGCGCCGGGGCGTGGCACCACCGCCAGATGGCAAAGCGTGGCGAAGCGCCGCCACCCTTCCCACTGATCCAGGCCCGCCAGACTGTCGGCGCCGATCATGAACACCAGCGGCCGCCGGTCGCCAATCAGGCGCCGGAAGTGTTTCAAGGTGGTGTGGGTGAACGATGGCCCGGGCTGGCGCAGTTCCCAGTCGTCCACGGCCAGCGGCCGGTGGCCGGCGCAGGCCAGAGTGACCATCGCCAGCCTTTGCGCGCCATCGGCGCGCGGCTGCGCACGATGCGGAGGCACCGCATTGGGCAGCAGCCGCACCGGCGCGTCGCCCAGCACCGTCGACACCGCCAGCGCCGCACGCACATGGGCCCGATGAATCGGATCGAAGGTGCCGCCGAATAGAATTAAAGGCTGGACGCTGGACGCTGGACGCTGGACGCTAACCACTGCGCCTCCCTGGTTTTAGCGTCCGGCGTCCGGCGTCCGGCGTCCGGCTTTTTTGCCGAGCTCGATAGTTCAGAAAAGGCACCTGCTATTGCCGCACGTGGCCGTCGCCAAACACCACCCATTTCTGACTGGTGAGGCCTTCCAGGCCCACCGGGCCGCGGGCATGCAGTTTGTCGGTGGAGATGCCGACTTCCGCGCCGAGGCCGTATTCGAAGCCGTCGGCGAAGCGGGTCGAGGCGTTCACCATCACCGAGCTGGAATCCACTTCGGCCAGAAAGCGCCGCGCGTGGCTGTAGTTTTCGGTGATGATCGCCTCGGTGTGACGGGAGCTGTAACGGTCGATGTGGTCGATGGCCTGATCCAGATCATCGACCAGGCGAATCGCCAGAATCGGCGCCAGGTATTCCTCGGCCCAGTCCGCCTCGCTGGCCTCAACGATGTCGCCGAGCAGCGCGCGGGTGCGCTCGCAGCCACGCAGTTCGACGCCGGCATCGCGGTACAGCGCGGCCAGTTCCGGCAGCACCCGCTCGGCGATGGCGGCGTGCACCAGCAGAGTTTCGGTGGTGTTGCAGGTGCCATAGCGCTGGGTCTTGGCGCTGAAGGCGACTTTGATCGCCTTGGCGGGGTCGGCGTCCACGTCGATGTAGGTGTGGCAGTTGCCGTCCAGATGTTTGATCACCGGCACGCGGGCGTCCCGGCTGATGCGTTCGATCAGGCCCTTGCCGCCACGGGGTACGATCACGTCGACGTACTCGGGGTGGCTGATCATTTCGCCGACGGCGGCGCGGTCGGTGGTTTCCACCACTTGCACGGCGGTGTCCGGCAGGCCCGCTTCACGCAGGCCCACACGCAGGCACTCGGCGATCGCCTGGTTGGAATCAATCGCTTCGGAGCCGCCACGCAGAATCGCGGCGTTGCCGGATTTCAGGCACAAAGCGGCGGCATCGATGGTGACGTTGGGGCGCGACTCATAAATGATACCGATCACGCCCAGGGGCACGCGCATCTTGCCCACCTGAATGCCCGACGGGCGGTAATTGAGGTCGGTCATGCCGCCCACCGGGTCGGCCAGGGCGATCACCTGCTCCAGCCCCTCGACCATGCCATCGAAGCGCGCGGTGGTCAGTTCCAGCCGATCCAGCAGCGCCGCGTCCAGGCCATGGTCGCGGCCACGGGCCAGATCCCGCTGGTTGGCATCGAGAATGGCGCCACGGTGGCTGCGCAACGCGGCGGCGATGGCGGCCAGGGCGGTGTTCTTATCACCGGCGCTGGCGCGCGCCATGGCCCGCGCCGCCTGGCGCGCCTGCCGGCCCACATCGGCCATGTACTGCTGGATATCCATTGTTTCTGCTACACCCATTACCAAACCGCGAAGTGAATCGAAGGTGGCTAGTATAGCAAGCTGCAAGCCACAAGCGGCAAGGGAAGGCTCTGCCGGTTTGACGCTGGTTGCCCGCGGCTTGTCGCCCGGCACGGCCGGCCGCGCGGTTCTATCCGACTTTCGCCTCCAGCACCCTGACCATGGGCGTGCCCCGGGTGCGCGGAATCGGTAGGGCGGCGTAATAGTCCGCCGGGTCGTGCACGGTCAGGGCGTCGAAGCCCTGGGCGGTGAAGTGGGCCCGGGTTTCGGCGTCGGAGCGGAAATGGAAACTCACCTGACTGCGCGACACGGCGCCGAGCGCGCCGCCCAGGGTTTTCAGGGTGCGTTGAAAGCGCATATTGGCGTAAAGGGGGTAGTTGTCACACAGGTAAATCCCTTTGGGGAAGGCACGCAGGCCCTCGGCAAGGCGGCGCCAGAACGGCGCCAGGGTGGCCAGGCTGAAATAATTGATCAGCCCTTCCGTGATCACCACCACCGGCCGCGTCGGGTCCAGCCGCCGCAGCAGGGCGGTGACACTCTCGGCGCTGTCCGGGTCGAGAATATTGACCGCTTCCACGCGGTGATCCGGCCCCAGCGCGCCCTGGCGCGCCAGTAAGCGGCGCTTGCGCCGGGCCATGTCCGGCAGATCCGCCTCCACATAGGTGATCGCGGCGAAGCGCTCGCGGAACCGGCAGCCGCGCGGCGACAGGCCGCAGGCGATCTCCACCACCTGAAGAGCCGGATCGGCGGCGATCAGCGCTGCCAGGCGGGCGTCGATCAGATGGTGCCGCTGCAGCAGAAAAGTGCGGATGTTACCGCCCAGCAGCCGCTTGCCGAGCGCCTCGAACGGGCTCATCGCCCGATACAACAAAGCGCCCTGGCGAGTATGGAAAAATGGCTCGGACAGGCCGTGCCGCACCCACACCTGGCCGGTGTACAGGGCGGTAAAGCTGATTGATGAGGAGTCCGGGGCGCGCGCCATGGGAGGGTCCTTGAATGGATATAGGGATCAGAATACAGGATATCGGATGAAGCGGGCTTTGTGGCGATGGGTAATGAGTTAAAAGTTAAAAGTTAAAAGCGGTGCCAGTGAGCGGGTTTGTTATCGGTTGCCGCGCCGATTCACCGCTCCATGATCGCCGGCAGCGGCGCGCCGGTGAGGCGCATCACCAGGCTGGCCAGGTGCTGCCAGGGGTCGCCGGGGCTCATGCCCTTGATGGCCTGATCGCCCTGCACCGCCAGTTGCAGGGCGCGATGGATTTGCCGGGGTGGCAGGCGGTTGGCCTGGGCCTGCAAGGCGCGCAGCCGTTGCGGCGGCATGCGCGGCGGGGCGCCACCGCTGGCCAGGGCGTCCAGGGTGCGCACTTCCCGGGCCAGGGCCCAGAGCACCACGGGCGCTTCCACGCCTTCCGCGCGCAGGGTGCGCAGGATGCGCATGGCACGGGGGGCGTCACCGCCGCTGATGGCGTCGGTGAGATCGAACGGCGTATAGCGGCTGGAATCGCCCACCGCCTGCTGCACATTGACGGCGGTGACCTGGCCATCGTCGGCGATCAGCGCCAGCTTATCCACTTCCTGGGCGGCCGCCAGCAGGTTGCCTTCGCTGCGCTGAATCAGCAGCTCCAGCGCCTCCTCGCCGATGCTCAGGCCGCGGCTGGACAACCTTTCGCGCAACCAGTGTTGCAGTTGCTTGCCTTCCACTGGCCACACTTCCAGCACCGCGCCGCTGCTTTCCAGGGCCTTGACCCAGGCACTGTTCCAATCCCGGCGGCGGTCCAGCCGTGAGCAACGCACCAGCAGCAGGGTGTCCGGCGAGCCCTGGGCGAGCAGCTCGCGGATGATCTCGCTGCCGTTTTTGTCCGGGCGTTTGTCCAGCAGCACCAGTTCAAGAATACGGCGGCCGCCGAACAGGCTCATGCTCTGGGCTTCGTTGCGCAGCGCGTTCCAGTCGATGCCGGTGTCGGCGCTGAACCGGTGGCGCTCGTCGAAACCGCGCTCGCGGGCGCTGGCGCGCAGGGCGTCCAGGGCTTCGTCCTGTTGCAGCGGCTCGTCGCCGGCCACCAGGTAGGCGTTGAGCAGATCGCCTTGCAGGTGTTTGCCGAGCTGTTCGACGCGCAGGCGCATGGGACTACTCTTCTTTCGGCACGATTTTGCGGGAGGCGTCGGCGATATGGTTGATCAGCCGGTAGGTGATGTCGTCGAACAGGTCTTCTTCCACCAGGTATTCTTCGTCGGAGGTGGCGGTGACGTTGTCCGGCGAGTAAGCGAAGCTGCGGATCGCCATGATGTGCCGGGGGGGATTGAGCACCGCGTTGGTTTTGCGGTCGATCAATTGCCAGATGATCTCGTAGGTCAGCTCCCGCTCGGCGGCGCGGCCGCGTTCGTCCACGGCGGCGGTGCGCCGGTTCCAGCGCTCGTCGATGATGTTGACGATGTACGGCGACTGGCTGTGCACCAGGGTGCCGCTGGGCGCCAGGCCACGCTCCACGTTGTAACGCAGGCGCGCGCTGGCGCCCACCAGGGTGACGCTTTCAAAGCGCGGGTTTTGCGTGTCGCCGCGCAACTGCCAGCCACTGCAGGCGGCCAGTACGAGGCTCAGTGCCAGTATCAAAAGCGTGCGCGGCTTCATCTCGCTGTCCTTTTCATTGGTGCCCGGCGTTGGCGCGCCGGGCGGCCGTCAATTGGCGACAATATTGACCAGTTTACCGGGCACCACGATCACTTTGCGCACGGTTTTGCCGTCGGTGAATTTGCGCACATTGGGCTCTTCCCGGGCCAGGGTTTCCAGTTCGTCGTTGGCGGCGCCCACCGGCACTTCCAGCTTGGCGCGAACCTTGCCGTTGACCTGAATCACCAGCTCCACGGAATCCTTCACCAGAGCATGTTCGTCCACCACTGGCCAGGGTGCGTCGATCACCGCGCCGTCGTGGCCCAGGGCCGCCCAAAGAGCGTGGCTGGCGTGGGGGATGATCGGCGAAAGCAGCAAAACGGCGGCATCCAGGGCTTCCTGACGGGCGGCGCGAGCGTTGTCGTCATCACCTTGAAAGCGGCTGATTTCGTTGCTCAGTTCCATCACCGCGGCAATGGCGGTGTTGAAGGTGTAGCGGCGGCTGATGTCGTCGCCCACTTTCTGGATCGTCTCGTGGGTTTTGCGACGCAGCGCTTTGGCGTCGCGGTCCAGAGCGCTCACGTTCAGGGTCGGCACCGGGCCTGTCTCCAGGTGCTCGGCGACCAGCCGCCACAGCCGCTTGATAAACCGGTGCGCGCCTTCCACGCCGGAGTCGTTCCATTCCAGCGACTGTTCCGGCGGCGCCGCGAACATCATGAACAGGCGCACGGTGTCGGCGCCGTATTCCTCGATCATCGCTTGCGGGTCCACGGTGTTGCCCTTGGACTTGGACATCTTGGCGCCGTCCTTGAGCACCATGCCCTGGCACAGCAGACGCTTGAACGGTTCGTCGGATTCCACCAGGCCGGTGTCGCGCAGCAGCTTATGGAAAAAGCGCGAGTACAGCAGATGCAAAATGGCGTGTTCGATGCCGCCCACGTACTGGTCCACCGGCAGCCAGTAGTTGGCGCGCTCCGGGTCGAGCATGGCGGTGTCGTTGTCCGGGCAGGTGAAGCGCGCCGCGTACCAGCTCGATTCCATAAAGGTGTCGAAGGTGTCGGTTTCGCGGGTCGCCGGCTGGCCGTTGTATTCGGCTTTCGCCCACTCCGGGTCCGCTTTGATCGGCGAGGTGACGCCGTCCATTTCCACGTCTTCGGGCAGCACCACCGGCAGTTGATCCTCGGGCACCGGCACCTGGGTGCCGTCGTCCAGGGTCAGCATCGGGATCGGCGCGCCCCAGTAGCGTTGGCGGGACACGCCCCAGTCACGAAGACGATAGTTAACGGTGCGCTCGCCTTTTTTATGTTGTTCCAGCCAGGCGGCGATGGCGTCGAAGCCTTCGGCGGACGTCAGGCCGTCGAATTCACCGGAGTTCACCAATCGGCCCTTGGCGGTGAAGGCTCCCTGTTCCAGGTCGATGGGCTCGCCATTGGCGGGCTCGATCACCGGGCGGATCGGCAAATTATATTTTTGCGCGAACTCGAAATCGCGCTGATCGTGGGCCGGCACCGCCATCACCGCGCCGGAGCCGTAGTCCATCAGCACGAAGTTGGCGATCCACAGCGGCACTTCCTCGCCGCTGATCGGGTGGATCGCGTAGCGGCCGGTGAACACGCCTTTCTTCTCCATGGTGGCCAGTTCCGCTTCGGCCATCTTGGTGTGGGTGCAGTCATCGACGAAGGCGGCGATCTCTTTATTGTCGCCGGCGGCCAGTTGCGCGATCGGATGCTGCGCCGCCACCGCCACGTAGCTGACCCCCATCAGGGTGTCCGGGCGAGTGGTGTAGACGCTCAGGGTTTCGTCGCTGCCTTTAAGAACAAAGTCCAGTTGCACGCCTTCGGAGCGGCCGATCCAGTTTTTCTGCATGGTCTTGACCTGTTCCGGCCAGCCATCCAGTTGCTCCAGATCGTCGAGCAGTTCATCCGCGTAGGCGGTGATCTTGACGAACCACTGGGGGATGTCCTTGCGTTCCACCAGGGCGCCGGAGCGCCAGCCGCGGCCGTCGATCACCTGTTCGTTGGCGAGCACGGTCTGGTCCACCGGGTCCCAGTTGACCGTGGACATCTTCTTGTAGACCAGGCCCTTCTCGTACAGCTTGGTGAAGAACCACTGCTCCCAGCGGTAGTACTCTGGCGTGCAGGTGGCCAGCTCGCGGTCCCAGTCGTAGCCGAAGCCCAGGCGTTGCAACTGGCCGCGCATGTAATCGATGTTTTCGTAGGTCCAGGCGGCCGGCGCGCTCTTGTTCTTAATCGCCGCGTTCTCCGCCGGCAGGCCGAAGGCGTCCCAGCCCATCGGTTGCAGCACGTTCTTGCCCTGCATGCGCTGGTAGCGGCTGATCACATCGCCGATGGTGTAGTTGCGCACGTGGCCCATGTGCAGCCGGCCGGACGGGTAGGGGAACATGCTCAGGCAATAAAACTTTTCCTTGCCGGGATGCTCGGTGACCTTGAAGCTCTGGTGTTGGTTCCAGTAGCTCTGGGCTTCATCTTCTACCTGGTCGGGGCGATACTGTTCGTCCATCGGTTCTCTTGGTGCGGCATGATTGGAATAGGGGTGTGCTCCGCTGGAGCACATAACGGCCACATAGGATACATGAGCACGCCGTGCGCAGACAGCGGATGCGATTCGTGTTGATCACCGCGCTGGCACTGGTGCTGATTGCCGCCACGTTGCCAGCGCTGGTGCGTCAGCTCTATCCGCCGTTGCCGCCGGTGGCCGGCGGCGACGACCCGGCGGCGGTGGTGGTGCTGGGCGCCGGAAGACGCCCGGCGGGCGAGGGCTATGCGCCCAACGCCACCGGGCTGCGGCGTTTGCATCTGGGCCTGGGCGAGGCACGCCGGCGCGGCCTGCCGCTGCTGCTCAGCGGCGGCGCCAGTGGTCGCACCCCGGCCCGCCAGGCCAACAGCGAGGCCAGCCTGTTAGCCAGCGAGGCCCGGCGGCTGGCGCCGGACATCGCCCTGATGCTGGAACCGGAAAGCCGCAATACCTGGGAAAACGCCACCCTCAGCGCCGCCCTGCTGCGCGAGAAAGGCATCGACCGGGTGGTGCTGGTCACCGACCGCGCCCACATGCCGCGCGCCATGCTCTGTTTCCAGGCCCAGGGCATCCGCGTGACACCGGTGTCGGTGCCAGCGATCCCCGACCCCGCCTGGCTCCCCTCCGCCGCCGCCCTCTCGCAAGTGCCCCTGATCTGGCGCGAATGGCTGGCGCTGCTTTGGTATCATGTGAAGTATGGGGTTTGAGGGGTAAGCCTGACGCCGGACGCCGGACGCCGGACGCTAAACCCAGCGCGGACAGTAATGGTGTGTTTGCTGAGCGGCAGGAAACACACCGGTACTTTCAGGTTGCGGGTTTAGCGTCCGGCGTCTAGCGTCAGGCGTCCCGCGCCCCTCACCGCACCTCCGGGTGCGCGGGCAGCAACCCCTGGCAGGCGCTGTCGGGGTCGAGGGTGTGCAGGGCTTCGAAATGGCTGAGAAACACCTGACCGCCGAGCTGGTCGAGGAAGCTGGAGTGTGTCAGGCGGTCCATTACCGGGCCTTTTACTTCGGAAAGATGCAGGGTCAGGCCGGCGTCGTGCAGGCGTTGGTTGAGGGTTTCCAGGCTGTCCAGGGCGCTGGCGTCGATGTGGCTGATGGCCGAGCACAGCAGCACCACATGGCGCACCGTCGGGCGTTGTACCGCGATGTCGTAGATAGCGTCTTCCACCTGCCGGGCGTTGGCGAAGAACAGCGATTCGTCGACCCGCAATGACAGCACCGTGGGCGACACCACCACCCGGTGGCGCAGCACATTGCGGAAGTGTTCGGTGCCGGGCATCTGCCCCAGCTCCGCCATGTGCGGCTGGCTGGTGCGCCACAGATGCAGGGCCAGGGCGCTGGCGACGCCGGTGATCAGGCCGGCGGTGATGCCCAGCAGCAGCACCCCGGCCAGGGTCACCAGCAGGGCGAGAAAGTCGCTGCGCGAGTAGCGCCAGGTGCGCACCACGGTGCCCGGGTCGAGCAGGCCGAGCACGGCGATGATGATGGTCGCGGCCAGCGTCGCCTTGGGAAGATAATACAGCCACGGGGTCAGCCACAGCGCCACCAGCGCCAGCCCGGCGGCGGTGAACACGCCGGCCATGGGCGTGCGCGCGCCGGCGTCGTAGTTGACCACCGAGCGGGCGAAGCCACCGGTGATGGGAAAGCCGCCACTGAAGGCGGCGGCCAGATTGGCGGCGCCGAGGCCGTTCAGTTCCCGGTTGGGGTCGATGCGCTGGCGCCGTTTGGCGGCCAGGGTCTGAGCCACCGACACCGATTCCACGAAACCGACCAGGCCGATCAGCAGCGCCGGCAGCGCCAGTTGCCGCCACAGCTGAGCGTCCCAGGCGGGCAGCGTGAGCCCGGGTAAACCGCCGGGAATCTCGCCGATCACCGCCACGCCGACGCCGTCCAGGTGCCAGCCGGCCACCGCCAGGGTGCTGAGCACCACCGCCGCCAACGGCGCCAGCCGTGCCAGCGGGCCGCCCAGCCGGCGTAATGCGAGCAGGGCGCACAGCACCAGCAGGCTGAGTGCCAGGGTGGCGCTGTTAATGGCGCCGGGGTCCGCCAGCAGCGCGCGGATCAGCGCCGGCAGGGTGTCGCCCGGCGCGCTCACGCCGAGCAGATGTTTGAGCTGGCTGGCGGCGATCAGCAGCCCCGAGGCGAGGATCAGGCCGCTGATCACCGCGTGGCTGAGCAGGTTGGCCACCCAGCCCATGCGCAGCAGCCCCATCAGCAGCAAAAAAGCGCCGCTGAGCAGGGCCAGCACCAGGGCCGCTTGCAGGTATTCGGGGCTGCCCGGTGCCGCCACCTGGCTGGCGGCGGCGGCGGTCATCAGCGACACCACCGCCATCGGTCCCACCGACAGGGTGCGGCTGGAGCCGAACAGCGCGTAGACCACCAGGGGCAGCATGCTGGCGTACAGGCCGGTCTGTGGTGGCAGGCCGGCCAGCAGCGCGTAGGCGAGCGCCTGGGGGATCATCATCAAGGTGACGATCAGCGCCGCGTTCAGGTCGGCCAGGGCGTCGGCGCGGCGATAACCGCTCAGCCAGTCGCGCGCGGGTAACGGCAACTTAACCACCGGCGGTCAGGTTCGGGGCGCCCGGGGCGATCAGACGCTTTTCTTGGGTTGAGTGCCGGTCAGCCATTCGTGGCCCTTGAGCATCAGATTGAAATAAATCGGCGGCAGCGCCTGGGCTTTGAGCAGCCAGTAAAGTTTGCGTGCCTTGGTGGGGTCCAGGGGAAAGCTGGGTTGCAGCGCGCCCTGGTAGCCGAACTCGGCCATGATCACCTTGCCGCGCTCCACCGTCAGCGGGCAGGCGCCGTAACCATCGTAGCGGCCTTCCAGAGCGCGGCCGTCGAGGTGAGCAAGCAGGTTGGCCGCCACCACCGGCGCTTGTTTGCGCACCGCGGCGGCGGTTTTGGCGTTGCCGGTGCCGCTGCTGTCGCCAATACCGAACACCGTTGGGAACCGGTTGTGTTGCAGGGTTTCGGCGTGCAGGTCGAGCCAGCCGGCGCCGTTGGCCAGGGCGCTGTCGCGCACGCATTGCGGTGCGCGCTGGGGCGGCGTGACGTGCAGCAAATCGAACGCCTCGCGCCGTTCGCTCTGGTTGCCGTCGGCGTCGGTGTCGGTGAACCAGGCGGTGCGCTGGCCGGCGTCCACCGCTTTCAGGTTGCTGTTGAAATCCAGATGGGCGCGGTAGCGGCGAATGTATTCCATCAACGGCGGCACGAAGGTTTCGACGCCGAACAGCACTCCGCCGGCGTTGTGGAAGTGCACGTCGATGTGCTCGAGCACGCCCTGCTGTTCCCAGTGGTGGCACGACAGATAGAGGGCTTTTTGCGGGGCGCCGGCGCATTTGATCGGCATCGGTGGCTGGGTGAACAGGGCGCGGCCGCTTTTCAGGTTCTGCACGCATTCCCAGGTATAGGGCGCGTAATCGAACAGGTAGTTGCTGGTCACGCCGTTATGGCCAAGGCTCTCGCGCAGCCCTTCCACGCCGTCCAGATGCAGCTCCAGGCCCGGGGCCACCACCAGGGTGCGGTAGGCGATGCGTTCGCCGTCGTCCAACACCACCTGGTTCTGCTCCGGGTCGAAGCCGGCGACGGCGGCGCGGATCCACTTGCTGCCCCGGGGCATGACCCGGGCCATCGCCCGGGCGGTGTCGGCGCGCCGAAAGGCTCCGGCGCCAACCAGGGTCCAGGCCGGCTGATAGTAATGGGTGTCGCGGGGTTCGATCACCGCCACCGTCAATGAGGGGCGGCGTTTCAAGATGCTGGCGGCGGCCGCCAGGCCACCGGCGCCGCCGCCGACGATCAGCACATCCCAGGTGCGCGCCGGGCTGCGGCCGGCGCTTTCAGTGTGGCTGGCCGGCCCCTGGTGCCAGCGTTGTTGCAGGCGTTCGCTCAGCTTGCTCAGGTCGTAGCCGGCGCTTTCGGCGGTGGCGAGAACGGTCTTCGGGTCCAGCCGGCGGCTTTGTGACAACGCCCACAGGCTGCTGCTGCGGTTGCCGGTACGGCAGAAGGCCAGCACCGGGCCACGGGCATGCTGCATCAACGAACCGAAGCGCTCCACCAGATCGTCATTGAGCTGGCCGGGCACCACCGGCAGCGCATAGTAGGCCAGGCCAGCGTCGCGAGCGGCCTGTTCGAGCGCCGCGCCGGTGGGTTGATCCTCGCCTTCGTGTTCCGGACGGTTGTTGATCACGGAATGAAAACCGGCCTCGGCGAGGGTGGGCATGTCCTGCGGCTGCAACTGGCCGGCCACGGCGAGATCGGGGGTGAGGCGATGTACTTCGGCCATCGGAGGCTCCTTGTTTTGTGCGGGCTCGCTGCCCCCGTTACAGGGCATTCAGCGGAATTTTCAGGTAGTGCGTGCCGTTGACCTCCGCCGGCGGCAGGTGGCCGGCGCGCATGTTGACCTGCACCGAGGGCAGGATAAGCCGCGGCATATCCAGCGTCGCGTCACGCTGTTCGCGCATCGCCACGAACTGGTCCTCGTCGATGCCCTCGTGCACATGGATATTGGCCCGTCGCTGCTCGCCGACGGTGGTCTCCCAGCAATACTGGTCGCGCCCCTCGGGCAAATAATCGTGGCAGAGAAAGACACGGGTCTGGTCGGGCAGGGCCAGCAGTTTGCGGATCGAGCGATACAGGGTGCGCGCGTCGCCGCCGGGGAAGTCGCAGCGGGCGGTGCCATAATCCGGCATGAACAGAGTGTCGCCGACGAACAAAGCGTCGCCGATCAGATGGCTCATGCACGCGGGGGTGTGGCCGGGGGTATGAAGGGCGCGCGCCGGCAGGTCGCCGACCTGATAGTGGTCGGTGTCGTGGAACAGGTGGTCGAACTGGCTGCCATCGCGGGCGAAGTCGGTGCCGGCATTGAAGACCTTGCCAAAGGTGTCCTGCACGGTACGGATGTGATCGCCGATCGCCAGCTTGCCGCCCACCCGTTGTTGAATCCAGGGCGCGGCGGAGAGGTGATCCGCGTGCACGTGGGTTTCCAGCAGCCATTCCACGGTGAGCCGTTGCGCGCGCACGAAGTCCACCAGGCGTTGCGCGCTGCGATAGCCGGTGCGGCCACCATGGGCGTCGTAATCCAGCACCGAATCGATGATCGCGCAGCGACGGCTGGCCGGGTCGGTGACGATATAGCTGACGGTGTTGGTGGCGTCGTCGAAAAAGCTTTCGACTTGGGGGCGTGACATGTCGGCGACCTCCTGGCCTGGCAGCCTGTCGGACTTTCCGCGGTAGAACAGACCTAAGTCCGACAGGCTGCTAGCGCGCTGTCGGGGTACGGCGAATCCGTGCCCCGATGCCCTTTATAGGTATGCCAATACGAATTGTCAAATAAGTTATAAGCTTATTCTTTAATGGTCTATAGGTCGCCAATCGGATTCCTGGGTTTTTTATGCCGGCCCAGGACCACGAAGGCCAGAGCCGCAAGAAGGCTGGGCCAGACCCCGGCGATCATAAAAGGGGTGCGGCCCTGGCGGGGCTGGTATTCGCCGAGCAGCACATCGCGCTCGAACTGGGGCAGTTGTTTGACCACTTTGCCGTGGGGGTCGACCACGGCGGTGATGCCGTTGTTGGTGGCCCGCAACAGCCAGCGGCCGGTTTCCAGGGCGCGCATGCGCGCCATTTCGAAATGCTGATGGGGGCCGGCGGAGCGGCCGAACCAGGCGTCGTTGCTGATCGTCAGCAGCACGTTGGCGCTGGCGGTGCGCCGTGCCACCAGGTCCGGGTAGAGAATTTCGTAGCAGATGAACGGCGATACCTCCTGGCCGAGGGCGTGCAGATTGGGCTGATCCGGGTGGCCCGGCGTGAAGCTGGACATGGGCAGATCGAAGAACGGAATCCAGCCCCGAATCAGATCCTGCAGCGGCACGTACTCGCCAAACGGCACCAGTTTCTGCTTGTGGTAAACGCTGCTGGCGCCGTCGGCGCCGATCACCGCGATGCTGTTGTGATAGGTGGGCGGGAAGCGCTGCTGATCGCGCCACGGCAGCCCGGAGATCAGCGCGCCGCCGCGCGCCGCCAGCCGCTGGCCCTCGCCATTCACGAAGCCTTCGATGTCCTGGTAGAACTCGATCATCGCCGATTCCGGCCAGATCACCAGGGTGTCCGTTGGCAGGTTATCGGTGAGGCCGGCGTAAATGCCCTGGGTTTGCTCGCGCATGGTGGCGAGCCATTTCAAATCCTGCGGAATGTTGCCCTGTACCAGCGCCACTTTCTGTTTGCCGCCGGCCGCCTCGGTGAAGCCGGCCTGGCCGCCGGCCAGAGCCAGCATCACCAGCACCACCGATGCCACCAGCGGCGCGCTGGTGTGGCCGCGCCGGCGCAGTAACTCGACCACGGTGGCCGAGAGCACCACCGCCAGCAGGGTCACCGCCCAGACGCCGCCCAGCGGTGCCAGCCCCGCCAGCGGCGTGTCGATCAGCGCGTAGCCGCTGTACAGCCAGGGGAAGCCGGTGAACAGCCAGCCGCGCAGCCAGTCGGCGATCAGCCACAGGCCAGCGAAGCCCAGCGCGCCCAACCGCCAGCGCCGGCTCAGCCAAAAGGTGAGGCCGTAATACAGGGCGATAAAAGCGGCGAACAGGCCGGTGAACGGGATCGACATCCACAGCGGCATGGCGCCGTAGTCGGTCATCGACACGTGCAGCCAGGACACGCCAAAGCTGAACATGCCGAGGCCGTAGAGCCAGCCGTGCAGCAGCGCCCGGCGGGGCGTGGCGGCGTTCAATAGCGAGGCGTAGCCGAGCGCGATGCTGACTGGCAGCACCGGCCAGAGGCCGTAGGGCGCGAAGGCGAGCGGAAAGAGCAGGCCGGCAATCAACGGCAACAGAAGTTTCAGCATGGCAGGTGGTGGGTCCCCGGAGTCACAAGGCAAAGAACAAGGCAATGCCGATTCTGGCAATGCCTCGTTATACGCAAATTAACCGGGTTAATCCACGCTCATCAGACCAGCGCGGTGTCGAGAATAAGCATCACCGCGAAACCGGCGCACAGGGCCAGGGTGGCGGCGGTGGAATGGTCGTTGCGGTGCAGTTCGGGGACGATTTCATGGACCACCGCCACCAGCATGGCGCCGGCGGCCAGCGCCAGGCCCCAGGGCAGCAGCGAATGGGACAGCCCGGTCAGCCAGGCGGCGATTACCGCGGCCAGGGGTTCCACCACGCCGGACGCGGCGCCACACAGAAACGCCTTGCCCCGCGCCATGCCGGCGGCGGCCAGCATCATCGCCACCACCAGCCCTTCGGGAATGTCTTGCAGGGCAATGCCCAGGGCCAGGCCGGTGGGCTGATCGCCGGCCGCCGCCACGCCCACCGCCATGCCCTCGGGCACGTTGTGGGCAACGATGGCGATCACGAACAACAGCACCGGCGACAGCGCCGCCGAGCGTTGGGCGGCGGCGCTGCCCGGGCCCAGGTGACGCAGTAACACACGGTCCACGGCGAGCAGCCCGCCGCCGCCGGCGAGCAGCCCGACACTGACCAGCAGCGCCGCCGTCCAGGCGCTGTGGCCCTGCTCGCCGGCCACGTCGAGTGCCGGAATCAGCAACGAAAACGCGGTGGCGGCCAGCATCACCCCGGCGCCGAAACCGAGCAGGCAATCGGTGCTGGTGGCGGACACCCGGCGCATAAACAGCACCGGCACCGCGCCCAGCGCCGTGCCCAGCGCGCACAGCATGCCGCCGTTGAGCGCCGCGCGCTGGGCGGCCGGCCAGTGCGGTGCCATTAGCAGCAGGGCACAGAAAGCCAGCGCGACGCCGCCGCCCACGGTGATGCAGATGCGGGTGGCGCGCCGGGTGTCGGTGAGCAGCGGCAGCGGCGTGTTCATCGCGACGCTGGCAGGGCCACCTGGTAACGGCGCGCCACCTCGGGCCAGTGAATCACGTTATAGAAGGCGGCGATGTAGTCGGGCCGGCGGTTCTGATAGAGCAGATAGTAGGCGTGCTCCCAGACGTCCAGCCCGAGAATCGGCGTCAGGCCTTGCATCAGCGGACTGTCCTGATTGCCGGTGTGCTCGATCCGTAACTCACCGTGCGCATCGACGCACAGCCACGCCCAGCCACTGCCGAAACGGCTCAGGGCGGCTTGGGTGAAGGCCTTCTGAAATGCCTCGAAACCGCCCAGTTGCTGGTCGATGGCGCGGGCCAGATCGCCGTCGGGTACACCGCCTCCGGAGGGTGACATTACGGTCCAGAACAGGGAGTGGTTGGCGTGGCCGCCGCCGTGGTCGATCACCGCCGGGCGCAGGGATTCCGGCAGTTCAGCCACGCGCGCCACCAATTCCTCCACCGGCAGCCCGGCCCATTCGCTGCCCTGCAACGCGGCGTTGAGATTGTTGACGTAGGTCTGGTGGTGACGCTGGTGATGGATTTCCATGGTGCGCGCGTCCACATGGGGCTCGAGGGCGTCGTAGGCGTAGGGCAGATCCGGTAATTGGTGGGGCATTGTTTCCTCCGTGGCGGTCAGTGAATGCTTACGCCGCCGCTTTGCAGGGCGTTGCGGTGGGCGTGGTGGCCGCTCACCAGCCAGTGCAGTTGCTGCTGGTCGCGGTGGCGGCGCAAGAAGGCCAGGGCGTGGCGGTAGGTGGCGCTGCTGTGACGCAAGGCCGCGTACTGCAGCCCCGGGGGCGAGCGCTGATCGGCGGCCACCAGCACCAGATAGTCGTGCACCGAGGCCAGATAATCGGCGCTCAGCGCCGGTTGCCCGAGGCGCTCGTAAAGGGCCGCCAGATTGAAGTGCGAGGTCACCAGGGCGGCGACCGCTTCGTCCGGGTCGTGCCATTGATCGAACAGGGCGCGGGCCAGCGCCAGGGCGTTGAGGTATTGCGCCCGGGCATCGTTCAGGCGGCCGTTTTCGAACAGCCGGTTGGCCTCGCGGGTGAGGTCGCGCCAGCGCTGCATAGCGTGCTCCTTGCCGCCACCGGTGCGCGGGGCGCCGGGGCGATGTCCTGGGGAGGCTGGCTGCCGGGTAAAACGGGTAGCTGCGGAGGGAGTATTTGATAATGGTAATGATTATCATTTTTGAAATGATCGGACAAGCTTTTCCTCGCCTTGGCGACATCCGCCGGCTTTGCGGTATAGGTAATCGCGATTTATAGTGCTCTCCTATCAATAAAAAAGATGGCTGGCCGGTGCCGGCTTCGATCCGGAGGTCGTTGATGGACGTCAAACAGCTTCATTCTCTGGTGGCGGTGTTCGAGGAGGGCAGTTTCTCCGCCGCCGCCCAGCGGTTGAACATTGTTCAGCCGGCCTTGAGCCAACAGATTATCGGCCTGGAGAAAGAACTCGGGGTTCAGCTGTTTACTCGCACCAACCGGGGGGTGGCGGCGACCCGTCACGGCCAGCGGTTGCTTAACCATGCGCGGTTGATCCTGCGGCAAATGGAAATCGCCCGGAACGACTTGAAGACTTCGATGGAGTCGGAGCCGGCCGGCGAGGTGATTATCGCGCTGCCGGTTACCGTCACCGCGATTCTGGCGCCGCGTCTGCTGCTGTGGCTGGAGCGGCACTATCCGCGGATCACTTTGCAGATCGTTGAAGGGCTGAGTTCCGAAAGCGGCCATGTGGTGGAAACCGGCAAAGTGGAACTGGGGGTGATCCCCAATGCCGCCGAGCTGGAAGACGTGGAGTCGATACCGGTATTGCGGGAATATTTCTATCTGATTGGCAGCCCGGACCTGGTCGGTCCGGAGCGGGGTGAAATCAGCCTCGCGGACGCCGCCGCGCGGCCGCTGGTGCTGGGTGATCGCACCCACAATCTGCGCCGGGTGATCGATGAACACGTGGTCGAAGCGGGCGCCACCCTGAATCTGCGTTACCAGCAAAACGGGCCGAAAACCCTGGCCAGCATCGTCGATCAGGGGCTGGCTTGCATCATCACCAATTTTCCCATGCCGCTGGACAATAACCGCACCCACCCACGTGTGGCGCGGCGCATTGTCGACCCGGAGATTACGCGCCTGGTCACCGTCGCCTGGCCCCGTAAACGGCCGTTGTCGAAACCCGCCGAGCGGGTGCGCGAAGGGCTGATTCACCTGATGATCGAAGCGGCGCAGCAAGGCGAATGGAAAGCGGAAGTCATGCCCTTGGCCTCGGCATAATAAAAGATGATATCTGGTATTGCTAAATAGTATTTTTTTGTTGTCGGGCCAGGTTCTAATCTGTGCGCTCGAGTTTTTTGAGCCCTTTCCCGGTTCATACCTGACGTTATTGGCTGACCGGCCCTGGAGACAACAATGAGACTAATAAAACGAAGCGTCGCCGCGATGGCGGCGTGTTTGATGATCTGCGCGTTTACGCTGAGCCCTGCCCAAGCCGGAGAGTGGCCCGGCAAACCGATTAATCTGTACGTGGGCTTCTCCGCCGGTGGTGGCGCGGACACCCTGGCCCGGTTGTTGGCAAAGGCTCTGGAAGAGCAGTTGGGCCAGCCGGTGGTGGTGGAAAACAAAGCCGGCGGTGGCGGGGTGGTGATGGCCACCTTGTTGCAACGGGCCAAAGCGGACGGTTACACCATCGGCTTTACCTCGGACTCCACCTTCGATGCGCTGCCCGCCATCGTGCGCACAGCCTACCAATCCGATGATTTCGATTACCTGGCGACCGTTACCGAGTTGCAAAATTCCCTGGTGGCCGGTGCCAACGCACCGTTCTCCAACTGGAAAGAAATGGTCGAATACGGCCGCGCCCACAACGGCATTACCTTTGGGTCGCTGTCACCGATTACGGCTAAATTCGCGGAAAAGGTGGCGGCCCAGGAAGATCTTCGCGTACGCACGGTACCGATTCAGGGTGGCCGGCAGATTATCACCGATGTGATGGGCGGCCACATTGATGTGGGTTGGAGCGCCGGTGTGCACCAGGCCTATATCAATGGTGGCGGCGTGAAGGTGATTGCGTCCTTGAATAGTGATCGTCTCGCCACCTCGCCGGATGTGAAATCGATCACCGAGCTGGGCTATGACCAGTCGTATACCAGCTATTTTCTGGTGGCGGCGCCCAAGGGCATTCCCGAGGCGGTGCGCGAGCGCCTGATCGCGGCGGTGCAGAAGGCAGCGGCCTCGCCGGAAGTGGCGGATCTGGCCGAGAAGAAAATGAAATTTCCCAATGTGGTGCTCAAGCCCGATGAGTTGACGTCGTTCATTGTCGAGCGCAGCGCCCGCAATGAGAAAGAATTCAAAGGCGGTCAATAACAACAACGCGGACAAAGGTGGTTCCATGAATGCGCGAAAAATTGATCTTTGCGTGGGTGCCGCGACGGTGTTGGCCGGCATCCTGGCACTGGTTTATCTGATTCCCGCCTATATCGATGAAGGGTTCGGGTTTGGTTTGTCGCCCCGCGGCTTCCCCTACGTGTGCGCGGCGGCCATTACCGCCCTCGGTGCGCTGCTGGTTCTGCTGCGGTTGCGACCCGCGCCCGGCGGCGACCGGCCTTCGCCCATCGACGCACGCGCCTTGCGCCGTCTGGCCGGGGTGTTGCTGGTGTTGGTGCTGACCCTGGCGCTGATGGAGTGGGCCGGGTTTATCGTTTCCGGCGCCGTCACCGTGGCGATTCTGATGTGGCTGATGGGGGAGCGGCGTTGGCTGCCGCTGGTCGCCACCTCGCTGGGCTGGACCCTGTTTCTGTGGGTGTTGTTTGACCGCATTCTCGCCACGCCTTTGCCTTGAGGAATCTCCATGCATGAAGTTCTAGCGGGGTTGGCGGACGCCTTTACGCTCACCAATCTCATGTTCGTTGTTCTCGGTGTGCTGGTGGGCCAGCTGTTCGCGGCGGCGCCTGGCGTGGGCGCCTTGATCGCCATCACCATCGCGGTGCCCTACACGTTTTACATGAGCCCGGTGGCGGCCTTGGGCTTTTTGATTGGCATCAATAAAGGCGGCACCATTGGCGGCGCGGTATCCGCGATTCTGATGAACACGCCGGGTTCACCGGAAGCCACCGCCACCACCTTCGATGGCTATCCGATGACAAAAAAGGGGCAAGCGCGAAAAGCTCTGCGCGCCGCCCATCTGTCGTCGGTCACCGGCGACACGCTCAGTGATCTGGTGCTGTTCTTTGTCGCCGCGCCGCTGTCTCTGGTGGCCATGAGAATGGGGCCCCCGGAAATGGCCAGTGTCATTCTGGTGGCGCTGGTGATCATCGCCGGTCTGGTCGGAAATTCTATGATCAAAGGGCTGATCGCCGCGTTTTTCGGCGTGTTTCTCAGCCTGGTTGGCATGGACTCCGCCACCGCCGCGCAACGGCTGACCTTTGGCATTCCCGAACTGATGGACGGTATTTCCATCACCGCCGCTGGCATCGGCGTGTTGGCCCTGGGGGAAATTCTTCGCCAGATCGTGTATTCGCACAAAAACCTGAACGAGAAAACCGAGGTGTCGGCAACCGCCGGCGAACCGTTCCGTTTTTCCGACTATCGCGCCATCTTTCCCACCATTTTGCGTTCGACGTTTATCGGTACCATGATCGGCGCGATTCCGGGTATCGGCTCCAGCGCCGCCGGCTTTCTCGGCTACACCGCCGCCAAGCGGGCGTCGAAAACCCCCGAGCGGTTTGGGCAGGGCGAGATCCGAGGCGTGGCGGCCTCCGAAGCGGCCAACAGCTCGGTGGTTGGCGCCAACTTCATCCCCCTGCTTTCCCTGGGCATTCCCGGTAACGTGGCGGCGGCGATCATTCTGGGCGCCTTTATTATTCACGGTATCACGCCCGGGCCTCAGCTGTTCTCTGAACAGCCGAGGCTGATCTACGCTCTGTTTGGCGTGATGATCATCGGCGACATGGTGAATCTGTTCACCGGCCTGTTCACCATGCGGCTGTTCGCCGGTGTCATCCGTATTCCCCTGACCTATATCATTCCCTGCGTCGTGGTGCTGTGCATTACCGGCGTGATCGTGGCGGACAGTCTGTTCGATGCCTGGTTGCTGGTGGGCATGGCGGCGATCGGATTTTTTATGCGGATGCTGGATTTCTCGTTCGTGACTTTCATCATTGGCTTCGTGCTTGGCCCCATGTTCGAACGTGCCTTTGGTCAGGCGATGATCATGGCCGACGGTGACCCCGCCTATCTTTTACAGCGGCCTATTGCCTGCTTCTTTATCGCCCTGGCGGCGTTGTTGCTGGTGAGTTTGCTGCGTCAGCATCGTAAGTCTTCCCGGCTGGCTGCTTTGAAGCGGTAGCGGATGCGCTGAAAGTTTCTTCGAGGTGTTGTTTTTGCTGGCCGGCGCGAAAGCGCCGGCTTTTTTTGTTCTTCGCGGAATAGCGGAAATTGACTCAATGCCGATCCATTTCCCATCGCCGCTGACGCCCTGTTGGGCGTCCTACTTGATTCGTGGCGTTGCCACTCACCCTTCGGGCCGCCTTCGGCGTTCCAGCCGCAAGCGGCTGGTCTTGCTTGTTTCATGTCAGATTCTCACCCTTAGCAACGAAGCCGCTGTGGGAGATTCTATGGTCCCCGACAAGGCTCACTAGAGCCTTGCGGGG
>NZ_NMQZ01000039.1 GCF_002864685.1 Alloalcanivorax mobilis
GGAGCGGGCACTGTGTTTTTGTGGGAGCGGTCCTTGACCGCGAATCGGCTTCGCCAAGCCCAGCCTCGCCTTCGGCTCGGTTCGCGGTCGGGGACCGCTCCCACAGGGGCGTTGTAGCGGGGCCGAGGCTGGAGCGGGCACTGTGTTTTTGTGGGAGCGGTCCTTGACCGCGAAGGGGCGCTGCCAGGCTGTTCCTCGCCTTCGGCTCGGTTCGCGGTCGGGGACCGCTCCCACAGGGGCGTTGTAGCGGGGCTGGAACAGCGAGCAGGTTGCAGGGAACAGCGGGCCCGCTCCGGAGTGGGGTTGGTTTGCACTGAAAACTGAAAACCAACCCCTCCCCTCAGGTCTTCAACACATCCCGGCCCAGTTCGGCGGCGCGTTTGGCGCTGACCTGGCGGGTGTTTTCCTCGCAGGCGTCGCGGTCGCCACCGCAGATTTCACAGCCGTCTTTCATGCCCAGGGTGGCAAGGCCGCCGCAGGAGCCTTTAATCGGTTTGTTGGAGAAAATCACGCCCACCGCCATGCCGGCGAACAGCAAGGCGACCACGAAGAAAGTAGCGAGCACGGTCAGTAACATGTCAGTGTTCCTCCTGCCCGGCGGGTTTCGCCTGGGCGTCGAGCAGCGCCTGGAAGGCGGGGCTGAGAATTTCCCGGGGGCCGTCATCGGTTCGGACAATAAACAGCACCGCCAGTTCATGAGCTTTGGCAAACGCCAGGCCCTCGTCAGGGCCGAGCACGGTCAGTGCGGTGGCCAGGCCATCGGCGATCATGCAGTTGGAGTGTAACACGGTCACCGACCCCAATTTGTGGCCCACCGGGGCGCCGGTGCGCGGGTCGATGGTGTGGGAGTAGAAATGGCCTTCTGATTCGAAGAAATTGCGATAATCACCGCTGGTGGCGATGGCCACATTATGCAATTCGATGATTTTCTCCACATCGCGAACGCCAGGTACCGGGCGTTCCACGGCGATGCGCCAGGGCTGATCGTAGGGCTTATGGCCGGCGGCGCGCAGTTCTCCGCCCACTTCCACCAGATAGTTGCGCAGACCCTGCTTTGCCAGCACGTCGGCCACTTTGTCCACGGCGAACCCCTTGGCGATGGAGGACAAGTCCACGTATACGCCGCCGGGCTGGGTGAGCCGGCGGTGGTCAAGTTTCAGCTTCTGATAGCCCACCCGTTGGCGGGCGGCGTCGATCTGGGCTGGCGTGGGCGCCTGGTCGCGGCGCGGGTCGGGGCCAAACCCCCACAGATTGACCAACGGGCCGACGGTGACGTCGTAGGCGCCGCCGGTGTCCCGGGAGATTTTCAGCGCCTGGCTGAGCACCAGGGCGAAGTCGGCGGGCAGAACCACGTCGGTGCCGGCGAGTGCGTTATTGAAGCGGCTCAGCGCGGAATCCTCGCGGTAGGTGCTCATCTCGTCGTTGACCTGATCGAGAGCCGCCTGAATGGCGTTTTTCAGGTTCGCCGCGCCATCGTCGGGGGTGCCGGTGAACTTGACCGACCAGGTGGTGCCCATGGTGTCGCCGTTCAGTTGCGACAGGCGTTGCTCACTGTCGTCGCCGCAGCCGCTGAGCAAGGCCACGCACAGTAACGCCCATAGCAGCGCGTTAAAGCAACGGCTGGGGGAAACGGAAAGAATGCCCATGGGATTGGCCTGTGCACACGGAGGGAAAGAGAGAAAGTGGGCGCGCGCCACGGCCGCAGTGGCCGGGGGCGCGCCGGACGGCGGCGCTGGCGATCAGCCGCCGAAGTCGTCGAGCAGAATGTTTTCCGGTTCGACGCCCAGGTCCTCCAGCATCTTGATCACCGAAGCGTTCATCATCGGCGGGCCGCACATATAGTATTCGCAGTCCTCCGGCGCCGGGTGTTCCTTGAGATAGTTCTCGAACACCACGTTATGAATGAAGCCGGTGGGGCCTTCCCAGCTGTCCTCGGGCAGCGGATCGGACAGCGCCAGGTGCCATTCGAAGTTGTCGTTTTCTTCGGCGAGCTTGTCGTACTCGTCCATGTAGAAGGTTTCGCGCAGCGAGCGGGCGCCGTACCAGAAGCTGATTTTGCGCTTCGAGTTGAGCCGCTTGAGCTGGTCGAAAATGTGGCTGCGCATGGGCGCCATGCCGGCGCCGCCGCCAATGAAGATCATTTCCGCGTCGCTCTCTTTGGCGAAGAATTCGCCGAACGGGCCAAACACGGTGACTTTGTCGCCGGGCTTAAGACCGAACACCCAGGAGCTCATCTTGCCGGCGGGAATGCCCTGGCTGCCCGGCGGCGGCGTGGCGATGCGGATGTTGAACTTGAGAATGCCTTTTTCGTCCGGATAGTTGGCCATGGAGTAGGCACGGATCACCGGCTCGTCGTTCTTGGCGGTCAGATCGAAGAAGTTGAAGCGTTCCCAGTCGGAGCGGAAGCGCTCTTCGATCTCGAAATCGGAGAACTTGACGTCGTAAACCGGAGCTTCCAGTTGCACGTAACCGCCGGCGCGGAAGTTGACGTCCTCGCCTTCCGGCAACTTCAGGGTCAGTTCCTTGATAAAGGTGGCCACGTTGGGGTTCGAGACCACCTCGCACTCCCATTTCTTCACGCCGAAGAACTCTTCCGGCACCTTGATCTTCATGTCCTGCTTGACGTTGACCTGGCAGCTCAGGCGCCAGCCATCGCGGATCTGACCTTTGGTGAAATGGCCTTCCTCGGTGGGCAGAATATCGCCACCGCCGTCGAGCACCTGGCAGCGGCATTGCGCGCAGGTGCCGCCGCCGCCGCACGCGGAGGAAAGAAAAATACCCTGGTCGGCAAGGGTGCCCAGCAATTTGCCGCCGGCGGCCACGTCCACGCCCTTATCGGCCTCGCCATTAATATCAATGTGCACGTCGCCGCTGCTCACCAGCCGCGATCGCGCCACCAGGATCATGACCACCAGCGCCAACACGATGGTGGTGAACATGACCACGCCAAATACAATTTCAAAACCCATAACTCAGCCTCTCCCTTCCCCTTGGCGCTACAGCTGCACGCCGGAGAACGACATGAACCCCAGCGACATCAGCCCCACGGTGATAAAGGTGATCCCCAGCCCTTTCAGGCCGTTGGGCACATCACTGTATTTGAGCTTCTCGCGAATGCCGGCCAGCAGCGTGATCGCCAGCGCCCAGCCCACCCCGGCGCCAATGCCGTAGACCAGGGATTCACCAAACGCGTAATCACGCTCCACCATGAACAGCGAGGCGCCAAGAATGGCGCAGTTCACGGTGATCAGCGGCAGGAAGATGCCCAAGGCGTTGTAGAGGCTGGGCACGTATTTATCGAGCAGCATTTCCAGAATCTGCACGATCGCCGCGATCACGCCGATGTAGCTGAGCAGCCCCAGGAAGCGCAGATCCAGGCTGGCCAGGGCCGGCACGCCGGTCCACGACAAAGCGCCTTCGTTGAGCAGGTAATGAAGGATCAGGTTGTTCACCGGCACGGTGATGGTCTGCACCACCACCACGGCGATGCCCAGGCCAATGGCGGTGGAAATCTTCTTGGAAATGGCGATAAAAGTGCACATGCCCAGGAAAAAGGCCAGCGCCATGTTCTCAACGAACACCGCGCGCACGAACAGACTCAGATAATGTTCAAACATGTCTCGTTCCTCCGCCTTAGAAGGCGTCGCTGACGCGGGTGTGCGGCTTCATCTTGAAGGTGTCTTCTTCCACCTGCTCCGGCTTCCAGGTGCGCAGGCCCCAGATAAACAGCCCGATCAGGAAGAACGCGCTGGGCGGCAACAACAGCAGACCGTTGGTTTGATACCAGCCGCCGTCCGCGGTGGAGTTGAGAAGGGTGACACCGAACAGACTGCCGGCGCCAAACAGTTCACGCACCACGCCCAGGCAAAGCAGCATCAATGAATAGCCCAGGCCATTGCCCACGCCATCCATGAACGACGGCAGCGGCGGGTTCTTCATGGCGAAGGCTTCCACCCGGCCCATCACGATGCAGTTGGTGATGATCAGGCCAACGAACACCGACATCTGTTTGGAGATGCTGTAGGCATAAGCGCGCAGAAGCTGATCAACCACGATCACCAGCGAGGCGATGATCACCATCTGCACGATCATGCGGATGCTCGAGGGGATGGCGTTGCGCACCATGCTCACGAACAGGTTGGAGAACGCCGTCACCAGGGTCAGCGCGATGCACATGGTGACCGTGGTGCTCAGGTTGCTGGTGACCGCCAGGGCGGAGCAGATACCGAGAATCTGCAGCGCGATGGGGTTGTTATCGAAAATGGGACCGAACAGAAGGTCCTTGGTTTTCTCCGCCATTACGCCTCTCCTCCAGGGTTGCCGGCGGAAGCGGTTTGTCGCCCGCCGCCGTCAGGGTTCTTGCGCATGCGCTCCAGATACGGGCCGTAGCCTTTTTCGCTGGCCCAGAAACGCACCAGATTGCTGACGCCCTTGCTGGTCAGGGTGGCGCCGGCCAGGCCGTCCACCTTGTATTCCGCGTTGGGCGTGCCGCCGTCCACGTGCCCTTTGATCACACTGATGGCCACGTCGCCGTTCTCATCGTAAAGCTGTTTGCCGTCCCACAGGGCCTTCCAGCCGGGATCGTCCACCTGGCCGCCCAGGCCCGGGGTTTCGCCGTGCTGGTAGAAGCCCAGGCCGGAAATGGTGCGGGCGTCCGGTTGCAGCGCCAGGAAACCATACAGGGTGGACCACAGGCCATAGCCGCGCACCGGCAGAATAATGCGGGTCAGTTGCTGGTCGTCGTCATAGGCCAGGTAGACCTCGCCCACGTTCTCCTGGGTCTTGATGCTGGCGATGTCTTCATCGCCGCTGAGCCGCTCGCTGCGCGCCGGGTCCTTGGCCGCCTTGAGGTGGTCATAGCTGTCCGGCTCGTCCACGTATTCACCGGTGTCGAGCTTCACGAACTTGCGTTCGATGGTCTTGAACGCGGCTTGCACGTCCATGCCCGGCTGATACATGCCCGCCGCCATAAGAATATTCACCTGGCGGTCGAGCACCTGGTTTTGCTGCTGAACCGGACGCAACGCCACGGCGGCGGTGGCCACCACCACCGCGCACACCAGGCACACCAGAAAGGCGACCAGGAGGGTCTTGCCTACACTCTCGTTGTTTCCAGCCATTACACCGCTCCCCCGGTCCGACGCAGACGACGACGGATATTCGCCTGGGTAACAAAGTAGTCGATCAACGGCGCGCACAGGTTAGCGAACAGAATCGCCAGCATGATGCCCTCCGGAAACGCCGGATTGACCACCCGGATCAGCACCGTCATCACGCCAATCAGGGCACCGAAAATCAGCTTGCCGGTGTTGGTCATGGAGGCGGAAACCGGATCGGTGGCCATGAACACCAGACCGAACGCGAAACCGCCCACGGTCAGGTGCCAGTACCAGGGCATCGCGAACATCGGGTTGCTGTCGCTGCCGGCCCCGTTGAACACCAGGCTCATGGCGATCATGCCGACCAGCACGCCGAGCATGATGCGCCAGGAGGCGATCTTGGTGAACAGCAGGAAGAGCGCGCCCAGGGCGATGGCGATCACCGAGGTTTCGCCGATGCAGCCTTGAATGCCGCCCAGGAAGGTGTCCATCCAGCTGAGGCTGTGGGCGCCGGCGCTCAGTGCGTTCTGGGACAGGCCAGCGGCGAAGTTGAGGTCGCCGTTGGCGGCCAGCGACAGCGGCGTGGCGCCGGAGAAGTTGTCCACCGCGGTCCACACCGCGTCACCGGACATCTGCGCCGGATAAGCGAAATACAGAAACGCCCGGCCCACCAGCGCCGGGTTGAGGAAGTTCTTGCCGGTGCCGCCAAATACTTCCTTGCCGATCACCACGCCGAACGAAATGCCCAGCGCCACCTGCCACAGCGGAATCGCCGGCGGCAGAATCAGCGTGAACAGGATGCCGGTGACGAAGAAGCCCTCGTTCACCTCATGGCCGCGCTTCCAGGCGAACAGGCCTTCCCAGATGAACCCGACCAGATACACGGTGATCAGAATCGGCACGTAGTAGACCAGCCCATGGACCATGTTGGACCAGAAACTGGTGTAATCGAAGCCGGTCAGCGCCATCACCAGATCGGAACGCCAACCGGGCACCGGGCTGAAGTTGAAATCGTTGATCTGCAGGTTGGCCTGGTAACCGGTGTTGTACAGGCCAAACAGGATCGCCGGGAAGGTGGCGAACCAGACCGTCATCATGATGCGCTTCAAATCGATGCCGTCACGCACGTGGGCCGCGGATCGGGTCACCGAATCCGGGCTGTAGAGCATGGTGTCGAACATCTCGTAAAAGACGTAGTACTTCTGCAGCTTGCCGCCGTCATGGAAGTGGGGCGCGACTTTGTCATCCAGAAAACTTCTCAGGCCCATATCAGCTCTCCACCTCGATCGTGGTCAGGTTGTCGCGCAGAATCGGCCCGTATTCATATTTGCCGGGGCAAACATAGGTACACAGGGCCAGGTCCTCTTCCACCAGTTCCAGAGCGCCCAGGGCGGCGGCGGAGTCGGTATCGCCCACCACCAGCGAACGCAGAAGCTGGGTGGGCAGAATGTCCAGCGGCATCACCTCTTCATAGGCACCGATCGGCACCATGGCGCGCTCGCTGCCATTGGTGGTGGTGGTCATGTTGAAGCGTTTTCCGGGCATCAGTTTGGACAGATAGATGTTCATCACCGAGAAACGATTGAGGCCGGGGGAAACGTAGCCCAGCAGCGGCCGCTCACGACCTTCGCGCAGCACCGTGATCTGATTGGCGACGCGGCTGATATAGGCCAGCGGCCCACGGGCGTGGTGGCCGTTCAGTACCGAGCCGGCGACGATGCGATTGTCGCCTTCTTTCAGTTCGCCGCGGGTGAACTCTTCCACGCTGGCCCCCACCCGGGTGCGCAACAGACGCGGCGTTTTCACCTGCGGGCCGGTGATCGCCACCACCCGCTCGCTGCTGATGCGGCCTTCGGTGAACAGCTTGCCGATGGCGATGGTTTCCTGGTAACCCAGCGACCACACCGTCTTGCCCAGGCTGACCGGGTCCAGGTGGTGGATGTGGGTGCCGGCGTTGCCGGCCGGGTGGCGTCCGGCGAAGCTTTCTTCACGGACCTGCCCTTCGGCGAACGACGGCAGCCCGCTGTTGGCGGCTTTGCACACCCACACCGGGCCGTCGGTGAGACGCGCCAGCACCGCCAGACCGTGGCGGAAGCTCTGCTCGTTCTCTTTGATTACCGCCACCGGGTCCTGGGCCAGGGGGTTGGTGTCCATGGCGGTGACGAAAATGGAATTGGGCGTGGTGCCCGGCGTCGGCACCTTGCCGAACGGCCGGCTGCGCAGCAGGGTCCACTCGCCGGACTCCACCAGCTGTTGCTGCACCGTGGCGCGCTCCAGGCTGGCGAGCGCCGAGGCATCGTGGGCGGCGAAGGTGATTTCCTCTTCGTTGTCCGCCACGTCGATCACCACCGATTGCAACACGCGCTTGTGGCCACGGTTAATGGCGCTGACGCGCCCCCCGGCGGGCGCGGTGTATTTGACGCCGTCGGTTTTCTTGTCACTGAACAGCAGTTGACCTTTTTTGACCGTGTCCCCTTCGCGGACCTCCATGGTCGGTTTCATCCCCACATAGTCGCCACCGAGCACGGCGACAGAACGGACCTGATGGCCTTCCTCAATCACCTGGCGCGGCGCGCCGGCGATGGGCAGGTCAAGCCCCTTCTTGATTTTGATCATAGTGTCTCGCCCACGTTGCGTGTTGCTGAAGTCGAGCTGCGCGTGCTTTCCAGGGCGCATCGGCGGCCTGTCCGGCGGCGAATGGCGGAAGCGGCGCAGAAAACCGGCAGAAAGCGTTCCTGGCACCCATTGGGTAGCCTGAATGCCCGGCCCCGGAGGTCCCGGCCAATGGCCGGCGCGCGACATTATAATGACCGACCCGTCAGGATGCCAGGATCGCACCCCGCGTTAGCGAATGCGGTAAACATGGCGTCCGCCCCGGCCTGTCTGGTGCGGCCTTCGCCGCGGTGCATAAAAAAGCCCGCCGGAGCGGGCTTTTTCAGGGTCGGGTGATCAGTCCTTCGGATAGATCGGAAATTCCACCCGCGAGATCTGCTGCAGGATGCGCAGCACCTGGCAGCTGTAACCGAACTCGTTGTCGTACCACACGTACAGCACGCAGTGGCGACCGTTGACGATGGTCGCCTCGGCATCGATCACCGCCGCATGGCGGGAACCGACGAAGTCGGTGGACACCGCGTCCGGGCTGCTGATGAAGTCCACCTGGCGCTGCAGCGGCGAGTGCAGGCTCACCCAGCGCAGGTACTCATTGAGCTCCTCCAGGGAGGTTTCCTGGCCCAGGGTCAGGTTCAGGATCGCCATGGAGACGTCCGGCGTCGGCACCCGGATCGAGTTACCGGTAAGCTTGCCGGCCAGCTCCGGCAGCGCCTTGGCGGCGGCGGTGGCGGCACCGGTTTCGGTGAGCACCATATTGAGCGGCGCGGCGCGGCCCCGGCGCGGGCCCTTGTGGAAGTTATCCAGCAGGTTCTGATCGTTGGTGTAGGAGTGCACCGTCTCCACGTGGCCGAACTCAATGCCGAATTTGTCGTTCAGCGCCTTGAGCGGCGGCACGATGGCGTTGGTGGTGCAGCTGGCCGCCGAAATGATCTTGTCGTCGTCGGTGATCAGATCGTTGTTGACGCCGTGCACGATGTTTTTCAGATCGCCCTTGCCCGGCGCGGTCAGCATCACCCGCGACACGCCCTTGCACTCCAGGTGCTGGCTGAGGCCTTCGCGGTCACGCCATTTGCCGGTGTTGTCGATCACCACGGCGTTGTCGATGCCGTATTGGGTGTAATCGATGGTGGACGGATCGTTGGAGTAGATCACGCGGATAAAGTTGCCGTTGGCGATGATCGCCGATTCGTCTTCATCCACGGCGATGGTGCCGGCGAACGGGCCGTGCACCGAGTCGCGGCGCAGCAGGCTGGCGCGCTTTTGCAGATCGCCCTTGCCGGATTCGCGCACCACGATGGCCTTGAGGCGCAGGCCGTCGCCGGAACCGGTTTTTTCGATCAGCAAACGCGCCAGCAGGCGGCCGATGCGGCCGAAACCGTAGAGCACCACGTCGGTGGCACCGGGCAACTCGGCCTTGTTATTGACCGCCTCACCCAGCTCGCGGCGCACGTATTCCTCGATCGACAGGCCGTGATCGCCCTTTTTGAACTCCACCGCCAGCTTGCCGATGTCCAGACGGCAAGGGCCCAGGTCCAGCTTGGTCGCTTCCTGCAGAATCGGGAAGGTGTCCACCACCGACAGCTCGGAATTCTCGATCTGCTTAACGAAACGGTGGTTCTTGAGGATCTGGATGACGGACTTGTTGACCAAGGAACGGCTGTAAACCGTGGTGGCCACGTTCTTTTCGCGATACAGCCGGCCAATCATCGGGATCATCGACTCGGCGATTTCTTCCCGGTTCTTCCAGCGTCCGAAGTGGTCTTCCAGTTTGTTCACGAGGGGCCCTCTCAGTCAGGTTCTGGCGGTTGGGTACCTGGGGGCGCGAATGATATCGCCAATCGCGCCCGGCATCCAGCCGGGGCGGCGCTTTGCGCCAGCAACAAGCTGCAAGCGACAAGCCACAACGCGGAACAGACGCCAACGATCCGCCGGGCCTTGCCCGCGACCAGCGGTCTGCTTGCAGCCTGAAGCTTGCAGCGGGCGCCCAGCGCCCTTAAACCGGCTCCGCGCCGGGGCGCAGGCGCATCAGGCCTTCCTGGGCCACCGAGGCGACCAGGGTGCCGTCTTCGCGATAGATAGCGCCGAAGGTCAGGCCGCGCGCGCCGGCGGCGCCGGGGCTTTCGCAGTGGTACAGCAACCATTCATCGATACGAAAATCATCGTAAAACCACATGGCGTGATCGAGGCTGGCGCACTGCACGTTGCCCTGCCAAAAGGTCATGCCGTGAGGCTGCATGGCGGTGCCCATGAAACCGAAATCGGAACAATAGGTCAGCAGCGCCCGCTGGGTCATGCGATCCGCCTGCACTGGATCGGGCACCCGGAACCAGATCTGCTTGAGCGGCTCGCGGGTTTCCGGCGTGAACGAGTTGCGCGGCGTCACCGGACGGAATTCCACCGGCCGTTCACGCAGATAGGCGGCGCGGAACTTCTCCGGGATCTGCTCGGCCATCTTGAGGCGGCCCTGCTCGTCGCTGCCCAGTTCGTCCGGGTACGGCACATCCGGCATGGTGGCCTGATGGCGGGCGCCCTCTTCCTCGACCTGAAACGAGGTGGACAGGCTGAAAATCGGCCGCCCATGCTGGATCGCGTTGACCCGGCGGGTGGTGAAGCTCTTGCCGTCGCGAATCCGGTCCACGTCATAAATGATCGGCTGGCGGAAATCCCCCGGCCGCAAAAAATAGGCGTGCAGCGAGTGCACCGGGCGCTCCTCCGGCACCGTCATCGACGCCGCCAGCAACGCCTGCCCGGCCACCAGCCCCCCGAAAATGCTCTGCTGGCCATTGGCCTCGCTCTGCCCCCGGAACAGATTGTCTTCCAATCGTTCCAGATCGAACCGTTGCATCAGTTCCCGTACTGACTCTCGCATTGCTTGTCGTTCCTCAGCGCACAAAACGCCGCAATGTTAGCACATAGCTGCACGCTGCACGCTTGCACGCGCCACGCTAAAACCCGTGCCGCCCACATAGCGGAGCGGCGCTGCCTAGCCCGCCTCGCCTTTCAGGCTCGGTTCGCGATCAGGGATCGCTCCCACAGTGGCGCTGTAGCAGGGCGTGCCGCGACGCGGAATGTTTTGTGGGAGCGGTCCTCGACCGCGAATCGGCGCTGCCTGGCCCGCCTCGTCTTTCAGGCTCGGTTCGCGATCAGGGATCGCTCCCACAGTGGCTCCGTGGAAGGTCGCCCCGATACGGCGACGGTTTTGATTCTGGCTGTTAGCGTCCAGCGTCTGGCGTCCGGTTCCTTCCGCCATGCCCATCGTCTGCTACAATGCGCGCCCTCTGGAGGCATTGATGACCCTGTTACCCAACACTCCCCTGTTTCCCGCCGGCCATGAGCACTACCGCGATTGGCAAGGGCTTGGCGATGGCGCGCTGGCGGCGGTGCTGGCGGAGGCCGCCAGGGTGCCGGCGGCCGGCGCCCTGACCGCCAGCAAACCCGGGCCGCTGCTGGTGGCCGCGCCCAGCAGCAGCCGCGCGCAACAACTGACCGATGCGCTGACGTTCTATCTGGCCGGCAGCAACGTGCCGGTGATGCTGTTCCCCGATTGGGAAACCCTGCCCTACGATCTGTTCAGCCCGCATCAGGACATCATCAGCGATCGCATCCGGGTATTGAACTGGCTGGGCACGGCGCGCGCCGGGGTGCTGGTGGTGCCGGTCAACACGCTGATGCAGCGGCTGGCGCCGCCGATGCACATCAGCGGCAACAGTTTTGCCCTGCGGGTTGGCGAGCGCTTCGACATGGAAGCCACCCGGGAACAGCTGGTCTCCTGCGGCTACCGCCAGCGCGACAACGTCTACGAGCACGGCGAGTTCGCGGTGCGCGGGGCGATCATGGACATCTTCCCGATGGGCTCCGACCAGCCGTTCCGGGTCGAACTGTTCGACGACGAGATCGAATCCCTGCGGCTGTTCGACCCGGAGAGCCAGCGCTCCACCGGCCAGGTCGACGACATCAATCTGCTGCCCGCCGCCGAGTACCCGCTCAGCAGCGAAGGGGTGCGCCATTTCCGCAATGCGTTTCGCGACGCCTTCGATGTGGAACCGCGCAAGGTCACTCTGTACCAGGACGTGTCCGAAGGCATCGCCACCCCGGGTGTGGAATATTACCTGCCGCTGTTCTATGACCAGCTCGCCACCCTGTTCGATTATTTGCCCGGCAACGCACGGGCGGTGGAAATGGCCGGCTGCGACGAGGCGGCGCGGCACTTCTGGGACGAAGTCAACGAGCGCTACGAATCCCGCCGCCACGATATTCGCCGGCCGATTCTGCCGCCCGCGTCTCTGTTTCTGCGACCCGAGGAGCTGAATGGCGCCTGGCAGCGGCTGCCCCGCGCCCGGCAGAAGGACTCCGCTCAGGCGGTGCGCTTCCCGGTGGCGCCGTCGCCGGATGTGTCCGCCGACGCCCGCGCGCGCAACCCGCTGGCGGCGCTGCACACCTTCGCCGACGCCCACCCGGACACGCGCATTCTGGTGGTGGCGGAAACCGCCGGCCGGCGCGAGGCGCTGCTGGAGCTGATGCAAAAAATCGGCATCCAGCCGGCGCTCAAGGACGGCTGGCAGGATTTCGTCGCTGATCCGCAACGCTGGAACCTCACCCGGGGCGAGTTGGACAGCGGCTTCCATGCCCCCGACCACGAAATTCTGGTGGTCACCGAGAGCCAGCTTTACGGCGAGCGCATTATGCAGCGCCGCCGGCGCCGCACCAGCGAGGAAAGCGGCAACGAAATGGGCATGCGCTCGCTGGGCGAGCTCAGCGCCGGCGCGGCGGTGGTGCATCTGGACCACGGCGTGGGCCGCTACCAGGGCCTGGTGCACATGACCGTGGACAATCAGGCCCACGAATTCCTGCTGCTGGAATACGCTGGCGGCGACAAGCTCTATGTGCCGGTTTCATCTTTGCACCTGATCAGCCGCTACGGTGGCGGCGACAGCCCGCCGCTGAACCGGCTCGGCACCGAGCAATGGAGCAAGGCGCGCCAGAAAGCGGCGGAAAAGATCAACGATGTGGCCGCCGAGTTGCTCAACACCTACGCGCGCCGCGAGGCGCGCACAGGGCGCGGCTTCCCGGTCGAGGCCGAGGAATACCAGCGCTTCGCCGCCGGCTTTCCGTTCGAGGAAACCCCGGACCAGGAAAGCGCCATTCGCGCGGTGCTCAGCGATATGCAGTTGGAAAAGCCGATGGACCGGCTGGTGTGCGGCGACGTCGGCTTCGGCAAAACCGAGGTTGCCATGCGCGCCGCCTTCGTGGCGGTGCAAAACGGCACCCAGGTAGCAATCCTGGTGCCCACCACCCTGCTCGCCCAGCAGCACTACGAATCCTTTGTCGACCGTTTCGCCGACTGGCCGGTGAACGTCGAGGTGATGTCGCGTTTCCGCAGCGCCAAGGACAAAGCCCAGGTGCTGGAGCGGCTCAAGGCCGGCAAGGTGGACATCGTGGTGGGCACCCACCAGCTTTTGCAGGAATCGGTGACGTTCGCCGACCTGGGGCTGATTATCGTGGACGAGGAACACCGCTTCGGGGTGCGCCACAAAGAGCGCCTCAAGGAGATGCGCGCCGAGTGCGACATCCTCACGCTGACCGCCACGCCGATCCCGCGCACCCTGAACATGGCGATGAGCGGCATGCGCGACATTTCCATTATCGCCACGCCGCCGCAGAAGCGGCTGTCGGTGAAAACCTTTGTGCAACAGCGCGACGGCACCGCCATCAAAGAGGCGATTCTGCGTGAGTTGCTGCGCGGCGGGCAGGTTTATTTTCTGCATAACGACATTGATACGATGGCGCGCACCGCCGAGGAACTGCGCGCCATGGTGCCCGACGCGCGCGTTGGCATCGCCCATGGGCAAATGCGCGAGCGCGAGCTGGAGGCGGTGATGGGCGACTTCTACCACCGGCGTTTCAACGTGCTGGTGTGCACCACCATCATCGAAACCGGCATCGACGTGCCCAGCGCCAACACCATCATTATCGAACGCGCCGACAAACTCGGCCTGGCCCAGCTTCACCAACTGCGCGGCCGCGTCGGGCGCAGCCATCACCAGGCCTACGCCTACCTGATCACGCCACCGCCCAAGGCGATGACCAAGGACGCCCAGAAGCGGCTTGAAGCGATTGAAATGGCCACCGACCTGGGCGCCGGTTTCGTGCTCGCCAGCCAGGATTTGGAAATCCGCGGCGCCGGCGAACTGCTCGGCGAAGAGCAGCACGGCAACATGGAAACCATCGGTTTTTCGCTCTACATGGAAATGCTCGAACAGGCGGTGGACGCCCTCAAGCGCGGCGAGCAACCGGACACCGCCAAACCGCTCTCCGGCGGCCCCGAGGTGAATCTGCGCATTCCCGCCCTGATCCCCGAGGATTACCTGCCCGACGTGTTCACCCGCCTGACACTCTACAAACGCATCGCCGGCAGCAAAACCGCCGAGCAGCTCAAAGAGCTGCAAGTGGAAATGATCGACCGTTTTGGCTTGCTGCCCGAGTCGCTGAAAAATCTGTTCGCCGTCACCACCCTGCGCCAACGGGCCGAGAAACTGGGCCTGACCCGCGTCGACGCCCACGCCAACGGCGGCAAACTGGAGTTCGGCGAGCGCACCCCGGTGGACCCGCTCACCATCGTCAAGCTGGTGCAATCCAATCCCGGCCGCTACAAACTGGAAGGCGCCCACATATTGCGTTTCCAGATCGAATCCGACGGCCCCGCCGAGCGCCTGGACCTGATCGAACGGCTGCTTGCCCACCTGGGCGGTGAAGGCATCGCCCCCTAGCGCGGTGGTGGGTCTTTTTTTGTAGGAGAGACCCCGGTAGAAGCCCCGGTTTCTGTAGGAGAGGCCGGGCGGCGTTCCGCCCTGCCAGCGACGGTTTTGATCTTCGCGTCGGAGGTTCGAGGCAAAACCCACCGGGTACGGGCATTCAGTGGTGACCGTGGCCGCCGCCGGCGTTGGCCAGGCGCTCGGCTTGCGGTTGCCAGTACACCTCCCCTGACACCGCCATCGGTTCACCGGCGCGGGTCATCGGTACCGACCATTGGGTGACCAGGGCGCGTTTGCCGGCCTGTCGGATCGCTTCCGGCGGGTTCAGGCTGGCGTAGGTGGCGCGCGGTTCGGTCCAGGCGTGGCGCGGCACGTCGGAGATTTTCACCCAGCGTGGCGGCTGCCTCGGGGCGGCGGCGTTGGCGGCGGTGCCATCGGGGCCGATGCGCAGGTAGGGCTGGCCGCTGGCGTTGAGCACCATCACCGGTTCCTTGCCATCGTTGCGGACAAACAGGGCCGGCACGGTGCCCGGCGCCAGACTGACGCGCACGCCCGGCGCCGGCTGCGGTGATGAGGTCAGCCGCGACACCATCACGCCCTCCGGCAACGGCTGGTAACGGAAGGTGCCCTGGAGGGTGGCGGGCTCGCCGTCGAAACGCACCGGGATCGACCAAGCGCTCAATGACGCCGGCCGGCCGGCGTGTTCAACATCGTGGGGCACCTCGATGCCGTCGGTGCGCAGGCGGGTGTCGAACCAGCCCCAATGGGGTTCGCTGTGCACCCGCGCCCAATGGGGCGGTGCGTGCTCGCCGACGCCGCCGGGTATCGGCACGCCGCGCGCGGCGGTCTGGGTCTGGTACCAGGCCGGGCTGGCGAGATCGGCGCGCACGCCGTCGGCGCCGATGCGCAGGAAGGCGCGCCCGTTGCGGTCGAGAATCTCCAGGGTTTTAGTGCTGCTGTTCTCCACCACCAGTTGCGGTGCCACCGTGGTTTGCACCTGCACCTTCACGCCCCGCAGCGCCGGCGGCAGCGCCTCCAGCCGCGCCTTCACCGTGGAGGCCTCCGGGCCATGGGCGAGCGCCGGCGCCGGCCAGCCGGTCGCGGCCGCCAGCAGCAGCGCGGCCAGAAGGCGGATTCGCTTGATCGTCACCATGCGTAAGCCTCCCATCAACGACGCACCAGGGTTTGCGGTGTCGCGCCCGCCAACCGCACCTTCACCGGCGCGGCCACCGAGGGCACGATCATGCCGGAGCCGTCGCTGGCCTGACGGTTGACGAACAGCAGATAGTGGCCGGCCGGCGCCACCGCCGCGTTGGCGGGAATGCGCGCGCTTAACTGACCCTCATCCGTAACCTGGAACGGCAGCACCACGGTGCGCTGATCACCGTCCACCAGATGGGTGATGGTGGTGCGGCGTACCAGCAACACCTGGCGAATGGCGTTGGCGTCGTCCACCTGCACGGCGATGGTCTCGCCGTGGTCCACTTCAGCGGGTGCCTCGACGATCCTCGGGCGCTGCTTGTACAGGTACGGCGGCGTGTAGATCTCGAACGAAGGATCACGGCCGTCGTTGGGCGACAACCCCAGGCTTTCCAGGTTGAGGCTGAACAGGTAGGCGGTGTTGATGGGCGCATGACCGCCGATCAGTACCCGGCCATCCGGCAACAGGATGGCGGTGTTGTGGTAGGTGCGCGGATTCAGCGAGGTGGCCATCGGTTGCCAGGTTTCGGTTTGCGGATCGAAGCGCTCGCTGAGTTGCACCGGCACGTCGAGCCCCGGCAGCACTACCCCATCGCGGTTGCCGCCGTTGAACGCCATCACCGAGCCGTCCGGCAGCAGCACACCGGAGGGATACCAGCGCGGGCCGCTGAAATTGCCGACGATGCGTGAGGAGTAGCGCATGCCGGCGACCACGTCGTCGCCGCCTTCCGGCAAGCCCACTTCCACGGTGTCGATGCGGCTGTTGGGGACCGCCAGGTAACTGCCCGGGCTGGACGCCGCGACCAGCCCCAGCACGCCGCCGGCGGTGAGGAATTCCGCTTTGCCGTACTCGCCGTTGGCGTCGGGAACCAGTGGCATCATGATCGAGAAAGTGGAGCCTCGGAACCCGGCGCCCAGCACCCGGTTGACCACCTGCGGGTCGGCCAGATCGCCGAGCAGATTCTGAACCTGTTCGACGCTGCCCAGCGGGTTGCCCAACAGATTGCCGAGCAGGCCGCCGACGCTGCCGGTCAGGTCTTCCAGCAGATCCGGGTTGGTGACCGTGAGCGCCGAGGTGATGCGCTCCAGCCCAAGTTGATTGAGCTGCACATTGAGGCCGGCGTAGCCCAAATCGTTCCAGCGCTGGGTGGCCGGGTTGTAGGCGGACACGAAGTTCCATTGCGCCTGATTGTAGGACTGGCCGAACGGATTGAACGCTTGCCCGGCGGCGTTGTAGAACACCTGCCCATTAGGCAGCAGGTGCAAGCGCGGAAACAGCGGCAATGCTTTCTCGGCGGTGTGCAGCGGCCCGACTTGCTCGCCGTTTTCCGACCAGGTGCCGCTCTGCAGATCGTAGGTTTCACTGATGCGCACGTTGTCGGCGGATTGCAGCAGGTTGGCCAGGCCGTTCTCTTCACCGCCCAGCAGCGAGCCGGTGTACACCGGCTTGAGCAGCTTGGTGACGCCGCTGGCCACGAACACGTCGCCGTCCGGCAGGGTCACCAGGCTCGGGTACCAGCGCCCCTGGCTCATCTTGCCGGTCTGCGTCCAGGAGTTGTCGTCGGGGTCGAAAATGCGCGCGTCTTTCAGGCCTTCCAGTTCCACCACGCCGATGTCATCGGGTACGCCGAGGCGGCCAAAGTTACTGGGCAGCGGGAACTCCGCGTCGAAACCAGAGAGCACATCGCGGGCCTGGGGAAACACCGAGCCGAGGGACGGTTCGGTGTAATAATCGGTGCCGCCCACCGCCATGATGCGGCCGTCGGCCAGTTGCACCAGATCGGCACAGAACAGGGCGCCATCGTTGCCGGCGGTGTCTTCCGCGTCGCTCAACTGCTTGCCCGGCAACAGCGTCTCGCTGTCACTGCCGTCCACGTTGGCGCCGCCGCGCAACGGCGAGGGGCGCTGCCAGGAGGGCTGGTCCGCCGGCCCGGCCGGCCCCAGGCTGAGCACCCGGGTCTGGTCGTTCACCGACACGAAACCGAACTCGGCGACGATCGAGACCTCCACATTCTCGGTGCCTTCCAGGGCGTTGAAGTACACCAGCCGGTCGTCCGGCAGCAGCGCGATGGAACCCGCCGCCGGCTTGCAGCGGAAATCGTTTTCGGCGTCCTTGAGGCATTTGTCGTCGGTGGTGACCACCTTCATCTGATCGCCGGTGCTGGAATCGCCATAGCGAATGGTCGGCTCGGCGAAGGGACCCGCGAAGGCGCCCTGCTGACACGACTCGCCCTGACACTGATAACGGCGCCCATCGAACGAGGCTTGATCGGCCTCCGGCGCTGGCCCCATGGGATCGTCCGTGTTCGGTGTTTCCACCTCGCCGCCGCCCGTGTCCACTGCGGCGGCACCGGACCCGCCGCCCCCACCGCCACCGCACGCACTGATCAGCGCGCCCAGCAGCGCCAGGCCGATAAGCCGATAGAACCTTGTCATGGAATCTCTCCCGCGAACGCGATTGTCGTTATTCACCGGCCCGATGGCCTGGCGGCTTCAACCACAATGCGCGCGAGCAAGCGCCCCGTCGTGAAGGCCACGTGCGCGATTACCACATTGCGACATTCGGATACCGGCACGGAAAAAGGCTTACACAGAGATCGTAAAAGTTTCACGGTTTGACGACGGGGAAACGGAAACAGCGGGGTTTGTTGAGCGGGGAGACAAGTTTCAGGCGGCAGGCTTCAGGCGGCAACACGGGCGATGCCGTGGTGGGTCGGAGGCCGTGCCCGCGCGGTTGCGTTGGACGTGTGACGTCGGACGTCGGACGTCGGACGCCAAAATTAAGACCGTCGCTGGCCGCGTGGTACGGCGTGGTTGCCGCCACCCGTGAAGACGCAGCCCCCTGAACACTGAACACTGAAAACTGAACACTCTTCCCAACGCCCTAAAGCGCCTCCCCCGCGGCGTGACCACAGGCCCAGGCCCATTGAAAGTTGAAGCCGCCGAGTTGGCCGGTGACATCCAGCACTTCGCCAATAAAGTGCAGCCCTGGCACCCGGTTGACCTCGAAGGTTCTGGACGACAGGGCATCGGTGTCGAGGCCACCCAGGGTGACTTCGGCGGTGCGGTAGCCTTCGGTGCCCGAGGGTTTGAACGACCAGCCCTTGAGCAGGGCGGCCACGTCGGCCAGCGCCTCGTTACTGTAGTGCTGCAGCGGGCCGGCCCATTGAAAGTGAGCGACCCAGGCGGCGGCCAGGCGCTGCGAGAAAAAGCCACGCAGCCATTTCTCCAGGGACGCCGAGGGTTGCTCCTGGCGGGCCTGGCGGAGGGCCTGAAGCGGGTCCGCCAGCGCCGGCAGCCAGTCCACGGTGACGGCCTCGCCGGGCCGCCAGAACGTGGAGACCTGCAGCATCGCCGGGCCAGACAGGCCGCGATGGGTGATCAGCAGCGGTTCGTTGAAGCTCACCCCGCCGGCTTGCGCGCGCACCTCGGCGCTGACGCCGCTGAGCGTCGACAGCCAGGCTTTGTCCGCCGGCTGCAGGGTGAAAGGCACCAGGGCCGCCCGGGTGGGCAGCACCGGCAGACCGAACTGCTCCGCGACCTGATAACCGAAGGGGCTGGCCCCCAGGGTGGGAATCGACAGGCCGCCGCTGGCGATCACCAGCTTGTCACAAGCGATGTCGGCGTTTGCCGCGCGCAACGAAAAGCCCGGGCCACGTTGGCGGATCGCGCTGACCGGCGTGTTCAGGCGCATCTCCACGCCGGCCCACTCGCACTCGGTGAGCAGCAGGTTGAGAATTTCCTTGCTGGACTGCGCGCAAAACAGCTGGCCCGGCGCTTTTTCCACGTGCTCGACGCCGTGGCGCTCGACCAGCTCGACGAAATGCCAGGGGCTGTAGCGCTTCAGCGCCGATTTGCAGAAATGCGGGTTGGCGGAAAGAAAATGATCCGGGGTGGTGTTCAGGTTGGTGAAATTGCAGCGGCCGCCACCGGACATAAGAATTTTTTTGCCGGCTTTATTGGCGTGGTCGAGCAACAGCACCGAGCGGCCCCGGTAACCGGCGGTGGCGGCGCACATCAGGCCGGCGGCACCGGCGCCGATCACCACCGCGTCATACTGTTGCACGGCCATACTGTCTCCGCGATGGCGGGTTGTGGAAAGGATGGCGAGGCAGGATCACCAGCCGGCGGCGAGTTCCGCGAGCACACGCCGCACGCCGTCCATGCCAAGGTGCAGCACCGCTTCGATTTCCGCCATGGTGATTTCCCGGTCGGCTTTGCCGGCGGCCGGGTTGACCACCAGCGACAGCATCGCATAGGGAATTTCCAGCTCCCGGGCGAGCACCGCCTCGGGCATGCCGGTCATGCCAACGATGTCGTTGCCGTCGCGTTCCAGGCGCAGGATCTCGGCGGCGGTTTCCAGGCGCGGGCCCTGGGTGGCCGCATAGCAGCCGCCGAAGCGCCACGGCAGCTCGGTGCGGCTGAGCACGCTTTTCAGGCGCTGGCGCAGGTCCACGTCGAAGGGCCAACTGAAATCCACGTGCACCAGCGGCTCGGCGGGGTCGTCGAACAGGGTGCTGTCGCGCCCCCAGGTGTAGTCGATGATCTGCTCGGGCACCACCAGATCACCGGCGGCGGCGGGGATGCCGCCCACCGCGTTGACCGCCACGATGGCGCTGGCACCGGCTTCCTCGAGCGCCACCATGTTGGCGCGGTAGTTGACCTGATGGGGCAGTTGCCGGTGCGGATCGCCGTGGCGGGCCAGAAACAGCACCGTGGCGCCGTTCAGTTCACCTTCCACCACCGGCGCGCAGGGGTCGCCAAAGCGGGTCTTGATGTCATGATGCGTGCGAATTTCCAGACCCTCGATGCGGGTCAGACCGGTGCCGCCGATAAACGCCAGGGTCATGGTGGGCTGCGCTCCTTTTCGTCTATGCCGCGGTTACATCAATGGCGAAGATCCCCGGCGCGTTGCGCCAGAAACCTTTGTAATCCATGCCCATGCCGAACAGATAAGCGTCTTCGGCGTACAACGCGGTGTAGTCCGCTTTCAGGCCCGGGGCCGCCTTGCGGTCGTGTTGCTTGTCCACCAGCACGCAGGTTTTGACGCTGCGGGCGCCCTGCGCTTTGCAGGCCTCGATGATCGACAACAACGTGGAGCCGACGTCGAGAATGTCATCGAGAATCACCACGTCGCGGCCGGCCATGCTGGCGCCCGGGGTAACGATCCAATGCACGTCGCCGCCACGGGTTTCGCCCAGGTAGCGGCTGGCGTGCAGGTAGTCCACTTCGAGGGGAAAATCCAGGCGGGTCAGCAATTGGCCGGCGAACACCAGACCGCCATTCATGATGGTAACGAACAGCGGGCAGCGCTCGGCGTAATCCGCGCTCAGTTGCCCCGCCACCTGATCCATCGCGCTCTGCACCTGCTCATGGGAATACAGCTCACGGGCGTCGCGGCGAACCCGCTGCAACTCGTCTTTCAGTTCTTCAATCGCCGTCGTCATCGCCTGTCTCCTCGGATTGTTCGCCTTTCCAGCCCTGCTTGCAGTCGCGGCGGTTGCGCGCCGGCTTGCCATCCGGTTCGCGCGCCTCGGGTGGCTGCTCCGGGCCGGGTGCGCCCTCCCCTTCATAGTTCGGGGCGGTGTGCATGTGCAGGGTGCGCGTCGGGAAGGCGAACTGGGCGCCCCGATCGTGGACGATGTTCATGATGCGCATCAGCACATCCTGTTTGATCTCGTGATAGCGCACCCAGTCGGTGGTCTTGGTGAAGGTGTAAATAAAGAACTCGATGTAGGAATCGGCGTAGGTGTCGAAGTTGACGATCAGCGTGCGGGAATCGGTTTCGATTTCCTCATGATCGATCAACATCTGGCGGACCTCGGCGACGATGTCCGGCATCTTGCGCCAATCGTCGTAACGAATACCGATCTTCTCGTTGATGCGGCGGTTGAACATTCGCGAGGGATTTTCCAGCACCACCGTGGTGAACAGCGAATTGGGCACGTACAGCGGCCGCTGGTCGAAGGTGCGAATGCGCGTCAGGCGCCAGCCGATGTGCTCCACGGTGCCTTCGATGGCGCGATCCGGAGAACGGATCCAATCACCCACGCGAAACGGTTTATCCAGATAGACCATCATGCCGCCAAAGAAATTGGCCAGCAGATCCTTGGCGGCGAACGCCACCGCCACCCCGCCCACGCCACCGAAGGCGAGCACCCCGGAGATGCTGTAACCCAGGCTTTGCAGAATGATCAGCAGCGAGGTGATGATCACGGAAATGCGCAGCAGCTTGCCAATCGCACTGGCGGTGGTCTTGTCCATCGGCTTGCGCATGCGGCGCGCGTCGACCAGATTGTTCTCGATATTGGTGACCAGCCGGGTCAGGAAATAAGCGATGATGGCGATAAAGGCGATGCGCCGCGCTTCGCCCACGTACTCGAAAATTTCACTCTCGGAAACCGCTTGCAGCATTTCCGCCGCCACCGACAGCCCCGCCACCCAGACCATCAGCCGCACCGGAATGCGCGCCGCTTCCAGCAGGGCGTCGTCCCACAGGTTTTGGGTTTTACGGCTGAAGTGATCGATCACGTCGATCACCCGCATGAGGATAAAATTCACCGTCACGGTACAAAACACCACCGCGAACACCTGGGTCAGCCAGATCACCATCTCGGTATCCGGCCCCGGCCATTGCAGCAGCCGCTGCCAATCGGTCAGTACTTGCCAGTTCATTGCCCTCTTTCCCCCAGTAGGTCAGCGAGATCGCCGGCCTGGCGGCGGCGGCTCAGGTGCATGGGCGCGCGGCGCCGGCCGCGCAGGCTGGCGGCGGGCACCCGTGGCTCGAACGTTTGGGTCTCAAGCCATTGCAGCACCGCCACCGCGCCGGCGCGGTCGTTGCAGGCCAACACCATGTCGCAACCGGCGTTCAATGCCGCTTCGGCACGCTGCTCGAAACCACCCGCGACGGCGGCACCGGCCATGCCCAGATCGTCGGAAAAAATCACACCGCGATAACCGCACTCGCCGCGCAATACCTGGCCCAGCCAATGGCGGGAAAAACCCGCCGGCTGGGAATCCACCGCGGCGTAACGCACATGGGCCGGCATGATGCCCTCCAGCCGGGGCGCCAGGGCCCGGAACGGCGCCAGGTCGCCTTGCAACTGCTCCAGGGAGCGCGGGTCCTCCGGCAACTCCAGATGGGAATCCGCCGCCACATGGCCGTGGCCGGGAAAGTGCTTGCCGGTGGCGGCCATGCCGGCGCGGGCCATGCCGTCCATGAAAGCACCAGCCAAGGCGATCACGGTGCCCGGCTCGGCGTGGAAACTGCGATCACCAATCACGCTGCTGGTGCCGAAATCCAGATCCAGCACCGGCGCGAAACTGATGTCGATATCGAACGCCCGCAGTTCATCGGCCATCAGTTCGCCCAACAGATCGGCGGCGTGCAAGGCGGCCACCGGGTCGCGCTGATGGTAGCGGCCCAGGCTCGCCATCGGCGGCAGGCGGGTGAACTCGGTACGAAACCGCTGCACCCGGCCGCCTTCCTGATCCACCGCGATCAACAGTTCGGGCCGGACCGCGCGGATTTCATGGATCAGCCGGTACAGCTGATCCGGTTCTTGATAGTTGCGGCTGAACAGGATCAAACCGCCGACCGCCGGGTGAGCCAGCAGTTCGCGCTCCTCGGCATTCAGGGCAAGGCCTTCCAGGTCCAGCATCAAAAGGGGCTGGGGATTGGCGTCGGACATAGGGAGTCTCATTCCTTAACGGTCACGGCCGCGTGTTATTACGGCCGATGGCGTTGTCGATAAAAAACAGCGCGCCTGTTTCAGCGACACGGGTTCCGCCCGCAGCCGTGCACGCTAGTCCGTGGGGCGGGCCGCTGGCGCTTCGATAATGGTCACCGGCGTCGCCACCGGCACCCGCTCGAACAGATCGATCACATCGGCGTTGCGCATGCGAATACAGCCGTGGGACGCGGGCTCGCCCATCGGCTCGCTGTCCGCGGTGCCGTGAATATAAATAAAGCGCCGGAAACTATCCACGTCACCGCCTTGATTGCGGCCCGGTTCCAGGCCGCCCAGCCAGAGAATGCGGCTGAGCATCCAATCGCGACCCGGGTGCGCGCTGGCCAGCTCCGCTGTCCAGCGCTCGCCGGTGAAACGGCGGCCCTGGAACACCGCCGCCGCCGGCAGGCCGGTACCGAATCGAGCGCGCACCAGATGACGGCCGCGCGGCGTGCAGCCACTGCCGTGCCGCTCGCCGGCCCCGTTGACGGCGCTGGACACCGGATAAACAAAGCGCCCCGCCCGGCTGTCCAGGGTCAGGGTCTGATCGCTGAGAGAGATGGTGATTTGCATGGAGGGGAAGATACAGGATGCAGGATGCAGGATACAGCGCGGGCACCGCCGTGCGGTGGTTTCAGGCTTCAGGCTTCAGGCTTCAGGCGTCTGACGTCTGACGTCTGACGTCTGACGTCTGGCGTCTGGCGTCTTAGAGCGCTGGACGCCGGACGCTGGACGCTGGACGCTGAACCCGAGACGGCGGGGCTTTGCGGCAGCGCGGGCAACGCTTGCGCAGCCGCAATGCTTTCCGTTCCGGGGTTTGATCTTAGCGTCTAGCGTCTCGCGTCTGGCGTCTGGCGTCTGGCGTCGGGCGTCTGGCGTCTGGCGTCTGGCGTCTGGCGTCTGGCGTCTGGCGTCTTAGAGCGCTGGACGCCGGACGCCGGACGCTGGACGCTTAACCCGAGACGGCGGGGCTATGCGGCAGTGCGGGCAACGCTTGCGTAGCCGCAATGCTTTCCGTTCCGGGTCTTGATCTTAGCGTCTAGCGTCTAGCGTCTGGCGTCTGGCGCATAGCCATCAAGCTCGGCCACCCCGAATGCCGCCGGCGACGAACGGCAGCAGGTGCTCGGTGATGCGCGAGGCGGTGACGGTTTCGTTGAAGTCCTTTTTGCTGATGGTCTGCAACGATTCCATCCCCGAGAGAGTGAAAATCACCGCGCCCAGGCTGAAGTGCACGCGCCAGAACAGCTCCATGGGCGGCACGTCCGGCACCGAGGCGCGCAACACCGCCAGCACCTGCCGGAACACCTCGCCGTAATGGGCGCGCAGCCAGGTGCGCAGATGGTTCTGCGGCTGGCTGTAGGCTTGCCCGGAGAGGCGGAAAAAGATCATCGCCCGGCGCGGCTCGTCACCGTGGGAACCCAGCGCCAGGCGCGACACCATGGTCAGCAGCTTCTCAAGGGTCACGTCGCCGCTGCTTTCCAGTTCCTTGAGCTTGACGCTCAAGGCCTGACAAAAGGGGGTCAGGTAGCGTTCGAACACCGCCTGCACCAGGGCTTCCTTGGAGCCGAAATGGTAATTCACCGCCGCCAGATTAACGCCGGCCTTACTGGTGATCGCCCGCAGGCTGGTCTCGGCGAACCCCTTCTGAGCGAACAGCACTTCCGCGGCATCGAGAATGCGTTTGACGGTATCGGATTGGGACATCAAAGCCTCGGCGGGTAAACAAACGTTTTAAACTTACGTTTGGCCGTCGGCCGAGTCAAGAATCGCCCCGTAAATGAAGCGGTTCGGATGGCCTACCATTCTTCCATGTAGGCGCCGCATTGCGCGACCAGCGCCTCGACCCGGTCGGCGGCCTGGGCGAGGCGCTCCAGGTCACCGCTGGCGAGCGGCGCGTAGGGGTCTTCGACGCGCAGCGCCAGGCCGTCCTGCTCCTGCGGCGGCGCCGCGCGGCGCGCCAACCCGGCGGCACCCACCGCCGCGCGCAGTTCCTGATCAAGCCAGAACACCAGGTCAGCGCGATCAGCCCGCGCCCGGGCCAGCAAGCGCAGCTCCGGCGAATCCACCGCCGCGTCGCGGAATGCCGCTTCCAGCGCCGCCAGGCTGATCAGATCCTGATAGCCCGCCACCTGATAGCTCCTGGCCGCCTCGCGAGCCAGCCCCACCAGCACCGAGTACAGGTGAAACACCACCGCCCCACGCAACGCCAACCGCTCCCCCGCCGACCCACTTTCATCGCTCACGCGCTTGAGCAGCGTACGGCCAAAAAAAAGCCGCTCGCGCAAGCCGCTGGTCTCGTTTTCTCTCACCATTCGGGACATGGAAAACCTCCGGTTATGGGCTTCAAGCTTCAGGCTGCAAGCTCCAACACGAATCGAGGTTGCCCGGTTTACGAAAGGCCAACGCCCGCGCCGTGACCGGTGCGCGGGCAGAGCCGTTCAACCCACTCACACGGCTGACGTGCTGTAGCTTGAAGCTTGTAGCTTGCCGCTATTTCCTGGCCGCCTTCTTCTTGGCTGCGGCCTTCTTCTTGGCCGGGGCTTTTTTCTTGGGCGCGGCTTTTTTCTCTTCTTGCTCCCATTTGCCGTCGCGGTAGAAGGCGTACCAGCCGGTGGGTTTGCCGTCGTCCTCGGTCATCACGTACTGCTCTTTGGCCTTGCGGCTGTAGCGCAGCACCGCCTTGCGGCCTTGCGGGTCTTCGGCGGGGGCGTCGGCCAGGTACTTGTGCTTGGGATCAAGCTCGGCGGCCACCGACTGCACCTCTTCGATCAGCGGCGCGCGGGTTTCCCGGTTCTTGGGAAACTGGCTGGCGGCGAGAAACAGACCAGAGGCGCCGTCGCGCAGCAGGTAATGATCGTCCACTTTTTCGCACTTGAGGTGCGGCATCGGGATCGGGTCGGCGCGCGGCGGCGCCGGCTCGCCGCTTTTCAGCAGCTTGCGGGTGTTGCCACAGGCTTCGTTGGTGCACTTGAAAAACTTGCCGAAACGACCGGTGCGCAACTGCATTTCGTTGCCGCACTTCTCGCATTCCAGCACCGGCCCGTCGTAGCCCTTGATGCGGAATTCGCCTTGCTCCACCACGTAGCCGTCGCAATCCGGATTGTTGCCACAGATGTGCAGCTTGCGCTTCTCATCGATCAGATAGGATTCCATCGCCGTGCCGCATTTCTGGCAGCGTTTCTTGCGGCGCAGCTCCTGGGTTTCCGCTTCCTCGTCGTCATCGGCGCGCACCGCCTCTTCGCCGGGCAACAGGTTCAGGGTCGCGGTGCAGCGTTCCTTGGGCGGCAGGCTGTAGCCCGAACACCCGAGAAACACCCCGGTGGATCCGGTGCGGATCTGCATCGGGCGGCCGCATTTGGGGCACTCGATGGTGGTGTCGGTGGGCAGGTTGGCGCGCATGCCACCCTTGGCCTGCTTGCCACTGCCCTCGCCCTGGGCCGCTTCCAGCTTGGCGAGAAAGTCCCGGTAGAATTCGTCGAGCACGTCGCGCCATTGGCGCTTGCCTTCGCCGATCTGATCCAGGGTTTCTTCCATCTGGGCGGTGAAGTTGTAATCCATCAGCCCGGGGAAGCTTTCCACCAGGCGGTCGGTGACGATGTCGCCCATCTTCTCGGCGTAGAAGCGGCGATTGTCCTGCCGCACGTAGCCCCGATCCTGAATCGTGGAGATGATCGAAGCGTAGGTGGAAGGCCGGCCAATGCCGCGCTTTTCCAGCTCGCGCACCAGGCTCGCTTCGGTATAGCGCGCCGGCGGCTTGGTGAAGTGCTGATTGGCGTCGATGTGATCCACGGCCAGCAAATCGCCTTTTTTCAGATCCGGCAGTTCGGTGTCTTCCTGGCCCTTGCGCGAGGCCTGCGGCTGAATGCGGGTCCAGCCGTCGAACTTCATGATGCGGCCCTTGGCTTTCAGCTCGTAGCCGTCCGCCTGGCTTCCCTTCGTTGTTGCAACAAGGGTGGTGCTCAGGTATTCCGCCTGGGGCATCTGGCAGGCGATGAACTGGCGGCGGATCAGCTCGTAGAGCCGGCGCGCGTCGCGTTCCATGTCCTTGAGCGATTCCGCGTCGCGTTTCACGTCCGAGGGGCGAATCGCCTCGTGAGCTTCCTGGGCGCCATCGCGGCTGGAATAGCGAATCGGATTTTCGGGCAGGTACTTGTCGCCCAGCTTGTCGCTGATCCAGGCGCGGCAATCGTTGACCGCGTCGGCGCTGAGGTTGGTGGAATCAGTACGCATGTAGGTGATGTGGCCGGCTTCATAGAGCCGCTGGGCCATCATCATGGTCTTTTTCACGCCGAAGCTCAGGCGGGTGCTGGCCGCCTGCTGCAGGGTCGAGGTAATGAACGGTGGCGGCGCCTTGGAGCGGGTTGGCCGCTCCTCGCGCTGGGTAATTTGCAGCTCGCCGGCGGCCACCAGGGCGGCGCGATGCCGCTCCGCGTCCTCGCCGTTGTTGGGCCGGAAATTCTCGCCCTGGTAGCGCGCCACCTGCAGGCGGATCTCATCGCTGGCTTTGGCCTTGCTGTGGGTGTCGGCGTGCAGCTCCCAGAATTCCTCCGGGGTAAAGGCGCGGATTTCCCGCTCACGCTCCACCACCAGCTCCACCGCCACCGACTGCACCCGCCCGGCGGACAGGCCGCGGGCGATCTTTTCCCACAGCAGGGGTGAGATCATGAAGCCCACCACCCGGTCCAGGAAGCGGCGCGCCTGCTGGGCTTCCACCCGGCTCATGTCGAGCTTGCCGGGCACCTCGAAGGCGGCCTGAATGGCCTTCTTGGTGATTTCGTTGAACACCACCCGGTCGAATCGCTGCTCGTCGCCGCCAATCACTTCCCGCAGGTGCCAGGCAATGGCTTCCCCTTCGCGGTCCAAGTCAGTGGCGAGGTAGATGCGGTCGGCGTTGGCCGCCAGCCGCTTGAGTTCGTCGATGACCTTCTCTTTGCCAGGCAGAATCTCGTAGTGCGCGCTCCAGCCGTGCTCCGGGTCCACGCCCATGCGGTTGATCAACTGGGCCTGGGACTTCTTCTTTTTATACGCTTCGCGCTCTTCCTTGGGCAGCGATCGGGTGTAAGCGGCTTCCTTGGCCCGCTCCTGGGGGGTGCTTTTCTTGCCCCCGCCGCTGACCGGCAGATCGCGCACGTGACCGACGCTGGATTTGACGACAAAGTCGTCACCCAGATAGCGGTTGATGGTTTTCGCCTTGGCCGGCGATTCGACAATTACCAGGGATTTACCCATTCGCTGGTCACCCGAACTGTGAGAGTCTGCGTATCGGAGGGGCCCCGGCCAGGCCGCGGCGCGGGCCAGGCGTCGCGCGGACAATGGCTGCCAACCTTGCCAGCGAATGGCAAAAAACGGTTTGCGGGGTCCCACGGGGCGCCTATTTAGACAGCGCCGGTATCGCCCGGTCAAGCGCCGAACGATATAAGGTAGCCTTTGCAGCCCTGCCCGATGACTCCGCAAGGCCCGCGCAAGCCGACTCAAGGTGGCATTGATAACGAGGCTGGCGGCGCGGCCGGGGAGCGATATACTCGGGCCACACTGACAAAAATCAAGGGAGATCACCGTGACCGCACCCTATCGTAAGGTCCTGGTAGCCATCGACTGCAGCGACGAGTCCGCCGATGTCCTGTCACGGGCCGCCGGCGTGCTGGAAGGCATCGAGGGCGAGCTGCATCTGATCCACGTGATCGAGCCACTGGCGCTCGCCTACGGCGCCGATGTGCCCATGGACGTCACCGACCTGCAAAGTGGCCTGGTCAAACAGGCCCGCGACACCGCTTTGGACTACGCCCGCCAGTACCGCATCAACGAAGACCGCATCCACGTGGAGCTCGGTTCCATCGAGAAGACCATTCTCGACAAGGCCGACCAGATGGGCGCCGACCTGATCGTGGTCGGCAGCCATACCCGCAGTGGCCTGGCCCTGCTGCTCGGCTCCACCGCCCGCGGCCTGGTCCCCGGCGCCCACTGTGACGTGCTCGCTGTGAAAATGCATAAAAAGGCATAAAGGCGGTTGAACGTTAAAAGTTGAAAGGAGCGGCCTGATGGCCGCTTGCCGATCTCAACCTTCAACTTGCCGTCGCTCAAAACCCATCGCACCGCGGCGCCGGCCGGGCACCCAGGCAGTGTCGGCCGGTGCGCCGGCTCTGATCTTCGCTGGCTCATTTTCACTTGCGATTCTACTGGGGCTTCCAAAAGTACTGGACATATTATACTGTTCATACTATCAGTATCGGAGCAGGCTTGATCGCGGTCGACATTGTCCCCCGGCGTTTCCGAAATCGGAGGGGGGCCGGGCGGCGCTCGGCTTCAACCGCGATGATCGCCATCGCCCAACGCCCCAGGAGGACGTTATGAGCAGCACCTTGACCGCACGTCAGCAGCAGGTTCTTGACTGCATTCGCGAATCCCAGAGCGAGACCGGCATGGCCCCGACCCGGGCCGAGATCGCCGAGCGCATGGGTTTTCAATCCAAGAACGCCGCCTCGGACCACCTGCGTGCGCTCGAGCGTAAGGGCTACATCAAGCTGCACGGCGACCGCTCCCGGGGCATCCAGCTTCTCAACAGCGCCTTCTGGGGCAGTGAAGACGAGCTGCCGGTGGTCGGCAAGGTGGCCGCCGGTTCGCCGATCGAGGCGGTGGAAAACCTGGAGCGCACGGTGCCCGTGCCCCAGGGCCTGTTCCGCCAGCGCCCCACCTATTTATTGCGGGTGCAGGGCGACAGCATGATCGACGCCGGCATCTTCGATGGCGATCTGATCGCGGTGCGCAAAAGCCAGACCGCCCGCTCCGGGGAAATCGTGGTGGCGCGCATTGACGACGAAGTCACGGTGAAAACCCTTAAACTGAACCGCAACAACGCGACTCTGCTGCCGGCCAACGAGGCCTACGAGCCGATCCGGGTACCCGCGGACGAGTTGATCATCGAGGGCATTTTCGTGGGGCTGATCCGTGACACCACCGCGCACTGAATACCAACGCCGTACCGTCTTGGCGGCCCGGCGCGGCGGCCGCCGCGACACGGCACTGCCTGGGCTATTGGTGGTTCTGCTGGCCATGCTGCTCGGTGGCTGCCAGACTGCCAGTTCAACGACATCCGGCACGGCCACGCCGGATGCCACCAAGAGCGCCGTTATGAACAATCACGAAATCGACAAGGAAAGCACCCGCCTGCTGGCGCCCTGCCCCTCGGCGCCGCATTGCGTCTCGAGCCTGGCCACCGACCCACGTCATCGGGTTGAACCACTGCCCGGCGCCGGTGATCGCGAGGCCAGCCTGGCCCTGCTCAAGGCGCTGCTCGGTGAATTGCCCCGGGTGGACTATGAAGCGGTGGGCCCGGCCCGCATCAACGCCCGTTTCACCAGTCTGATTCTGCGCTTTACCGATGACGTCACCTTTTATGTGCATGAGGAAGGCAAGATCGATGTGCGTTCCTCCTCACGGGTGGGCTATTACGACTTCGGCGCCAACCGCCGCCGCGTGGAGGATCTGCGCGAACGGCTGCGAGACCGGCTGGACCAGCCGCTTGCCAGCCAGAGCTGAGCCAGAGCCGGGTATGTCCGCACAGTGGGCCGATATCGGCGTCAACCTGACCGACAAACAGTTTAATGACGATCACCGGGCGGTTCTGGACAGAGCCCGGAGCGCGAACATCGCGCTGATGCTGTTGACCGGCACCAGCGTGGAGGAATCGCGCCAGGTTCTGGCCCTGTGCCGGGGCTTTTCCGACCACCCGCTGCTCGCCACCGCCGGTATCCACCCGCACAACGCCCGCTTTTTCAGTGACTCGGCGCTCTCCGAGCTGGCGGAGCTGCTGGCACAGCCCGAGGTCGCCGCCGCCGGCGAAATGGGCCTGGATTTCAACCGCGACTTCTCACCCCGCCCTGACCAGGAGCGCGCCTTCGAGGCGCAATTGGCGCTCGCCGCCGAGCTGGGTAAACCGGTGTTTCTGCATGAGCGCGATGCCCATCCACGTTTTCTGCCGATGCTCAAAGCCTGGCGTGACCGGCTGCCCGCCGCGGTGGTGCACTGCTTCACCGGCGAGAAAAGAGCGCTCTACGACTACCTGGACCTGGATTGTCACATCGGCATTACCGGCTGGGTTTGCGATGAGCGACGTGGGCGGCCACTGGCGGAGCTGGTGCCGCATATTCCGGCCGAGCGCCTGCTTCTGGAAACCGACGCCCCGTATTTGTTGCCCCGCGACTTGCCGGAACCGCCACCCCGCAAACGGCGCAATGAACCCGCCCTGCTGCCCTGGATCGGCGAACGGGTCGCCGCCCTGCGCGGCGACACCCCGGACCACCTGGCCGCCCTCACCCTCGCCAACAGCCGGCGGTTTCTTGGCCGCGCGGGGGAATGAAACCGAGGGCGAGCGGGTGTTCAGTGTTCAGTTTAGGAGCAGGCCTGGCCAGCGGCGTTTTTGATTTTGATTTTGATCTTAGCGTCTAGCGTCTAGCGTCTAGCGTCTGGCGGCCAGCCTAGCCAGCGCGCCAGTTGAAATCGACCTCCAGCGGCGCGGTGGGGCTGTCTTCCGGTTGGCCGGCCATTTCCCCATAGGGGGATTGATGGACCAGCACGGCGCGGTCGGTGGTCAGTTTGGCGAGCACGTTATTGGCGTGTTCGGCGCCGTTGAAACGCACGATGGCGCCCTGCTCATCGACCACGTTGTGCGGCACGCCGTCAATCCGCACCTGCACGATGCAGACCGACAGCACGACCGAGCGCAGCACGATCTTTTCCACGTGACGGCCGTTCAGTTGCCGGGCGGTGATCTTTTCCATATCGGGACACCTCTTATTCGCCTAAGCGCTGGCGTGCAGAAAGCGCTGTACGTCGAGTAATCCAAATGGCCAGGCCAGCTCCTCACCGGCCCGGGCGAGCACCGGGATGCGCTCGCCGTAGCGGGTGATCAGGTGATCGTCCTCGGCAATGTCCACCGCTTCGATCGCCACACCGGGATCGACGGTGAGCAACAGCGCCCGTGCCTGATCGCACAAATGGCAGCCCAGGGTGGTGTATAGCGTGACGGACATCAACTCACTCCGTGACGAATCGCGTAGCAGTGGTGAATGGTGCTGTTACGGCGGAAATCCTCGGGAATACTGCTGGCGGTGATGTCCTCCACCTGGTACCAGCGCACGATTTCCTGATCCATGACGAAGCGGCGGAAATTGCAGGAAAAATACAGCACGCCGCCGGGTTCCAGGCGTTTCATGATGCGGCGAATCAATTCGCCATGGTGCTCCTGCACCACGAAATCGTTGCGCGCCTTGTTGTTGGAAAACGTGGGCGGGTCGCAGAACACCAGATCGAATTGTTCGCTGCAGGTCTCCAGCCAGGCCATGGTGTCCGCGCGCACCAGCGGATGGGCTTCACTGGCGAAGCCGTTCAGGGCCAGGTTGCACCCGGCCCAGTCCAGATAGCGCCGCGAGGCATCCACCGTCACCGCCCGGCGGGCGCCACCGGCCAGCGCGTGCACGGTGGCCGCGCCGGTGTAGGCAAACAGATTGAGAAAACGTTTGCCGGCGGCTTCGCGGCCCAGCCGCAGGCGCATCGGCCGATGATCCAGAAACAGGCCGGTGTCCAGATAGTCACTGAGATTGACCAACAACCTGGCCTCCCCCTCGCGCACCACCTTGTACTGGCTCGGCTGGGCGCCGCCCAGCTTTTGATACTGGCGGCTGCCCTTCTGCCGCTCGCGGGTGCGCAGGTGCACCTGCTCGCGGTGCACACCCAGCGCCGCGCGCACCGCGCTCACCGCCCACTGGCGGCGCTGGCGGGCCTTGTCTTCGTCAATGCTCGAGGGCGCCTTGAATTCCTGCACCAGGGCCTGATCGCCGTACACGTCCACCGCCACGTTGAACTCCGGCAGATCCCGGTCGTACAGACGGTAGGTCTGGATGTCGTCGCGCTCCAGCCAACGGCGCAGGTGCTTGCCGTTTTTGCGCAGGCGATTGAGCAACGGCACCGCTCCTTCCGGCAATTCAAAGCCGGGCGCATCGCTGACCCGCAACGGCGCGCGCGGCACCGGCGGCCGCGGCACGCTGCGGCGGATAAAGTTGATCAGAGCGCCGTTGCGTACTCGCCATTGCTGCTGAATATCCATGCCGGAGCGATCCAGGGCGGTGACGTCGGCGCCCAGCACCACCGCTTGCCAGGAGCGCGCTTTCTCCGCCAGCACCTGGCCCAGGCCGGCCAGCAGCCAGGCGGCTTGCTCTTGCTGGTCAAGCCGTTCCCCCCAGGGCGGGTTGGTGGCGACCAGCCCCTGCTCGGCGAAATCGCGCTGGCGCAGAGCGCCCAGTTCCCGGCGTTCAAAATGGATGGCGCCGCGCACGCTGGCGCGCTCGGCGTTGTGCATCGCCATCTTCAAAGTGTCGGCGTCGGCGTCGAAGCCCTTGAAGGCGGGCAACGCCGCGCTCACCGCGCTGTCGCTGAGACGGCCCAGGCTGGCGGCGGCGGCGGCCATCGCCGGCTCCCAAAGCGCGCGCGGACAACCGCGCCAGGCCATGAACCCGTACTGCCGGCGCAGCGCCCCTGGCGCCACCCCGGCGGCCATCCACACGCCCTCCACCAACAGGGTGCCACTGCCGCAAAACGGGTCCAGCAGCACCGGCGCGCGGCTCTCAAGGTGCCAGCCACCGGCGCGCAACACCGCCGCCGCCAGGTTCTCCCGCAGCGGCGCGCGGCCGCCGGCGAGCCGGTAGCCACGGCGGTGCAGAGGCGTGCCGGCCAGATCCAGCCACAGCTGGGCCTGGCTTTCATCAAGCCGCGCTCGCACCGTGCAGGCGCCCTCTTCGCGCCGTGCCACTTCCATGCCGGGCAGCGCGCGCAGCAGCCGTTTGCTGCTGATGCGGCTGTCGCCGCGCACACCCTTGCCGTGGTCCAGGCTCAGATGTACCGGCGTGCCGGGCGCACACAGCTGCTGCCAGTCCACGGCGGCGGCAAGCGCCTCGGGCGCCTCTTCCGGCGGCACGTCAAGTTTCGCCAGCGGCAACAGCACCCGCTCCGCCAGCCGCGACCACAGGCACACGCCCACGGCCGCTTGCTCATCACCCTGGATGCCCACATGGGCACTGCCCTGCTCCGTTACCGTCATGCCCAACTCGGTCAGCTCATCGGCCAGCAGCGGCGCCAGACCGGGCAGACAGGTAATCACAAACTCCATTCGTTTCGCCCTGCAAGTGCCTGTTTTAAACGTTCAAACGGGGAATTTACCAAAGAAAAATCAATCACTTAACCAATTCGTAGCGACGGCGGCCATTATACGGCACATGTTTAAATGAGCCAGCCGTTATCGCCACACGTTATTCGACACCCCACTCTTTGTTTGAACATACTCAGGGTGTGGCTTTCGATTCGATGCCGCCAAGGAGCAAGGAGAGACAGCGGCCATTTTGGCCATCATGGGTCGCTCCGCGAGGCGTCGACAGAGGTTCCTGAAGCCGCAAGCTAACCCGACATTGCGTCAGCAAAAAAGAGGAAAGCGTCTATGAAGAGACAGAAACGGAATCGTGAAGAACGCGCTTACAGCCGGGGGTACCTGGCCGGTTTTCAAGGCAGGCCCAGGGACTTTTGCCCTTTCGGCACGTTGCAAGCTCGCGGCCACTGGATGAGTGGCTGGCGTGAGGGCCGCACGAATCAAGTACAAGGAATGACCGGCGTCGCTGGCATTCATACTCTCAGAGACATCGGATAAATCAGGAATCTCAGTGGTCCGCCCGGCCACCTCCCGCCGGGCGCGGCACGGAACAAACGAAACATTGAACATAGAAAGAAAAACGATCAGCGCCGGCGCTTCGCGCGTCGACCCAACAGGGCCCCTCCCGGGCCCTTTTCTTTTCTATAAAATCAGTCAGTTAGTGACACATGGCGTAAACTTGGCGCAGCAATGCCGCACCTGTGCAAAACTCCCCCTAAACTTTCCGACCAACCAGATTATTTTATTCTTCATCATCAACCCAAAATCCGAACGTTCATTTTTATCATTAAAATCTTATTTTTTAAGAAACTCTTTCATTTTATATATATAATATATTTTCTAAGTCAATCTAAAGTTTATAAATTTTTGGCTGATAGAATGGAATCTCAGATTCAGATTCTCTCTCCTCTAGTGATAATCGTACAAATTCTTCAATCTTGCAAAATGTAGTAACATCTAACAAGCATAGCCCCTTCATTCGTAAAGACGCGTCCAAAAAAATGTTTAAGGCCTCCCTCGACTCTAATGATGTATCTGAGCACCCTATGACTTCTACACAGGAATTGGCAAGCTCCACAAAGTGCTTTCGTACAACTTTTGCTGCCGTTCGGTTTTTTGGATCATCCCAAAGATCAAGCAAACTCTCATCAGGGTAATCAAGATTGATTCCCTGGCTATTCTTTCGGTCCATATAAGCTGCCCAGAGCATCATCAAAGGCAATTTCCCAGAGCGCTCTTCCGTAGCTGTAGCGCGCAGCATATCCTCACTGAACTCAAAGCTCACTGTCATCCAAAATTTGTCGAAAATAGCATTTCTCTCTTTGAATCTCTCCCACAAGCGTGGCCAGATCAGCTCCCTGTGTTTCATCACCAAATTTTGCTTATGGATTTTATTCGACTCATTGATTTCCTTGTTAGCTATAGCCAGCTCTCTTTTTTGAATTCGTAATGAAATCAATAATAAAAAAACAGTGAAAAATCCAAGCACAGGATTAATAACACCCCCAACAAAATCTCCAAAAAGCGCGAACGACTCCGGCCCTCCCAAACCCAGCCCCCTAAACCTATAAAAATAAAAAAAAATCGTGCAAGCGAGCACCAAAATCATGAGACACGCCAACCCGAAAACCCAGCCGAAAGCACCCCTCATATTTTCACCCTTACCAAATCTAAACAATGAGCTCCGATACTAACCGGAAGAAATTAATCTGAAAAGGTTTAGGTTTATAGATCAAAGATTATATATCTCAGTTACCACCTCCTAAACACAGACTGTCCAGAACTTTTCCGCGATCAAAGATGGCTCCCATAGCAGCTTTGTAGCGGGGCAGGAACAGGGAAGAGGTTGTAGGGAGCAACAAGCCGGGTCCGGGATTGGATTCTGTTGTGAGAGGCTCTATAACGTCGCGCAAGAGCAATTGAAGCTTTGGCAAGATTTTGTAAAAGGGGATGACAGGTTCTATCTGTGAGGAAATCTGGCTGCAAACGAGCATCTTTTATCGGCGTTGACGCCCTGCTGGGCGTCCTACTTTCTTGCTTGTCCAAGAAAGTAGGCAAGGAAGGACACCCCGATGTGTCGCCCTTCTGGTTCCCGAGCCGCGGGAACTTGATGGCCGGGTCGGCGGCGAGACGACATCCTGTCGTCCGCCACCTCAGTTGGCCGTCCCTGGCCAACTGACCCTATCAATTTCCCGCGACTCGGCGACACAACAAGGGGGAAGACCCTCCAGATCAGCACCCGGCGAACCGTAACGCTGACCGCCTTTCTACAGCGCCGAGTAGGAGCAGGCCCAGCCAGCGACGGGTTTGATGCTGGTTTTCGCGTCGGACGTCTGACGCAAAACCCGTCAGGTTCGGGGCAAAGACACCGTGCCATTCGGCCAAAAACCGTCGCTGGCTGGGCCTGCTCCTACTCGGCGTTGTAGATATTCTCTGGCGCGCTAATCGTGGATAAGAAGTGTTCAGTGTCTGGTTTCCAGTGTTCAGAAAGGGCGCGGGCACGGGCTCTGCCCCACCCCGGCCTCGCTCGTGTTGCAGCTTGAAGCTTGAAGCTTGCAGCCCGCCTTACCAACCTCTGACCAGTTCTCCGATCAGCCCGGGCCCCTGGTAGATCAACCCGGAGTAGACCTGCACCAGGTCGGCGCCGAGGCGTTGTTTGCGGCGGGCGTCGTCGGCGTTGAGGATGCCGCCGACGCCGATGATCGGGATGCGCCGCTCAAGAGCCATGGCCATGGTTTCCAGGGCGTGGTCGGCGATCGGTGCGAGGGGCGCGCCGCTCAGGCCGCCCTGCTCGCCGCCGTGTTGGAGCCGTTCCACGCCAGGGCGTTGCAGGGTGGTGTTGCCGACACAGACACCGTCGATGCCGTGCTCGACGAACGCCTGGGCCATGGCCCACAGTTCGTCGTCGCTGTTGTCCGGGGCGATTTTGATCACCAGCGGCACGCGCTTGCCGTGGCGCTGGTCGAGGCGGGTTTGCGCTTCGCGCAGGGTGCCGAGCAAGCGGTCGAGGGCGTCGCCGTGTTGCAGGGTGCGCAGGCCGGGGGTGTTGGGCGAGGACACATTGACCACCAGGTAGCCGGCCAGGGCGTGCACTTTTTCCTGGCAGAGCAGGTAATCGTCCACCGCCTGCTCCACCGGGGTGTCCTTGTTCTTGCCAATGTTGATGCCGAGCACGCCCCGGTAGCGGCTGGCGCGGACGTTCTCCACCAGAGCGTCGACTCCGTGGTTGTTGAAGCCCATGCGGTTGATCAGCGCCTGCCGTGGCGGCAACCGGAACAGGCGCGGTGTGGGGTTGCCGGGCTGGGGACGCGGCGTCACCGTGCCCACCTCCAGAAAGCCGAAGCCCAGCTCCGCCAGACCATCAATGCAGTCGCCGTTCTTATCCAGCCCCGCCGCCAGGCCGACCGGGTTGGCGAACGTCAGCCCCATGACCTCCACCGGCCGCGCCGGCACCCGCCCTGGATACAGTTTACCCGCGCCCCGGCGCAGCATTTCCAGAGTCAGATCGTGGGAGCGCTCCGCGGACAGCGAGAACAGCAACGGGCGGGCCAGGGAATACAGCATCGGGGTTCCTCAACGGTGAGCGGCGGCGGGCATTATAGGGACAGCATCACGGCTGGGACAGGGTGAAGTCAGCGGGTGATGCGTGGAAACAGGCTGGCGGGAATCGGTCGGAGGCCGTGCCGGACCAGTTGCCCCAGCCCTGTAGATAGGGGCCACAAGCTTCAAGCTGAAAGGGCCGTTGCAACCTGAAGCTTCGAGCTTGGAGCTTGTGGCCGCTCTCCACGGAGCACGGCCTAGACTGTTCCCTTCACCCTGCTCCCCCTTTATAAAATCCGATCAAGCACCTCCGCCAGGTTGGCGGAGGTGCCGTCGCGGACGGTTTGCAGGGCGTCGCGCAGTGGCTGTTGCAGCGGCGGCGCCAGGCGCTCCAGGCGGGCGGCGCCATTGGCGAGCCGGGCGGCGATCTGCGGGTTGATGCCGTCGAGCTTTTTCAGTGCCGTGGCGAACAGGCGGTAGCCGCTGCCGTCGGCGGCGTGGAACGCCGAGGGGTTGCCGTTCACCAGGGTGCCGATCAGCGCCCGCACCCGGTTCGGCAGGGTCCATTCGAATGCCGGGTGATCCAGCAACGCTCGCGCCCGGGCCACGGTGTCCGCGCCGGGCACGGTGGCTTGCACGGCGAACCATTGGTCGATGACCAGGGCTTCGTCGTGCCAGCGGGCCTCGAAGGCACGCAGCGCCTGATTGGCGCCGTCCAGATCGTTGTGCACCAGGGCGCGCAGGGCGCCCAGTTCCTCGGTCATGCAGGTGGGGTGATCCAGGCTGCGCTGCAGGTGCGCGGTGATTTGATCGGCTTCGATCAGGCCGGCGCCGGCGGCGCTGGCCAGGTAGCCCAGCGCCAGTTGCCGCAGACGGCGCTTGCCCATGGCGTCGCCGTCGGCGCGGTAGCGCGGCTCATAAAGCGTTTCCGCGAGCCGCCACCAATGTTCGGCGAGCGCCTCGCCGAGCGCCGCGCGCAGGCCGCTGACGGCGGCATGCACCGGTTGCGGGTCCAGGGGCGAATGGCGATCGCCAACCGCTGTCTCGGTGGGCAGGGTGAGCAGCAGGGCGGCCTCCGCCGGGTCTTCGCCGGCGCGCTCAATCACCTGTTCCAGCACCGGCCGCAGCCGTGCCACCTGCGCCGCTGACGACCCGGGGTGGTCGATCATTTCCGCCAGCGCCATGAAATAGAGCCGTTGGGCGGCGTCCCAGCGGCAGAAACCGTCGGTGTCGAACGCCAGCAGAACATGCAATTGCGCTTCCTGGAACGGATAACGCAGCTCCACCGGCGCCGAGAAGCCGCGCAGCAGCGAGGGCACCGGGCGGGCCCGGGCCGGGAAGTTAAACGTCTGCTCCGCCTCGCCCAGAGTCACCACGGTTTCCACATCACCGGCATCGTTGAGCGGCAAGGCCTGGCCCTGATCGTCGAGCAGCGCCAGCCGGACCGGGATCATTAGCGGTTGTTTGTCGGGCTGCCCGGGCGTGGCAGGGGTGTGCTGGCGCAGCGTGAGCCGGTACTCGCCTTGGCCCTGGGCCGGCTCGAAGGCGTCCTCGACGGTCACCACCGGGGTGCCCGCCTGGCTGTACCAGCGCTTGAACTGGCTCAGATCCTGGCCGGAAATCTCCTCCATGCAGGCAACGAAGTCGTCGCAGGTCACCGCCTGGCCGTCGAAGCGCTGGAAATACAGATCGGTGGCGCGGCGGAAATCGTCGGCGCCCAGCAGCTGGCGCTGCATGCGCACGATCTCCGAGCCTTTTTCATAGATCGTCAGGGTGTAGAAATTATCGATCTTCTGGTATTCCGCCGGGCGCACCGGGTGGGCCATGGGCCCCTGATCCTCGGGGAACTGATGGTTGATCAGGAAATCCACGTTCTCCACCCGCACCACCGTGCGGGAGTTCATGTCGGAGGAAAATTCCTGATCCCGGAAGACCGTGAAGCCTTCTTTGAGACTCAGTTGAAACCAGTCCCGGCAGGTGACCCGGTTGCCGCTCCAGTTGTGGAAATATTCGTGGGCGACCACCGATTCGACCCGCTCAAAGGCGGCGTCGGTGGTGGTGGCCGGGTGCGCCAGCACGCAGGAGGTGTTGAAGATATTGAGGCCCTTGTTCTCCATGGCCCCCATATTGAAGTGGCTCACGGCGACAATCTGGAACAGGTCGAGATCGTATTCACGGCCATACACCTGCTCGTCCCAGGCCATCGCCCGCTTGAGCGAATCCATGGCGTGGTCGAGCTTGTCCAGATCACGGTGCTCGGCGTACAGGCGCAACGCGATCTCACGGCCGGTCTCGGTGGTAAAGGTGTCTTCCAGGCAGGCCAGATCACCGGCTACCAGGGCGAACAGATAGCAGGGTTTGGGAAACGGGTCTTCCCAGGTGACAAAATGCCGGCCGCCCGGTTCGTCACCACGGGCCACCGGATTGCCATTGGAGAGCAGCAGCGGGTAGCGCTGCTTGTCCGCGTGCAAGGTGGTGGTGAAGCGGCTGAGCACGTCGGGACGGTCCGGAAAGAAGGTGATGCGGCGGAACCCTTCGGCTTCGCATTGGGTGCAGTACATGCCGTTGGAACGGTACAGGCCTTCCAGCGCGGTGTTGTTCTCCGGCTCGATGCGCACCCGGGTGCTCAGCAGGCAGCGCTCGGGCAGCCCGGCAATCGTCAGGCGGCCGCCTTGCAGCTGGTACTCGCTCTGTTTGAGTGCCCGGCCATCCACACTGAGTGCTTCCAGGCGCAGATGATCGCCGTTGAGCACCAGTTCATCGGGGCGGTCCTGGCGCGCCGGGTTGCGCACCAGTTGCAGCTCGGTGCTGACCACGGTGTGGCCGTCGTGAAGGTCCACGTCCAGGCGGGTGTGCTCAACCAGATAGGCCGGCGGCTGGTAATCCGCCAGTCGCGTCACCGCGGTCGGGTTGCCGTCTCTCATCAGTGCTCTCCCTGTTTGCCGGCGCTCTCTTTGGCGGCGGTGCGCGGGTCAGCGACCCCCGCCGCCCCGGGGGTGGCGCCGCGCGCCGGCTGCAAACTGACCGGCTGCTCGGCGGCGTCTTGATCGGCTTCGCTCTTGCAATGCTGAGGCAGATAACCGGTGCGCTCTTCCTCGGGCAGGTTGCGCACCTCCCAGGCGATCACCGCCTGAAGACACAGCTCGCGCTGCTCGCCACTGACCGTACGGCCATCCGGCCAACGCCCGGTTTCCACCGCCCGGCGCATGTTGTGCCAGACTTCCAAGGTCATGGAATCAATCAGTTGTTCGAAAGAAGGAGCGGAAGACATTCGGTACCTACCAACAGCTGTGCGTCTTTGATGGGGTCAAGGATACAGGATGCAAGCGCTGCAAGCTGCACGCCAGGGCAGCGTGGCTGAAAGGCCGTGCCGGTCGAGAGCCCGTTGAAAGTTAAAGGTTAAAAGTTGAAACGCGGGCGGGGCCGCACAATACGGCAAGGCCGTGCCCGCGCTTGAAGCGGTCCAGAACCACTTCAACTTTTAACCTTTAACTTTCAACTTGTTCAATTCCCATCCCCGGGGCGGGTGCTCCAGCCGAGTTTGGAGCGGCATGACTGGTAAAAGTCGTGGCCGGGGGGGTGGATGAGTTGCAGCCGGTGGGGCTTTTTGCGGATCGCGATCACGTCGTCCACTTGCAGGCGGGTGCCGGCGGTGCCGTCGCAACTGACCAGGGGTTTCACCTTCTCGGTGGTGATCTGGATCTTGATCTCGCTGTTGCCGTCCACCACCAGCGGGCGGCTGGTCAGGGTGTGGGGGTTGAGCGGCACCAGCACCATGGCGTCCAGGCGCGGATGCATGATCGGGCCGCCACCGGACAGCGCGTAGGCGGTGGAGCCGGTGGGCGTGGAGATGATCAAGCCATCGGAGCGCTGGCCATACACGAAATGACCGTCGATCAGCAGTTCGAAATCGATCATGTGAACGCTGTCACCGGAGAGCAACACCACGTCGTTGAGGGCGCTGCCCTCGCCGATCACCGCCTTGCCCCGGCGCACTTCCATGTCGAGCAGAAAGCGCCGCTCAATGCTGTATTCGCCGTCCAGCACCTGGCCCACCCGAGCTTCGATCTCGGAGGGCAGAATGTCGGTGAGAAACCCCAGATGACCCCGGTTGATGCCCAGCACCGGCACGTCAAAGCGCGCCAGGGTGCGCGCGGCGCCCAGCAGGCTGCCATCGCCACCGATCACGATCACCAGGTCGCAGGCTTCGCCCATCTGCGCCGGGCCGGCGGCTTGCAGGCCCATTTCCGGCAGGCTGTCGGCAATCGCTTTGTCGAGGATCACGGTGCAATCGCGACCGTGCAGAAAGTGAATCAGCTGGCGCATGGAATACAGCGCCTGTTCACTCTCGGAGCGGGCGATCAATCCGATATTGCGAAATTTTTCCTGGGGCACGGCGCGGGCCTGTCAATTGAGGGGCCGGCAACGCTGTCGCGCAACGGCCCCGGGAGGCCCCCGTTGCTACCGTGGGCCCGCCCTATTCAAGATACTCATGCAGGTTATCAGCATTGGCGTTAAGACCGCCATCCAGCACGAACACGTCCAAACCGGCGTTTTTTAACAAAAAAGCGGCCGTGGCGCTACGTCGGCCGGTGTCGCAGTAGGCCACATAGGCCCGTGCCGGGTCCAGCAGGCGGGATTTCAACCGCAACCCGGCCAACGGCATGTTCAGGGCGTCGCGCAGGGGCTGCTGGTCAAATTCATCGGCGGTGCGCACGTCCAGCCAGCGCGCGCCGGCACTGAGCCGGACGCGGGCGCCGGCGACGTCCAGGGTGCGAATGGCGGGCTCGCCCAGCAACGCCTCGAAGTCCTGCCGATCCAGACGCATCAGGATGCCGTCGGTGGCCATGGTCACGGTGGCGTTGCGTGGCGTGCCCGAGAGCAGCGCTTCCTCGCCGAACCACTGGCCCGGCTCCAGCAAGGCCAGCGGCGTTTCGGCGCGGCTGCCGGGGGCCGGCCCGCCCAGGTGGATCGCCACCTCGCACACTCCTTCCTTGATGATGTAGCAGCAATCGGCCTGCTCGCCCTGGCGAATGATGGTCTCGCCCTGCTGGCAGCGGCGGGCGCGCAGACGGCGGAAAATTTCCAGGATGTTGGACGGCGGCACCCGGTGAAACAGGTTGGACTTGAGCAGCCGGATCATCCATTCCCGGTCGTGCTGGTAGGCGGCATTGGCGTTGATGTCGAGGATCACGTAACCGGCGGACTGATCCCAGGAAAGAATGGTGTCCAGGCGGAAGCTGTCAAAGCGCACCACGCTCACCTCGGTGAGCGCGCGGCAATCGTCGCGGCGCGGCTGCACGTGCCCGAGCGGATGCCAGGAGGCGCCGTCGCCGGCGCGCACTTCGCTGCGCTCGCCACGCTCGCTGAACAATTCCACGGTGCCGCTGAGCAGATAGAGCGTGGCGTTGTCGCGATCGTTCTGCCGAAACAACACATCGCCGGCTTCGTAGCGGCATACTTCCTGTTGATCAAGCAGCCAGTCGAGCTGATCCCCGGACAGGGCATTGACCGGCACAAAGGTTTGCAAAAGGCGTTTGTCGATGGATTCCCGGGTCATTGCACTGCGTCCCCCATGGTCATGATCGCGGCCACCACGCGGCTGCCCGCACCGCCGCCTGGGCCCCTCCGGCGCTGCTTTCAAGGCAGCGGGCCGGGCGGCTTTTTCGGCTTATTGGGACCTTGACCTGCAAAAACCTTACCAATGCCAGACAGTGACCCAGGACGCCGGGAATATCCGCGCAGTCTCAGGCCGCCCGGGGCCTTCAACGAAACCGCAAAACCGCGTCGATGGAGGAGTCCGAGCGGCAGTGGGTGCAGCGGTTGGAGTTGCAGTCGGACACCCCCGGCTTGAACTGGCTGGGCACGTCCACGCGAATCACGCGTTTGCCACAAGCACCGGCGTCGCCGCCCAGCGCCATCTGGCAAACCGGATTTTCGTAGTGCCGCAACCAGGCCCGATAATGCTCTTCGGTCACCAGGCATTTGCGCGCCGCGAACGCGAGCGGGTCGTCCATGTAGTCGGCGATCTGCTCGGCGGGCACCGAGATATGCCCCGCGCCCGGGTGGAAGGCGATAAAACTCAGGCCCAGATCCTCCAGCTTCTCGAGCATTTTCTGGGCGCCGGAATTGGCCTGTTTGAGCTGGTCGCGGCGCAACGCGGCCAGTTCCTCGCGCAGTTGATGTATCAGGTCATCGCGATTGAGGATTTCCATTTCGCGGCTGTGAATGTCATCGGACAGGCTGGCGCGCTCTTCCTCCAGGCGCTGCTCCAGAGTGATTTTGTACTGCTCGGCGAGCCGATCCATTTCGCTGCCGTGCTGCTGGTCGCGGCCAGCGTGATCGTTCAGGCTGCCGGTGAGCGATTCCACCTGAGCCTTGAGGGAGTGGTTCTGCTCGCGCAGCGCCAGGTTCTGTGATTTCAGTGTTTTGAACTGCACCAGCACTTTTTCCAGCTGGGCGTTAAGAATTTCCTCTTTCTGCTGCTGGGCATAACGCAGCTTTGCCAGCTCTTCTTTCTGGCCGCTCTCCAGGGTGTGAATGCGCAGGCGCAATTCCTTGAGGGTGCGCGCCAGACGAACACGCTCTTCGTCGTCACGCCGCGGCGCGCCGCCATCACTGGCGGTCAGGGTGGGCACGGCGCCGTCGCGGAGCATGGGCGGGCTCGGCGGCGGCCTCTCCTCGTCCACTTCCAGGCCCATTTTGGGCCCCCGGCTGCGCAATAAATCGCGCACCGTCACGAAATCGTTGGCGCCGGGTTTCATGCCCGGGTCCCAAAGCTGATCCTGATGCCAGGCCACCGGACACTGGCTGCGGCAGGCCAGCCGGATCGGGCCGGCGCCCATGTCCGGCCCCGGCCCGCCGTGTTCGGCCAGATGCCGCAGAGGGATATTCCAGGTGCGGTCAGCCATGCCGTCTTCATCGAAATCGATCAAGAACAGCACCATTGCCTTGGCCCGCATCTGCCCGTTGACCAGGCAATAAGCACCGCGCACCTCACGGCCAGCGAACTCCGGCACCCCCACCATGCCATCCAGAATCGCTTCAAAATCCGCGTACAGCATGCCCTTGGTGCCGCCGCTGTCGGCGCAAAACAGCACCGCTTCCGACGTCACGGAAGAAACCGCCATAACCCCTTCCCCCGCGGCCCGTGAGCGGGCCATGTTGTTGTCCAGGAAATCGCCACCGGTGACCAGGGGCGTCACTTTTCTGCCCTTTACGGTCATCCGGCTCAGAGCCTGTTCCTTGCATGAAGACCGCCAGGAAGCCACCAGGCTGGTCGAGAATATTCAGCACCACCACCATGGCACAAGGAAGCTGGTCACCAAAATTCCACCTTTCGTCATAAACAGTACCGTGGTGCCACCGCTCAGCGGCGGGAATCGGCACGACAAAAGGCGAGCCCGGGCGATGGCCAGGCGGATCAGGAATCAGGATTTAATGGAGGGAGGGAAAATCAAGCGGTGTGGCGGTCAGAGAGGGCAATGAGGTGATGGAGCGGGAAAACGGCAGGGGCTAAAGCTCCACGCCGTCGTCTTCCCACTCTTCTTCCAACGCTTCCAGTTCTTCCATATTTTGCAGCCAGAGCTTTTCCTCCAGCCTTTCTTCAACGTACTCATCCATGGTGATTCTCCTTCAGGTGTAATCACTATTATAGTTTGCGTTGCCAGGATAGCCCCCGGCCGGTGACGCTTTGATGAAATCCACCCCACCGCCGAACAGTGATGGCGATCAAGGCTTTGCCCGGTAGCGGACAATGATTTGAGCGGAGCGAGAGGGGAAAGTTTCGAAGGTGGGGAAATTTTCAGGCAAAACGCAAAACGCCCGTGGCATCCATGCCTACGGGCGTGCGGGTCTCAAAATCCGAACAAAGAAACCAAAATTGGCGGAGCGGACGGGACTCGAACCCGCGACCCCCGGCGTGACAGGCCGGTATTCTAACCAACTGAACTACCGCTCCGTTTTCCCTTTACGGGGAAACTGGTGGGTGGTGACGGGATCGAACCGCCGACCCTCTGCTTGTAAGGCAGATGCTCTCCCAGCTGAGCTAACCACCCAGGTTCGCGTTGCGAAGTGGGCGCCATTTTAGGGATTGCGCTCGGGGTGTCAACGGCTTTTTTGCCGGAAGGGCACCGTTCGGTCATAAATTGGGCGGCGGGCAGCGGCAACCGGCCTGTTCCCTTTATCCCGCCCCCTGCTCCCGGGTCTCAATGAACATCTTGGCCGCCTGTAACGTCGTGAACCGGCCCGGCAATGGCCGGCCATCCGGCGCGGCGACCAGATAATGGTCGACCCGCAACTGCAGGGTGGCGCGATCCAGTTCGCCCTCTTCAATAATGGTGTGGCCGCGCTCGCCCCAGGCGATGCCATTGCCGATCATCGGCTGTGCTCCTCTTCACCCACCACCCGCGCCAGCACGATGTCGGTCAGATCCTCCACCGAGAGGCTGCGGTTGCGGTCAAACCAGTTCGGCGCCCAGCCGATCATGCCGGTAAGCAGGCGCCGCATAATAAAGGGGTCGGCGCGAAACGCGCCCTGCTCGCGCAGGTCGCCGAGCACATCCAGCCACAGGCGCTCATAGATATCGCGCAACGCCAGCGCCCGGCGCTGCTTGTCCTCGCCTAGACAGCGCCACTCGGTGACCATCACCACCATCGCCTCACGGGTGTCGCCTACGGTCGCGGTCAACTCCGCGTGCACCAGATTACGCAACCGCTGCAACGGCGTGGCACCCGTCGCCACCGCCTGGCGCAAACGCTCGGTATTAAAGCGGATCACCTCTTCCATCACCGCGTAGAGGATGTCTTCCTTGGTTTTGAAATGGTGGAAAATCGAACCGCTCTGGATGCCCACCGCCGCGGCGATATCCCGCACCGTGGTGCGGTCAAACCCCTTGTCCCGGAACAGATGCGCCGCGGCACTCAGCAAGCGCCCACGGGGGGAATTGTCAATGCCATGGATGGCGGCGGTTTCGGGCATGGGGGTCTCCTTTGATCGGGCGCATTATGAAGGGAACAGGGAAGTCGCGGCTACAAGCTCTGGGCCGAGGCCGTCTGGCTGAGCCGCCGTGCCGGTCAAGAGCCCGTTGAAAGTTAAAGGTTAAAAGTTGAAGGGTGGTCGCCGAGGGGCTTTCCCGCGGCCTGCGGCCGTGGAAGGCCGCCGCGAGGGCTCCCTTGGCGCGGGCACGGCCTTACCGTCGTGTGGGCCCCGCCCGCGTTTTAACTTTTAACTTTTAACGTTCAACTGGCGAAGCCATCCCTTTACAAACCAAGCGCTTGCTTGGTAGCTTACTGAACACCTTTACTCATCGCAATCAGGACATCCGCATGACCGAACCCGTCCGCATCGGCTGCGCCGCCGGTTTCTGGGGTGACACCAACTCCGCTGCTTTTCAGTTGGTGCGTCAGGCCGACATTGATTATCTGGTGTTCGACTATCTGGCCGAGGTGACGTTGTCGATCATGGCCGGTGCGCGGATGAAGGACCCGGCGGCGGGGTACGCCCACGATTTCGTGACCCAGGTGATGGCGCCGCTGGCGAAAGAGATCAAAGAGAAGCGCATCAAGGTGATCAGCAACGCCGGGGGCGTCAATCCCCATGCCTGCCGGGAGGCCCTGCAAAAGGCCTTCGCGGAGGCTGGCGTGGAGATGAACATCGCCCTGGTGGAAGGCGACGATCTGAACCCGCGCCGGGGCGAGTTCGCCGAATGCCGGGAGCTGGACAGCGGCGAGCCGATGCCGCCGATGACCGTGACCATGAACGCCTACCTCGGCGCCCTGCCGATCAAGCAGGCGCTGGACGACGGCGCCGATCTGGTGCTCACCGGCCGCATCGCCGATTCGGTGCTGGCATTGGGCCCGCTGATGCACGAGTTCAACTGGTCGGTGGACGATTACGACAAGCTTGCCCAGGGCTCTCTGGCCGGCCATGTGATTGAATGCGGCGCCCAGTGCAACGGCGGCAATTTCACCGACTGGCGCCTGGTGCCGGATTTTCACAACATGGGTTTTCCCATCGCCGAGTGCCACGCCGACGGCAGCTTCGTGATCGCCAAGCCAGAGGGCACCGGCGGCCTGATCACCACCGCCACGGTGGGCGAGCAGATCGTCTATGAGATTGGTGATCCACGCGCCTACATTCTGCCCGACGTGGTGTGCGATTTTACCGGCGTGACCCTGGAGCAGGCCGGCGACAACCGGGTGCGGGTCAGCGGCGCTTGCGGGCGGCCGCCCACCGACACCTATAAAGTGTCCGCCACCTGGCCGGATGGCCAGCGCATCACCGCCTCGTTTCTGATGGCCGGCATCGACGCGCCGGATAAAGCCCGCGTGGTGGCTGACGCCATTGTCAAAAAAGTCGGCGGCCTGTTCCAACAAATGGGCCTGGCGCCGTTCCGCGAGGTGAACATCGAAATTCTCGGCACCGAAACCACCTACGGCGCCAACGGCCGGCGCGGCGACACCCGCGAGGTGGTGGTGAAAATCGCCGCCTTGCACGACGACCGCAAAGCGCTGGGGCTGTTTGCCCGGGAGATCGCCCAGGCCGCCACCGGCATGGCGCCGGGGCTCTCCGGCCTGGTCGGCGGGCGGCCCAAGCCGATGCCGCGTATTCGCCTGTTCTCGACCCTGGTGCCGAAAACCGCCGTCACCGCCAGCGTGGACCTCAATGGCGAGCGCCGCGAGGTGCCGATCCCCGCCGGCGAAGCGCTCGACCCGGCCACCCTGCCCGACACCAACGGCACGGAAACCGCCACCGGCGAGGTCGAGGTGCCGTTGGTGAAACTGGCCTGGGCGCGCTCCGGCGACAAGGGCGACCACGCCAATATCGGGGTCATCGCGCGCCACGCCCGCTACCTGCCCTACTTGCGCGCCGCGCTCACCGAGCAGGCCGTGGCTGACTACATGGAACATGTGCTCAACCACCCCGCCAGCGCCGTGCAACGCTGGGAAATGCCCGGCTTCAACGCCTTCAATTTCCTGCTCAAAAACGCCCTCGGCGGCGGCGGCATCGCCAGCCTGCGCATCGACCCGCAAGGCAAAGCCTTCGCCCAGCAGTTGTTGGATTTTCCGGTGCCGGTGAGCGCGGAGATCGCGGAGAGCGTGCGATGAGGGGCCGGACGCTGGACGCCGGACGCCGGACGCTTCAACCCGTGGCGGAAAGGCCCGGCGTGTTTTCTGCAGCGTGTTAGGAAACACGCCGATAATCTCAGCACCGGGTTAAGCGTCGAGCGTCCGGCGTCCGGCGTCCGGCCAACCATCCATAATCGTATAGAGGACCTTGCCCCCATGCCCTACCGCTCCGTCTTTCACCCCAATCTGTTCGCCGATAAAACCGTGATCGTCACCGGCGGCGGGTCCGGCATTGGCCGGTGCACCGCCCACGAACTGGCGGCACTGGGCGCCCGGCTGGTGCTGATCGGCCGCAAGGCGGAAAAACTGCAGACCGTGGCCGCTGAACTGCTTGAGGACACCGGGCGCGAAGCCCTGTGCTTCGCCTGCGACATCCGCGATGAGGAAGCCGTACGCGACACCGTGGCCGCCATCTATCAGCAAACCGGCCGCGTGCACGGGCTGGTCAACAACGCCGGCGGCCAATTCCCCGCGCCGCTGGCAGCGATCAATCAGAAGGGCTGGGAAACGGTGGTGCGCACCAACCTCACCGGCGGTTTTCTGATGGCCCGCGAAGTCTTTACCCAGGGCATGAACGAGCACGGCGGCGCCATCGTCAATATCGTCGCCGACATGTGGGGCGGCATGCCCGGCATGGGCCACTCCGGCGCCGCCCGCGCCGGCATGGTCAATTTTACCCAGACCGCCGCCTTCGAGTGGGCCCAGTGTGGCGTGCGCGTGAACGCGGTGGCGCCGGGCTGGATCGCCTCATCGGGCATGGACACCTACCCGGAGGGTTTCAAGCAAACCCTGAAAACCCTGAAAGCGGCGGTGCCGCTCAAGCGCATGGGCCTGGAATCGGAAGTGTCCTCGGCGATCTGCTTTCTGCTCAGCGAGGGCGCCGCTTTTATCAGTGGCGACACGCTGCGCATCGACGGCGCCGCCAGCCAGGGCAATATGTCGATCTTCCCGCTCGCCGAGCACACCAACAGCCAACCCTACGATGGCTTTCACCGCGCCATCGTTCCGGACATTTTCAAGGATCTGTAATGCCCGTGATCGAATCCAGCCTCGACACGCAAAGCGAGGCGTACGCTCAGAACCGCCAGGCCCTGCTGGAGGCGGTGGCGCAGTTCCGCGCCATCGAGCAGCAAGTGCTGGACACCGCCGAAAGCAAACGGGAAAAGTTTGAAAAACGCGGCCAGCTTCTGCCCCATGAGCGGGTCGCCCGGCTGCTGGACCCGGGGTCGCCGTTTCTGACCCTGATGAATCTGGGCGGCTATAAGATGCACGACGACCGCGACGGCACCGAAGCCGGCGGCGGCGTGATCGCCGGCATCGGCTATGTAAGTGGCGTGCGCTGTCTGGTGTCGGCGTCCAATTCCGCCATCAAGGGCGGCACGGTAACGCCCTCCGGGCTGAACAAAACCCTGCGCCTGCAACGCATCGCCCTGGAAAACAAACTGCCGGTGGTGAGCCTGGTGGAATCCGGCGGCGCCAACCTCAATTACGCGGCGGAGGTGTTCGTGGAAGGCGCGCGCACCTTCGCCAACCAGGCGCGGCTGTCCGCCGCCGGCATCCCGCAGATCACCGTGGTGCACGGCAACGCCACCGCCGGCGGCGCCTACCAGCCCGGCTTGTCCGACTACGTGGTAATGGTGCGCAACCGGGCGAAGATGTTTCTCGCCGGGCCGCCGCTGCTCAAGGCCGCCACCGGCGAAATCGCCAGCGACGAGGACCTGGGCGGCGCCGAGATGCACGCCGGCGTCGCCGGCACCGCCGAATACATCGCCGAGAACGACGCCGATGGCATTCGCCATGCCCGCGATATCGTCGCCAAACTGGGCTGGCAAGACAGCGCCCGCGACCGGCGGCGCGGTGACTGGCAGCCCCCCCGCCACGACGCGCAGGAACTGCTGGGCATCGTGCCCGCGGACACCAAGACACCCTACGATGTGCGCGAACTTCTGGCGCGCATCGCCGACGCTTCTGACTTTCTCGATTTCAAGAACGATTGGGACGCCGCCACCGTGTGCGGCTGGATCAGCATTGAAGGCCAGCCCGTGGGCGTGCTCGGCAACAACGGCCCGATTACCCCGCGCGGCGCCGCCAAGGCCGCCCAGTTTATTCAGCTTTGCGACCAGACCCGCCGGCCGCTGCTGTTTCTGCACAACACCACCGGCTTTCTGGTCGGCACCGATCCGGAACACAACGGCGTGATCAAACACGGCTCGAAAATGATTCAGGCGGTGGCCAACGCGCGCGTGCCGAAGATTTCGATTCTGGTGGGCGGTTCCTACGGCGCCGGCAACTACGCCATGTGTGGTCGCGGCCTGGACCCGCGCTTTATTTTCGCCTGGCCCAATTCCCGGGTGGCGGTGATGGGCGGCCAGCAGGCCGGCACGGTGCTGCGTATCGTCGCCGAAGCCAAACAGCGCGCCAACGGCCTGGAACCCGACGAAAAAGTGCTCGACATGCTGCAGCAAAGCACCGCCCAGAAACTGGACGCGCAATCCACCGCGCTCTACGGCACCGCCCGCCTCTGGGACGACGGCATCATCGACCCCCGCGACACCCGCAAAGTGCTGGCGTACGTGTTGGATATTTGCCGGCAGGCGGACGACAAACAGCTGCATCCGAATACGTTCGGGGTGGCGAGGTTTTAATGCGGTTGAAAGTTAAAAGTTAAAAGTTGAAAGGGCGGCTCCGCCGAAAATCTCTACCAATGCCGACCACGGAGCGCGCCTTTTAACTTTTAACTTTTAACCCGCCGGAAAACAATGAACCCGTTTTAACGAATACTAACACCCAGGAGCGCCCCATGCTGTTTACCCAGGAACACGAAGAGCTGCGCCGTACGGTGCGCAATTTTATCGACAAAGAAGTGAACCCTTATGTGCCGGAGTGGGAGGCGGCGGGCCGGTTTCCGATCCATGAGGTGTTCAAGAAGATGGGCGATCTGGGTTTGCTCGGGGTGACCAAACCCGAGGAGTACGGCGGCATGGGGCTGGATTATTCCTACGGCCTGATTGTCGCCGAGGAAATTGGCGCCGCCCATTGCGGTGGTGTGCCGCTGTCGATCGGCGTGCAAACCGACATGGCCACGCCGGCGCTGGCGCGTTTTGGCTCCGATGCCTTGAAACGCGACTATCTCGCGCCGGCCATTGCCGGCGACATGGTGGCGGCGATCGCGGTGTCCGAACCCCAGGCCGGCTCCGATGTGGCGCAAATCAAGACCAGCGCCCGCAAGGACGGCGATGACTACGTGATCAACGGCACCAAGATGTGGATCACCAATTCCCCCAGCGCCGATTTCTTTTGCCTTCTCGCCAACACCTCCGAAGACAAGCCGCACGTCAATAAGTCCTTGATCGTGGTGCCCGGCGATACCGCTGGCATCACCGTGGACAAGCCGCTCAATAAGCTGGGCATGCGCAGCTCGGAAACCGCCCAGGTGTTTTTCGACAACGTGCGGGTGCCGCGAAGCAACCTGATCGGCCAGGAAGGCATGGGCTTCATGATGCAGATGATGCAGTTCCAGGAAGAGCGCCTGTGGGGCGCCGCCAACTCCATCAAGGGCTGTGAAAAGGTGATCGCCGCGACCATTGAGTACGCCCGCGAGCGGCAGGTGTTTGGCATGCCGTTGCTCGATAATCAGGCGGTGCACTTCCGTCTCGCCGAACTGCAAACCGAAGTGGAACTGCTGCGCGCTCTGGTGTGGCAGGCCTGCGAAACCTACATCAACGGCGGCGACGTGCTGCGCCTAGCGTCGATGGCCAAGCTCAAAGCCGGGCGCCTGTCCCGCGAGGTCGCCGACGGCTGCATGCAGTATTGGGGCGGCAACGGTTTTATGTGGGACAACCCGGCCAGCCAGCTCTACCGCGACGGCCGCCTCGGCTCCATCGGCGGCGGCGCCGACGAAATCATGCTCGGCATTATTTGTAAGACCATGGATATGTTGCCGGGTAAGAAAAAATAAGAGTTGACAGTTTAAAGTTAAAAGTTAAAGGCGGCTCCGTAAACGAGCACGCCAGCTTTGCGACGAAGCCGCCCTTGCAACTTTTAACCTGTAACTTTCAACTCGCCATTCGAGTGAGTCAAAGCTATGACGCTTCCGCAAACCGAAACGATCACCCTGAACCGCGACAACGGCACCCTCCACGTCACCCTCAACCGGCCCGAGGCGCGCAATGCCATGAGCCTGACCATGGTGGAAGAGCTGATGGGCGTGTTTGCCGCCGTGGAGGGCGACGCCACCGTGCGGGCGTTGGTGCTGCGCGGCGCCGGCGGGCATTTCTGCGCCGGTGGCGACATCAAGGACATGGCCGGTGCGCGGCAGAAAGCCACCGAGGGCGAGAACGATGCCTTTTTCAGCCTGAATCGGCGCTTTGGCGAAATGATCAGCCGCGCCAATCGGTTACCGGCGGTGCTGATCTGCGTCTTGGAAGGGGCGGTGATGGGCGGCGGCTTCGGCCTGGCGTGCGTGTCCGACGTGGCGCTGGCCGCCGGTGACGCGCGCTTCGCGCTGCCCGAGACCGGGCTCGGCGTGATTCCCGCGCAGATCGCGCCGTTCGTGGTGCAACGGGTGGGCCTCACCCAGGCGCGCCGGCTGGCGCTCACCGGCGCCCGCTTCGATGGCCATCGGGCCCTGGCGTTGGGCGTGGTCCACGAAGTGGCCGACTCCGCCGAACAGCTGGACAACAAAATCCAGGAGCTGCTAGCACAGGTGCGGCGCTGCGCCCCCGGCGCCAACCGCGCCACCAAGGCACTGGTGCTGGATGTGGACCAGGTGCCGATGGAACAGCTTCTCGACCGCGCCGCCGCCGACTTCGCCACCGCGGTGAACGGCGAGGAAGGCCAGGAAGGCACCCTGGCGTTCGTGCAGAAACGGGCGCCGGGTTGGAGCGAGTAGCGCGCCCCCTCTCCCTGTCCCTCTCCCGCGGGGGGAGAGGGAACGCTCCAGGGAAGCATGGTGGAGTCGGCCACGCTTGATCACCAGCCAGACTCTCTACCGGGTCCCCTCCCCCCTCGAGGGGGAGGGACAGGGAGAGGGGGCCAGCGAAGCGCGAACAGAACCAACGGCAAACCGCGGACTACAAGGAACCCCAATGAGCTTCGAAAAAATCCTCATCGCCAACCGCGGTGAAATCGCCTGCCGGGTGATCGCCTCCGCCCGGGCTTTGGGCTACCGCACCGTGGCGGTCTATTCCCAGGCCGACGCCCTCGCCCGCCACGTGCAACTGGCCGACGAGGCGGTCTGCATCGGCGCGCCGCCGTCGGCGCGGTCGTACCTGAACATTGACGCGCTGCTGGACGCCTGCCGTCGCACCGGCGCCGACGCGGTGCATCCCGGCTATGGCTTTTTGTCGGAAAACGCGGACTTCGCCGAGGCCTGTGCCGGCGCCGGCGTGCTGTTCATCGGCCCGCCAGCGGCGGCGATTCGCCTGATGGGCTCCAAACGGCTGTCCAAGATCGCCATGCAGGACGCCGGCGTGCCGTGCGTGCCCGGCTATCAGGGCGAAGACCAGAGCGACGACACCCTGATCCGGGAAGCGCGGCGCATCGGTCTGCCACTGATGATCAAGGCCAGCGCCGGCGGCGGCGGCCGGGGTATGCGGGTGGTCGACGACGCCGACCAGATCGCCGCGCAACTGAAAAGCGCGCGCCAGGAAGCGAAAAGCAGCTTCGGCAACGATGAATTGATCCTGGAACGCGCGGTGACGCGACCCCGCCATGTGGAAATCCAGGTGTTCGGTGACACCCTGGGCAACGTGATTCACCTGGGCGAGCGCGATTGCTCGGTGCAGCGCCGCCACCAGAAGGTGGTCGAGGAGGCGCCCTCTCCCGCCGTGGATGAAGCCCTGCGCGCGCGCATGGGCGAAGCGGCGGTCAACGCCGCCCGCGCCTGCCATTACGTAGGCGCGGGCACGGTGGAATTCCTGCTCGGCGAAGACGGCGAATTCTTCTTCCTGGAAATGAACACCCGCCTGCAGGTGGAACATCCGGTCACCGAGTTGGTTACCGGCCAGGATCTGGTCGCCTGGCAACTTAAAGTGGCCGCCGGCGAGCCGCTGCCGCTGACCCAGGAGCAGGTCGCCCTGACCGGCCACGCCATCGAGGTGCGGCTGTACGCCGAAGACCCGGCCCGGGGTTATTTGCCGCAGACCGGCCCGGTGCTGGATTGGCGACCGGCCAGCGGCGCCGGCGTGCGCGTGGACCATGGCCTGGTGGCGGGCGCCGAAATCGGCAGCCATTACGACCCGATGCTGGCCAAGATCATCGCCTTCGGCGACAGCCGCGACGAAGCCCGGCGGCGGCTGATTCGCGCCGTGGAAGACACCGTGCTGCTGGGCCTGGACGACAACCGCCGTTTCCTGGCGGCGATTCTTCGCCACCCGGAATTCGCCGCCGGGCGCGCCACCACCGCCTTTATCGGCAGCGAATTCGCCGGCAGCCCGGCGCTCGCCGAGGCGCCGGTGGCGGACCACCTGTGGGCCCTGGCGGCGTTGCTGCAACGCCACGCCGGCGACGGCTGGCACAGCAGCGCGCTGGGCACGCAACCGGTGGTGCTGGCCAGCGGCGATCAGGAGCGCACCGTGCATCTGCAAGGCCAGCGCGTTGAAGATCTGGATGTGCGTCTGCTCGCCTGCGATCAGGACACCCTGGTCGCCGAGGTGAACGGCGTGCGCCGCCGTTACCCCTGGTGCCGTCGCGGCGACACCCTGTGGCTGCAGGACGGCGATCACCGGGCCGGCTTCCAGGCGCGCACCCATCGCGCCCCCAACGCGCTCAACGGCGCCGGCTCCGGCCTGCTGCGCGCGCCCATGGATGGCGCCGTCATCGAGGTGCTGGCGCGGGTCGGCCAAAGCGTGGTCCGCGGCGACACCCTGGCGGTGATCGAAGCGATGAAAATGGAGCATGCCCTGAAAGCGGATTGCGATGGCCAGGTGGACGCCGTGAACGCCGCCGCCGGTGATCAGGTCAAACGGCAACAGATTCTGGTCACCATTGCCGCGCGGGAGTAATTGTCTTCAAAAGACAATGACGGCGGCTTTTCAGCCCAAGCACAACCGTGCCAGATTGTGATTCAATAGCAGGTTGTGGTGGCTGAACCGCGACAGTGAATGGGCGCCCGGGCAGGCCGGCCAATGGCCACGGTTACGCGACCGGTCGGTCGCGCAACGGCGGGCGGTTTGCTTGCCGGCCCCGGGGGTGAACGGTAAGGTAAGCGCGCTTTCCCGAGCCTGGCGCGGCCCGCTGTTTGCTCTCGTTTCATGCTGTGCAAAGCGTGAATCCGGCGCGGCGGATCGGTGCAAGAATCAGCCCTTTTTTGATGTTTACACACTGATGCTCCCGGCCTCAACCGGGCATTCCAAGAACACAGACAACGGAGATCCCATGAGCAACGCAGACGTGATTACGTTGCCCAAGCTTTTGTCCAAGGTTCCCGAAGTGATTGGTAATCTGCCCGGCCTGATCAAAGGCTCGAAGATGAGCAAGATCACCGACACCTCGAAGCCACTGGGCCTGGGCGTGGAGTTCGAAAATGCCACCCGTGCCAACCCCAACGGGGTGGCGGTGCTCTACGAAAACACCGAACTGACCTACAAACAGTTCAACGCCTGGGCCAACCGCATCGCCGACTACCTGGCCTCGATCGGCTTGAAAAAAGGCGACACCGTGGCGCTGAACGTGGAAAACCGGCCCGAGTTGCTGGTCAGCGCCCTGGCCTGCGCCAAGCTGGGCGTGTGCGCCGCCATGCTCAATACCTCCCAGCGCGGCAAAGTCCTGACCCACAGCTTTAACCTGGTGGCGCCCAAGGCGGCGATCATCGGCGAAGAGTTGGTCGACGCCATCAAAGAAGTGCGCGACGACCTGGATCTCAAGGACAACTTCTTCTACGTCGCCGACCAGGACACCCTCACCGATCCGGGCAGCGCCCCCGAGGGTTACAAGAACCTGGCCACCGAGATCAAGGATTGCTCCAGCGAGAACCCGGCCAGCACCGCCCAAACGTTCCTGCGCGACCCGTTGTTCTACATTTATCCGTCCGGCACCACCGGCCTGCCCAAGGCGGTGGTGTTCAATCACGGCCGCTGGCAAAAGGCCTTCGGCGCCTTCGGCTACTCCGCCGTGCGTCTCAACAAAGACGACCGCCTCTACTGCACCCTGCCGTTCTACCACGCCACCGGCATGGTGATCTGCTGGGCCTCGGTGATCGCCGGCAACGGCGGCCTGGCCATCGCCCGCCGTTTTTCCGCCAGCCGGTTCTGGGACGACACCCGCCGCTACAACTGCACCGCCTTCGGCTATGTGGGCGAGCTGTGCCGCTATCTGCATGAGCAGCCGGGCAAAGCCGACGACGCCAACAACCCGGTGCACACCATCGTTGGCAACGGTCTGCGCCCGAGCATCTGGAAGCAGTTCAAGGAGCGCTTTGGCATTGAGCGCGTTGTCGAGCTGTACGCCTCGTCGGAAGGCAACGTAGCGTTCACCAATGTGTTCAACTTCGACAACACCGTGGGCTTCTCCCCGGTCAGCTACGCGATCGTCAAATACGACAAGGAAGCGGACCACCCGGTGCGCGACGACAAAGGGTTCATGATCAAAGTGGGCAAAGGCGAATCCGGCCTGATGCTCGGCGAGATCTCCGAGGAAACCCCGTTCGACGGCTACACCGACCCGGAGAAAACCGAAAAGGCGAT
>NZ_NMQZ01000004.1 GCF_002864685.1 Alloalcanivorax mobilis
AAGGGCACCCGAAGGGCGACACAACGGGGTGTCCTTCCTTCCCTTCATAAAAAAAGAGGGGGCTTCGCTCCGGCCTACGGCCCGCACTGCGTGCGTTCACCCGCTGCGCGGGATGTGTTTACTATCTTGGACAAGCAAGACCAGCCGCTTGCGGCTGGAACGCCGAAGGCGGCCCGAAGGGTGAGTGGCAACGCCACGAATCAAGTAAAACGCCCAACAGGGCGTCAGCGGCGATGGGAAATGGATCGGCATTGAGTAAATTCCCGCTATTCCGCGATGAACCATAAAAAGGGTCACCCGGGAGGGGTGAGGGGAGTAGCGAAGGTGTTTCATGCCTCCGTGAGGATGGATCGAACCGGCTTTTTGCCGGTTCGCCCCCTGCGGGGCTTCGCGGCACGTTGTGCCGCTCGTCGTTATCTCGCTTGTAAAGCGAGATAATCGAACCTGAGAGGTTGGAATGAGCCGCTCAGGCCCACCAAATAAAAAAGGGCCACCCGCGAGGGGTGGCCCTTTTTTATTTGGTACGCCCGAGAGGATTCGAACCTCTGACCTTTGCCTCCGGAGGGCAACGCTCTATCCAGCTGAGCTACGGGCGCAAAACTTTTTTCTGCGTTAGCACGTTCGGTGCGCTCCGAACAGCCTGACGACGCGATGCGCCGTTAACGCTCCCGGCGTTCGCCGGTCCGGCCCCTTGCCTGGCAGGGCAAGGGGCGCTCCGCCGGGCGAAAGCATGCTTTCGCTGGTCCGGCTGCGCCCAGCTGAGCTATCCAGGGGCGCAAAACTTTTTTCTGCGTTAGCACGTTCGGTGCGCTCCGAACAGCCTGACGACGCGGTGCGCCGTTAACGCTCCCGGCCGTTCGCTGGGCCGGTCTTCCGGCCTTGACGGGCCTGGGTGTTGATTTCGGAGGCGCATGATAGCCGGTTGTGCGGGGGGAGTCCATGGATTGGGTGGGGCGGGGAGGGGTGCGTATAATGCCGCCGCCCGCCGGTGCGTGCGGTGGGCGGCGGGTCTGTCTCTTACGGGTTTCCGGCGGGGCCGTGTCTCAATGAGCCCGGTATTGGGAGGTATTCAATGACCCCTTACTGGTGGGTGTTGCTGGCGGCGGTGCTGGTGGAGATCGCCTGGGCGATGAGCCTGAAGTGGATTCAGGTGCAGCCCGGGGTGCTGTCGGTGGGCTCTTCGCTGGCGTTGACGGCGCTCAACATGCTGGCCTTGTCGTACGCCATGCGCGGTATTCCGGTGGGCACGGCCTACGCGGTATGGACCGGGCTGGGCGCGGTGGGCATCACGTTGCTGGGTGTGCTGCTGTTTCACGATCCGCTCAACGCCGGGCGGTTGTTGTTCATGGGGCTGATCATCGCCGGCGTGGTGGGTTTGAAGATGACCGCCAACGCATGATGGCGCGGGCCCGGCGCACGCGGGTCGGGCTCGCCATTTTACAATCTTTTCCCGCTGTTGCAGTGTGGTTTGGGTAACCTTCAGCGTCAAAGGATGGAGTAAACACGGTGCGCATAGCTTACCTGGAAGACGATTACGCCCAAGCGGAGCTGGTCACTCACTGGCTTCGGGAAGCCGGGCATACCTGCATGCATCTCGCCAGTGGACGCGAGTTCATGAGTCTGCTGCGGCGAGACACCTTCGATCTGCTGTTGCTTGACTGGGAAGTCCCCGACATGAGCGGTTACGCCGTGTTGGGTGAGGTCAGAGCCAGCGGTAACCGGACCCCGGTGCTGTTTGCCACACAGCGCGATGATGAGTCATCGATTGTCGGGGCGCTGACCCAGGGAGCGGATGACTACATGGTGAAACCTGTCAAACAAGCGGAGCTTCTTGCCCGCCTCTCCGCATTGGGGCGTCGGGCCGGCGTGGGCGACATGGATGATCAAGGAATGATTACAGTGGGTCCCTGGACGATCGATCGGGGTCGTCGACAGATCCTCCTGGAGGAGGAAGCGGTCAAGCTCACCGATAAGGACTACGAGCTGGCCTGTTATTTGTTTCAGAACGTGGGCAAGTTGATGTCCCGGGCGCACCTGCTTGAGAAGGTGTGGGGCATCATGACGCCGATTGAATCCCGTACCGTGGATGTGCACATCAGCCGGATTCGGCGCAGCCTGCAGATCCGGCCGGAGCGCGGCTATCGAATCAAGACCGTGTACCAGCACGGTTATCGGCTCGAACCGATGGACGAATAAGGTCCGTCCTGGCCGGACGGGCGCTGCCCCGCCGGCCTTGTTGTTGCTGCCCTGGCTCGCGCCGGCGACCCGCCGGCGGCGGGCGATTCAACCCCCAAGTGATGTTGCGCGGTGCGCGGATGCTGTATCCTGCGGTCGGCGATGTCTGATCAGTCAGGCGGTTGGTGGCTGGAGCCGGCACGTCTCGCCGAGGGGCAGGGCGCGGCGGCGGTGTGCCAGCGGCCCGTTTTTCATTCGCTACGCTTTCCTGAAATCGCCCCAATCGGGCGCCACGGCGCTTTATGTGCGTCGTTGAACGCCGCCACGGGGAAAATCGTGATTTCAGGCTGGACACGCCCAACCGGGCGGTTACTGTACCAGAGGGCGCGCGTGGGCCGGGAATCGTCAGGGACAGCGATAACAAAACGGATTCGCGGATTTTCGTCGGGGTCATGGCCCTGGTTTTGACGTTTATAGGACACCATGCCGAAATTTGGCTCCGAACAAAAACGTTACCTGGTCGAGCACCTGTCGGTGCTGATGGTGGTGGCCGGCCTTTGCATACTGTTGATGATCAGCGGGGCGTTGTCGTTCCTGAACCGCTATCTCTACGACAATATGATGCAGATGGTGCCGGTGGAGCCCTCCGGTGACGTGGTGATCGTCGGCATCGACGAATACAGCCTGCGCGAGATCGGCCGCTGGCCCTGGGATCGCCGAGTGCATGCCCAGATCATCAATCAGCTCCATAAGCAGGGCGCGCGCGCCATTCTCATGGATCTGATCCTCTCCGAGCCGGACCGGGCTCATCCGAAATCCGACCAGGCCCTGACCGAGGCGATCGCCAACGACGGCCACGTCTATTTGCCGGTGCATGTGGAGCAGTTGCGCTCCGGCGGGCAGTTGATCGAAGTGCTGCCGCACGCGCCCTTTGCCCGGGTCGCCAAGGGCCTGGGGCACGTGGATCTGGAGTTGGATGGCGACGGCGTGGCGCGTTCGGTGTTCCTGCGCTCGGGCATCGGCCAGCCCTGGTGGCCGCACATCACCCAGGCATTGCTTGAGGGCGAGGGGCTGCTTTCGCCGGACGTCTACGCCGCCGGTGAAGAGCAGAGCTTCGCCGGGCTCGCCAATGTGCGCAAATACCCCCGCTTTATTCCGTTCACCGGCGGCGCCGGGACCTACCCCCAGGTGTCGGCGGTGGATCTGCTGGAAGGGCGGGTGCCGGACGATCTGATCAAAGGTCAGTTCGTGTTCATTGGCGCCACCGCCTCGGGGCTTGGCGATATGCTGCCCACCCCCACCGCCGGCCAGGGTGAATTGATGTCCGGCGTGGAGATCAACGCCAATATTTTCGATGCGCTGCGCGACGACCGGCTGATTCGTGGCATGGATACCCTGCCGGCGTTGTTGCTGAGCCTGCTGCTGGCGTTGCTGGCACCGTTGGCGCTGCCGTTCGTGCTGCCGCGCTGGAGCATCCCGCTGGTGATCGGTTCAATGCTGCTGACACTGGGCACCTGTCTGGGGCTGATGGTGCTGTTCGATCTGTGGTTCCCGCCGTCCTCGGCGTTGATCGCGGCTCTGGTGGCCTACCCGCTGTGGACCTGGCGCCGGCTTGAGTACTCGATGGCGTATATGCGCAATGCGCTGGAGCGGCTCTCCGAGCACAGCGACCTGAACCGCCGGCTCACCGAGCCGGCGCCGCTGTCGCGGATGTTGCGCATGCTCGACCAGGTGATGCCGTTGCGCGCCTGGCGGCTGGACACCCAGGGTGGCGCGTCCGCGGTATCCGGCGGTGAGAAACTGGCGCCGGTGGATTGGCGCGGGCCGCTGGCGCGCCGCTATCCGTTCCGGCACGAGGGCAAGCGCTACGAGCTCTGGGTGGTGTGGCGCCAGGGGCTGGACGCGGACACCTACGATTACTGGATTCGGGCGATGCTGGCGCGCACCGAGAATCGCCGTTCCCAGCAGGGTCCCCGTTTCGAAGTGATGGAAAAGCACGTCGAGCGCCTGCGTGACGAGGAGCAGCGCCAGCAGGCGCTGACCCGCTTCTTCCAGGTCGGCCTGGCGCAGATGAGCGAGGGCGTGCTGATCGCCGACGCTTGCGGCGGCGTGGTGTTTATTAACCCCCAGGCGGCCTATCTGCTCAGCCTGGAAGGCGTGGGCCAAGACACCCTGGGGCTGGCGGACATCGGCCGCGAGCTGGAATTCAGCGGTGAGCGGGGCTGGTTGGAGCTGCTCCAGGAGGTGCTCGCCGACGGGCGGGTGCAGAAGGAGTGCCGCAACCACCGTGGCATGGACCTCTACCTGGACATGATTCTGGTGCACGCCGGCGACCAGCCCGGGCGCATGCTGATCATCAGCCTCAAGGACATTTCCGACGTCAAACAGGCGATGCGCACGCGCACCGAAATGCTGGATTTCCTGTCCCACGACCTGCGCTCGCCGATGGTCTCGGTGCTGGCATTGATCGGCAAGATGCGCCACGGCGAGCAGGGCGAAAAACTGCGTGAGTTTCTCGATAACGTGGAACATTACGCGCACCGCAACCTGAACATCGCGGAGCAATTCCTGCAACTGGCCCGGGTCGAGGCCGACGAAGCGGTGGAGATGGTCGAGCAGGACATGCTCGATGTGGTGGAATCGGCCATCGATCAGGTGCAGATCCAGGCCCAGACCCGCAATATCGCCCTGCGCTTCAATTACGACCCGGATCAGGATGTGTGGGTGCGGGGCAACAACGAGTTGCTTGAGCGGCTGGTGGTCAATCTGCTGACCAACGCCATCAAATACAGCCACGAAGGTGGTCAGGTGGAGGTCAGCCTGGCCGCCGAAGACGGCCGGGTGCTCTGCGAGGTGCGTGACCAGGGGGTGGGCATCCCCGAAGGCTTCCAGGATCGCCTGTTCGAGCGCTTCAGCCGCGCCAGCAACAGTGGCGGGGGGCGCACTCGTGGCGCCGGCCTGGGGCTGCGTTTCGTCAAGGTGGTCACCGAGCGTCACGGTGGCGATATCCAGGTGCGGAGCGAGCCCGGCAAAGGCAGCTGTTTCACGCTTTCGCTGTTGCGGGTGGAGGTCAGCGGGCTGTGATTCTCCGGTGCTGGCAAACAGCCATTTTGTCCCCGTGTTTTCTAGGGGTATAATCGCCGCCGTCCAGAGGTTCCCCAGAGGCTTCCGACCTCTGACAAATTACTGAAATCAGAGGTGTAATCGTGAAGAAAATGCTGACTGCCAGTCTCGTTCTGATGGCCACGTTGTTTGCCGGTGTCGCGGCGGCCACCAGTACCCAGGACATTTCTCCTTACCCCCTGGGTGAGCGCTCCATTCTCAGCGATCGGGCGGTAGAGCAGCGTCTCAAGCCGGTCGGCAGCGTTTGCGTGCAAGGCGAGGACTGCGGCACCGCCGTGGCCGCTTCCGGTGGCGCCTCCGGCGAGCCGCGCGATGGCGAAACCGTCTATAACGGCCACTGCGCCGCCTGTCACGGTACCGGCGCCGCCGGCGCCCCGGTGTTCGGTGACGCGGCCTCTTGGAAGCCGCACGTGGCCAAAGGCATGGACACCCTGGTCAAGCACGCCATCGAAGGCTTCAACGCGATGCCGCCCAAGGGCATGTGCTCCGATTGCTCCGATGAAGAGATCAAGAACACCGTTCAGTACATGGTCGACAACAGCAAGTAACGCGACAACGTGCAGTAACCAAACGGCCGGGCTTGTCCCGGCCGTTTTGTGTGCGGTGCGTGCGCCGCTCAGTCGAGCAGGGCGCGCAGATTGGCGATGCTCGCTTCGGCGGCCTGGGTTTCCTGCTTTTCGTCTTTCTCGAACCCTTCGCCAATGTAGTGCAGGTCGTCCTGGGGCAGCTCTTCAATAAAGCGGCTGGGCAGGGTGTCGATCTTCTCGCCGTACTGTTTGCGGGTGCGCGCCTGGGTCATGGTCAGCGTCTCGCGGGCGCGGGTAATGCCCACGTACATCAGGCGCCGTTCCTCGACGATGTTGTCTTCTTCGATGCTGGTGCGGTGCGGCAGCAGCTCTTCTTCCACGCCCATCATGTAGACATGGGGAAACTCCAGGCCCTTGGAGGCGTGCAGCGTCATTAACTGGACGCGGTCGGAATCGTCTTCCTGGTCCTGTTGTTCGAGCATGTCCATCAGCACCAGCTTGCTGATCACCGCCTCCAGGTCGGTGGCGCCGTCGTCGTCTTCTTCTTGTTTTTCCAGCATGCGTTGAATGTTTCTGACCAACTGCCAGACATTCTGCATGCGCTTTTCGCCGATGCGCGGGCTGGAGGCGTTCTGCATGATCCAGTCTTCGTATTTCATCTCGGTGATCAGCTCATTGACCGCCTGCAGACTGTTGTGGCCAAAGCAGAAGCGCCGTTTCTGATCCAGCCAGCGTTTGAATTCGCCGAGCTTCTCCAGCGCCTTGGCGGGCATCACCTCGGCCAGGCCCAGGTCTTCACACACATGGTAGAGGCCTTGTTCGCGCTGCGCCGCCCAGCCGGCCAGCCGCTCCAGCGTGGCCGGGCCGATTTCCCGGCGCGGCGTGTTGATGATGCGCAGGAAGGCGTTGTCGTCGTCCGGGTTGACCAGCAGCCGCAGGTAGCACATCAGATCCTTGATTTCGCTGCGCGCGAAAAAGCTGGTGCCGCCGGACACCTTGTAGGGGATTTGCAGCGATTGCAGCTTCATTTCCAGAATGCGGGACTGGAAATTGCCCCGGTAGAGCACCGCGAAATCCCGCCAGTGCAGGCCCCCCTGCAAACGGCGATGGAACAGGTCGCCGGCGATCCAATCGGTCTCGCCGTCTTCGTCACGCATCGCCGCGATACGGATCGGCCCGCCGAAGCCGTAATCCGACCACAGGCTTTTTTCAAACACATGGGGGTTATTGGCGATCACCGTGTTGGCGGCTTTCAGAATGCGTCCGGTGGAGCGGTAGTTCTGCTCCAGTTTCACTACCTTGAGCGCCGGCCAGTCGTCCTGCAGCCGGGCCAGATTCTCCGGGCGCGCGCCGCGCCAGGCGTAGATCGACTGATCGTCGTCGCCGACCACGGTGAAGTGGCCCTCGGGCAGCGCCAGCATGCGCACCAGCTCGTACTGGGCGCCGTTAGTGTCCTGATACTCGTCCACCAGCAGATACTGAATGCGATGGCGCCACTTCTCGAGAATTCGGGGCTGGGCGCGGAACATGTCCGCTGGCATCAGGATCAGATCATCGAAATCCACCGCGTTGCAGGCGCGCAGCATGCGGTTGTAACCGCTGTAGGCCATCGCCGCGCGCAGTTCGTCGTCGCTGCTGGCATGGCTGACGGCCTGATCGGGGAGAATCAGTTCGTTTTTCCAGTCCGAGATGCGCTTTTGCACTCCGTCCACCGCGGCGGCGTCTTTTTCCGACTCGCCCTGCAACAGGATTTCCTTGAGAATTTCCTTGCTGTCCGCCTGGTCGAGAATCGAGAAGCCGCGCCGCAACCCGCACGCCGCCAGTTCGCTTTTGAGGATGCGCAGCCCCAGGTTGTGGAAGGTGGACACAATCAGCCCGCGGGTCTGGCCACGGCTGGCCAGCGCCTGCACCCGCTCTTTCATTTCCCGGGCGGCTTTATTGGTGAAGGTCACCGCGGCGATGCGCCGCGCCGGCACGCCCCGCTCCTGGATCAGCCAGGCGATCTTGCGGGTGATCACGCTGGTCTTGCCGGAGCCGGCGCCCGCCAGGACCAGCAGGGGGCCATCCGTGTACAGTACGGCTTCCTGTTGGCGCGGGTTGAGATTGGACATCGAGGCTCCGGAGCGGCGGCGGTGGCGAAGCGCGTATCATACCAGCCCGACCCCCACGGCGAAGAGCACGGCACGAGGTAATAGTGGAATGAGGCTGGATCGCTTTCTCGGCCAGCACCGGGCGCTGGGCCGGCGCACCGTGCGGCGGCTGCTGGCCGCCGGCCGGGTAACGGTGGATGGCCGGCCGGTGCGCGACGGCCACCACCCGGTGGACGGCTTCAGCCGGATCGTGCTGGATGACGAACCGCTGCAGGGCAAGCAGGCGCGCTATCTGATGCTGCATAAACCCACCGGCTGTGTCAGTGCCACTTTCGACCCACGGCACCCGACGGTGCTGGATCTGATCGACGGTGAAAGCGACGAACTGCACCTGGCGGGCCGGCTGGATTTCAATACCACCGGTTTGCTGCTGCTCACCAACGATGGCCACTGGTCGCGCCGGCTGACCCGCCCGGGTGGGCACTGGCCCAAGGTTTACCGGGTGCGCACCGAAGACCCGATCGAAGACCATTACGCGGCGACTTTCGCCGCCGGCCTTCATTTTCGCTATGAGGACCTGACCACGCGGCCCGCCGTGCTCGAAACCCTGGGTCGGTACGAGGCCCGCCTGACCCTGAGCGAAGGGCGCTATCATCACGTCAAGCGGCTGTTTGGCCATTTCAATAACCGGGTGGTGGCGTTGCACCGCGAGCGCATCGGCCCGATCGTGCTGGACCCGGCCCTCGCCCCCGGGCAGTATCGCCCCCTCACCGATCAGGAAATTCATCTGTGCCGCCAGGACCCGGAGACCCCGCCATGACCACGGGCCATCACGACGCTCACCGCAACGACCCTTTGCACGGCATTACCCTTGAGCGCATGGTCACCGAGCTGCAGGAAACGCTGGGCTGGCCGGAGCTGGCGCGGCGGCTGCCGATCCGCTGCTTTCAATTTCAGCCGAGCGTGAAATCCAGCCTGGCGTTTCTGCGCCGCACGCCCTGGTCGCGCGCCAAACTGGAAGGGCTGTACCGCGAGAGCCTGGGCCTCGAGCCGCTGCCGGAGCCGCGCCCATGACCCGCGTGGCGGTGTTCGTGGACGTGCAGAATCTCTATTACACCGCCCGGCAGACGTTCCAGAGCAACGTGGATTACAACGCGCTCTGGGCGCGCGTCACCGGCGGCCGCCAGGTGGTCGCCGCCCACGCCTACGCGGTGGACCGGGGCGACGAAAAGCAACGGCAGTTCCAGAACATCCTGCGCGCCATCGGTTTCAACGTGAAGCTCAAGCCGTTCGTGCAACGCGCCGACGGCTCGGCGAAAGGCGATTGGGACGTGGGCATCACCATCGATATCCTGGAACAGGCCGCCGACGCGGACGTGATCGTGCTGGCCTCCGGCGACGGTGACTTCGCCATTCTCGCCGAGCACATCCGCGCCAAACACGGCTGCCGGGTGGAGGTCTACGGCGTGCAGGCGCTCACCGCCGCCGCCCTGGCCCGCGCCGCTGACCAGTTCGTGCCCATTGAGGGCGGCCTTCTGTTGAAATAAGGGGTGTTGGAATCACCGTTGCCGGAAGGGGCGGTTGAGACAAGCACCGTTGCGATGAGTGTGGTGGAGATGAGCGAGACTTCCGTGCGTCTGGATTTCTTTGTGGCCCACGCCGCTGGCGTGACCCGCAAGCAGGCCAAGGCGCTGATTCGCGCCGGCCGGGTGGCGCTGCTTGATGGCACCGGCCAGCCGCGGGCCGGCAAAGCCAACACCGCGGTGGCCGCCGCCGACCGGGTGCTGCTGGATGGCCAGCCGCTGGCATTGCCCGGCCACCGTTACCTGATGATCCACAAGCCCGCCGGGGTGGTGTGCGCCACCCGCGACGGCACTCTGCCCACCGTGATGGACCTGCTGCCTGGCGCCGAGCGCGAGAATCTGCGCATCGTCGGCCGGCTTGACCGCGACACCACCGGCCTGCTGCTGCTGACCAGCGACGGTGACTGGTCGCACCGCCTCACCGCGCCCCGCCAGCGCTGCGCCAAGCGCTACCGGGTGACCACCGCCGAGCCGCTCAGCGACAGCCAGGCCCGGCAACTGGCCGACGGCGTGGTGCTCAAGGACAACCCACGCCCGACCCGCCCCGCCGGGGTGCAACGGCTCGACTCGGGCGGCCTGTTGTTAAGCCTGGAAGAGGGCCGTTACCACCAGGTAAAACGGATGCTGGCGGCGGTCGGCAATCGGGTGGTGGCGCTGCATCGCGAAGCGGTCGGGGCAATCGAACTGGACCCGGCCCTGGCGCCCGGTGAATGGCGTCAACTGAGCGCGGCGGAAGTGGCGTCGGTGGGCGCGGACGCCTGATTCAGGGCGCGCGCCAGCCGGCGAACAGCCGCTTGAGCGCGGCCGCGCCCAGGCGGTTCATTGCCTCGATGTTGCGTTCGGGAATCTGGTCCGCGTCCGGGTAGTGCTCCAGGGCCCGGCTCAGGCTGTCTTCGCGCAGTATGTGCAGAATCGGATACGGCGCCCGGTTGGTGTAGTTTTCCGCGTCGCCGGGGGCGGTGCCGGCGAACTGGTAGGCGGGGTGGAAGCTGGCGACCTGATAGGCGTCGCCGTCGCCATGATTTTCCAGCAGCGCGTCCACCTGATCGAGAAAATCATTGTAATCGAGGAAATCGGCGAGCATCGCCGGCACCACCAGCAGGGTGGTCTCGCGCTCGCCGGCGGCGCTGTCGTCGAGCCGCCGCAGTTCGGCGCTCAGCTGCGCCAGCAGTTGCGCCTCGCCGGTGGCGTCGCTGACCACGATCGCCACCTGGTCGCGGCCATAGGGCTGACTCGCGAACGGGCACAGCCCCAGGCCGATCACCGCCTGCTCCAGCCATTGCCGGGTGCGTTGTTCGATCTCGTTCATGGGCGCGGCTCCGGATTGATGTCGATGTGATCGCCTTCACGGATCACGCCGGTGCCGAGAATCTCCGCGCGCAACCCGCCACGGCCCAGCAGTGAGCGGATCACCTCGCGTGGCGCCAGCCCGGGACGCGCCAGCAAATGCCCCACCACCGTGCACGGCTCGCACAGCTCGACGCCGCGCAACAGCACATCGCCGACCTGGAAGCGGCGGCCCGGCAAGTCGTTCAACGCCAGACCTTCGGTGAGCACGTTGCGCCGCAACGTGGCCGGGTCGACCGGGGCGCCGTGGCGCTCGGCGAAAGCGCGCACCTGCTCCCATTCGATCAGGGTGATCTGCTGTTCCGGGGCGTTGCCCCGGCGGTAGTGGCGGTCGCCGACGATGCCACAGCCCGAGCGGACCTGGACCGCCGGCTGGCGGTGAATCGGCGCACGCTTTTCAGCGGCGGTGTAGAGGGCGCGGACGCGGGCCATGGCGGATGCTCGGCGGTGGACAGTGGCCGCCATGGTAACGGCCCTTGGCGCCGCCGTCAGCGCAATCGCGCGCGCAGGGCCAGCACATCCACCGGGCGCCGCCGGCCAGGGCAAAGAGCCGCGCTGGACAAGCACCTGTCATTTTCGGACAAAGCCGCGAACAGGTGTATCTTTCCCGGATGAATACGCCGCCGCCCGTCTTCGCCAGCCTGGTCACTGATCGCACGCCGATCCCGGTGAACTACGTGCGCAATCTTCTGGAGCTGGTGGAGGAGTTCGGCCTCGACACCGCAGACTTACTGAAGCAGATGGGACTGACTGCCGAGCAGGTGTACAGCCCGGCGCCGGCGCTGCGTTTCGAGCAGTTCCGCCGGGTCATGGACGGCGCCCGCGCGATGACCGGCGATGCGGCCATCGGCCTGGCGCTGGGCCGGCAGTTAACGGTCACCGCGCATGGCCTGCTCGGCTACGCGGCGATCAGCAGTGCCAATCTGGGCGAGGCGTTGGGCCTGCTTGAGCGTTATTTCCGCACCCGCACCCGGCTGTGTTTGCCGCGCCTGCGGGTGCAAGGCGATGGGGTACGCTTCTGCCTCGCCGAGCCTTATCCGCTCGGCGATATCCGCGTGCCTTATCTGGAGGTGGTGACCGCCGCCCTGGTCAGCGGGTTGCGTTACCTGCTCGCCGGTCGCTTCCGCGACGCCACCCTGGAGCTGCCCTACGCGGCACCGCCGCACGCGGCGCGCTACCCGCAGGTGCTGGGGATGCCGGTGCGCTTCGGCCAGCCGGTGGCGGCGCTGTGCTTCCCCGCCGCGCTGATGGCCGAGCCGTTTTCCCTGGCCGACCCCACTTCCCGGCAAATGGCGGCGCAGAAGTGCGAACAGGAACTGCTGCGCCTGGAAGCTGATCAGGACTGGGCCTCGCGGGTGCGCGCCCGGCTAATGCAGGCTGAAGGGATGTTGCCCAGCCTCGATCAACTGGCGGCCAGCTTTCATCTCACCTCGCGCACCCTGCGCCGCTATCTGGCCGCCGTCGGCGTGGGCTATCGCGACCTGCTCGACGAAGTGCGCATGGCCCGCGCGGTGCGCTATCTGCAAGACAACCTGCCGGTGCAGCAGGTCGCCGACCTGCTCGGTTACGCCGAGCCCAGCAATTTTACCCGTGCCTTCCGCCGTTGGACCGGTCACCCACCCAGTTTTTATCAGGGCGTTGTTCAGAGGCTCCCAGGCGGCTGATCCGCCCGCGCGTTGGCTTTTGGCGCGGATCGTCGCGCTGTTCCTCGACACAAGGCACAATCGTCCCTTTCGCCGAGCCCTCGCCCGCCGTTCGCGGGTACAACGAGGGCCGGTGTTTATCGTTTGCGCGCCGCCTGAAGCGGGCGCCAGGAGAGGAGAAAACCATGTTTGAAATGACCGGTAAACGGGTTCTGATCACCGGCGCGTCCAGTGGGTTTGGCGCCCATTTCGCCGTTGCCCTGGCCAAGCAGGGCGCCGATCTGGTGCTGGCCGCCCGCCGCGTCGAGAAACTTGAGCAGACCGCGCAAGCGGTGCGCGATCTCGGTCGCGAAGCCCTGGTGGTGCCCATGGACGTGGCCGACCACGCCAGTGTGGAGAAGGCGTTCGCCGACATGCCCGCCCTGGACGTGGTGGTCAACAACGCCGGCATTACCCGCGAAGGCAGCACCGACCGGATCGACGCCGAGGATTGGAACGCGGTGATCGACACCAACCTCAATGGGGTCTGGGCGGTCAGCAAGTTCGCGATCCAGCAATGGCGTCGCGACGAGCGCCCCGGCAACCTGATCAACATCGCTTCGATTCTGGGGCTGCGGGTCGGCGCCATGCTCGCCCCCTACACCGCCTCGAAAGCCGCGGTGGTGCAACTGACACAGTCCATCGCCCTGGATTACGCCCGCTACAACATCCGCTGCAACGCCATTTGCCCGGGCTATTTTGAAACCGACATCAACCGCGAATTCTTCCAGGGGCCCCACGGCGCCAAGCTGATCAAGCGGATTCCCTATCACCGCCTCGGGCAGATCGACGAACTGGTCGGCCCACTGCTGTTGCTCGCCTCCGACGCTTCCAGCTACATGAGCGGCGCCGCCCTTCCGGTGGATGGCGCGCATTTGTGTAATACGCTTTAGGGCGTTAGACGTCTGACGCCGGACGCCGGACGCCGGACGCCGGACGCCAGACGCCAGACGCCAGACGCTAAACCCGCGTCTGCCAGGCTTGGTGTGTTTTCTGCGAGACCCCGTGCAAACAGATAGGTTCGCGGAGGCATTCCAGGAAACACCCCATCGATCTCCGCACCGGGTTTAGCGTCCGGCGTCCGGCGTCCGGCGTCTAGCGTCAAGCGTCCGCCCACCCTTGACACCCCTTCCTCGCCAGGCCTAGTCTTTGAATCAAGATTAATGAAGTCTCATTGATTGCGTCGACACCGGAGGATGACCGTGAGTGCAGCCCGTAATCCACGCGCGCCCCGCCGCAGCGAGAACGAAACCCGCGACCGCTTGATCGATACCGCTGAGCGTCTGTGGGCGGACGAGGGGCTGGGCTCGGTGTCGCTGAACCGCATCCGCAAGGAAGCCGGTGAGAAAAACGCCTCGGTGATCAACTATCACTTTGGCTCCGAAGAGGGGCTGCTGCTGGCGGTGCTGCGCCGCCATTGGGACGCCATTATCGCCGACCGCCGGGCGCGGCTGGCCACCATCAATCGCGGTGACGGAGTGGCCGCCGTACAAGGCTTGGCGGAGGCGATGGTATTGCCGTTCGCGGCCACCCTGACCACCCCGGAAAAGCCCTCCTGCTACGTGCAACTGATGGCTCAGTGGTATCGCAGCCCGGCCTGGCGCAACGCCAAATCACTGAGCGGCTGGAACGACAACGCGGTGCGTGAAACCGAGCTGGTGGCGATCGACATCCTGCCCGAGCTGCCGGCCTGGGTAGTGGTGCAACGAATGCGCTTTCTGATCGGCATGGGCATCAATGTGCTGGCCGATTGGGAGAGCGCCGAGCGGCTAGCGCAAAAGCCGGCCGGGCATCTGCCGCGTCAGGTGGTGATCACCATGCTGATCGACAGCCATATCAATTTGCTCGGCGGTGCATGCGCCGCCTGGCTGAAGGAGGAAGAGACTCCCTGAGACTTTCCGACAAAAAGGAGAACAACCGATGTCGTATCGCAATATTGAAGTCCGCAAAGTCACCCCGCGCCTGGGCGCGGAAATTCACGGCGTGGATCTGAGCCAGGAACTGGAAGAGGACACCCTGGCGGAGATTCGCCGGGCCCTGGTGGACAACCAGGTGATTTTTTTTCGCGATCAGGACATGACCCTGGATCAGCACAAGGCGTTCGGTCGCCGCTTCGGCGAACTGCATGTGCACCCGGCGGCCAAATCGCCAGAAGGTCACCCGGAGGTGCTGCCGATCCACGCCGATGAACACTCCCGCTACGTGGCCGGCGAAGCCTGGCACACCGATGTGTCCTGCGATGAAGAACCACCAATGGCCAGCATTCTGCGCCTGCACACGGTGCCCGAATGCGGCGGTGATACGCTGTTTTCCAGCATGTACGCCGCCTACGATGCGCTGTCGCCGCGCATGAAGGAATTTTTGAAAAGTTGCAAGGCGGTGCATTCCGGTGAGCACGTTTACCGTGGCTATTATCAGACCGGAAAAGGCCAGCGAGAGGACACCCAGAACGCTTTCCCTGAGCATGAGCATCCGGTGATCCGCACGCACCCGGAAAGTGGCCGCCAGTCACTGTATGTGAATTCCGGGTTCACCACTCGCATCGTCGGGCTGAATAAAGACGAAAGCGACGCGTTGCTGAAATTCCTTTTCAATCACATTGCCCAGCCCCAGTTTCATTGCCGCTTCAACTGGCGCAAGAACTCCATCGCCTTTTGGGATAACCGCTGCGTGCAACATTACGCCATGTGGGATTACTACCCGGAAGTGCGCAGTGGTTACCGGGTAACGATCAAGGGCGACCGGCCTTATTTCGACAGCGAAGGCGTGGAAGGCGAGCTCAATCTGGCGCCCCACCGGCGCGTGCGGGCGGCTTGATACAGGGCGTCTGACGTCTGACGTCCGACGTCCGACGTCCGACGCCCGGATTCAAGACACCTCCAGCCAGCGAGTGCGCACCTCGTGGTTGGCGCGGAACTCTTCCACGCTGCCCTCGAAGACGATTTCGCCGTGGCCCATCACCGCCACGTGGTCGGCAATCTGCAACGCCAGTGACAACTTCTGCTCCAGCAGCAGCACGCCGATGCCACGGCGTTTCATTTCCAGCACCGTATCGCGCACCACGCCGACGATCTTCGGCGCCAGCCCCTCGGTGGGCTCATCAATGAGGATCATCAATGGGTTGCCGAGCAGAGTGCGGAACATGGTCAGCATTTGCTGCTCGCCGCCGGACAGGCTGCCGGCCTTGACGCGGCGGCGTTCGCGCAGGCGCGGGAACAGATCGTACAGTTCCTCCGGTGTCCAGGTCGGCGCTCCGGGGATGCCTTTTTTGCGCCCGATGGTCATGTTTTCGTCGACACTCAGATTAAGAAAAATCTCGCGCTCCTCGGGCACATAGCCGATGCCGGCGCGGGACACCTCGTGGGGCGCGCGGCCGGCCAGTTCGCGTCCGCCCAGGTTCACCGAGCCGGACGTGGGCGGCAGCAGGCCGATGATCGACTTGCACAGTGTCGAGCGGCCGGAACCGTTGCGGCCAAGAATGGTGCCGATCTCGCCGGGTTTGAGTTGGTAGCGCACGCCGTTGAGCACATGGCTTTTGCCGTAGTGGGCGTGCAGGTCGTTGACGGTCAGCATCAGGCGGTGGCCTCCCCGAGATAGGCTTCTTGCACGCGCGCGTCGGCGCGAATCTGCTCCGGCGTGCCGGTGCTCAATACCGAACCGTACACCAGCACCGAGATGCGATCGGCCAAGCGGAACACCACTTCCATATCGTGCTCGACGATCAGCAGGGTCTTGCCCACGGTGGCCTGCTCGATCAGTTCGATGGTGTGGCTGGTTTCTTCGCGGGACATGCCGGCGGTGGGTTCGTCGAGCAGGATCACGCGCGGCCCGGTAGCCAGGGTCATGCCGATTTCCAATGAGCGCTGTTGCGAATAGGTCAGGTCGCCGGCGAGCCGGTCACGCTCGCTGCTCAGGCGCATGCGTTCCAGCACCTCATCGACACTTTCCTCGATGCGCCGCCAGGCCTGGCCCCGGCGGCTAAAGGGCCAGCGCCGGCCATGCAGGCCCATGACGCCGAGCAGCAGATTGTCGCGCACCGACACCCCGGCCACCACATTGGTGATCTGAAAGGAACGCCCCAGCCCCAGCCGGTTGACGCGCGCCGGTGTCAGCCCGGCGATCTCCTGATCGAACAGGGTGATCGAGCCGGCGCTGGGCCGGTCGCGGCCGGATATCAGATTGAACAGCGTCGACTTGCCGGCCCCGTTGGGGCCCAGCAACGCATGCCGCTCGCCCTCGCGGATATCCAGGTCGACATTTTTCAGCACTTCGGTGGCGCCGAAGCGCTTTTGTACTCCGGTTAAACACAACGCCGATGTCATGTTTCACTCCCGATACGATCCAGGGCCTGGCGATGACTGGCCATGGCCCAGCGTAGCAATACGGTGCCGGCGCCGATCAGCACCAGCACGAAGGTGAAGGTGCCGATGCCCAGCGGGTGCCAGTCGATGCCCCACAGCGACACCGGCGGCCAGGTCTCGCCGCTGGTCAGACGCAGCACCCGATAAGAGCTGCCCATCACGGTGCCTACCAGCTCCACCACGGTGATGGTGGCCACGGCGATCAGCAGGCTGGCCAGGGCGCCGACCGCGTAGGCGGGAGCGTGGTGCGCCAGACGGCCTTCGCGCGCCTGGCGGGTGGCGCCGCTGAACAGCCCGCCCAGCCCGCCGGGGGCGTACATGATCACCAATACGAAAATCAGCCCTTGGTAGAGCAACCAGAAATGCGACAGCCCGCCAATGTAATAACCGAACAAGGTGTTGAAGGCCGCGCCCAGCGCCGGACCGAGAAACACCGCCGAGCCGCCGATCACGGTGTTCAACACCACCTCCGCGGAGGTCAGCGTGGCGAACATGGAAGCATTGGCGGACTCGTTCATGAATGCCATCAGGCTGCCGGCCACCGCCGACACCCCGGCGGACACCGCGAAGCCGACCACCTTGATGGAATGCGTGCGGTAACCGAGAAAGCGCACCCGCTCCTCGTTTTCGCGCAATGCGTACATCAGCAGCCCGAACGGGCTGCGCAGCAGCGCCCACAGCGCGATCACCAACAGCACGCTCCACACCAAACAGTAGTAATAGACCGACGTGGCGTCCTGAAAGCCGAACAGCCACCAGTCGGTCCGAATCGAGCGCACCCCGGCCTCGCCGCCAAAAAAGCCCTGCCATTTGTCGGCGATCACATGGGTCAGCTCCGCCACCGCCAGGGTGATCATGGCGAAATAAATGCCGGTGCGGCGGCTGGCGAACCAGCCCATCAGCGCCCCCACCACAACGCCCAGCGCGCCGGCCAGAACCGGCAGCAGGGGCGCGGGCAAACCCCAGCCTTCATCGATGGCGTTCATCATGTGCAAGGTGGCGAAGGTGCCAATGCCCAGATAGGCGGCGTGGCCAAACGAGAGCAGCCCCATTTGTCCCCAGAGCAGATTGAAACCCATGGCGAACAGACCGGCGATCAGGCACTTGGTGGCCACGTTGATCAGGGTGGCGCTGTCGGTGAGCGGCAACAGCACCAGCAACAGCAGGGTGGCCGCCAGCCATGCGTAGCGAGCCACAGGCGAAGACATAACGCGGCTCATGAGCGTTCCCCCAGCAGTCCGGAAGGCCGCAGCAGCAGAATCAGCAACATCAGCAGATAGGGGATGGTGCCCGCCAGCGACGACAGGCTGACGGTGAACAGGCCGCCCATTTGCGTGAGGGTGTCGCCCAGGCCGAGGGAGGCCGCGAGGCTGGCGAGGGACACATTCAGCCCCACCGCGAAGCTGGTCACCACGCCAATCAACAGAGCGCCCACCACGGCACCGGACAAAGAGCCCAGGCCGCCGATCACCACCACCACGAACACCAGCGTGCCCAGGTCCGAGGCCATGGTTGGTGAGGTGGGGAAGAACGCGCCGGCCACCGCGCCGGCGAGGCCGGCCAGGGCGGCGCCGCCGCCAAACAGAGCAGTGAAGACGGTGGGCACGTTATGGCCCAGGGCGGCGACCATGTCGGAGCGGTGCACGGCGGCGCGCACTACGATGCCAAGACGGGTGAGCTGCAGCACCGCGAGGATGGCCACGAACATGACCAGCGCCACCACGCCAATGAACAGGCGGTAAAAGGGATATTCGATGCTGCCGACGCTGAAGGCGGCGAAGTCGAGACCGGCGGGCACTTGATAAGGCACGGCGAAATTGCCAAAAAAGACTTTGATGACCTCTTCAAAAATAAAGAACAGGCCGAAGGTCAGCAGCAATTCATGGGTGTGCCCCTGGGGCCGTACCCGGCGCAGAAGAAGCCGTTCGCTGAACACGCCCAGCGCGCCCACCACCAGCGGTGCGATCACCAGGCCGGCGTAAAAACCCAGATGCAGGCTGCACAAATAGCCGATGTACGCGCCGATCATATAGAAAGAGGCATGGGCAAAGTTGAGCACGCCCATCATGCCGAAAATCAATGTCAGCCCGGAGCTGACCATGAACAGCATCAAGCCATAAATAACGCCGTTCAAAAGAGAAACGAGAAAATAATCCATAACCAACCCGTCAGGACCTCGACCAGGCCGGCGGCACGCTCAGCGGCGCCGCCGACCGTCATTTGGGAACCGTTGAAAACCCCTTGAGCGCTCAGGCTTCCAGGCTAGGCCCCCTAGGGGCGTTGCATCTCGCAACTGGCGTCGGCCGGCACGCGGGCCTGCTCGGCGCTGAGCAACTGAACCGGCTTGAAGCCATATTCAGTATTGTCGATCTTGTACCGGGCATCCTTGCTGACCTTGGAGACCACCAGCGGCAGCAACAACTGATGATCCGAAGCGCGCATGGTCAGGGTGCCGGTGGGCCAATCATCGACCTGGGCTTTTTCCAGCGCCAGGGCAATCCGGTTGACATCAATGCTGTCTTGCTTGGGCAGGCTGGACAGCGCCTTGGTGAGCATCATCATGGAAATCACGCCGTTGTTGCCCAGCCCGGCCGGGTAGGTGCCAATGCGCTTTTTGAAATCCTCCATGTACGCGGCGCCTTTTTCCTTGGCGGCCTCGGCGTTGAACACCTGGGCGATGTAACTGCCTTCGGCGGCGCTGCCGGCGGCGGCGATGCTGCCCGGCTGATCCAGATAGACGGTGGCCAGGTTGGCGTCCACGCCGCTTTGGTCAATCGCCTTGAGCAACAGCAGCAGGTCCCGGGACCAGTTGCCGGTGACCACGGTTTGCGCGCCCGAGCGCTGACTCTGCAGCGCGTAGGGAGAAAAGTCCGCGAGCTTGTTGGTGGCGTGCAGGGATTTGCCGACCACTTCATAATCGTACTTGTCGGCGTTGGCGAGAATCGCCTCCTGCATTTCGTGCCCCCAGCTGTAGTCCTGATTGATGGCGTAAACCTTTTCGCCGAGGGCGCCGGTCTTGCTCATCGCTTCCATCAACGCCTGAACGCGGATCGCCGCGGTGGTGGCGAAGCGGAAATGATGGAAATGACAGTTCTCGCCAGTCAGGCCGGCGGCTTCGCCGCCCATCGTGAAGCTGAGTACCTGCTGGTCCGGATGACGGCGATTCCAGCGGCGCACATCGCCGGACAACGACGCCGCCACCGAGGAGCCGCCACCCTGGGCAATGATATTCATGCCCTCGGCGACCGCCTGCTGAAAGCGGTCGGAGGCAACGCCGGTGGATTCCTGGGTGTCATAGAATTCGAGTTTGATCGGCTCGCCGTGCCAGCCACCGTTTTCGTTGAAGCGATTCACCACGTAGGTCATTGCTTGAACGTACAGCTCCCCGGTGGCGGCGGACGCGCCCGACAGAGGCACCATGCCCGCGATTTTCAATGGCGCCGCCTGAATGGCAGCGGAAAAGATCGAAAACGTCGCCAGCGCGGTGAGCGCCAGGACCTTGGATTTCAATGTTCTCATTGGAGTGCTCTCCTTTTTATGAATACGGAGCGAACCGGCCGGGTGATCAGGGAATCACCCGCTGGGCGCGGAACTCATCGAAGATGCGCTGCATCATCTGGTAGCTGTCGATCATTTCGGTGAAACCGAATTGGTTGGCTTTGACGGTGCTGATGCCGTTGTCCCAATAGCGGCGGAAAACGGTGTCCGCGTAACCCCAGGGCGCGATTTTCTGAAGCTCGGTTTTTTCCAGACCATGCTTTTCGATAATGCTCTGCCAGAGCGGGCCTTTGTCGGCCATGAACTCGGTCAGGCGGGTGGTGCGCACCGGCCCGGCGGGCATATCGAACATGGCGGCGATCGCCGGCCACATATGGCACCAGCGGAAGTGATCGCCATTGGCGGCATTGAAGGCCTGGTTGGCGGCACGAGGATCGGTGGAGGCCCACACCATCATGCGGTTGAGCAGGCCCACGTCGGTGGCGAAGGTAAGCGCATTGAAAGTCGCCTCGTCACCGGGGAAATACAGCGGCTCGCCCAGTTCTTTCATGATCGTGGCGTAGGCGGCCAATACCGTCATCAGGTTGATGCGACCGCCGTAGGAATAGCCGCACACCGCGCCCGGGCGCGTGGTGGACCATCCCCAATCAGCGCCCTGCTGGCATTTCAAGGTGTAGGCGTGTTGATCCACATAGAAGTACGGCGGCTGGCCGGCCGGGTCGTCTTCGCGGCACGGGGTCTTGTAGGGGCCCAGGTCGTAGCCGTACTGTTTGACGCCTTCTAGCACATGCACATGTTCAAGCGCATCAATGCGCGGCAAAGCGGCGTCCATGAAATTAACGAACATGCGCGCGTTGAGCTGATTCTCTTCTTCGCGGGTTTTGCCGTTCAGCAGCGCGGTCCAGAAGATGTGAGTGACCGCGCTCAGATCGCCCAGGCCGGTCTCGCACTGGGACGGGTCGAGAAGATCCACCGGCCGGTGGTCGATGTCGACTTTCAGCTCCGGGCGGGTGCGCGACAAACCGATGACCTGCCAGCCCTCACTGGCGTCGGCCAGCAGCATTTCTGCCAGGTTGGCGCCACAGGTGCCACCGACGCCCGCGATCAGGGCGACTTTTTTCTTCATTGTTGTTCTCCTCATGCCTCGGGGAGGGAGTGAGCCGTAATCGGTCAGCTATAAGCTAGCGTCATCCCCGAAGCGGCGACACCGCGCATTTCGAATGTCGGCATGAGGTGTTGTTATACGCCGGGATGGGCGGCGTAATGGCGGTTAAAGCGGGCGGGGAGACGGTTCAGAGCAGCTCTTCGTTTTCAATTTCCTGGCGCAACCAATCGCGGAAAATGCGCAGTTTGGAGGAAGGCTCAACGCCTTTGGGCAAAACAAAATAATGCGCCAGGTCCCGCTCCAGCGGCCGTTGGAATGGCCGTATCAGGGTGCCGGTCTTGAACTCCGATTGCAGCATGCGCACTTGGCCGATGGCCACGCCGAGCCCGTCCATGGCGGCCTGATAAGTGAGTAGGGAACTGGGGAAGATCATCGGTTCGGTTTCATCCGGAAGTCTCAGCCCGACGCTGGAAAGCCAGTCCTGCCAGTCGATGCGGCGATAACGTGAATGCAGCAGGCGGTGCTGAAACAGGTCCTGGGGGTTGGACAGGGCCGGGCCGGCGGCCAGCAGCGAGGGGCTGCACACCGGCTCGATTTGGTCGCCGAACAGAAACTCCGCATCGCCGTCCACCCAGTTGCCGTCGCCGAACTGAATGGCGCCGTCGACGTCGTCCTTGGCGAACGTCACCGGCGCCACGCTGGTGCTGATGCGCACATGAATTCCCGGGTTGCGGGCGTGAAAATCGTTGAGCCGGCGAATCAACCACTTGGCGGCGAAGGTGGCGTACACGCGCAGTTTCAGTGGCGAGGCGGCGGTGGTTCTGCGCAGTCTGTCCGTGGCCGAGGCAATCGAGGCGAAGGCCGGGCCGATTTCCCGTTGGTAGCGCTCGCCCTCCGGAGTCAGACGCACGCCGCCCTGCTCGCGCACGAACAGCTTCACGCTCAGATAGTCTTCCAGCGTGGCGATTTGGCGACTCACCGCGGATTGGCTCACGAACAGCTCGTCAGCGGCTTTGGTGAAGCTGCCGTGGCGCGCGGCGCATTCGAAAACACGGAGTGGATTAAGGGGCGGTACGGTGCGGCTCATCGGACCTTTATACCAACAAGTTATGCCGAGTTTACATCTGTGAAGTGGCGTGATTTTTCGCGACGCCGACAATAGAGCCAACTACGCATTCATCACAGGACCGATCTTCTATCATGAACTTTCAGTTAACAGAAGACCAGCAGGTGTTCGCCGATCAGGTGCGGCGCTTCGCTCGGGATAAGCTCGCCGACGGCGCGCTGGAGCGCGCCCACGATCCTTCCTATCCGTGGGACATCGCCAGACTGCTTGCCGGCCAGGGCTTGCTGGGCATCCTCGTTGATGAAGCGGACGGCGGCATCGGCGGTACCCTGATGGACGCGGTGATCGCCATTCAGGAACTGGCGTTGGTATGCCCGAAAAGCGCCGATGTGGTTCAGGCGGGCAACTTCGGTGCCATCCGCACGTTCGCCGAATACGCCGAGCCACAACTCAAGGAACGGTTCCTGCCCGACCTGCTGGCCGGCAAGCAATTGCTGGCGCTGGGCATGAGCGAACCGGACGCCGGTTCCGCCGCCACCGAACTGAAAACCTCCGCCCGGGAAGACGGTGATCACTATATTATTAACGGCAGCAAGGTGTTCTCCACGCACAGCCCGGACGCCACCGCCTACCTGATCTACGTGCGCTTCGGGCCGGGCGTGGGCGGGATTGGCTCGGTGATCGTTGAGCGTGGCACCGAGGGGTTCGAGGTGGGTAAGCCTTCCGCGTTCATGAGTGGAGAGGAATGGTCGCCGCTGTATTTCGACAACTGCCGGGTGCCGAAGAAGAATGTATTGCTTGGCCCGGGCGGATTCAAAAAACAGATTTCCGGGTTCAATGTGGAGCGCATTGGCAATTCTTCCCGCGCCCTGGCGCTGGGCCGGCATGCGTTCAATGTGGCGCGCGATCATGCTCTGGTGCGCGAACAGTTCGGTCGGCCGATCTGTGAGTTCCAGGGCATCCAATGGAAATTCGCGGAGATGGCGATGAAACTGGACGCCGCCCAGTTCCTGCTTTATCGCGCCGCCACCAACGCCGACCGTGGCCTGCCGTCGCCCTACGAAACCTCGGTGGCCAAGCTCGCCTGTAACCTGGCCGGGTTTGAATGCGCCAATGAATCGATGCAGATCCTGGGCGGCATGGGCTACTCCACGGAGACCCTGGTGGAGCATTGCTTCAAACGGACCCGGGGCTGGCAGATCGCTGGCGGTTCCCTGGAAATTCTTAAGAACCGCATCGCCGAGGAAGTGCTGGGCCGCCGGTTCAGCCAGCGCGCGCCCAAGCCCAAGCAGGAACAGTGACGATGAGTGAATCTTCCGCCCACCGGGCGAGCCTGGCCCAGGCGCTGTTTAAACCGGACAGCATCGCCCTGGTCGGCGTATCGGATGATCCCGGCAAGACCGCCGGTCGGCCCTTGCAGTACCTGCGCCAGGCCGGCTTCGCCGGCGCTATCTATAACGTCAATCCGGGCCGTGAGACGGTGCAGGGCGAAAAAGCCTATCCGTCGCTCTCCGCTTTGCCGGCGGTGCCCGATCACGCCTTTATTCTTACCAACACCGAACTGGCGATGGCGGCGGTGGAAGAGTGCGGCCGGCTCGGCGTGGCGGTGGCCACCATTCTCGCCACCGGTTTTTCCGAATCCGGCCCTCAGGGGGTGGAGCGCGAGCAGCGCCTGGCGGAGATCGCCGGTCGCTATGGCATTCGTATTCTCGGCCCCTCCAGCCTCGGTGTGATCAGTCTGCACAACAATCTGGTGCTGACCGCCAACGCCGCCTTCGCCGAACCGGATCTGCCCAAGGGCGGTGTGTTCTGCGCCTCGCACAGCGGCAGTCTGATCGGTGCGCTGACCTCGCGCGGTCGTGAACGTGGCATCGGCTTCAACGGCCTGGTGTCGGTGGGCAGCGAAGTGGATCTGTCGATTGGTGAAATCTGCGAGGCCACCCTGGATGATCCGGCCATCACCGGTTATCTGCTGTTTTTGGAATCCACCCGCCACGCCGACACCCTGCGCCGTTTCGCCATCGCCGCCGCCGCGCGCGGCAAACCGGTGGTGGCCTATAAGCTGGGCCGCTCGGAAGTGGCCGCCGAGCTGGCGGTGTCGCACACCGGCGCATTGGCCGGTGAAGACGCGGTGGCGGACACCTTCCTCAAGGATTGCGGCATTGCCCGTACTGACACCTTCGAGGGCTTGTTGGAGGCGTTGCCGTTATTGGCCCGTGTGCCGTTGATGCCGGCGCAGCGACGGCCCGCGGTGGGCGTGGTCACCACCACCGGTGGCGGTGCCGCCATGGCGGTGGACCAGCTCGGCATTCGCGGCGTCAACGTGGTCGGCCCCAGCGAGCACACCCTGCAGCGGCTGGCGGACGCCGGCGTGCACGTTGCCGCCGGGCGCATCATTGATCTGACCATGGCCGGTACCCGCTATGAAGTGATGAAAGCCACCCTGGACATCATGCAAAGCGCGCCGGAGTTCGATCTGGTGCTGGCGGCGGTGGGCTCGTCGGCGCGCAGCCGCCCGGAACTGGCGGTCAAGCCGGTGATCGACAGCATTGACGGCGGCAAGCCACTGGCGTGTTTTATTGTGCCGGAGGCGCCGGAGGCACTGCGCCGGCTCACCGACGCCGGGGTGCCGAACTTCCGCACCCCGGAGACCTGCGGCGATGTGATCGCCGCCGCGTTTCAGCGCCGCTGGCCGGCCACCGTGATGCCGCCGGCATTGCCCGCCGGCGAGGCGATGGCTCTGGATGAAGCGCAGGCCTATGCGCTGTTCCAGCAGGCCGGCGTGCCCCACGCGCCTTTCGCGGTGCTCGACCCGGACCAACCGGTGCCGGCGCTGGCGTTTGATTATCCGGTGGTGGCCAAGGTGCTCGACAAGGACATCGGCCACAAAAGTGATGTGGGCGGCGTGCGGTTGAACATCGCCGACGCGGAGGCGTTGGCCGCCGCCATGGCGGCGATCCGCGACGCGGTTCAGGGGCGTCTGCCCGACACCCGGGTGTCGCGCATCCTGGTGCAACCGATGCGCCGCGGGCTGGGGGAAGTGCTGGTTGGCTTCCGCCGTGATCCGCAAGTCGGACCACTGGTGATGTTGGCCGCCGGTGGCGTGCTCACTGAAATTTATCGGGATCGCGCACTGCGGTTGGCGCCGGTGACCCTGGAGGCGGCCCGGGACATGGTCGGCGAAGTGCGCGCTCTGCAAGCGCTGGCCGGCTTCCGTGGCCAGGCCAAAGGGGATCTGGAAGCGGTCGCCGAGGCGGTGGTGGCGGTGTCACGCCTGGCCGTGCTCGACGACGCCAACGTACTGGAGGCGGAAATCAATCCGCTGATGGTGTTCGCCGAAGGCGAGGGCGTGTTGGCCGTGGATGCGCTGATTCAGCAACAGCGTTGACGAACTATGACAAGAGCTCATGCCGGGGTGCGCAATGTGAAGTTGCGCGCTGCCGGCAGGCGAACAGAATCGAATTCGATAACAACCGCTGACCGGGAAAAGACATGCAAGATCCACAACGTTTACCGGAACGGGTGAACGGCGACGGCTGGCTCGTTCATCGCGGCCGCTTTGTCGACACCACCTTCCTGTTGGAAGTGGGCGACCAGGGTTACCTGATCCGCATTCTGGACGGACGGGTCGAGTCGGTGCGTCCGGGACCGTTCGTAATGGCGCGCTGGAGCTTTGCCATTCGCGTGCAGGAAGAAGCCTGGGCGGAATACTGCCAGCCTTACCCGAAACCGGGTTACCACGACATTCTCGCGATGGTGAAATTCAAGACCTTGAAGCTGGAGGGTGACCAGCACCCGCTGATGGCCAATCTTCTGTATTTCAAGGATGTACTGGTGAAATTGCGGGAGACGATCTGATGACGGAAGCCATTTTTGAACCGGTGATCGGACGGTATCTGCGTCTTGATCTGCTCGGTGAGCCGCATCGCCTGTACATCGAGGAAGCCGGCCAGGGCATTCCGCTGTTGTGCCTGCACACCGCCGGCAGCGACAGCCGTCAGTACCGGGCGTTGCTCAACGACGCGGAGTTGCTCAAGGAATACCGGGTGATTGCCTTCGATCTGCCCTGGCACGGTAAGACCTCGCCGCCGCCGGGCTGGCAGAATCGCGAGTACAAGCTGACCTCGCAGGCCTACACCGACATCATCATGACCGTGTGCGAGGCGTTGGGCCTGGACCAGCCGGTGGTGATGGGGTGCTCGATCGGTGGCCGTATCGTGCTGCATCTGGCGCTGGAACACGCCTCGCATTTTCGCGCCATCATTGGCCTGCAATCCGGCGCCCACGTGGAGCCCTATTACGATCTGCAGTGGCTGCACCGGCCGGATGTGCAGGGCGGTGAAACCTGCGCCGGCATTGTCTCCGGCCTGGTCGGCCCGGCGGCGCCGGACGATGGGCGCTGGGAAACCCTGTGGCATTACATGCAAGGCGGCCCGGGCATCTTCAAAGGCGACCTGCACTTTTACACCGTGGACGGCGACATCCGTGACCGGGTGGCGGAGATCAACACTGAACTGTGCCCGGTCTATCTGCTCAGCGGTGATTACGATTATTCCTGCACCGCCGACGACACCCGCGCGCTGGGCCGCCTGATCAAGGGCACCGAGATCACCATCATGCCCGGGGTCGGCCATTTTCCGATGAGCGAAGACCCGGACGGTTTCCTGCAATACCTGTGGCCGGTGTTGGAGAAAATCCGCCACGCCGAAGCGCGGCCTTAAGCCACCCAGGGAGAACGCCATGAACGAACACCGCTACCCGGCGCCGCGATTGTGGATCGACGGCGACTGGATCGACGGCGCCGGCCGGGCCGACCAGGCCGTGATCAACCCGGCCAGTGGCGCCGAGCTGGGGCGGCTGCCGCACGCCGGCCCGGCCGATATCGAGCGGGCCCTGCACGCCGCCGAACGTGCTTTCGAAAGCTGGCGCCGCACCAGCCCGGTGGCGCGCAGTGAGGTGCTGCGCCGCACCGCCGCGCTGATTCGCGAGGGCCGTGACACCCTGGCCCGGCTGATCAGCCTGGAGTTGGGCAAGCCCCTCGCCGAAGCCCGCGCCGAAACCGAGACCGCCGCGGAAATGTTCGAGTGGGCGGCGGAAGAGGGCCGGCGCGCCTACGGTCGGGTGATTCCCGAGCGGTCGCCGGGCTTGCGGATGATGGCGCTGCCGGAGCCAGTCGGCCCGGTGATGGCGGTGGCCGGTTGGAACGCGCCGGCGATCACGCCATCGCGCAAGATCGCCGGCGCCCTGGCCGCCGGTTGCTCGATCATCATCAAACCGTCCGAGGGTACCCCGGCCACCGCGCTGTTCCTGGCCCGTGCCCTGGAGCAGGCCGGCCTGCCCGCCGGCGTGGTCAATATGGTGTTCGGTGATCCGGTGGCGATTTGCGAGCAATTGCTGAGTTCGCCGGTGATTCGCATGATCACCTTTACCGGCTCGACGCCGGTGGGCAAACAACTGGCGGCGCGCGCCACCGCCACCATGAAACGGATGGTCTTTGAATTGGGCGGGCACGCGCCGGCGCTAGTGTTCCCCGACGTGGACCTGGACGCGGTGGTGAAGGGCGCGGTGGCCACCAAGTTCCGTAACAGCGGCCAGGTGTGCACCTCACCCACCCGCTTTTACGTCCACCAATCGATCCATGACCAATTCGTGGAAGCCTTCGTCAAGCACGCCGCCGCGATCACCCCAGGCGATCCGCTGGCCGCTGGCACCGGCATGGGGCCGGTGCAGAACGCCCGCCGGCTGGACGCGCTGGAAGCACTGGTGGCCGATGCCCGCGAGCACGGCGCCACGGTGGCTACCGGCGGCCAACGGCGCGCCGGGGCGGGCTTCTTTTTCCCGCCCACCGTGCTCACCGGGGTCGGCCCTCAATGCCGGGTCGCCAATGAAGAACCGTTCGGCCCGCTGGCGATGATCACCCCCTTCGCCGACCTCGATGAGGCCATCGGCCAGGCCAACCGCCTGCCCCTGGGCCTGGCCTCCTACGCGTTCAGCAATGATCTGCGCGTGGTGGATCGGCTCAGCCGCGAAATTCGCTGCGGCAACGTGATCATCAATCATTGGAAAGTGTCGTTTCCGGAAACGCCGTTTGGCGGCGTGCTCGACAGCGGTGTCGGTCTGGAAGGCGGCATCGAGGGCTTGCAGGCGTTCCAGCAGATCAAGTTCGTCAGCCAGGCGGCGCAATGAGCGCGCCGCCGGTCACCGCGCTGTTGTTGGAGCGCGTCGGTGGGCTCGGCTGGGCGGGCCTGAGTGACAGCACCCGCGCGGCCACCGTGCGGCATCTGCTGGATACTCTGGCCGCGATCATTGCCGGCAGCGACCAGCGCGTCACCGTAGGCGCCGAGGCGGCGCTGGCCGGGGTGCGCGCGGCGGGTGCGGTGCCGGTGCCCGGCCGCGAGCGTCGCCAGGATCTGCTCGATGCGGTGTGGCTGGCGGCGGTGGCCGGCCACGGTCTGGAACTGGACGACGGCTATCGGCCTGGTTCCACCCACCCGGGCACGGTGGTGATTCCGGCGGTGCTGGCGCTGGCGCATCAGAGTCATGCCAGTGGCGAGGCGTTGCTCGAAGCGGTGGTGGCCGGCTATGAGGCGGTGACCCTGGTGGCGCGCCTGGCGCACCCACGAATGCGCCGGCGCGGCTTCCATCCCACCGCCACCTCCGGCGTGTTCGGCGCCGCCGTGGCCGCCGCCCGCCTGCGCGGGCTCGATCAGCAAGCGCTGGAACGGGCCCTGGGCCTGGCCGCCAGTGGCGCGGCCGGGTTGTTCGCCTTTGTCGCCGGCGGCGCCGATGTGAAACGCTTGCACCCGGGCCACGCCGCCCGCGAAGGGGTGCTCGCGGTGCTGCTGGCGGAACAGGGGCTGGCCGGCCCGCCGCGGGTGCTGGAAGGCCGCGACGGCTTTTTCCAGGCGTTCGCCGGCGGTCTCCCCGAGCCCATCGACTGGCCGGCGGAGCGTGCCCGCGCGCCGGGTATCACCGATTGCTACATCAAACCCTACCCCTGCTGCCGGCATTTGCAGCCGGCCATCGACGCGGTGCTGGCGCTGGCCGGTGAGCACGATCTGCACGCCGAGGAAGTGTCCGCCATCGAGGTGGAGACCTATCGCATCGCCGCCGATCACGCCGCAGTGGGGTGGGAGGACTTCGCCAGCAGCCAGTTGTCGTTTCCGTTCGTGCTTGCCACCGCGCTGCGCCATCGCGCCGTGACGCTGGCGCACTTCAATGCGGCCGCGCGCGCCGACGCGGCCACCGCCGCGCTGTGCGCGCGGGTGTCGGTGCGCGCCAGTGACGACATGGACCGGCGCTACCTGGACCAGCGGCCGGCGCGGGTGCGTCTGCACGCCCGTGGCCGTGTTTACGAACACGACGCCAGCGAGGCGCTCGGCAGTGCCACCGTGCCGATGGACGAAGCCGCCCTGGAGAAAAAGTTTATTGACCTGAGCGCGCCGATTGTCGGCGCCGACCGGGCCCGCGCCTTGCGCCAGCAATGGTCGCGGGTGGAACGGGTGCACGATGTGGCGCCGTTGATCGACGCCACCGCGCCACCCTTCGATCTGACAGGAGTACCGTGATGACCGACAACATACCGCTGGGCTTTATCGGCCTGGGCGTCATGGGCGCCCCCATGGCCTCCAATCTGACCCGCAAAAGTGGCCACCGCGTGCATGTGTTCGACCTGGATAGCGAGCAGGTCAACACGCTCACCGAGCTGGGCGCACAGGCCTGTGGCAGCGTCGCCGCGGTGGCCGAGGCGGCGGACATGGTGTTCCTGTCGTTGCCGGGCATCGCCCAGGTGGAAGAGGTGGCCGACGCCTTGCTGGCGGCGCCACGGCGGCCCGCCACCGTGATCGACATGAGCACCAGCGATGTGGCGCGCACCCGCGCTCTGGCGGAGAAACTGGCGCAAGGCGGCATTGAGCTGGTGGACGCGCCGGTGGCGCGCCTGCGCGAGGCAGCCCGCAACGGCACCCTGCTGATCACCGTGGGTGGCAGCGACGAGCAGTTCGCCCGGGTGCAGCCGTTGCTGGCGCACATGGGCTCGGACATCGTGCACTGCGGCGGCACCGGCTGCGGTCAGGTGGTGAAAATTCTCAACAACATGCTGGTGTTCATGAACGTCAACGCGCTGGCCGAAGCGCTGACCATCGGCCGTGCCGCCGGCGTCGACGGCGAACTGTTGTTCAACGCCATCAGTCTGGGGTCCGGCGACAGTTTTGCGTTGCGGCATCCGGGCCTGAACAATCTGGTGCCCGATCACTTCCCGGAAAAGGCGTTCCCCACTGACTACGCCATCAAGGACATCAGTCTGGCGTTGGCGCTGGCCGAGAGTGGCGGCGTGCGGGCGCAGGCCGCCACGCGCACCCGCGATTTGCTGTGCCGCACCCGCGACGCCGGCTTGGCGAAAAACTACTACCCGGCGATGATCCAACTGATCGACGGCCGTGTAAAAGGGTAAGCCCATGAGTCTGCCGGAGTACGAAGTGTTCGCCGTGCGCATGGCCAGCGCCGAGCGGCGCGCGCCGGACAATTTTCTCACCCGCGATGTGCACGACGGCATCATGCCGCTGGATTTCTACATCTGGGTGTTGCGCCACGCCGGCCATCTGGTGGTGGTGGACACCGCCTTCAGCGCGCACTCTTCCCAGCGCCGCAAACGCTCGCTGGAGGTGACCCCGGAACAGGCGCTGCAGGCGCTGGGTCACCCGCCCGGCGAGGTGGACGACGTCATCATTACCCACCTGCACTACGACCACGCCGGCGGCCTGGCCAGTTTTCCCCAGGCCCCGCTGCACATCCAGGACCGTGAAGTGGCGTTCGCCACCGGCCGGCACATGTGTCACTCGTCGCTGAATCATTTTTTTGAAGTGGAAGACGTGGTGGCGATGGTGCGTGAAGTGTACGCCGGGCGTGTTCGCTTCCATGATGGCGAGACACGGCTCGCGCCGGGCTTATCCCTGCACCGGGTGGGTGGCCACACCGATGGCCTGCAAGTGGTGCGCGTGCACACCCGGCGAGGTTGGCTGGTGCTGGCCTCCGACGCGCTGCATTACTATCAGAATCTGGAGCGCCGTAACCCGTTTCCCGCCATCTTTCACGTCGGCGACATGCTGGAAGGCTACGACCTGATCGAACGCCTTGCCGACTCTCCCGACCACATCATCCCCGGCCACGATCCAGCGGTGCGCGAACGCTACCCGCGCCTGACGGTACCCGACCTGGACATCGCCGTGCTGCATCAGTCGCCTGTTTGATGTCGGACGTCGGACGTCGGACGCTAAGTCAAAACCCGGTTCTTCTGACATTGCGGCTCTGCAACGAGTCTTTGCGTGAGCTCAAACCGCTCCGTTTGGGGGTTAAGCGTCAGTCGTCCGACATCAGACGTCCGACCTTCTATGGATCGCCAGGCGGACATGAGGATAATGGCCCCACTTCGTTGATGGGGCGCCGCTATGAATTATCTTTTCCCGCTGGGCGCGGTGCTGATCTTCGCGGGCAACAATGTGGTCAATCGGTTGGCGGTGGGCGTGTTGCACCCGGCGGAGATCGGCTTTTATCGCTGGCTGCTGGCGGGCCTGTTGCTGACGCCGTTTATGGTCGGTTCATTGCGTCGCCACTGGGGCGAGGTCAGGCCGCACCTGGGCCGCATCGTGGTGCTCGGGTTGCTGGGCATGGCGGTGTACCAGAGTCTGGCGTATTACGCCGCGACCCTCACCACCGCCACCAATATGGGCATCATTCTGTCGTTGATGCCGATGATGGCGTTGGGGCTTTCGATCGCCGTGCTGGGCACGCCGCTGACCCGTGGCGCCAGTGTTGGCGCACTGGTCAGCCTGGCCGGGGTGCTGTTGGTGGTGTCCGGCGGTGACCCGGCCGCGTTGTTGCATCAGGGGGTCAATGGTGGCGATGGCATGATGATCGTGGCCACCTTCGCTTACGCCGTTTACGGGGTGTTGCTGAAGCGCTGGCGGCCACCGGTGCCGCCGCTGCTGTTGTTGTACCTGCAGGTGCTGGTGGCGATTGTGTTTTTGCTGCCGTTATTGCTGATCTCGCCGAAACAGGGGGCCAGCCTGGCGGCGTTGCCGCTGGTGTTGTACGCCGGTTTGCTCGCCTCGATGGTGGCGCCCCTGTTGTGGATGGCGAGCATCGCCCGGCTCGGCCCGGGGCGCACCAGCTTGTTCTTCAATCTGCTGCCGGTGCTGACCGCCCTGATCGCCGCGTGGCTGTTGGGTGAGCGTCTCACCGGTGCCTTATTCCTGGGCGGCAGCCTGATTCTCGCGGGTGTGTTGATCGCCGAACTGTGGACCCGGCCCTGGCGGCAATAAGCCGATTCATCCGCGTTGCAGATTCTGCCGGTAGCTGAGCGCTTCGCGCAGATGCGGGCGGCCAATATGCTCCTCGCCGGCCATGTCGGCGATGGTGCGTGCCACTCGCAGGCTACGGTGCAAGGCCCGGGCGGACAAATCCAGGCGCGTCATCACCGCCGCCAGCCAGGCGCGGTGCGGCGCCAGATCGCCGGCCAGGCGGCGGCTGTCCAGATCCCGGTTGAGGTGGCCCTGGCGCTGCCACTGGCGCCGCCAGACGGCGCTCACCCGCTCGCGCACCGCCGCGCTGGTTTCGCCATCGGGCTCGCCGAGCAGTGCCTGGGGCGTCACCGCTGGCACCTCCAGGTGCAGGTCGATGCGGTCCAGCAGCGGGCCGGACAGCTTGCTCTGATAGCGGCGCGCCTTCTCGCAGCGAAACCCGCAGCTACGCTCCGGGTCGCCCAGGTAACCGCACGGGCAGGGGTTCATGGCCGCCACCAATTGAAAGCGGGCTGGGAAACTGACCTGCTGGGCGGCGCGGGCGATGTGCACCTGGCCGGTTTCCAGGGGCTCGCGCAACACCTCCAGGACCTTGCGATCGAACTCCGGCAGTTCATCGAGAAACAGCACCCCATGGTGCGCCAGTGAAATTTCCCCGGGCTTGGGATAAGAACCGCCGCCGACCAGGGCGCTGGCCGAGGCGGTATGGTGGGGTGAGCGGAACGGGCGATGCAGGAAGTTTCGCGTTGGCCGGGGCGTGCGTAAGGAATGAATCGCCGCCACTTCCAGGGCCTGGGCTCGGCCCAGCGGCGGCAGCAGCCCGGGCAGGCGCGCCGCCAGCATGCTTTTGCCGGAGCCCGGCGGCCCGCTGAGCAGCAGGGAATGCATGCCGCTGGCGCAGATTTCCAGAAGCCGCTTGGCGCTGGCCTGGCCATGAATCTCCGACAGGCAGGGGCCGTCTGCGTCCTCGTGGCTGGCCGGCGGGGCCGGGTGGGGTGGCAGCGGTTGATGCCCCTTAAGGTGCGCGCACAGCGCCGTCAGGCTGTCCACCGCCAGAGTGTCGGCGCCGGCCAGAGCCGCTTCATCGCCGTTTTCCCGTGGCACCACCAGGGCGTGGCCCTGCTCGGCGGCGGCCAGCGCCGCCGGCAACACCGCCGGCACCGGGTGCAGGCCGCCGGAGAGCGCCAATTCGCCGATGTATTCGCGGCCGTCGAGCCGGACTTTGCCGAGCTGGCCGCTGGCGGCCAGGATGCCCAGGGCGATCGGCAGATCGAAACGGCCGCCGTCCTTGGGCAGGTCCGCCGGCGCCAGGTTCACGGTGATGCGGCGCTGGGGCAGCTCGAAACCGCTGTTCACCAGTGCCGAGCGCACCCGGTCCTTGCTTTCGCGCACGGCGGTGTCCGCCAGACCGACGATGGTGAAACCGGGCAGGCCGGGGGCCAGGTGCACTTCAACGCGCACCGGCACCGCCTGGATGCCGCGCGTGGCGCGGCTGTGCAAAAGGGCGATGGACATGCCGCCATGCTAACGCCGGCGGCGCGCCAGGAGCGTGCGCCGCCGGCGCCGGTTGGCGTAGGAAATCCCCGGCGATCCCTGTGCGTGAATCGCCAGCCTCGGGCGGTTACCGCCGCGCGGCGAGCTGTTCGATCAGCGCGATGGTCTTGGCCGCCGCCGGCGTGGGCGTGTGCCCGGCCGGTTGCACCAGGGCGAACTCGACGCTCTGGTGGCTGTCGTCGATGTTCAAACGCACCAGCCGGCCTTCGGCCACTTCCCGCCGGCAGAGCGTGGCGGTGGCGCTGAGAACGGCGTCGCTGCGGGTGACCACTTCCCGCAGCACATGAAGGTCGTTGCACTCGATGCCGAGCGTCAGCTTCTCTCCCGGTGTCAGCCCCAGCTTACGTTGCAAGCCGGCGCGGGCGGCGTCGGGCAACGGCACCGACACCAGCGGATAGGGCAGCAGGTCGCGGGTGGCCAGGCGCGCCCGTGCCGCCAGGGGGTGGCCGGTGCGCACGTACCAGCCGGCGGCTTCCACCGACAGTAACCGCGTTTCCAGAAGCGCCTGGGCCGGCACCGTGCGCCGTTCCACCACCGCGAACTCCAGCACTTCCTCGGTGACTTTGCGCAGCAGCGTGGCCCAATCATTGACCTCCACATTCAGGTTCAGGTCGGGGTGCTCCTCCATCAAGGTGGCGAGCACATCGGGCAGCAGAATGGCGGCGGGGTAGGAACCGGCGCCGAAACGCACCTCGCCCAGTTGATCGTTGCGGATCAGGTCGGCGTCGCGTTTCAGGCCACGGGCCTCGAACAGCACCCGCCGGGCCCGGTCCACCAGCCGCCGGCCGGCGGGGGTCAGCACCACGCCCTGGTGGGCGCGGTCGAACAACTGCACCCCCAGCTCACGCTCCAGGCCCTGGATTGCCCGGGTCAGGGCGGGCTGGCTGAGATGGGAGCGGGCGGCCGCCTTGACGAAAGAGCCTTCCTCCGCCAGGGCCACCAACTGTTCCAGGCGGCGCAGGTTCATAAATGCGTTTTCTGCATTGAAAGGATGAGTGTTATGCATTTGTAACATGGGCGGTGGCGGCGTACAACGGGCCTCGCCCGTCCGTCCCCTTGCCGTGGAGGTAGCCATGAGCGGCTCCGACAAGCCCGAGAAAATCGCCCCGAAACCGGCGCAGCCGGCCACCGTCACTTGCAACCACGCGTGGCATCAGCGGTTGCCGTTTGAGGATCGCGCTGATTTCGACGACGCCCGGCGCGGCTACATCGCCGGCTTCGACGGCGACCAGATCCGCCGCCAGCAGGATGGCCGCGTGGTATGGGATTTCCGCGCCTATCAGTTTCAGCAAACCGACCAGGTTCCAGACACGGTCAACCCGAGCCTGTGGCGGCTGGCGCAGCTGAACAACCACAGTGGCCTGTTCAAGGTGTGCGAGCGGGTCTATCAGATTCGTGGTTTCGATCTTTCCAATATGAACGTGGTCGAAGGCGACACCGGCCTGATCATCATGGACCCGCTGGTCAGTGCCGAGGTGGCGGCCGCCGCGCTGGACACCTACTACCAGCACCGGCCGCGCAAGCCGGTGCTGGCGGTGATCTACACGCACAGCCATGTGGACCATTTCGGCGGCGTCAAAGGGGTGGTCAGTGAAGAGGACGTGCGCGCCGGCAAGGTGCGCATTTACGCCCCCGACGGCTTTATGGAAGAGACCGTCAGCGAGAACGTCTACGCCGGCCCGGCGATGCTGCGCCGCGCCCAATATATGTATGGTGGCCTGTTGCCGCGCAGCGAGCGCGGGCAGGTGGACGCGGGCCTGGGTAAGGGCACGTCACGGGGCACGGTGACATTGATCGCGCCGACGCACAGCATCGTCGAGCCGATCGAAAATCACGTGATCGACGGCGTGGAAATCGAGTTCCAGCTCACCCCGGGCACCGAGGCGCCCTCGGAAATGAATCTCTATTTCCCGCAGTGGCGGGCGTTGTGCGTGGCCGAGAACGCCTGCCAGTGCATGCACAACATTCTGACCATCCGTGGCGCGCTGGTGCGCGACCCGCGGGTGTGGGCCTACTATTTGGGCGAAACCCTGGTGCGCTACGGTGACCGCAGCGACGTGTTGTTCGCCCAGCACCATTGGCCCACCTGGGGCGCGGACAACATTCGCGAATTTCTCGCCGACCAGCGCGACATGTACGCCTTTCTCAATGACGAAACCCTGCGTCTGCTCAACCACGGGCTGACGCCGCTGGACATCGCCGAGCGCCTGAAAAGCCTGCCCGAGCCCCTGGCCAGCCGCTGGTACGCCCGCGACTATTACGGCTCGGTCAGCCACAACGTGCGCGCCGTGTATCAGCGCTATATGGGCTTTTACGACGCCAACCCGGCGCATCTTAATCCGCTGCCCCCGGTGCCGGCCGCCAAGCGCACCATTGAATGGATGGGCGGCGCCGAGGCGGTGCTGGAGAAAGCCCGGGCGTCGTTCGAGAACGGTGAATTCCGCTGGGTGGCGCAGATCGTCAACGAGGTGGTGTTCGCCGATCCGGACAACAAAGAGGCACGTTTGCTGCAGGCGGACGCGCTGGAGCAGCTCGGGTATCAGAGCGAGAACACCACCTGGCGTAACGCTTACCTGACCGGCGCCCAGGAGCTGCGCAACGGCGTTAAGCGGGTACGCGGTGGCGGCGCGCCGGATCTGGTGCGGGCGCTGACCCCGGACCTGTTTTTCTCATTCCTGGCGGTGCGCCTGAACACCGAGAAGGCGGCGCGGCATCCGATGACGCTCAACTGGCGCTTCCCCGACCTGGACCGGGACTTCGCCCTGACGGTGCGCAACGGCGTGCTCACTCACCTGGCGGACCGCCGCCACCCCCAGGCCGACGCGGATCTGAGCATGGACAAGGCGACCCTGGACCGGGTCGGTGTGGGTGAACTGACCATCCCCGAGGCGATTGAGCAGGGGCTGATGACGATGCAGGGCGACAACGGCAAGGCCGCGACCCTGTTCTCGCTGCTCGATCAGTTCGAACCCAGTTTCAATATTGTCACGCCCGCGGTTCAACCCTGATCCGGCGCGCCCCGGCCCGCAGCGGCCGGGGCCGCATCGCCCTCAAGCTCGGCGACCTGCTTTTCCAACGCCTCCAGTTTCGCGCGGGTGCGCTCCAGCACCTGCTGTTGGATCTCGAACTCTTCCCGGCTGATCAGATCCAGGCGCGTCATCGTCTCGTTGAGCACCGCGCGCACGCTGTGCTCCACCTCCTGGCGCAGCCGCCCCAGATCGGCGGGCAGATGGCGGCTGATGTCGTTCATCAGACGATCAAGAAAGGGCTGGTCTTGCATGGGACGGCTCCGAGGGCTGATCAGGTTGGCATGGTAGCGGATGGCGGTGGCGGGGCGCTAGACGCTGCCCTGGGGGGCGGTTTTCAGTTTTCAGTGTTCAGTTTTCAGTGGGTGGGGCGGGCACGGTGTCCCGCAAACCACGGCCCCGCCCAGGGGGCGGGGTCGTGCGTGCAAGCGTGTTGCGTGTAGCGTGCCGCGCCTTTACAGGTTGTAACCGCGTTCGTCGTGTTGGGACAGGTCCAGGCCGATGGTTTCGTCTTCTTCGCTGACGCGCAGGCCGATCACCAGGTCGATCACCTTAAGGATCACGAAGGTGACGATGGTGGTGTAGATCACCGTGAACGCCACGCCCTGCACCTGTATCCAGAGCTGGGCGCCGATGTTGCGCACGTCGCCAAAGCCACCCAGTGCCGGGGCGGCGAAGGCGCCGGTGAGAATCGCGCCGACGATGCCGCCGACGCCGTGCACGCCGAACACGTCCAGGGAGTCGTCGTAGCCCAGTTTGCGCTTCAGGGTAGTGGCGCAGAAGAAGCAGATCAGGCCGGCGGCGATGCCGATGATCAGCGCCCCGGCCGGGCCGGCGGTGCCGGCGGCGGGGGTGCTCGCCACCAGCCCCGCCACCACGCCGGAGGCGATGCCCAGAGCGCTGGGTTTACCGTGCGCCACCCACTCGGCGAACATCCAGGCCAGCGCCGCGCCAGCGGTGGCGATCTGGGTCACCAGCATGGCCATGCCGGCGGTGTCGTCGGCGGCGGCCGCGGAGCCGGCGTTGAAGCCGAACCAGCCGACCCACAGCATGGCCGCGCCGATCAGGGTGTAGCCCAGGTTGTGTGGGGCCATGTGCGAGGACGGGTAGCCCTTGCGCTTGCCGAGCATGATGCAGGCCACCAGACCGGCGATGCCGGCATTGATGTGCACCACCGTGCCGCCGGCGAAATCGAGCACGCCCCAGTCCCACATGAGCGCGCCGTCACCGCTCCACACCATGTGCGCGATGGGCGCGTACACCAGGGTGAACCACACGCCCATGAAGATCAGCATGGCCGAGAACTTCATGCGTTCGGCGAAGGCGCCCACGATCAGCGCCGGGGTGATGATCGCGAAGGTCATCTGGAAGGTCACGAACACGCTTTCCGGGAAGGCGCCGATCAGCGCTTCCTTGGTGAGCTTGTTGAGGAACAGATTGTCCAGGCCACCAATAAAGGAATGCAGATTGAGCGTGCCGGCGCTCATGCCGCTGGTGTCGAACGCCAGGCTGTAGCCGTACACGAACCACAGCACGGTGATCAGGCCAGTGATGGCGAAGCACTGCATCATCACCGAGAGCAGGTTCTTCGAACGCACCAGGCCGCCGTAGAACAACGCCAGCCCGGGAATGATCATCAGCAGCACCAGCGCCGTGGAGGTCAGCATCCAGGCGGTATCACCGGCGCTCAGCGCGGGCGTTTCCTGGGCCAGTGCCAGCGTCGGGAACAAGGCGGCGGCGAGAGCGCCGATTCGGATCAAAGCGCGTTGCGTATTCATTCTTGTTTTCTCCTCGCGGCGCCGTGTTACACGGCGTCCTCGCCGGTCTCGCCGGTGCGGATACGGATGGCCTGCTCCAGGCTGGTGACGAAGATTTTGCCGTCGCCAATCTTGCCGGTGTTGGCCGCCTTGGTGATCGCCTCGATGACCTGATCCAGGCTCGCTTCGGCGATCGCCACTTCGATCTTCACTTTGGGCAGGAAATCCACCACGTATTCCGCCCCCCGGTAGAGTTCGGTGTGGCCTTTCTGGCGCCCAAAGCCTTTCACCTCGGTAACGGTGATGCCCTGCACGCCAATCTCGGACAGTGCCTCGCGCACGTCGTCCAACTTGAAGGGTTTGATAATCGCTGTGACCAGTTTCATGGGTTCTCCTCGGCGGCGCGGTGCGCGGCCTGTTGACGTCCGTTTTGGTGCTGCGTGCCGGCCCCGGGTGGGCCGGGGCGCAGCGTTGTCCATGGATGGAATGTCCGGGTCCACGTCTCATCGGGCAAGGCAGCATGACTCATGCCACTTTGCCGCGCGGGCCGGGCACCACCATACACCGTATTCGCCTGGGGCTGCGCCAGTACCCGGCTTTCGGGCATTGTCGCGCCTTGCACCATTTTGGTACCAGCCCTAAAGCGGTGCACTATAATGCCGCAGTGCCCCCGCGAAATACCCACGTCGCCTCGCAGATCAACCTTGTAAAAGCTTTCAACCCTCTGAGATAGCGTGACTTTTTAAAACTGGCATGGGTCGTGCACAAGTGGGACCAGAGCGTTCGCACGAGTGGATGGATCGGGTACCAAAGCGGGGCCTGAAACCAAACGAACGTCAACCGGACGCGTTAACAGCGTTTCGAAGGAGATAGAAATGAAATTGGTTACAGCCATTATCAAGCCGTTCAAGTTGGACGATGTGCGCGAGGCACTATCCGAGATTGGCGTGCAGGGCATCACCGTTACCGAGGTGAAAGGCTTTGGGCGCCAGAAAGGCCACACCGAACTCTACCGGGGGGCGGAATACGTGGTGGATTTCCTGCCCAAAGTGAAGATCGAAGTGGCGATCGCCGAAGCGAGCCTGGATCAGGTCATCGAGGCAATCACCAAGGCGGCCAACACCGGCAAGATTGGCGACGGCAAAATCTTCGTCACCAGCCTGGAGCAGGCCATCCGTATCCGCACCGGCGAGACCGGCGAGGACGCGATTTAAGTTCCAAATCGTGTGAAAAGACGACCCATGCCAAGGTCTTGATCACGCTTCCTATTCTCGGAGGGTTGCAACGTGGAAAACCAAATTTTTGAACTACAATACGCCATCGACACCTTTTATTTTCTGGTGTGTGGCGCCCTGGTAATGTGGATGGCGGCGGGCTTCGCCATGCTCGAATCCGGCCTGGTGCGCGCCAAGAACACCACTGAAATTCTCACCAAGAACATCGCTTTGTTCTCCACCGCCAGCGTTATGTACCTGGTCTGCGGTTACGCGATCATGTACGACGGTGGTTTCTTCCTGCACGGTATCGAGGCCTTCAGCCTCACCGAAGTGCTCAGCGCTTCCGCGGAAAACGGCTTCGACGGCGACTCCGTTTACTCCGCCGCGTCCGACTTCTTCTTCCAGGTGGTGTTCGTCGCCACCGCCATGTCGGTGGTGTCCGGCGCCGTGGCGGAGCGCATGAAGCTGTGGGCCTTCCTCGCCTTCGCGGTGGTCATGACCGGCTTTATCTACCCGATGGAAGGCAGCTGGACCTGGGGCGGCAACGACGTCTTCGGCATGTTCAACCTGGGTGACCTGGGCTTCTCCGACTTCGCCGGTTCCGGCATCGTTCACCTGGCCGGCGCCACCGCCGCCCTGGCCGGTGTGCTGCTGCTTGGCGCTCGTAAAGGCAAGTACGGCCCCAACGGTGAAATCCACGCGATCCCCGGCTCCAACCTGCCGCTCGCCGCGCTCGGTACCCTGATCCTGTGGCTGGGCTGGTTCGGCTTCAACGGCGGGTCCGTGCTGAAGCTGTCCGACGCCGCCAACGCGCACTCCGTGGCCATGGTGTTCCTGAACACCAACGCCGCCGCCGCCACCGGCTCCATCGCCGCCATGGTGATCGCCAAGTTCCTGTTCGGCAAAGCCGACCTGACCATGCTTCTTAACGGCGCCCTGGCCGGTCTGGTGGTGATCACCGCCGAGCCGTCCACCCCGACTCCCCTGATGGCCAGCCTGTTCGGTGCCATCGGTGGTGTGCTGGTGGTGTTCAGCATCGTCACCATCGACAAGCTGAAAATCGACGATCCGGTCGGCGCCATCTCGGTGCACGGTGTGTGCGGTATCCTCGGCCTGCTGGTGGTTCCGATCACCAACGACGCCTCCACCTTCAGCGGCCAGATCATCGGTGCCGTCACCATCTTCGCTTGGGTGTTCGTGTGCAGCCTGATCGTCTGGGGCTTGCTCAAAGCGATCGTCGGCATCCGTGTCACCGAAGAGGAAGAGTACGAAGGCATGGATATCGTGGACTGCGGTATGGAAGCCTACCCGGAATTCGTGAAAAGCTGATTCTGTTTCCTTCCTTGGAGCATTGCTGGGCGCCTTCGGGCGCCCTTTTTTATGGTGCGCGGCACGCGACACCAGGAAGTGCGTTACCGGCTGAACCCTGAAAACCGCCTGCCCCCCAATCCCCCGTCCCTTTCCGGGCGCTCCCCGGGTTACACTAGCGGCAATTGCCACCGCCACCCGATAGGCCCTGTGTGTTTGCTGAACTGAACCTGCACGAACGTTTGCTCCGCGCGCTCGAAGAACTCAACCTGAGCGAGCCCACCGAGGTGCAGAAACAAGCCATCCCGGCGGCCCTGGCGGGCCGCGATCTGCGCGTGGTGGCGCGCACCGGCACCGGCAAGACCGCCGCCTTCGTGCTGCCCATGCTGCAGCGCCTGTTGCAAGAGAAGGACGCCGGCATCGGCACCCGGGCGCTGATTCTGGCGCCCACCCGGGAGCTGGCCCGGCAGACCCTTAAGCAGGTGGAGGCGATGGCCCGGTTCACCTTCATAAAAGCCGAAGCGATCACCGGCGGTGAGGATTTCAAGGTGCAGGCGTCACGGATTCGCCGTAATCCGGAGATTCTGGTGGCCACGCCGGGCCGCATGATCGAGCACCTGGAAGCCGGCAATCTGGCGTTTGGCGAAGTGAAGGTGCTGGTGCTGGATGAGTCCGACCGCATGCTCGACATGGGCTTCAGCGACGACGTGATGCGCCTCGCCGAAGCCTGCAATCCGGCCCGGCAAACCCTGCTGTTCTCGGCCACCCCGGGCGGCGAGGCGATGGCGGCGATGGTGGCGCGCGTGCTGCGTGAGCCTGAAGCGCTGTTACTGGACAGCGTGCGCGAGCTCAATGAGCAGGTCGGCCAGCAGATCATCACCGCCGACGACCGCTCCCATAAAGAACGTCTGGTGCAGTGGTTGCTGGCTCACGAGCCGCATAAAAAAGCGATTGTGTTCACCAATACCAAGGCCGCCGCCGATCGGCTCGGAGGCGTATTGCGCGCCACCGCCCACAAGGTATTCGTGCTGCACGGCGACAAGGACACCAAGGACCGCAAACTGGCGGTGGAACGGCTCAACAGCGGTGCCGTCACCGTGCTGGTGGCCACCGACGTGGCCGCCCGCGGCCTGGACGTGGACGGCCTGGAACTGGTGATCAATTTCGATATGCCGCGCAGCGGCGACGATTATCTGCACCGCATCGGCCGCACCGGTCGCGGCGATGGCGCCGGCCTGGCGATTTCCCTGGTGGAAAGCCACGAATGGAATCTGATGGCGAGCATCCAGCGCTATCTGCGCCAGCAGTTCGAATTCCGGGTGGTCGAGCCGCTGCGAGGGCGCTACCAGGGGCCCAAGCTGGTCAAGCGTTCCGGTAAGGCGGTGGGCAGCAAAAACAAAAAGCTCAAGAAGCGGGCGCTGGCCAAAACCGGTAAGCCAGCTAAAAAAGTGGCGAAGAAAGCGGCCCGGCCGGCCCGCAAGGGCGCCGCCAGCAAGCCCGCCAGTGATTTGCAGGGCGGATTCGCCAAGCCGAAACGAAAAACCAACCCCGGCCCGCTGGACTGACCTCGAGCGCCGGCCGGTGTCTGCTTCCACGGCGACGCCCTAAAAGGCGGGAACAGCAACCCCGTCGCTGGCAGGGCCTGCTCCTACGGCGGCTGCGTAGAAGAGTGTTTTGTGTAGGAGCAGGCCCAGCCAGCGGCGGATTCGATTTTAAGGCGCCAGCGCTCCTTGACCACGAATGGGTTGATTTTGATCCGGGCGTCCAGCGTCCAGCGTCCAGCCCACCTTTTTCCCTTTTTTACCGGTCTTCACGCCGACGCGCATGGTGACGGTACGAACGTGCCTTTAAAGTGGTTTTTTTGCCGGCGCGACCCCCACCATGTCCGATTCGATTGTCTGCCACGATTGTGGGCTTGCCCTGAGTGCCCCGGCGCAACAGCGTCGCGGGGAATGGTTTTGTCCCCGTTGCCGGGCCCGGCTCGGTTCCTCCCACCGCATTCGCGTTGAGGCGGTCGCCGCGCTGGCGCTGGCGGCGCTGGTGCTGTGGGCGCCGGCCATGTTTCTGCCGCTGTTGAGCATGGACCAGTTCGGCCTGTACAACGCGGTCAGCGTGTTCTCCTGTGTGACCGCCTTGTTCAGCAACGGTTACCCGCTGGTGGCGGCGCTGGTGGCGGTGACCCTGTTGGTGATGCCACTGGCGCAATTGCTGGCGTTGCTGGTCACCATGGCGCGGCTGCGCGGCGGCGTTAGCCTGGGCCGCTGGGTGTGGTGGTACCGGCAGGGCCGCGAATGGGCAATGCCGGAAATTTTTTTGCTCGGCGCGCTGATCGCCACCACCAAGCTCGGCGAGAACGCCACCCTGCATTTGCAGGCCGGGCTGATCTGCCTGCTGGCGATGGTGGTGTTGCGGTTGATCGCCGAGGCGCTCGCCAATCCGGCGGCGTTGGATCGGGTGATGGAGCGTCGTCATGACCCGGCGCGCTGAACGGCAACTGGCCTGGGCCTTGCTGATCGCCGCCATGATCTGGCTGGTGCCCGCCAACACGCTGCCGATCATGACGCTCAATGGCATTGGCGGGCAGAGCTCGGGCACCATCGCCGATGGCATCAAGGGGTTGTTCGATTCCGGCATGCCCGGCCTGGCCCTGGTGGTGTTCACCGCCAGCCTGTTGGTGCCGTTCCTCAAGGTGCTGGTGCTGGCGGTGATCTACTGGCATACGCCGGAACACCCGGCGCCGGCAACCGCTGCCCGCGCCTACCGCTGGGTGTACTGGATCGGCCGCTGGTCGATGCTGGACGTGTTCGTGGTGGCGTTGCTGGCCGGCCTGATGCGCTTTGGAGAGATCGCCCGAGTCAACCCGGAGCCGGGCATCACCGCCTTTGGGCTGGCGGTGGTGCTGACCATGCTTTCCGCCCACGCCTTTTCACCGAAACAACTCTGGAAGGACGACGATGCAATCCGTGCAAACCCGTAACACCCGCTGGCCCTCGCCGATCTGGCTGGTGCCGCTGCTCAGCGTGGTGCTGGCCGGCTGGCTGCTCTATCAGCAGTTTCTGGCGTCCAGCCAGGGCATTGTGATCACCTTCGACAATGGCAGCGGCCTGAAGACCGGCGTGCCGGTGAAATTCCGCGGCGTGCCGGTGGGCAGCATTGATGAAATCCGGCTCACCGACGACCTCAGCCGGGTGGAGGTGCACGCCAGCCTCAATCGGGACGCGGAAAAACTGGCCCGAGAAAACAGCCGCTTCTGGATCGTCGAGCCGGAAATCGGCGTGGCCGGCGCCCGCAACCTGGACACCCTGGTGTCGGGCAAATACATCGCCGTGGAAGCGGGCGACGGCGACCCCGCCAGCGAGTTCAAAGGGCTGGATTCGCCGCCGGAGCAGCAGCCGGAATCGGGCCTGCGCATTACCCTGGTGGCGGACGCCCTGGGCTCACTGAAACCCGGCCGGCAGGTGTTCTACCGGGACCTGCCGGTGGGCACCATCGGCGACAGCCAGCTCGCCCGCGACGCCCGGCACGTGGAAATCAGCGTGGTGATCGAGCCCCGCTACGCCAAGCTGGTGCGCGGCAACTCGGAATTCTGGAACAGCTCCGGCCTGGATGTGGATTTCGGTCTGTTCAGCGGCGCCGACATCCAGGCCAGCTCGGTGGAAAACCTGCTGCGCGGCGGCATCAGCTTCGCCACCCCCGACCAGGCCGGCGGCCTCGCCGCCCCCGGCACCCGCTTCACTCTGCACAACGAAGCCGAAGACGACTGGAAAGAATGGGCGCCGGTGTTGGGGTGGCAATAGGCAGCAATCGGGGTAGTTAAAAGTTGCAAGTTAAAGGTTGAAGCGCGGCGAGGCGTCGCGGATCAGTGAGACCTGGAGGGCGCGACATAACGAGTGGCACACCCGCCTCGCCTTTTAACTTTTAACTTTTAACTTTTCACGTCATTTTCCGAACAATCGCCAACGGCAATACCCGCATGGCGAAGCCCAGGGGCGCCCAGGGCCAGGCGGGGACGCAGGCTTTGGCGGGTTCTTTGTTGATCGCTTTGACCAGCGCTTTGCAGCCGGTTTCGGTGTCGACGATGAACGGCGCGTTTTTGACTTTTTCGTTGATCGCCGAGCGGATGTATCCGGGATAGAGGGTGCTGATCTTGATCGGTGTGCCGAGCATTTCCGAGCGCAGCCCTTCGGCGAGGGCGGCCACGCCGGCTTTGCTGGCGGCGTAAGTGGTGATGTTTTTGCGCATGCCGCGCAGGGCGCTCATGGATGAGATCACCACCAGATGGCCACGGCCGTGGCGACGAAAGATCTGCATCGCCGCTTCGCATTGCGCCAGGGCGGCCACGAAGTTGGTTTCGGCGGTCTGGCGGTTGGCGTGGAACGCGCCGGTGCCCAGCGGTTGCCCTTTGCCAATGCCGGCGTTGACGATAATGCGATCCAGGCCGCCGAGCGCCTGGTCCAGTTCCTCGAACACCTGGAACACCCGGTCGTAATCGTTCACATCCAGAGCGCGCACCTCCACCTGGATGCGCGGGTGCGCGGCGAGCAGTTCGGTGCGCAGCGCTTCCAGGTTTTCCAGCCGCCGGGCGCACAACGCCAGGTTGCGGCCCTGGGCCGCGAACAGGCGCGCCATGCCTTCGCCCAGGCCGGAGCTGGCGCCGGTAATCAGGATCGTGGATCGGGTCGTCATCGGTGGGTCCTTGCGCGGCGGGTAGAGGAGTCGGCGCATGGTGACCGGAATCCGGGCCGCCGGCCAGACGCCGGGCCGGGAATGGCCTGTTCGGCCCTAGCGGTAGGTCAGCAGCTCACCGCTCAGATGCAGATGCTCATTCAGCGTTGCCAGGCGCAGGTTGCCGGCGTTGACCAGCAACCGCGTGACGCTGGTGTTGACCAGCCCCCGGTTGAAGGTAATCAGCGCTTCCTCATCCAGTTCCAGCAGGTGCTGGATGGCCACGCTGATGGCGCCGCCGGAGCTGAAAACCAGGGCGCTGTCGCCCCGGCCGAGCCCATTGGCCAGGCTGTACAGCGCGGCCAGCACGCGCTCGCGGAACGCTGGCCAGGTTTCGTTGTAAGGGTCTTCGTTGCGCTGCCAGCGGCGCAGGGCTTCCTCGAAGCGGGCCTGAAAGGCACGGCGGGGGTGCTCCTGCTGCTCCATCCAACTGGCCAGGGCGGCACGGTCGCCGGATTCCGGCCAATGCACCCGCAGCAGACTCTTGTGGTCGTATTCATCGAACCCCGAGTCGGTGCTCCATTCGTCAGGCAGCCCCAGTTCCTTGAGCGCCGCTTCGGCGGTCTCCCGGTGGCGGCGCATGGCGCCGCACACCACCCGGGGCACGCCCAAATCCTGACCGAGCAAATGCCGTCCCAGCACCCGACTTTGCTCCCAGCCCGTTTCCGACAGCGCATCGTAGTTCTCGGCACCGAAGCTGGCTTGGCCATGGCGGACCAGATAAATAACGGGCATGACGGCTCCTGGCGATATGGCGCGGTAGCGGGCGCGGCGTAGGCGTGGGAATTCTTGACCTCATGCTAGGGGGCGGTTTTCAATAAATCGAATGAATCTTGAAAATAACCGGTAATAAATAACATGCATGTTTCCCGATTCGATCTGAACCTGTTCGTGGTCTTCGACGCGATCTATACCGAAGGCTCGCTGACCCGCGCCGCGCGCGTGTTGAGCCTGACTCAGCCGGCGGTCAGCCATGCCCTGGGGCGCCTGCGCGAACGCCTGGAAGACCCGTTGTTCGTGCGCCAGGGTGCGCGCATGGTGCCCACCCCCCGGGCTCGCGCCATGGTCACGCCGGTGCGCCAGGCGCTGGGCGGCTTTCAGCGTTGCCTGAGCGATGAAGGCGGTTTCGACGTCAGCGAAGCGGAGCGCACCTTTGTGCTGGGTCTGCGGGACGGTCTGGAGGGATGCCTGTTGCCGGTGCTGATGGGGCAGGTTATCGATCAGGCGCCGGGTGTGCGTTTGCAGTCGATGACCGTGGCGCGCCGGCAACTGGCCACCGAGCTGGCCAGCGGCCGGCTTGATCTGGCGGCGGACGTGCTGTTGCCATTGCCGGAATCGATCGAGCACCGGCCGGTGCTGAGCGGGCCGTTGGTGGTGTTGATGCGTGAGGGACACCCGCTGGCCGGGCGGCTTGATCTGCCCGCCTATCTGGCCGCCCAGCATGTGCTGGTGTCCTCCCGGCGGGAAGGCCCGGGGATGGAGGACTTTGGTCTTTCCCGGCTTGGCTATCGCCGCCATATCCGGCTGCGTTGCCAGCATCATATGGCGGCCCTGGCCACCGTGATGGGCTCGGATTTGCTGCTCACCATGCCCGGGTTGCTGGCCCGGCAGCTGGCACCGCCGGGCAGCCGCCAGGAGTTGCTGCCGGTGGATCTGGCGGGCCTGGAATTGCACTTGTACTGGCACCGCGACCAGAGCGCCGACCCGGGCCACACCTGGCTGCGGCAGCGGGTTCTGGCCCTGATGGCGGACCAGCAAGCTGGCGGCGCGCCAGCGCAAGCCTGACACGGCGACGCCCTACGCCGTTCGGCTGCCTGGCGCGGTCACGCCTTCTTCGGATTGTGTTTTTGCATAGCCCCGACGATATTGCTATTTGTGACTTGGGTCACATTTTGTTGTGAAAACGAAAATAATTGTTGGGGGCAACAATGATGTATTGGATCGACTGGCCAACGGTGGCGAGGCGTGCCGCTATTATCATGATTCTTGGGGGCGTGGCGTTTGCCATTACCATGGCGGTCGCGAGCTGACCGGTTTTCCATGCTGCAACGCCGTTTTCGCATTTTCTGAATTATCCGATTTATACCTGCCTCTCACCGACGCTGACCCGGTGAGAGGTTATTGTCGCTTGACAAGTTCTAAAACGGAACTGACTATGGAGAGTAAGTTTTCAGTGTTCAGTTTTCAGTTTTCAGCAAAACCGACATTGAGTGTTTGCTGGCGTAGGCACCTTGATTCCGGAGCACCAAGCCGGTTTTCTAACTGAACACTGAACACTGAACACTGAACACTCTGAAAAACCCGGATGACGAGGAAATGCCATGACTGCTCCAGCCGTATTGGTGGTGGGGGCGGGCGATGCCACGGGCGGGGCGATTGCCCGCCGGTTCGCCCGGGAAGGGTTCACCGCCTGCGTGACCCGTCGGCACCAGGACGCCCTGGCGCCGCTGGTCGAGGAGATCGAAGCAGCGGGAGGCCAGGCGCGTGCTTTTGGCTGCGACGCCCGTGACGAACAGCAGACCATTGATCTGGTGGACACCATCGAACAGCAGGTCGGGCCGCTGGAGGCGGTGGTGTTCAACATCGGCGCCAACGTCAATTTCCCGATCCGAGAGACCACCGCGCGGGTCTACCGCAAGGTTTGGGAGATGGCCGCGTTCGCCGGTTTCCTGGCCGGTCGGGAGGCGGCCCGGGTGATGGTGCCACGCGGGCGCGGCACCATTATCTTCACCGGCGCCACCGCGTCGCTGCGCGGTGGCGTCGGCTTCTCCGCGTTCGCCGGCGCCAAGTTCGCATTGCGGGCGCTGGCCCAGAGCATGGCCCGCGAGCTGGGGCCGGAGGGCGTTCATGTGGCCCATTCGATCATCGATGGCGCCATCGACACCGCCTGGATTCGGGATAACTTTCCCGAGCGCTACAAGCTCAAGGAACAGGACGGCATTCTCAATCCGGAGCACATCGCCGACGCCTATTGGATGCTGCACCAACAACCCCGCGACGCCTGGACCCACGAGCTGGATCTGCGCCCCTGGATGGAAAAGATGGCGTAGATCGCGGCTTTAGCCCGCGACCCGGGCGCGCAGCGCCACCCAGAACGACAACTGCGCGATCACGCCGGCGCCGGCCAGCACCGAGGCGGCGGCCAGCGCCGGGTTGGGGCCGACCACCGCGAGCGCGGCACTGCCGGCGCCGATCATCATTTGCGTGAAGCCGTACAGACCCGAGGCGGAGCCGGTCAGGTGGGGCACCACGCTGATCGCCTCGGTGAGGGTCGCCGGGCTGGCGATGCCGGCGCCGAGGGTGAACAGAAACACCGTGCCCAGCACCAGTTCCAGCGACAGATGGCCACTCAGCGCCACGCCCAGAAACACCAGGGCCGCCACCGCGCTGAGCAGGTTGGCGCGCACCATCACCGTGCGGATCTCGAAGCGGCCCATCAGGCGGCTGGAAAGAATGTTGCCCAGCGACATGCCGGTCACCAGGATCGCCAGATACAAGCCGACGTGTTCCGCCGGGCGGTGCAGTTGTTCGATGAACAGGAACGGCGCGGCGCTGATAAAGGCGTAAATCGAGGTGGTGGCGCAGCCGCCGCCGATGGCGTAGCCCAGGAACACCGGCGAGCGCAACAGGCGCCAATAATCCCGCGCCAGGCTGGTGCCGGGCTGGCGGGTCGCCGGTTGATGGGTTTCCGGCAGCAATCGCCAAGTGAACAGAAAATTGGCCACGCCCAGGGCCACCAGCAGGTAGAAGATCGACCGCCAGCCCAGTTGCGTGGCCATGGCGCTGCCCAGCAGTGGCGCCACCCCCGGCCCCACGGTCATCATCAGATTCATCAGCGCCAGCCGTTGCGCTGCCAGCCGGGGGGCGGCGGTGTCGCGCACGATCGCCCGTGCCAGCACCAGACCAGCGCAACCGCCCAGTGCCTGGAACAAGCGCGCCGCGATCAAGGCGTTGACGCCCGGCGCCAGGGCGGCGGCGAGCCCGGCCAGGGTGTACAGCGTGAGCGCGCCGAGCAGCACCGGCCGCCGGCCAAAGCGGTCGGAGAGTGGGCCGTACACCAACTGGCCGAGGGCCAGGCCGAAAATATACAGGCTCACGGTCATCTGCATGGCGGCGCTGGAGGCGTGCAGGTCGGCGCCGGCCACCGGCAGGGCGGGCACGAAAATGTGCATCGCCAGGGTGCCGCTGAAGGTCAGTAACGCCAGCCCCCACAGGGCAGGCGCCCGTGGCGTGGAGGAGGGCGGTGTCATTGCGACTCCAGGTCGCGTTCCGATTCCAGGGCGTCGCGCAGGCGCGCCATCACCCGCAAGGTGGTGGCGAGGTCCTGGTCGGACACATCCGCCAGGGTGCGGTCGCGGACCTCGGCGGAGATTCGCTCCAACTGATCGACGATCGCGCGGCCCGGATCGGTCAGCAGGATCTCCTTGGCACGCCGGTCCTGGCCTTCGCGGCGTTCGATGAAGCCCTGGCGTTGCAGGGCATCGAGCACCCGCACCACCGACGAGCTTTCCACCATCAGGGCGTTGGCGAGATCCTTCTGGTAGACCGGTGCCGGCACCCGCGACAAATGCAGCAGTGGTCGCCAGGTGGCTTGGGAGAGGCCAAAGGGTTGCAGGCGGCGGTCAACGGCGCGGCGCCACAGGCGTGACACCTGCCCGACCAAGGGGGCCAGGGCGTTGCGTGGCGAGGAATCCGGGGAGGGCATGGCAATCGCTTATTTAGATGATATGGAAATAGATGATATGTCATCTATTTGCCCACCGGCAAGCGATGCGCGGCCGGCGGACGCCACCCTCCCGGTCTGCAACCGGTGCCGCACGGCGCGACCGGGAGGGATTGCCGGGCTCAGGCTTGCAGGGCGCGGGCCATGAAGGGCGGCAGAGAGAGCGCGCCTTTGTGGATGTCCGAGGTGTAATAGTGGGTTTCGAAGCCCTTGCCGCGGGCGTCCGCTTCGCGGAATTCGCCCACGTCACAGCCTTTGCCGGCCAGGGTGCAACTCCACCAGCCGCTCGGATAGACCGGCTGCGGAAACGGCAGGGTGCGGGTGGATTCGAAGCCCGCTTCGCGCATGTTGCTGTGCAGGTCACGGATAATCGTGCTGCTGTGCAGCAGCGGCGATTCGGACTGCTGCACCAGCACGCCGCCGTCGGCCAGGGCGCGATGGCAATGGCGGAAGAACTCGGCCTTGAACAACCCCTCGGCGGGGCCCACCGGGTCGGTGGAGTCGACGATGATGACGTCGAAGCTGGCCGCCTCGCACTCTTGCATGAACTTCACGCCGTCTTCGAAGCGCAGCTCCGCGCGCGGGTCATCGTTGCGCTCGCACAGTTCGGGAAAGTATTTCTCCGAGAAGCGGGTCACCTGCTCGTCAATGTCGATCTGGGTGGCGCGGGCAACGCCCTCGTGGCGCAGCACTTCGCGCAGAGTGCCGCAATCGCCGCCGCCGATGATCAGCACGTTGCGCGCGCCCTGGTGACTGAACAACGCCGGGTGCGCCATCATCTCGTGGTACAGGAAGTTGTCGCGGCTGGTGAGCATGGTGGCGCCGTCGATGGTCATCAGGTAGCCGAACGTTTCGGTGTCCCACATTTCGATGTGCTGGTAGTCGGTGCGCACCTCCTCGAGCTTGCTGTTCAGGCGCAAGCCGAACGCGGTGCCGGCGGAGTCGAAATGTTCGATGAACCAGTTGTCGTCATGGGTGCTCATAGCAATCTTCCGGGGAAACACAAAACGGGGGCTCTATTGTAGGGCAAGCGCGCGGCCCGGCCACGGTTTTCCACCGGAACCAGAGCGTCATGCCTGGCGGTGCTGGCGGGGCGCGATTGCGACGTGCTATCCGCCGCCGCCGGCAGGCATAATGCCCGCAATATCGCAGCCCCAAGGAATCGCCATGAGTTCGCAGCCGCACAGCCCGTTTGACGCCATCTATAACGTGGAACGTTGGGGCGAGGGCTATTTCCGCATCGGCGCCGATGGCCACCTGCGGGTGCGCCCGCAAGGCGCCGATGGCCGCGAAGCGACCCTGGAAGACGTGCTCAGCGCATGCCGGGCCGCGGGCCTGCGCACGCCGGTGCTGGCGCGTTTCTCTGGCATCCTGCGCGACCGCGTGCGGCGCCTCGCCGGCGCCTTCCGCGACGCCATTGAGCAGCAGCATTACGACGCCGGCTATACGCCGGTTTACCCGATCAAGGTCAATCAGCAGCGCCGCGTGGTGCACGAAATTCTGCGTGCCCGCGACGAAGGCGAGCCGGTCGGCCTGGAAGCGGGTTCCAAACCGGAGTTGCTGGCGGTGCTGGCGCTGTCCAATCCCGGCGACATCGTGGTGTGCAACGGCTATAAAGATCAGGAGTACCTGCGCCTGGCGCTGATGGGCCAGAAGCTCGGCGTGCGCGTGCACATCGTGGTCGAGAAGCTCTCCGAATTGCCGATGCTGCTCAACGAAGCGGAGCGCTTGCAGGTGTCGCCGCGCATTGGTTTGCGAGTGCGGCTGATGAGCATCGGCAAGGGCAACTGGCAGAACACCGGTGGCGAAAAATCCAAATTCGGGCTCAGCGCGCCGCAATTGATTCAGGCGGTGGAGCACTGCCGCGCCGCCGGCAAACTGGATTGCCTGCGCATGCTGCATTTCCATCTCGGCTCGCAGATCGCCAACATCCAGGACATCAAAGCGGGCATGCGCGAAGCGGCGCGTTACTACACGGAATTGCGCACCCTGGGCGCCGGTGTCGACACGGTGGACGTGGGCGGCGGCCTGGGGGTGGATTACGAGGGCACCCACTCGCGCTCCTATTGCTCGATGAACTACGGCGTCGCCGATTACGCCTGGCACATCGTGCAAACGCTGGCCGAGCAATGCGCCCGTTTTGGCCAGCCGGTGCCCGACCTGATCTCCGAATCCGGGCGCGCGCTCACCGCCCACCACGCCGTGCTGCTGCTCAACATCACCGACGAAGAGCGCCTCGAACGGGCCGACGTGCAGGCCCCCGGCGAGCAGGACGGCAACGAATTACGCGAGCTGTGGCGCCTGAACGGGCTGCTGGTCGGCGAGCAGCCCAACCTGCTGGAGATTCACCCGGAACTGGTGGGCGCCTGGCAGGATTTGCACCTGCGCTATTTGAGCGGCGAATTGAGCATCGCCGACCGGGCCCGCGGCGAGCAACTGTACATCAACGGTCTGTTGGCGCTGCGCGAGCGTCTCGACCCGCGCCGCCGTCAGCAGCGTGAACTGCTTGATCGCCTCAACGAACTGCTCGCCGACAAGCTGTTCGTCAATTTCTCGGTGTTCCAGTCGGTGCCCGATGTCTGGGGAATCGATCAGATTTTCCCGGTGCTGCCGCTCTCCGGCCTTGATCAGCCGGCCACCCGGCGTGGTGTGCTGCAGGACATTACCTGCGACTCCGATGGCCGCATCGATCAGTACGTGGACGGCGAAGGCGTGGAAACCAGCCTGCCGTTGCCCGAGCGCATCAACGGCCACCTGGGCATCTTCATGGTGGGCGCCTACCAGGAAATCCTGGGCGACATGCACAATCTGTTCGGCGACACCGATTCGGTGGATGTGAACCTCACCGAAACCGGACAGATCGAGCTCAGCCACGCGATCCAGGGCGACACCGTCAGTTCGGTATTGCGCTATGTGAACTACGACCCCGAGCGTCTGCTCGGCACCCTGGAGCAGCGTTGCCACCAGGCCCAACTCGACGACGCCGAACGGCAGCGCTTTCTCGGCGAGATTCGCGATGGCCTGGCCGGCTACACTTACCTGGAATAACACTTGCCTGGAATAACACCTACCTGGACTAACCGAACAAGGACGAACCATGGCCGAGCACGCCGACACCGCCCGGGACCGGGCCCGACAGGAAGCTGCCTTGCAGCGCCTGGAGCGCTTCAGCCGCTTCACCGATTCCAGCATTGGCATTCCCTTCACCCGTTTCCGGCTCGGTGCCGAGGCGATCATCGGCCTGGTGCCGGTGGTTGGCGATGCCGCCGGGCTGGTGTTGTCCAGCTATGTTCTGCTGGAAGCGCAGCGCGCCGGCGTTCCCGGCGCGCTGAAGCGCAAGATGCTGCGCAATATGCTGGTGGATTTCATTGGCGGGTTGCTGCCGGTGGTGGGCGACGCCTTCGACGCCATCTATAAAGCCAACACCCGCAACACCCGCTTGTTGCGCGAGCACCTGCACCGTCAACTGCACGAAGAGCGCAAGGACCCCTTCCCCTGGGCGACGCTGGCGGGGCTGTCGGTACTGTTCGCGCTGATCACGGCGGCGGTGGTGATGGTGCTGTAACCGGGTTCACTGGTTTCGGGCGCGCCAGTGGCGAAACACCGCCGTCACGAAGGCGGCCAGGGCCTGAGGGTCAACAAGCCCGGTTTCGCTGCACATCGGCAGGCCGGCAAAGCGTTCGCGCAGGCGCGCGGCGAAGGCGCCGTCGGTGACACCGTGCGGCACTCCGGCGGCGTCGTGCACGGGCGTGTCGCCCAACCCGCAACTGGGTGAGCGTGCTTTGAGAATAAAGCCGTCCAGTGTCTCCTCGATGCGATCCGCGCAGCCGCTCAGAGCATCGGTGAAATCGTGCCCCGGGGCGGCGACGCCGCGCACCCGCTGGCTGCCATCCAGGTCCACCACCCGGATCGGCGGGCGCGGCACCGGCAGGCCGATGGCCGCCTCGGGGCAGAACTCACGCAGCCTGACCAGCCCGGCCAGGGTCTCGCCAACGCGCGGATCGTATTTATGGTCACCGTCGTAACGCACCCGCCGGCCCAGCAGGCAGGCGCTGACGCCCACCACCGGCCTATGTGCTGGCTCCAGCGGCAGGGTGACGCCCAACTCGCGCAGCAAATCCGGTAGCATGGAGGGCTCCCACAGTGTGATTACAGGGACAGTCTCCCATGAAAGGCGTGATTCTCGACAGCCAGACCCTCAACCTTCCGGAGCTGGACAGCGCCGCCCTGGAGGCGGAGCTGCCCCATTGGACCCGCTACACGCAAACCAGCCCGACGGAACTGCAAAGCCGTTTGCAGGGCATCACCGTGGCGGTCACCAACAAGGTGGTGATCGACCGGGCGGCGATCGAGGCCAGCCCCGATCTCAAGCTGATCTGCATCAGCGCCACCGGCATCAACAACGTGGACCTGGACGCCGCCCGCGAGCGCGGCATCGTGGTGTGCAACGTCAGTGGTTACGGCACCGCCAGCGTCGCCCAGCACACCTTGGCGTTGATGCTTGGCCTGGCCACCCGCTGGCACCAGTATGACCGCGACGCCCACGCCGGCGCCTGGAGCCGCTCGCCGATGTTCTGCCGCATGGATTACCCGGTGATGGAGCTACAGGGCAAGGTGCTGGGGCTGATCGGCCACGGCGACCTGGGGCGCCGGGTTGGCGAACTGGCCGCCGCCTTCGGCATGACCGTGAAAGTGGCCGCCTCGCTGCGCCCGGGGGCCGACCCCGCCGGCCGCACACCGCTGCCGGAACTGCTTGCCGAGGCCGACGTGATCAGCCTGCATTGCCCGCTCACCGAGCAGACCCAGGGGTTGGTGAACGACCAGTTTCTGGCGGCCATGAAGCCCGGCGCCTTTCTGATCAACACCGCCCGTGGCCCTTTGGTGGACGAACCGGCTCTGGCGCGGGCGCTGCGTGATGGCGTTTTGGGCGGCGCCGCTCTGGACGTGCTCAGCCAGGAGCCGCCGCCGGCGGATCATCCGTTGCTGGCGGCGGACCTGCCCAATCTGATCATCACCCCGCACAGCGCCTGGGTCAGCCGGGAATCCCGGCAGCGGCTTCTGGATGGCGTGCTGGGCAATATTCGCGCCTGGAAAGCGGGCCGCCCCAGCAACGTGGTCAACGGCATCGAAAGCGCCTGATCGCTTAAGATAATCGAGAGAGGCAATCATGTGGCGACAACACAGCATCCGCCTGGCGGCGCGTCCGCGCGGTTTTCATCTGGTCACCGGTGACGTGCTTGACGCCTTGCCGGAGCTGGCGGAATACCGAATCGGCCTGCTGCACCTGTTTATTCAGCACACCTCGGCGTCGCTGGCGGTGAACGAAAACGCCGACCCGGATGTGCGCGACGATCTGGAACGCCACTTCAACGCCACGGTGCCGGAAAACGCCCGCTACTATGAGCACACCCTGGAAGGCCCGGACGACATGCCCGCGCACATAAAAAGCGTGCTGATCGGACCGTCACTGACGGTGCCGATCCGCGACGGCGCGCTGGCATTGGGGACCTGGCAGGGCCTGTATCTGTGCGAACACCGCGACCGCGCCGGACCCCGCACGGTGATCGCGACGCTGCAGGGGGAGGGGTAGACGCCGGACGCTAAACCCTCAGGTTCGGGGCAACGGCGCCGTGCCATTCGGCCAAAACATTTCGCGATCGAGGATCGCTCCCACGCGGCGTTGTAGATGGTTTTGTGTTTTGCGTAGGAGCAGGCCTTGCCAGCGACGGGTTTGATCTTAATCTTTAGCGTCCGACGTCCGACGTCCGACGTCCGACGTCCGACGTCCGACGTCCGACGTCCGACGTCCGGCGTCAGACCCCAGACTCCCTTCCCCTATTTCGAAATCCACTGCAGAAACTCGCGGCGCTCTTCCGGCGTGGCCTGGTTCCATTGCGCTTTCAGCGTGTCCAGATAGCTGGCGGCGGGGGCCACGGTATTGCCGGCCGGGGCGGGGGTGCCGGCGTGGGCGGGCTTGGCGGGCGCCGGTTGCGGTGCGCCCTGGGGGGCGATGGCGTTCTGCGGTGCCACGTTGTCACCGCCGGCGGCCTTCACCTCGGAGCCGGTCAGCGGCGCCAGAATGCCACGGTTCAACACCAGGCCGCTGGGCTGGGAGGGCACTTTTTCGCCGGTGCTGACGTTCTCCACCCAGCCACTGAAGTTGGCTTCCAGGGCTTTCGCCTGGTCCGGGTTCTCGGGGCGTTTGTAGTCCAGGCGGTAAAAGCCGCCGGCCTTGCCGTCGACGATGAATTTGGCCGGGTCGGATTTCATCACTTCGTGGTCGTCCGCGTTCAGGTCCCACAGTTCCTTATAGTAGGCGATCACTTCGTAGCGGCCGGGCAGCAGTTTGAGATCCTTGTAACCGCTATTGAAGAAGGTGTTGGCGCCGGTTACCTCCTTGCCGTTGATGGTGTAGATCTCCAACTGCGAAGGCACGCGCAAGGTGGTGACCTGGGCATCGGCGCGGGCGTTGCCCTCATAGAGCTGAACCACGGGATTGCGAGCACAGGCGGCGAGCAGGAACATCGACGCGATAATCAATAATGAAGCACGAAATGAAGCCATGATGGTCTCCCGGTTGCGCGGACCCGCCAGTGTGGCGGCGCCCGGTGAATGTTTTATGACAACCTTTTAAAAGCCCCAGGTGGTGAGGTTGTCCGGCGCCCGGTCGCGCGCCAGGCTGATCAGCCCGCGCACGCAACGCACCACCCACCAGATAAAAATCACCGCGAACAGCAACCAGCCGATCAGCGCCAGGGTGGTGACGCCGGCGATCAGGTTGTAGAACAGGCCGATCCAGAACGTGCGGTACTGGAAACGCAGGTGTTCGCGCAGCGGCGGCAGCGCCTGGCCGGCATAAACGTGGGCCACGGCGGCGCCGATCAGGCCGGTGACGCCGCCGGTGATCGGCGCTGTCAGCAGCAGTATATAGCCGACCCGCACCAGCGCCGGGCTGGTCTGGTTCACTGCCCGTTATTGCTGGCCGCCGGGCTTTGCGGCGGATTTTCCGCCGGCGTCATGCTGCGCGGCAGAGGCTGTGGCGCGGGCGCGTAGCAGGTGGCGATGCAGGCATCCAGGGTCTCGAACGGCACCTTGCCCTGGCTGCCGCCCCACAGGAACGCCTTGCAGCTTTGCTCATCGCTGTCGTAATAGAAGCGCTGGATGGCGGCGCGACCGTTGCCGGTCTCCGGCTTTTCAAAGCAGACGTCCGGCAACGGGTGAGCCGGGGGCGTGGTTTCGCAGCCGGCCAGGCCGAGGGCCACGGCGATCACGATCAATGGTGCTTGGCGCATAGGGTCGTTCCTCCTTGATGGCGCCGTTCATGATACCCGTTTTTGGCGCCGGGTCAGCCCGGGTGGCTGTTATTGGCAATGTTTGCGGTCGGTTGGCAGGGTGTCGCCGCGCAGCCGGATCACGGTCTTTTGCAGCAGCAGATTGTTGGGCAGCGTGTACAGATGCCCGTCGCTGTCTTCCAGGGTGACGAAGATCAGCCCCATATGGCGCACCTGGCCGGTGACGGTGTTGTCGCCGTCGAGAAAGCGAATGCGATCGCCTACCTTGTAGGGCGCGGTGAAAAACAGGATCACCGCCGCGGTGGTGTTGCTGAGCATCGACCAACTGGCGAACAGCGCCACGCCCAGCAGGGCCACCAGCGAGGTGGCGAACACCATCACGCCGTCTCCGTTGAGCCCCCAGATCGCGCCCAGGGCCACCAGGCTGAGCAGCATGCACAGCACATTGATGATCACCGACATCTTGAACACCCGGCCCCGGGACAGCTGGCGCTGGGCACCGATGCGGCGGGTGATGCGGCGCAGCAGGGAAGAGAGCAGATAAAAGCCGAGCATCGCCGCCAGGGTCAGCAGGGTTTTCAGCAGTAGTGGTGTCATGGTGTCAGCCCCGGCGGTCCGCGACGAAAGGATTGTGCCGGCGCTCGCGGCCAATGACCGGAGATGCACGACACGTCATCGGGCAGGGTGGCGTACTTCATGGCGGTTCGCGGCGTTCAGGCACAAACCGCCAGTGTAGCGCGTCCGCCGGGAGCCGGCGACACGGGCGCCGCTCAGCGCGGCTCGATGCGCACCGGCAGGCCGTCCTTGGGCATCGCCAGGGGCACCAGTTGCACCGGCATCTGGTAGCCCGGCGCCACGCTGACCCGATAGCGGCGCAGGAAATGGAACAGGAAGGTCTTGGTCTGCAGCTCGGCGAAGTTCAGCCCCACGCATTTATGGTGGCCGCCGCCGAACGGGATCCACTGAAACGGGTGGCGCTTGTGCTCGGCGCGCTGGTCGCTGAAGCGCTCCGGGTCGAAACGTTCGGGCTCACTCCAGTATTCAGGCATGTAGTGGGTGAACAACGGTGACAAGTTGACCAGGGTATTGCGGGGCAGGCGGTGGCCCTGGAAGGTCACCTCTTCGGCGGTGCGCCGGGGGAAGGTGGTCAGCGGTGGCCGCAGGCGCAGGGTCTCGCGGAACACCCAGCCGGTTTTTTCCAGTTGGTGGATGTTGTCATAATCGAGCGCCGGCGCATCGATGGTGGCGATCTCCCGGGCCAGGGCGTCCTGCCATTGCGGATGTTGCGCGAGCAGATAGATCAGCGAACAGAGCGTGCTGGTGGTGGTGTCGTGGGCGGCGAACAGCAGGAAGATCATGTGGTTGGCGACGTCCTGCTCGGTGAACGCGTTTTCCCCTTCCTGATCGGCGGCCCGGCACAACTCGCTGAAGAAGTCCGCTTCGCGGGCCGCGCGCTTGGCGGGGATCAGGCCGGCCATGAATTGCTCCAGATAGCGCCGCCCACGCATGCCCCGGTGCCAGAGCGTGCCGGGGATCGGCAGACGCAGCAGCGCCAGCGAGGCGTCGGCGGCGTCGATAAAGGAGCGGTTCACGCGATCCGCTTCCGGGCCCATCTCCAGCCCCAGGAAGGTCTGCGCGCCCACGTCCAGCAGCAGGGCTTTGACGCGATCAAAGAAGCTGAATGTTTCGCCCTCGGGCCATTCGCCAATGCCCTCGGCGATGCGCGGGTTCATGCGCGCCAGATAGCTGGCCAGCGCCGGCTTCTTGAACGCCTGCTGCATGATGCGCCGATGAAACTTGTGGTCGGCGAAATCGCGCAGCATCAGGCCATCGGTGAACAGTCGCTCAAGAATCGGATTCCACGCCGCCCGGCTGGAGAACACATGCTCCTGATCGCGCAGCACGAACTCGTTGGCCTGTGGCCCCAGCAGGGTGACGCCGCGCTGAAAAAGAATGCTGCCCCGGTGCACCAGGCCATGGCGTGCCGCCTGGCGTTGCACCAGGCCGTGGTAATCGCGCAGGAACGGCAGCGTCTGGCCGAGCAGCGGCCAGCCGTAATCGCCGGGAATGTGGTCGAGCCGCCGCTGCGGCAGGCGCGGCAGCCGCGCCGCCCGCGCCTGGGCAGTGTCCATGGAAACCATGCGCTGTCGCTCCAGCTGGATAAGGGCGCCCGGGGGCGCCGGTGGGCATTGCCATCACCGGGCAATCGCCGCCAACTCACTGTATAGCGGCAATGTAGCGTCGCGGCGGCACCAGCGAGAAGCGCCTGTCGGCAGGTGTCAAACCCGGCTGTGCGGCGCGGCCCGCTTCGCCGGGAGCGGCGGCACTGGTACCATCGGGAGCCCCGCAAGAGGAAACCGCCATGGCCCATCAAGAACGTGATTTTCAGGCTCTCGCCATTGCCGTGCTGACGGTCAGCGACAGCCGCGACGCCGCCAGCGACACCTCCGGTGACCTGCTGGTGGCGCGCCTGCAACAGGCCGGCCACCGGCTGGCGGCCCGCGAGATTGTCCGCGACGACATCTATCAACTGCGCCGGGCGGTGTCCGCCTGGATCGCCGACGACGGCGTCCAGGTGGTGCTGACCACCGGTGGCACCGGTTTTTCCGGCCGCGACTCCACGCCGGAAGCGCTCACCGTGTTGTTCGATAAACAGATCCAGGGTTTCGGTGAGCTGTTCCGCCAGGTCAGCCTGGCGCAGATCGGCCCGGCCACGATCCAGTCGCGCTGCGTGGCCGGCGTGGCCAACGGCACGGTGATTTTCTGCCTGCCCGGGTCCAACAACGCCTGCGCCACCGGCTGGGATGAAATCATCGCCAACCAGCTCGATGCCCGCACCCGGCCGTGCAACTTCGTGGGTCTGGTGTCGCAACGGTTTCAAGAGAGCAGCCAGTGAGCGCGCCCACCGCGTTGATGCCGGTGCCGCGGGCGCTGGAAAGGCTGCTGGCGGCGGCGCGGCCGTTGGGCCGCGAGCAAACGTTGCCCTTGAGTGAAGCGGGCGGCGGCTGGCTGGCCCTGCCGGTGAGCGCCCGGGTGGATATGCCGCCGCACGACAACGCGGCGGTGGATGGCGTGGCCCTGCGTTTCGCCGAGCTGGGCGAAGCGCCGCTGACTCTGCCGGTAACGCTGAGAGTGCCAGCGGGCGCCGCCCCCGGCGAGTTGGCCGGCGGCGGCGTGGCGCGCATTTTCACCGGTGCGCCGGTGCCGGCCGGCGCCGACACCGTATTGATGCAGGAGGATTGCCGGTTCACCGAGGGCGCCGTGACTCTGCCGGCGCGCGACGGCGTGGAAGCCGGCCAGAACATCCGCCCGGCCGGCCAGGACGCCCGGCACGGCGACACGGTGTTGGCCGCCGGCGCCCGGCTCACGCCCATGGCCCTGGGGCTGGCCGCTTCCGTGGGGGTACCGGAACTGACCGTGCGGCGGTTACGGGTAACGATTCTCAGCAGCGGCGATGAACTGCAGGACCCGGCCGAGGCGCCACGACCGGGCAAAATCTACAACAGCAACGGCCCGCTGATGGCCGCGTTGTTGCAGCAAAGCGGTTTCCCCGACGTCACGCCCCTGTGGTTGCCCGACGACCGCGCCGCCACCGACCGGGCGCTCGACGCTCTGCTTGCCGACCCTGATCACCGGCCCGATCTGGTGCTGGCCAGCGGCGGCGTGTCGGTGGGCGAGGAAGACCATTTGCGCGCCGCCCTGGAAAGCCGCGGCGGGCTGGCGTTCTGGCGGTTGGCGATCAAGCCCGGCAAGCCGTTTACGTTCGGCGACCTGGACGGCATCCCGTTTTTTGGCCTGCCGGGCAACCCCTCGGCGGTGCTGGTGTGCTACCTGACCCTGGTGTTGCCGTTCTTGCGGCGCTGCCTGGGCGCGCCCGAGGCGCTGCCCATGGCCACGCCGGTGGCCGCCGGCTTCGACGTGCCCCGCGCCGGCAAGCGCCAGGAATACCTGCGCGTGCGGCGGCTATGGCGCGATGGTCTGGCGGTGCTGGAAAAACACCCCAACCAGAGCTCCGGCATGCTCAGCTCGGCGGTCTGGGCCGAAGGGCTGGCGGTGGTGCCGGTTGGCCGCACCGTACAAGCCGGCGAGCCGCTGGACTATTACTCTTTCGCGGATTTATTGGCTTAAAAAAAGAGGCGCTTGCACGCGGGACGCACGCGCGTTGCGCTACACGCAACACGCGAAAAAGCCGCCACCGTAAGCGTGCGTGCCGCGTGCAGCACCTCTCTCAAGGAGTGGTTATGAATTCGGATAAAAAAGTGGCGATCGTCACCGGTGCCGGCACCGGCATTGGCAAGGCCTGCGCGCTGGCGCTGGTGGAAGCGGGTTACCAGGTCGCCTTGGCCGGCCGTAATCTGGAGCGCCTGGAGCGGGTGTTGGAAGAGGCCGGGCTGGGGCCCGAGCAGGCCATCGCGGTGGGCACCGACGTGGGCGACGAAGAGTCGGTGCAGCAACTGTTCGACCGCACCGTGACCGCCTTCGGCCGTCTTGATCTGCTGTTCAACAACGCCGGCACCGGGGCGCCACCGCTGCCGCTGGAAGACCTCAAGGTGAAGCACTGGCAGGCGGTGGTGAACACCAACCTGACCGGCGCGTTTCTGTGCACCCAGGGGGCATTCCGCATCATGAAAAACCAGACCCCCCAGGGCGGGCGCATCATCAATAACGGTTCCATCTCCGCCGAGTCCCCGCGCCCCAATTCAGCGCCCTACACCGCCACCAAGCACGCCATCACCGGCCTCACCAAATCCACCTCCCTGGATGGCCGCAAATACAACATTGCCTGCGGCCAGATCGACATCGGCAACGCCGCCACCGAGATGACCGAGCCGATGCGCCGGGGCGTGCCCCAGGCCAACGGTGAGATCGCCGTGGAACCGATGATGGACGTGCGCCACGTGGCCGACGCGGTGGTGCACATGGCGGCGCTGCCCCTGGAGGCGAACGTGCAGTTCATCACCCTGATGGCCACCGCCATGCCGTTCATCGGGCGGGGGTGAGGGTTGGGGGCAGTTTTCGGTTTTCAGTGTTCAGTGGGAGATTCTATGGTGCCCTGCAAGAGCAGTGACGGTGAGAAGATCTCTCTTACCGCCGTTGACGCCCTGTTGGGTGTCCTACTTGATTCGTGGCGTTGCCACTCACCCTTCGGGCCGCCTTCGGCGTTCCAGCGGCAAGCGGCTGGTCTTGCTTGTCCAAGAAAGTAGGCACATCCCGCGCAGCGGGTGAACGCACGAAGTGCGGGCCGTAGGCCGAGGCGAAGCCCCTCTTTGTATGAAGAGAAGGAAGGACACCCCGTTGTGTCGCCCTTCGGGTGCCCTTCATTAGACGTCGCGTAGGAGAGGCCGGGCGGCGTTCCGCTGGGCGGCATTCCGCTAGGCGGCATCCCGCCCAGCCAGCGACGTCTTTTGATGTTTATGTGGGAGCGGTCCTTGACCGCGAAGGGGCTTTGCCGGGCAGTCCTCGCCTTCGGCTCGGTTCGCGGTCGGGGACCGCTCCCACGGTGGCGCTGTAGCATAGGCCTGCGCCGAAGTTGGATTCTGGTTTGGGAGCGGTCCTTGACCGCGATTCGGGTCGAGATTTTGATGTTGACGTCCAGCGTCCAGCGTCCAGCGTCCAGCGTCCAGCGTCCAGCGTCCAGCGTCCAGCGCGGGCACGGCCTCGCCGGACACCGAAGCCTCTGCCGC
>NZ_NMQZ01000040.1 GCF_002864685.1 Alloalcanivorax mobilis
GGCCAAACCCGAGCGCACAGGGACGTGCTCGTAGCGTGTCCCGGGCGGGGCCACCTTGTCCTCGATTCACCCTCAGAACACCGCCACCGCCCAGCGAACCCGATAACGCGGAACACTTTCCCGTCAATCCGCGATGAACCAAAAATTAGGGGGTAGTGGGCGCGATCTTGCGCTGCTCCACAAAAGTCTGACGTCCGAGTCTCCGTCGATCAAGCACGCGGAACTAGCGTCCGGCGTCTGGCGTCACGCGTCCGGCGCTCAATGTTTCGCCAGTTTTTACCGTTTAACCTTGGTGCCGGTGCGGGCTTTGCGCTAGCGTGATGAAAGCCGCGTTTCGCGGCAACGACACGTCATTAGGGAGAATTGCATTGATGTCCGGCACCACCTCCGGATTGGCCCGTTTCGGCTCTCTGCTGGCCGCCATCGCGCTGGCCCTGATTACCTCCACCGCACTGGTTCTTCATCCTCACATTGGCTGGTTGTGGCCGCTGGCCGGCGTGCTCTGGTTGCTCGCCGGTCTGGGTGTCTGGGATCTGTTCCAGCATCGCCACACGCTGATGCGCAACTATCCGCTGCTGGCGCACTTTCGCTGGATGTTCGAATTCCTGCGTCCTTTTCTGCGCCAGTACATCGTCGAGAATGATCGCGAAGGGCGGCCCTACAATCGTGATGAGCGCTCGCTGATCTATCAGCGCGCCAAGAACGCGGTGGATGCCAAGCCGTTTGGCACCGATCTGAATGTCTATGACGGCGACTACCAGATGGTGACGCACTCGATGGCGCCGCGCCCTAAAGCAAACGCGGATTTCCGCGTGCGCGTGGGCGGCGCCGCGTGCACACAGCCCTATGACGTGTCGCTGTTGAATGTGTCGGCGATGAGCTTCGGCTCACTGAGTGCGCCGGCCATCGAGGCGCTCAATCTGGGCGCCCGGCAGGGCGGCTTTTACCACGACACTGGCGAGGGCGGGGTCAGCCCGTATCACACCCGCCACGGCGGCGACCTGGTGTGGGAAATCGGCAGCGGTTACTTCGGTTGCCGGGACGATCAGGGCCGCTTTGACCGCGAACTGTTTAAAAAGCAGGCGCGCCAGGATCAGGTCAAGATGATCGAGATCAAACTGAGCCAGGGCGCCAAGCCCGGCCATGGGGGCGTGCTGCCGGCCGCCAAGATCACCCGGGAAATCGCCGACACCCGCAAGATCCCCATGCGTGAGGATTGCGTTTCGCCGGCCTATCACACCGCGTTCTCCACGCCGCGCGAATTGATTGAATTCGCCGCCTCGCTGCGCGAGGACGCCGGCGGCAAGCCGGTGGGCGTGAAATTGTGCGTCGGCCACCCCTGGGAGGTGTTGGCGCTGTGCAAGGCAATGCTGGAAACCGGCCTGCGGCTGGATTTTATCGTCGTCGATGGCGCCGAAGGTGGCACCGGCGCGGCGCCGGAGGAATTTTCCGATCACATCGGCATGCCGTTGCGCGAGGGCCTGCTGTTCGTGCGCAACGCTCTGGTGGCCACCGGCCTGCGCGGTGAGATTCGCCTGGCCGCCAGCGGTAAGGTGTACAGCGCCTACACCCTGGCCGCCAATCTGGCGCTGGGGGCCGACTGGTGCAATGCGGCGCGCGCTTTCATGCTGTCCCTGGGCTGCGTGCAGACCAAGAACTGCCACACCGACCGTTGCCCCACTGGTGTCGCCACCCAGAACCCGAGCCGCCAGCGTGGCCTGGTGGTGGCCGACAAAGCCCCGCGCGTGCGCAACTTTCATTTCCACACCCTGGAGCATCTCGCCGAACTGATCGCCGCCGCCGGTCTCGATCACCCCGGGGAGCTGCATCCCCACCACCTGTTTCACCGCCACAGCGCCACGGAAATGGTCACCCTGGATAAGCTGTATCCATTCCTGGCGCCCGACAGCCTGCTCACCGATGCGGATGCCACCCCTTATGCGGACTGGTGGCACGCCGCCGACCCGGACAGTTTCAAGCCGCGCCATACGGTGGGCCCTTCGCACCATAAGTCGGAGCTGGTGACGCCGCATTGAACGCCGTGTTGAACGCCGCATTGAAGCAGGCCCTAACGGGTCAGATAGTCCGAGAAACTCAACACGAACAAAAACACCACCCATAACAGGCTGGTGGCGGCAACCAGCCTCACCAACACGGCGCTGTCGCGCAGGCGCATGAAGATCAGCGCGATCGATGCCGCCATCAGAGCGGCCATGGCCAGGCGCAGGGGCACCGCGACGACGCCCAGGTCAAGCAGCGTGGAACCCATGTTGATTGCCAGGGCGGCCAACAAAAAAAGATACAGCGTAAAAAAGTGGCGGCGCACGCGGGCGTCCTTGGCGTTTGCTTGTGGCTTATCGGTCATGATCAGCGCCCCACCAGATACAGGCTGGTGTACACCAGCACCCAGACGATATCGACGAACGCCCAGTACAACCCGGCGATGCGCACCTGCCGGGCCACCCGGTGGCGGTCGCGCCAGCGGTAACCGGACACCAGAATCACGCCCATCGCTGACAACCCAATGATCATATGCAGTGCGTGCAGGCCGGTGAGCGTGAAGTAAAAGTTATAAAACAGCATGGCATGGATCGGGTCGGGGCCGTCGAACGCGAACGGCTGATCCAGAAACGGAATCAGGCCGGCCCGGTATTCGCTGTGGTATTCGTAGCCCTTGAGCGCCAGGAAAGCGAGGCCCAGCGCGATGGTCAGCGCCAACAGGCCGAGCGTGGCGCGGCGGTTGTTTTCCACCGCGGCCTGTTCCGCCAGGGCCACGGTCAGGCCGCTGGTGAGCAGCAGGGCGGTGTTGAAGCCGGCCAACAGCCAGTGCAGCTCGCCGGCGGCGGCGCTGAACGCCTCGCTGTACTGATGGTAATAGACCGAGAACGCCAGAAAGGCGCCGGAAAACAACAGCAGTTCGGTGACCAGAAACAGCCACATGCCCAGCAGGTCGGCGTCGAGCTGTTGATCGGCGCTCTCGAACTGGTGGGCGATGATCACGGTGGTGCGATTACTGCGGCTGGTCATAGGCGTAAGCCTCGTGTTCGACCCTTGGAACGCGAGCGAAATTGTGTACCGGCGGCGGTGAAGAGACCGTCCATTCCAGCCCGCGCGCGTCCCAGGGGTTAGCGCTGGCGCGGGCGCCGTAACGCAGCGACCAGATCAGGTAGAGCAACGGCAGCAGGTAGCCCACCGCGAGCAGGCCGGCGCCGGCGGACGAAAACACATTGAGCAGCTGGAATTCGTCGGCGTAGGCGTGATAACGGCGCGGCATGCCCGCCCAGCCAAGAATATACTGCGGAAAGAACGTCAGATTGAAACCGACGAACACGATGATCGCGGACACGCGCGCCCACATTTCCGGGTACAGCCGCCCGGTGATTTTCGGCCACCAGAAATGCAAACCGGCCATGTACGCCGAGACCATGCCGCCCACCATCACGTAATGAAAATGCGCCACCACGAAGTAGGTGTCGTGCATTTGCACATCCAGCGCCAGGGTGGCCACGAAGATGCCGGTGAGCCCGCCAATCAGAAACAAGCCGATAAAACTCAGCGCGAACAACATCGGCGCGTCGAAACGGATCTGGCCTTTGTAGAGCGTGGCGATCCAGTTAAAGATCTTCAGTGCCGAGGGCACCGACACCAGAAAGCTGAGCAGGGAAAACGCCACCCCGGCGTAAATCGACTGCCCGGAAACGAACATATGGTGCCCCCACACCAGAAAGCCAAACAGGGCGATGGCGAGAATCGAAAACGCCATGACTTTGTAGCCAAAGATCCGTTTGTGGGCGAAACAGGCGATGCACTCGCTGACCACCCCCATCGCTGGCAGCAGCATGATGTACACCGCCGGATGGGAGTAGAACCAGAACAGATGCTCGAACAGCACCGGATCGCCGCCCAGAGCGGGGTCGAAAATGCCGATGCCGAAGGCGCGCTCAATGCCCAGCAGCACCAGCGTCACCGACAGCACCGGGGTGGCCAGCACCATGATGACGCTGGTGGCGTACTGCGCCCATACGAACAGCGGCAGGCGAAACCAGGTGAGCCCCGGGGCACGCATTTTGTGCGTGGTGACAATAAAATTAATGCCGGTGAGAATGGAGGAAAAGCCGACGATAAACACACCGGTGGCGGCGGCCAGCACCGCGCCGTTGGAGAACATGGTGCTGTACGGTGTGTAGAAGGTCCAGCCGGTATCAATGCCGCCGGCCACCACCGCGGTCAGCGTGAACAGGCCGCCGAGAATAAACACATACCAGCTCAGCAGGTTCAAACGCGGAAACGCCATGTCCCGCGCGCCCAGCATCAATGGCAGCAGGAAATTGCCCATCGTGGTGGGGATCGACGGAATCAGGAAAAACCACACCATGACGATGCCGTGCAACGAGAACATCTGGTTGTAGGCGTTGTCGCTGAGCAGGTCGCCGGCCGGTGTCAGCAATTCCAGGCGAATCAGCGTGGCGGCGGCGCCGCCCAGGAAGAAAAACCCGGTGATGCTGATGAAATAGAGCCAGGCGATGCGCTTGTGATCGAGCGTCAGCAGCCAGCTCTTGAGCCCGTAACCGGCGTTCAGATAGCTGGCCGGCTCGGCGGCGTCGGTGCGGGATAGGGCGCTCATGGCGGATCGGTCTCCTGCTCGGTCAGGGATTGGATATAGGCGGTCAGTTTGAGCACGTCCGCCTCGCTGATCTGGCCTTGGAAAGAGGGCATGATCGCCGGGTAGCCGGCGGCCACCTGTTTACTCGGAAGCAGGATGGAATCACGGATGTATTGCGCGTCGGCGCGCACCGTGGTGCCGTTGGCCAGCGGCACCGGTTTGCCGTACAGACCGGCCAGATTCGGCGCATGCACCGACGAATCCGGGGCGTGGCAGCCACTGCAGCCATAGCTGCGAAACAAGCGCGCGCCGTCTTGCTCGGGAGTACGGGTCTGCCCCTGGCGATCCAGCCAGCCTTGCAGCGCCGGTGGCGACATCACCACCACTTCGCCGGTCATGCCGGAGTGCTGTAAACCGCAATATTCGGCGCAGAACAAATGGAAGCGCCCGACCTTGGTGGGCGTGAACTGCAACTCGGTGTAGGTGCGCGGTAGAACGTCCTGTTTGATCCGAAACGCGGGCACGAAAAAGCTGTGGATGACGTCCTGGGAGGTCATTCGCAAACGCACCGTCTGACCCACCGCCAGGTGCAGATCGTTGATCTCGCGCACGCCCTCGGGGTGCTGAAACTTCCACATCCATTGCTTGGCGATTACGTTGATTTCGCGCACGTTGCCGTCCGCCGGCGCGGGCGGGTCGTAAAGATCGAGATAGAGCACCGCGCCCCAGGCGAAGAACACCAGAAAGCCGACCAGCACCGGCACCGACCAGCCGATCTCCAGCCAGTGGTTGCTGTTCAAGCGCGCCGAAGGAGTGCGGTCGGCGCGTGAGCCGCGCCGGTAACGAATGCTGAACACCAGCAACAGCACGAACACCAGCAGCACCACCAGGCCGCAAGTCACCACCATGGCCCAGAACAGATGATCTACCCGCGAAGAAATCGAGGACGCCGCCTCGGGGAACATCAACAGTTGCCAGGGATCGCCCGCTTCAATCATCAGCTCGCCCTCCGTGCACACGGCGCCGCCAGAACAGGCCGCCAATCAGAATCGCCAGTAGCAGTACCGTGAGCAGGCAGGCGATATTGAGCACACGCAATACATCGAGGGTGTAGACCCCCTTGGCCGGATCGAAATGGAAGCAGCGCAAAACGATCTGGTCAGTGACCGATCCCAGCTCGCCCTTGGCGGCGTGGGTTAATGCCAATTGAAGATCGTGGCCATCGAACAGCAGGCCCAGCAGGTAGGAAGACACCTTGCCGGCGCCGGTGAGCACGGCCAGCCCGGCCGGGTGCGCGAACTGGCCGCTGGCGGCGTGGTACTGGTAGCGAAAGCCGATCGCCGCCGCCAGCTTGTCGATGGCGGCACGGTCGCCGGTGAGCACATGCCAGCGGCCGCCCCCGTCGCCGTCGTGGTAGCTCTGATCGAGCATGCGGCGGGCATGGGCGGCCTGCCGGGGGCCTTCGCCTGGGTCGATGCTGACGGTCACCACCTGGTAGTCCTCGCCGGGCCGATACTTAACGTCGCTGAGCTGGCTGCCGAGACGCCGCAGGGACAGGTCGCACAGATTCGGGCAGCTGTACCAGGCCAACTCCAGCAGGGTTGGTTTGCCATCGATCAATTGTGCCAGGCTCACTTTTTTCCCTTCGCTATTGGTGAAACGCAGTGCCAGCGGCACCTGGGCCCCGGGTTTCTGATCGACGCTGGCCTGGCTGAGCGCCTCATCCTGATTGGCGGCATGGCCGGCGGCACCGATCACGAGCAGGCACAGTAGCGCCTGGACCCGCGCCAGGCGGCTTAGCATTGCTCCCGGGCGCTTCATGGTTGCGCCTCGGAGTGATCATCATCGGTTCCCGGAGCGCGCTTGATGTAGAGGGTCATCGCTTCCTCGATCGGGATGTGCACGACGCCGGCGTCCCGGTCCACCCAGCCGTAGCGGTTCAGATCGGCGCTGCCGAGCGCACGCATGCGCTGCAGATCGTCGTCGGGGGATGCCTGCAGGCGGGCCGCATGCGGGTCCGCCAGGGGCAGCGAAAAGAACGCCGCCACCCGGGTGGAGAGCCGGGTGCCCTCGCGAAAGTGAAAGGCCAGGGCGATGCCGCCCAGCAGCACCGCCAGTAACGTCAGCACGGCAATCGCCGTGTACAGCGGCAGGCGCGGGCTGACATCGCGAGGCTCGTAGCCGGGTTGTGGGTGGCGGCTTGCTGAACGCTGCTCAGTCATGGAAGCGCTCCGCCGCCGGGCGCCGGGCTCGGGCGCGGTGAACATCGATCAACATCCATTGCACGGCGAACACCGCCACCAGCGCCACCGGCGCGCGCCAGCTCAGCGCCGCCGACGCCGGCGGGTAGGCGGGCAGAATCAGCCAGCCGAATTCAACGCAGTGACCGAGCAGCACTGTGGCCGCCAGGCCGGCCAGCAGCCGGCCCCGGCGTTTCGGCGCGGCGGGCAGCAGGGCGACAAAGGGCAGCACCGCGCACAGCAGCATCATCACCACCGCCATCGCGGCCCAGACCCCGGCGCTGCGATGAACGTACCAGCGGATTTCATGGGGCAGGTCGCCGCTCCAGATAATCAGATACTGGCTGAACGCCACGAACGCCCAGAACAGAATGGCGCACAGCCACAAGTGGGCCAGGTCACGGCGGGCGCCTTCCAGCAGCGGTTCACGGTCGCCGTGAATATAGACCCGCGGCAACAGCAGCATCAGCGCCGGGGCCATCGACAGCACCGAGCCCATGAAGATCAGGCCAACAATGTCCGAGTACCAGGTGGGCTCCAGGGACATCAGCCAGTCGAAGCTGAAAAAGGTCAGGGTAATGCCCCACAGCACCAGGCCGCCGGCGCTGGCGGAAGTCGGCCGGCTGATTTCCGCGCGCCACACGTTCAGGCGCACGGCCAGGGTCAGCCAGATGACCGCGTACAGGCCGAAGCGCAGATACAGGAAAGGCGCGTTGAGATAGAAACGCTTGGCCTCGACCACCTCGGGCAGCGGTGTGGCCGGTGCCACCCAGGCAAACACCAGGTCGGCGTTGAACAGCAGCGGCACGAACAGCGCCAGCATCACCGGCAGGGTGGCGATGGTGGCTTTCAGGGGCGCGCGCACCGGCTCGCCCCAGCGGCCGCCGGTGAGATTGTGCGTCATCAGCACCGCCATGGCGCCGAGCGGCAGGGCCAATCCGGTGACCGCCGCCACCAGCCAGACCGCCATGAAACCGCGCCCATCCAGGATGGCACCGAGCAGGGTCAACACGGCGGCGGTGGCCGCCACCACGCTGGGCAGGGACTTCGCGGACATCCTGCTCATGGTGGCGCCTCCCGAAGCCGTGGCCGGAGCGCCTCGGGCACGTCGTCGATGCGCGCGTTGCGGCTCAGCTGCAGGGCGCGAATATAAGTGACGATTGCCCAGCGGTCAGCGGGCCGGATGCGGCTGGCATAGGGATACATCACACCGTAGCCGTGGGTGATGACATCATAGAAATGGGCGTCGCTGGCCTGACGCAGGCGCGGCAGGTGATAGCTGGGTGGGGCCGGGAAGCCGCGCTGCACGATCACCCCCTGGCCGCTGCCGTTGCGGCCGTGGCAGGGCGCGCAGAAGATCTCGAACTGTTGCCGGCCACGGTGCAACGTTCCCCGGTTGATCGGTGCCGGGTTGTGGGTGGGCCGTTCATTCAGTGCCTGGTCGCGGTGCACGGTGCCTTCGGGGATCGGCCGCGCCGCCATGCCATCGGCGAAGCCGCTGTCGCTCTGGTAGGTGTCCAGGCGTGGCTGATTGGCCATGTCCGGTTGTTCGCAGGCGCTCAGCAACAGACTCAGCAGGATCAGCGCAGCCGCCGTGCCGGCGCGCCGGTGGCGGCAAGCTCGGAGCGTCATTGTGGCACCTCCCAGACGCGCAGCGCGCCCTGGTGCTCCAGCAGGGCGCGACCGCGCCGTGCATCGAAACGCGGATCGCTGCTCTGCAGGCACAGGAAGAAGCCATCCCGGGAGGCGTCGCTGAACTCCGCGATGTTGAACAAGGGGTGGTACGGTTTGGGAAAGCCGTTCAGCAACAGCATCGAGAACAGCGCCCCCAGGGTGGCGCCGACCATGCTCATGGCGAAGGTGACAATCACGTAAGCCGGCCAACTGACCACCGGTTTGCCGCCCACGTTGAACGGATAATCCAAGGAGGCGTACACCTGCAGCGCGAGCGTGGCGGCGCCGGCCAGCACCGCGCAGATCAGGGCGATCACCGGCACCCGGTGGTCCTCAATGGCGAGCGCTTCGGACAAGCCCTGCACGGGATGGGGCGAATAGGCATCCAGATGGGTGTAGCCGGCGCCACGCAGCGCGCGGGTGGCGAGCAGCAGGGTCTCGGTATCGGCGAAGCGAGCGAGCAAACCATGAATGCGAATTTCACTCATGGCTGCGCTCCCGCCGTGGGTTGCCCTTTGGCTGGCGGTGCCGGCGCCGGTGCAGCATGTCGCGCATGTCGTGCATGGAAATGGCCGGCATGAGTTTCATGAAAAGCAGCAACAGAAAGAAGAACACGCCGATGGAGCCGGCGTAGATCAACCAGTCCCAGCGGGTCGGGGTGACGGTGTCCCAGGCGCTGGGCATGTAATCCTTGTGCGTACTGGTGATAACGATCTGAAAACGTTCCAGCCACATGCCGATGTCGGCGATCAGCGCCAGACACAGCAAACCCGGCACGCTTTCGCGCAAACGGCGAAACCACAGGCCCTGGGCCAGCACCACGTTGCACAGGATCATGCCCCAGTAGTAGGGCGCATAAGGGCCGGTCCAGCGATCAAAGTAGACGCTGCGATAGAAGTCTTCGCCGGTGTAGAAGGCGGTGAAGATTTCACACATGTAGGCGTAATCGACCACCAGCACGAAGCACAGCATCATGATGCCGAGGCGGTTCAGATGCGCCCGGGTGATGACGTCCCGGAAGCCGAACAGGCTGCGCAGAATAATGGCGATGATGGCGGTGGTGGCGAAGCCGGAATAGAGCGCGCCGGCCACGAAATAGGGCGGAAAGATGGTGAAGTGGAAGCCGGGGACAATGCTCACCGACAGATCCATGGAAATGGTGCCGGTGACCGACACCACGATGGGCGCGGCGATTACCGCCAGCACCCGGTTGGCCTGCTCGTAGCGGGCCCAGTGCCGCGCCGAGTTACGCCAGCCCAGCGCCAGGGTGCCATAGAACAGTTGCTGAACACGGTGGCGGGCGCGGTCGCGCAGGGTGGCGAGATCGGGGAGCAGGCTCAGGTAGAGGAAACTCATGGTGAACAGCAGGTAGCTGCCGATGGCGAAAAAATCCCACACCAGTGGGCTGCGCCATTGTGGCCACAGATCCATGATGTTGGGATACGGCAGAAGAAAATACGCGAACCAGGGCCGGCCCAGGTGCAACAGCGGGTAGCTGCCGGCCAACACGATCGCGAACATCGCCATCGCCTCCGCGCCCCGGTTGATCGAAGCGCGCCAATCCTGGCGGGTCAGCAACAGCACCGCCGAAATCAAGGTGCCGGCGTGGGCGATGCCGATCCACCAGATCGTATTGATGATCGGAAAGCCCCAGGCCACTGGAATGTTCAAGCCAAAAGCGCCGACACCGACGCTCAACACATAGACCACGCCGGTCAGAAACAACAGCGAAAGCAACGCCGACAACAACAACGCCAGCCACCACGCCCGTGGCGCGCGGGCGGGCAACACCACGGCCGCCACCCGATCGGTGAGGGTGGCACTGTCCAGCCGTGCCGGTGCCAGGGGCGCGTCGTCGCGGGTCACGCCGGGCCCTCCTCGCCGCCCGCCGCGTCGTTGGCCTGCAGGGCGTCGATGGCCGGGTTGGGGTTGCGCACGCCGGCCAGATAGGTGGTCCGCGGACGGGTGTTGAGTTCCCCGAGCATGGCGTAATTAAGGGGGCTGGCCTTGGCGGTGCTGACCGCGCTGCGCGGGTCGTTGATGTCGCCAAAGGTGATCGCCTGGCTGGGGCACACCTGCTGGCAGGCGGTGGTGACTTCGCCGTCGGCGATGTCCCGGTTTTCATTGCGCGCCTGAATGTGCGCTTGATTGATCCGTTGCACGCAGTAGGTGCATTTCTCCATCACTCCGCGGCTGCGCACGGTCACATCCGGGTTGTGGGCGGCGGCCGGGGTGGCCAGCCCGGTGTCCTGCGCGGTGTAATGAAACCAGTTGAAACGGCGCACTTTATACGGGCAATTCTGCGAGCAATAGCGGGTGCCCACACAGCGGTTGTAGACCATGTCGTTGAGGCCTTCGCTGCTGTGCTGGGTCGCTTCAACCGGGCACACGTACTCGCAAGGCGCCTTTTCGCAATGCATGCACGGCACCGGCTGGAAGGTCATTCGTGGCGCGTCCGGCGCGCCGGAGAAGTAGCGGTCGACGCGCAGCCAGTGCATCTCGCGCCCGCGCATGACCTCTTCCTTGCCGACGATGGGAATGTTGTTCTCCGCCTGGCAGGCGGTGATGCACGCATTGCAGCCGAAGCAACTGCTCAGATCGACGCTGATGCCCCAGGCGTGCCCGGGATAGTCGTGTTCCGGGTACCGGGAGATTGGCGCTTCGCTGGGCGGTTGGGCGAAATCCGGTTGCAGGTGGAACTCTTCCAAGGTCGCTTCGCGAAGCACGTCGCGGCCCTCCATGGCGTGATGCTGCTGCGTACTGGCCAGCGGCCAGCGCACCTGTTCGCTGTGCAGGGTCAGGCCGCGCCGATCGTAGCCGCCTTCACTGGTCATCAGTTCGCTGGCGTTGACGCCCACGCCGTTGCCGACCCGGCCGGCCGCGCGGCGGCCCTGGCCAAGAAACAGGGTGACCGCGTCCGCTGGCTGCCCGGGTTGAATCCAGACCGGCACCGACAGCCGCTGGCCGGCCAGCGCCAGGGTCACTTTCTCGCCTTCGCGCAGCCCTCTCTTTTCGGCCAGGGCCGGGGCGATCAGCGCGGCGCCGTCCCAGGTCAGTTGCGTGATTGGTCGTGGCAGTTCCTGCAGCCAGCCGTTGTTGGCGTAGTGGCCGTCATGTAACACCGGGTCGGGGCGAAGTTGCAGAATCAGACCGTCGTCGCCGAGCCCGGTGACGGTGGCGGCAAGCGTACCGTCCTGCGCTGCCGGCGTGGGGGTACGCGCGGCGCTGGCGCTGTCTTCAAGCCAGCCACGCTGCAGTGCGGCGCGCCAGCGTGCGTCGAAATCGTGGTCGCCGAGCAGGCGCCGCCAGACGTTCCGGTGTGCCTGGCGGGCATCGCTCGGGGCGTCACCGGCGAAGCTGGCAAGCACCTGCTGTGCGGTAAAGCCGCCGAACATGGGCACGATGGTGGGCTGCATAAGCGCGACGCTGCCGTCGAAGGCGCGGGCGTCGTCCCAGCTTTCCAACGGGTGCGCCAGGGGCAAATGCCAAAGCGCCGCGCGCCCGGTTTCGTCCCGGTACTGGCCGCAGTGAACGGTGAAGGGCACGCGCGCCAGGCGCTGCTCGAACTGCAGCGAAGGCGGAGCGCTGTAGAGCGGATTGGTGCCCAGCATCAGCAGGCCATCCACGTTGCCCTGATCAATCGCTTCGCTGAGCGCGGTGAGATCGCCGTCGGCCTGGCCAAGCACTGGCTCGGCGTAATCGACGCTGGTGCCAATGGCGCCGAGCCGGTGATTGAGCAAATGGGTCAGAGCATGAAGTGACGCCGGCTGATGGTCGCCGGCGATCACCACGGCGTGAGCGCCGGCGTCCTCAAGATCGGCGGCGAGGGCGTCCAGCCAGGCCGGGTCGACTCCCGATGGAGTGGGCGCGTTGTTCAGGCCCGGCACGCCAAGGCGCGCGGCCAGCGCCGCCGCCACCGCGCTGATGCGATCGGCCTCGATGCCAAGTCGATGATCGCTGCTGGCGCCGGTGATGGTGGGCGTGCTTTCGATGCAATACAGGCGGTTGCGAATCGGCCCGCGCGGCGCTGGCCGACGCCCGCCGAACAGGGCGCGGGCATGGGCCAGTTTGGCGCCACCCTGGCCGAGGAGATCGGCGTCCAGAGTCAGCACCACCCGCGCTTGATGCAAACGATAACGCGGCTCCAGGGCTTCGCCGAACGCCTGCCGGGTCCCCTGGTACACAGCCTGACGGGAGACCGGCTGATGGCTGTACCAGCGCAGCCCCGGGTAGCGCTGACGCAGGCTCTCGATCAACGTCAGCTGGCTGGGTGAACTGACCGGTCCGGTCAACAGGCACAGGCGATGTTCGTCGCCGCCCCAGCGCGCCGCCCGGGCCCGCAGTTGCCGCAGAAAAACGTGGTAGCCGCTGGCGTTGCCCTGGTAATGCACCGCCTGGGAGCGGTCCGGGTCGTACAGGCCGAGAATCTCCGCTTGGGCGATGCTGTCGGTGGCGCCCAGGCTGGCCGGATGCAGAGGCAGCCCCTCGATCTTCACCGGCCGCCCTTCGAAGGTTTTGACCAGCACGCCACGGGCGTAGCCATCCAGCGTCAGCGCCGAGGCATACCAGCGCGGCTGGCCGGGGATCAGGTCTTCCGGGCGGCGGGTGTAGGGCGCGATCCGCTCCGCCGGTTGCGGTTTGCAGGCGCTCAGCCCGCCCAGCGCCAGCGACGCCGCCATCAGACCCAGCAGACCACGGCGGGAAACCCGCCCTTGCCACAGGGGCGCCAGACGTGGGAATTCTTCCTCCAGCAGTTGTTGAAAACCGGGCGCGTCGGCCAGTTCTTCCAGACTGCGCCAGTAAGGACGCCCGCGGCGGCCGGCTAATCTGCGGCGCAACTCGGCGATGTCGATATGATCGCTCTGGCGGGCAATTATTGATGGCATAGGCTGCAGTCCGTGAGACGTTCCGTGGTGGGGGTGTGATAGCGCGCCATCAGGCGTTCGCCATAGCGTTGGCGAGCTTCGGAGGGCACGCCGGCGGGTTGCCAGCCGATCTCGAACACCGCGTCCGGTGGTCGCAGATGCGGCGCCGGATTGCGGTGGCAATCCAGGCAGAATTGCATGAACAGGGTTTTCTTCTGGGTGGTCAGCGGCATTTCATCGACGCGCCCGTGGCAGGCCTGGCAAGGCACGCCATGGTTAACGTGGGCGCTGTGATCGAAATGCACATAGTCCGGCAGATCATGAACGCGTTGCCAACGCAGTGGCCGGTCGTTTTTGAGACTGTCGCGCACCGGCGCCAGCAGCCTGGCGTTGGTCCACAGTTGCGAGTGACAGGTCATACAGACCTCGCTTTCCGGGACGCCGGCGAACGAGGAATCCTCAACCGAAGTGTGGCAGTAGCGGCAATCCAGCCCCAGCTCGCCGACATGGTGCTTATGGCTGAACGGCACCGGCTGTGGCGGCGTGCGATCCACGCCGCTGTAGTAAGGCGAGCTGAAATAATGCGCCGCCAGACACACCGCTACGACCAGCAGCGCGGCGGCAATGATCAGCACTGTCCAGGCCAGGGCGTTGGCCCTGGGCCGAAAGACCTGTGGCATGGCTGGGCCCCATCCCTATCGTGCCGGGTCAGCGGTAAAAGAAGGGCCGCGGCGCGGCGCCGGGCCCGGTTATTATTCAACATGGCTGTTCACCGTGGCGCAGCGATATCAGGCCCGTTGCCAGCAGCGCAGCGCCCGACAGGTCTGAACAAAGCGGGCGGTGTCGGCCGGTTTTTTCAGTACCAGTACGCCTTCCGCATGCTCATCGTCGGGGCCGGCCCGCTGAACCAGGGCTTGCGCTTCCGGGCTGTAGCCGATGAATTTTTTATGCACCAGGGCATCGCTGATAAAGTCTCGCGCCGGCGGCATGCCCGCCAGCTCGGATGCGCCTTTTTTCGAGGCAAGCACGACCACCGCGTCGAACACCACGGAGGGCCCGCCGTCGATTTTTTCGTCGGCTTCCAACCAACTGCCGTCACTGAGTTCCACGCCGCCCACCGAAGGCGCCACGAAGGCCACCATGGCGCCTTCTTTCTCCGCGGCTTTCTTCAGCCCCTCGACCAGTGCCACATCGACGCCGTCGGTCACCAAAGCACCGATCTTGCGGCCTTTAAAGGTATTGGCGCTGTTCAGCAGAATGCTCAACGCCGGCGAGGCAGGCAGATCTTCACGGGTAGGCCGGGCAGCGTCCGCCGGGCGCGGCATGCGCTTGATGCGCAGATTGCCGGCCACGGTCTTCGCCAGCCCGGCGTCCACGTTCAACAAGTGCGAGACCATGCGTTCACGAATCGCCAGCGTTTCCACCTTGCTCAGTTCGAAGGTAAAGGCGTCGGCGATGTGCTGTTGCTCCACGTCGGTCTGGCTGAGGTAGAACTGGCGCGCCTGGCTGTAATGGTCGGCGAAGCTCTCCGGCCGCAACCGTGCCTTGGTGCCGGCCTCTTCGGCGGGCCAGCTCTGGAAGCCCTTTTTCGGGTCTTCGCGGGGGCCGCCTTCGGCGCCGCCCCAGGAGTTGGGCTCATAGTTGGCGCGCCCGCGAGGGTTTTCCATCGCCATGTGCCCATCCTGCTGCAGCGTGTGGAATGGGCATTTCGGGGCGTTCACCGGGATGTGCGTGAAGTTGGGGCCGCCGAGCCGCTTCAACTGGGTGTCCAGGTAGGAGAAGTTGCGGCCTTGAAGTAACGGATCGTTGGTGAAATCGATGCCGGGCACGATGTTCTGGGTACAGAACGCCACCTGTTCGGTTTCGGCGAAGAAATTGTCCACGTTGCGATCCAGCACCAGCCGGCCCACCGGCGTCACCGGCACCTGCTCTTCGGGAATGATCTTGGTGGGGTCGAGAATGTCGAACTCGAATTGCTCGGCGAACGCTTCATCGAAAATCTGCAGGCCCAGCTCCCATTCCGGGTAGTCGCCGGCTTCGATGGCGCCCCACATGTCGCGGCGATGGAAGTCCGGGTCCATGCCGTTGATCTTGAGCGCCTCATTCCACACCACCGATTGCATACCCAGCTTGGGCTTCCAGTGAAATTTCACATAGCTGGATTCACCGCGCGCGTTGACCATCCGGAAGCTGTGAACGCCAAACCCTTCCATGAAGCGCAGCGAACGGGGAATGGTGCGGTCGGACATGATCCACAACGCCATGTTCATGCTTTCCGGCGTCAGCGAGATAAAGTCCCAAAAATTGTCGTGGGCGGTTTGCGCCTGGGGAAAGCCGCGATCCGGTTCTTCCTTGGCGGCGTGGATCAGATCGGGAAACTTGATCGCATCCTGAATAAAGAACACCGGAATGTTGTTGCCAACGATGTCCCAGTTGCCTTCCTGGGTGTAGAGCTTGACGGCGAAACCGCGTACGTCCCGGGCCAGATCGCCGGAGCCCTTGCTGCCGGCCACCGTGGAGAAACGCACGAAGGCCGGCGTGCGCTGGCCCTTGGTTTGGAACAGGTCGGCGCGGGTCAGCGATTTGAGCGAATCGTAGGTTTCGAAAAAGCCATGGGCGGCGAAGCCACGCGCGTGCACCACCCGTTCCGGAATCCGTTCGTGGTCGAAATGGAACAGTTTCTCACGAAAATGAAAATCTTCCAGAGCGGCGGGGCCGCGTTCCCCAATGCGCAGGGTATTCTGGTCGTCGGCGACGGGCGTGCCCTGCTTGGTGGTTAAGGTAGGGACCTCGCCCCCGGCCAGCTGGTGGGTTTCACCGCCGTGGCCGCGGCTGATTTTCTGATCACCGATCTTGCTGTTTTTGCGGGTGCCGTTAGGGGTGTTGTTGGGTGCCTTTGCCTTCTTGGCCATGGGTGCCTGCCTCCTGCTGTTGGGTTCACCGCGGGTAAAGCCCGATCAAGACTAGGGCCGGGCGACGCGGCTTCACAACCCGTTCATCGGAGCGCGGAGGCGCCTGTTCGATCAAACGGGGTGAAGTCGAGGGCAGGGCAATTCCACATGACAGGGCCAAATCTTTTAATTGATAATAATAAGGAATAAAAACACGCCGGAAAGTGTGCCATGCCATTCTTTAGTGCGGGCTTTCGCAGGGTGGGTAGTGTTTTTTCATTAGCCTTTCCCATCAAAAAACCACAAAGGTAAAAATATAAAAAAAGCGCTGAAAAGTTCAACGGTTCGCCGCCCAGGGCGTGCTTCGGTGTCCGGGTAAGGTACAGTAAGGGAACGCCGGGACAGGCGTGCGCGGCGTACCCACGCGGCGTTTACACATTTCACGGACAGCGAAGGAGCATGTTCATGCAATTCCACCAGCGTATTTTGCTCGGTGTATTCGCCGGCGCCATGATCGGCGGCGCTCAGGCGGCCACCACCACCATTAACATGTACGCCGTGGACAGCGACGGCGTGAGCGATCCGATCGGCAGCATCAAGGCCGAGCAGAGCGAGTACGGCGTGGTGTTCACGCCGGATCTGAAAAATCTCGATGAAGGTCCGCACGGCTTCCATCTGCATCAGAACCCCTCCTGCGAGCCGGCCAAGAAAGACGGTGACATGGCCGCGGCGGTGGCCGCGGGTGGCCACTACGATCCGGACAAGGCGGGCCATCACGGCACGCCCTGGGGAGAGGGCCATCTGGGTGATCTGCCCGCGCTCTACGTCAACGACGACGGCCAGGCGGTGACGCCGGTGCTGGCGCCGAGGCTGGAGATGAGCGACCTGAAAGGGCGCGCGGTGATGATCCACGAAGGCGGCGACAACTACTCCGACCAGCCCAAACCGCTGGGCGGCGGCGGGGCCCGCGTGGCCTGCGGCATCATCAAGTAATTTCCCCACCCGGGGCTATGTCCCTCGGCCAACAATCTGGCGCCATCAGGCGCCGGATTACCCTCCCGGTGTCGAGGCCGGTGTCGATTGTTTTGGCGCGGCCGGCTGTTGTTCCCGCATCTCCGCCACGATTTCCCGGGCTTCCGCCCGCGAGGCCGCCGCCGGCGGCGAGCCCTGCAACGGCTGGCGCGCGCTTTCGTCGCTGTACCAGATCGCCACGAACCCGACCAGCGAGGCGAGCATCAGATAAAACGCCGGCATGTAATGATCGCCGCTGGTGTCCACCAGCCAGGTGGCCAGCAGTGGCGCGGTGCCGCCAAACAGCGCGGTGGACAGGTTATAGGCGATCGCCAGACCGCCATAACGGATCGCGGTGGGAAACAGCGCCGGCAGGGTGGAGGCGACGATACTGAGCAGGCACACCAACAGCACGCCGAGTACCAGCAAGCCGCCGAACACCCACAGCAGATCGCCGCTGCCGATCAGCATGAAACAGGGCACCGACAGGAAAAAGAACCCCACGCAGGCGGTGATCCAGATTGGCCGCCGCCCGATGCGGTCGGACAGCGCGCCCACGAACGGGGTAATCACCATCATGCACAGCATCGCGACCACCACCACGAACAGCCCCCCGGTTTCGCTGTAGCCCAGCGTGGCGGTGAGATAGCTGGGCATGTACGAGAGCAGCATGTAATCGGCGATGTTGAGCATGAACACCAGGCCCAGGCAGAGCAGCATCGGCCGCCGGTTCGCGCTGAGAATATCGCGCAACTGCTGGTTGATGGGGGCGCCCTGTTCGCCGCTGTGTTCCTTGAGTTGCTGCCGGAATGCGGGTGTCTCTTCCAGCTTCAAACGCAGATACAAGCCCACCAGGCCGAGCGGGCCGGCGACCAGGAAAGGAATGCGCCAGGCCCAGGCGTGCAACGCGTCGCTGCCCAGCCACCAGGTCAGGCCGTTCACCAGGCCGGCACCGAGCACGAAGCCGCCCAGGGTGCCCACCTCAAGCCAACTGCCGAGAAAGCCGCGTTTCCGGTCCGGTGCGTATTCGGCGATGAAGGTGGCGGCACCGCCGTATTCACCGCCGGTGGAGAACCCCTGTACCAGGCGTGCCAGCAACAGCAACAGCGGTGCCCAGACACCGATGCTTTCATGGCTGGGGATCAGCCCGATGCTGAAAGTGCTGATCGCCATCATGATCATGGTCGCCGCCAGCACCTGCTGACGGCCCACCCGGTCGCCCAGCGGGCCGAAAAACAGCCCGCCCAGCGGTCGCACCAGAAACGCCACCGCGAACGCGCCGAAGCTGTACAGAAGCTGGACCTGGGGGCTTTCCGAAGGGAAGAAGACCGCCCCCATCACCGCCGCCAGATAACCGTAGATGGCGAAATCGAACCACTCCATGGCGTTGCCAAGCGCGGCGGCGCCGACCGCCCGTTTGAGCACGCTGGTATCGATGATGGTGACGTCGTCCACGGTAACAGGTCGACGGGTGAAATGGCGGGCCAGGCGCGAGGTCCGGGCGTTGCTGGAACTGGATGGCATGGGCGATTCCGGGCTGCTACGGAAAAAGGGGTCGAGGACCGCACCAGCAGCAATACCCGCTCGTGCCGTGTTTATCAAGTTTGTTGCCCTTTTGCCCGCCATCGGACGCCTGCCGCCGGACGCCTGTCGCCGGACGCCGGACGCCGGACGCCAAACGCCAAACGCCAAACGCCGACATAAGACCCCATCACCCAAGGCATTGCGGCGACGCAATGAGCCTTTGCGTCCAAGCGGCCTGCTTGGGGGGTAAGCGTCCGCCGTCCGACCCGTTCTTCTAACGCGCCACCGGCGGCGCGGATGTGCGTCGGTGCACGGCATCGGGCAAACCTTTGTCACACTTTTGACTGATATCAATGTGATATCAAAAGAGTAGGTTGTTTTTGTCATTTGCCGTTCAATAGTATGGCCTCCGGTACGAATAAGGTATTACAACCGGGGGATCAATGGGCATCGCAACTCTTTTCAAAGCACTTTTAATGGCGTGTTTACTGGCTTGGAGCGCCATCGCGGTGGCTTCGGACATGGCCACGCCGAGAATCATTGGCGGGGTGAGTGTGGGCGAAGCCCGTCCCTGGATGGCGGAGCTGGAAATCAGCCGTTCCGGCGACCCGCGCCAGGGTGCCACCTTGTGCGGCGGCACCCTGGTGGCGCCGGCCTGGGTGCTGACCGCCGCCCATTGCGTGCGCACCAGCGACGGCGCAACGCAATCGCCGGCGGTGCTGTTTGTCTCTTTGGGGCATCTGGATCGCACCCGCGATGCGCCGGAGCGGCTGGCGGTGCGCGCCGTGCACGTGCACGAAGGCTACCGGGGCGATGTCTATCACAACGATCTGGCTCTGCTGGAGCTGGCATCGCCCTCCGGGCAGAGGCCCCTGGATCTGGCCAAGGCCGCGGAAATGCGCGCCCTGGAAAGCAGTGACACCGCTGACGCGTTGCTGGCGCTGGGCTGGGGGCGCACGGAGAACAGCGCGCTCTCCGACACCTTGCAGCAGGCGGCACTGGATTATGTTTCCCCACAGCGCTGCGCGCGCTATTGGAACAACCTGGGCAGTGGACAGCTTTGCGCGGTTGACCCGGCCGCCACCCGGGACACCTGCCGGGGAGACAGCGGCGGGCCGCTGATCTATCAAAAAGACGGCCACGCCTGGTTGGCCGGCGTGACCAGCTATGGCACCGAGCAGTGCGCCAGCGGCGCCCCGGCGGTGTACACCCGGGTGAACCGCTATCTGGATTGGATCGAGCGCACTTCGCGGGGCGCGATGGTGGATCTGGAAAGCCTCAGTGAGGCGGACGCGCTGTACGCCGGCATCGGCGAATCGATCGTGCTGCAATCCCGCATCACCAACCTGAGCCTGGTCAACGGCGCCGAGCGGGTGGGCCTGCGGCTGTTCCACGACGCCGGGCTGCGGGTGCGCGCCGACGATCTCGGCTGCCGGGCCGGCGACGGCTACAGTGATTGCAGCGGTGGCGATTCCGTCACGCTGGGGGCCAGCAGTGGCAGCCAGACGCTGCGGCTCAGCGCCGCCGGGGGTGGCCGCTATGCCAGCCAGATCCGGGTCACGCCGATCAGTGACAGCCACGACTACTACAGCGCCGACAACGAGACGTTCCAGGCCGTGTTCAGCGATCTGCCCGACTTGGCGGTGCAGGCATCGGTGGCGCTGGCCGGCGACGATGTGCGGCTTCAGGCGCGGGTCAGCAACCGGGCCACGCACCGCGATGCGCATGGGGTATGGGTCAGTGTGCTGTTGCCGGCCGGCTGGGATTGGCGAACCTTGCCGGCCGGTTGCGTGGGCACGCGGCCGATACGCTGCGAGCTGGGCGATCTGGCCCGTGGGCAGAGCCTGACCCGCACCCTCACCCTGAGCGGGGCGGGCGCTGGCCGGGTGCAGGTGGACGGCGGCGGCCGGGAGGGGGATTTCCCCACCGGCGACACCCGCGCGTTCGCCAACCCGGCCAGCGCGGCGACGGAGGCCCCCCGCGCGCAGAATGACGGTAGTGGTGGCGGCGGTGGTGGCGGTGGCGCCAGCGGGCTGTGGTTGCTGGCGGCGTTGTCGGGTTTATGGGTACGGCGCCGGGCGTACGCCTGACCTCAATCGACCAGCGAGAGGTGCCGTTCCGGCTCGGCGGCCAGGGCGCCGGCATTGCCCTTCCAGGGAATGGCGGTGAAGCCGGCGGGAATCTGTTGCAGCAAAAACGGCACTTTGATCACATCGAAGTAGGGCGAGTGATCGAAATCGGCGGCATGGAACACACGCGGTTGCAGCCGCAGCAAGCGCGAGCCATTGCTCGCCTCCTTGACCAGCGGGTGCACCGGGAACTGAATAAAAGCGAACGCCTCGCCGGCGGTGGTGCCGGTGATCACCCGCAACAGATCGTTGGCCCAATGGTTGAACAACCGCCGGCGCCAGGAGCGGCCCAGTAACCGCCAGGGCAGCAACCAGAGCAACGCCAGGGCACTCCAGGAGTGCTGCGAGCCGCTGCCCAGGCGGCTGATGGCGAAGCGCAGGGCGTCCTGGCGTTCTTCGGCGGCCAGGTTCTGTGCCCGGCACACGCGCAGATGCAAGCCATCCAGATGACTCAGATCGCGCACCCGCAAGCCCCGCTCCAGGCTGGCATCAAGCACCAGCTGGGTGTCCGGCTCGCAGGGCAGGTAGTCCGCCAGCAGGGCCCTGAGCGCCGGGTCGGCCAGGTCATGAGGGCGGCCGATATAAAGCAGTGCGCGCGAAAAACGGCTGGTGGAGATCATCTTCAGGCGCTGGTCCAGGCGGCTCTCGCCGTCCACCAGCAGCACGTCACAGGGCTGCAGCCGGGCGCGCTGGGTGGCGAGGTCGCCGAGCGGCCAGTCCTTGCTTTCCGGCTGGCGCTGAAGACGTTCAGCGAGCCATTCGTAGAGTCGTTGAGGGTTCATGGAATCCGGCGGTGATGAAAGAAATGCCCGGCGCGGTAGGCCGGCCGAGCAGGCGCGTGGCATCGGCCACATCGCCCGGCTGACGGGCGCTCAACGCGCCCGACGTCACTGCGGCTATCCTACAATAGCGCCACGGCGCGGTCGATGACCCGGTAGTCAGTGTAGAAATGCGGTGACAGACGCACGCCACCGCCGCGCTCCGCGCACACCACGCCCCCGGCCTGCAGGCGCTGGCGGGTGGTGCCGGGCGCTTCGCTGCCCAGTCGGAAGGTGACAATGCCGGCACGCCGGGCCGGCTGCGCCGGGCTCAGCAGAGTGGCGCCGGCGTCTTGCAGGGCCGCGTACAGATGATCGACGCGCTCTCCCAAACGTTGCTCCACCTCGGCCATGCCCAACTCCCGCAGCAACGACAGCGACGCTTCCAGGGCGTGCACGCCGAGCATATTGGGGCTGCCGCATTCGAAGCGCCGGGCGTCGTCGGCGGGTCGCCAGTCGCTGCGTCCGTAATCGCCGGCGTTGGCGATCATGTGCCAGCCGAACTGGCGCAGCCGCAGCCGCTCTCGGGCGTCGGGGTGGCAGTAGAACAACGCCACGCCCTCCGGGCCGAGCATCCATTTATGGCCGTCGGCGACCACGAAATCCGCCTGCGCGGCGTGGGCATCGAAGGCCACCGCGCCGAGACTCTGGATCGCATCCACGCAAAACAGCACGCCGCGCTGCCGGCAGGCGGCGCCGATGCGCGGCAGATCCATGCGAATGCCGGTGCCGTATTGCACCGACGAGATCGACACCAGCCGGGTGCGTTCGGTGAACGCCTCAATCAGCGCCCGTTCTGGGTCGTCGCCGGCCACATCCACCGACACCACCTCCACGCCACGGTCGCCGAGCGCCTGCCAGGGAATCCGGTTGGAGGGAAATTCCTGGTCGCTGATCACCACCTGATCGCCGGCCTGCCAGTCGAGCCCCTCGGCGATCACCGAAAGCCCCTCCGAGGTGTTTTTCAGCAGCGCCACATCGCGGCTGTCGACCCCACCGATCAGCCAGGCGAGGTGCTCACGCAGGCGCTGCTCCACCTCACCCCAGCGTGGGTAATCACGGGCCCCCTGGTGGATGTTTTCGTCGGCGAACGCGAGCACCGCGTCCCGGGTACGGCGTGGCCAGGGCGCCACCGCCGCGTGGTTGAGATAAAGCACATCGTCGCGCAGGGGAAATTCCGCTTGCAGGTCCACCATGGAAGCTCCTTTGTTATCATCTTCGCAGATCATCGTCGCAGATCATCGTTGCAGGGCGTGGTTCAGAGGTTCCCCTGGCCGTATGCGATTCTGGCCGGGCACGGCTGTTGCAGCCCGAATGATTGTAGCCCTCTGAACGGAGTATGCCGAATCCGCCGCCGCGCCCTTCGTGGACACCGGCCGGATAGGTTAGACTCGTGGGTCACCGTATAAGGAGAAATCAATGGCGGATCTGGAAAAGGCCACGCGCAAGGCGCAGGAGTTTCGGCAACGCGAGCAACAGATTCTCGACGCCGCGCTGGCGCTGTTTCTGGAATTCGGGGAAGACCGCGTCACGGTGGAAATGATCGCCGACCGGGTGGGGATCGGCAAAGGCACCATCTACAAGCATTTCGAGACCAAGAACGAAATCTATTTGCTGTTGATGCTGCGCTACGAGGAAGACCTGGCCGAGCTGTTCAACGACATTTCCGAAACCGACGACAAAGAAACCCTGGCGCGGGAATACTTTCGCTTTCGCATCAGTGACCCGCAGCGTTACCAGCTGTTTGACCGCCTGGAAAACAAGGTGATCAAGGATCACGCGGTACCGGATCTGGTGGAGAAACTGCATCGCATTCGCGAGTCCAATTTCGAACGGCTCACGCACATCGTCAAGGCGCGGGTGCAGGAGGGCAGTCTGGAGGATGTGCCGGCGATCTATCATATCTGCAGCGCCTGGGCGCTGGCGCACGGCGCGGTGGCGTTGATGCAATCGCCGTTCTATCAGCGTTTGATTGAAGACAAGGACGATTTTCTCGATTTCCTGGTGGAAATCGGTATCCGCATGGGCAATCGCGGCCAGCGCGGCAAATAAACCGGCCGTCGGCTCGGGCCGCCAGGGCCGGGGCTGTCAAGGAGAGACCAATGGCGAAAACCGACGAACTGATCGCGCTTCTGGAAAAAGCGGAAAAGGACGAACAGGGTCTGCCGCCGGTGCACCAATGGCACCCGGAGCGCGAAGACGACATCGACATGCGCATCGACCGGGAAGGCCAATGGTTCTATCAGGGCTCGATGATTGAGCGGCACCGCATGGTGAAGCTGTTTTCCACCATTCTGCTGCGCGAGGGCGACGATTATTTCCTGGTCACGCCGGTGGAGAAGCTGCGCATCCAGGTCGAGGTGGCGCCGTTCGTGGCCACCCAGGTCGAATTCGTCAGTGGCGACGGTGCCGATAAACTGGTGTTCACTACCAACGTGGACAGCCACGTGGTGGCCGGTGAGCGCCATCCGATCCGGGTGGAAACCGACCCGGCCAGCGGCGAGCCGACCCCGTATCTGCACGTGCGCGATAATCTCGAGGCGCTGATTTCGCGCAATGTTTTCTATCAACTGGTGGAGTGGGCCCGCCAGGAGAAACAGGGTGAAAGCAGCCGCCTGCTGATTGATTCCGATGGGGTAAGTTTCGAACTCGGCCGGTTGTGATTTCCGATTCGCGCGGCCCGCCGGGCCGCGCTATTTGGCCAAGACACTCAACAGCAGCAGCAACAACAGCATGGCGCTGGCGCCTCGCCAGAAGCGCAGCTGGCCGATCGGGTCGCGCCGTGGTGGCGCGCTGACGGTGCCGGGATCGCGCAACGCGGCGCGGAATTCGGCGACGTCGTGAAAGCGTTGTTCCGGGCGTATCGAAAGGGCTCGGGCCAGCGCGCCCTGCACGCCGTCCGGTATGAATCGGTTGTGCCGTGTGAGCGGTGGTAACGGATCGCGCGCCCGGCGTTGGTACTGCCCTTGCCAGGGCAGCGTGCCGGTCAGCAGTTCGTGAATCACCACGGCGGCGGCGAACTGGTCGCTGGCTTCGCTGGGGGCGCCGCCGGTGGCGCGTTCCGGCGCGGTGTAAGGGCGGGTGCCCTGGGGCAAAGCGGACACCGGTTGATCGCCGCCCCGGCAATGGGCACCGCCCAGGTCGATCAGACGCAGCAACCCGTGCCGGTCGATCATCAGATTATCCGGTTTCAGATCGTCGTGGATCACATCGCTGCGGTGCAGGGCGCGCAGCCCGTTAAGCAGTTGATCGGCGAGATAGAGTCTCTCCTCCACCGGCGCGTCCGGGCGCTGCCGCCACCATTGCGCCAGGGTGGCACCGTCAATCCATTGCAAATACAGATACAGGCAACTGGGCGGTCGGGGCGTCGCCAGCAGGCGTGGAAAATGCGGCCCTCGCAGGCGCCCCAGTAGCCAGCCCTCCTGGGCGAAGCGGCGCAGCGCCTCAAGATCGTCTTCCAGATTCACCGACGGCGCCTTGAGCACGCCGGTGCCGCCGTGCGCATCACGGACCAGGTAGAGATGGCTGCGCGGGCTGGCGTGCAATTGGCGCAGCACGGTGAGGTCATCCAGGCTCTGGCCAACGCTCAGTGACGGTGGCAGCGGCCGCTCACCGAGCAGGCGCACGCTTTCCTCGGCGCCGGCCTGGCCGGGCATGTCCACCCACAGCACCTGACAACTCAGGTTGTCGCTGGCGCCGGCGGCGAGCGCGTCGTCCAGCAGCCGCCGGGCTTGCGTGTCGGGGTCGTTCTGATCGCCGATGCGCTGCGCCAGTTCGTCACTGGACAGGGCGTCGTGCACGCCGTCGCTGGTCAGCAGAAAGCGATCTCCGGGGCGCAACGGGTGGTGGCAGTAGTCGACCTCCAAACGGCTGTCGCAGCCCATGGCGCGGGTCAGTACCGGCCGGCCGTTCAGCTGCCGTTGATGATCCCGGGTGAGGCACTCAATGTGGCCGGCGCGCCAGCGCCAGATGCGTGAGTCGCCGACCTGAAACAGGTGCGCGCTGGCGCCACGCAATACCAGGATAGACAGCGTGCACAGGTGCGCTTCGCCAGCCTGCGTTTGCCGGTACAACCAGCGGTTGAGCGCGTCCAGCACGCGCTGGGCGCTGCGCGGCACGCTCCACAGTGCCGGCGTGGCGTAATAGTCGCTGGTAAATCCGAGCACGCAGGATTCCGCCGCTTCGCGCCCGCGACCGGCGCTGGAGAGACCGTCGGCGAGCGCCGCCACCACGCCCTTGGTGCGCAGGGCGGGGTCCTGCGTGGCCGGCAGCCGCAGCGCCACGGCGTCCGCGTTGAGCGGCTTGCGCCCGCCCCGCGACTGCTGGCCGGCGCGTACCGTCAGTGTCGTCAGTGGCGCCATCAGCCCACCTCGATCAGCTGCACCTGCCCGTGTTCATCCACTTCGGCGATGTGTCCGCGCGGCTCATCGAGAAAGCGCACCGCCAGCAGCGTCACGGCGGCCGCCGCGGCGATCACCAGGAAGAAGGTGCTGTTGTCGACGAAGGTCAGCACGGTGAGAAACATCACCGCTCCGGCGTTGCCGTAGGCGCCGACCATGCCGGCGATCTGGCCAGTGAGACGGCGCTTGATCAGCGGCACGGTGGCGAACACCGCGCCTTCGCCGGCTTGCACGAAGAACGAGCAGCCCATGGTCGCCAGCACCGCCAGCACCAGCGGCCAGCCACTGGTGATCTGGCTGAGCACCAGGTAGCCGGCGATCAGGCCGACCAGCAGAATGGCCAGGGACTTCTTGCGCCCGAAACGGTCCGAGAGCCAGCCGCCGCCGGGGCGGGCAACCAGGTTCATGAACGCGTAGCCCGACGCCAGCAGGCCGGCCAGCACCGGCTCCAGTTGGAAGGTGTCGGTGAAAAACAGTGGCAACATGGACACCACCGCCAGCTCCGAGCCGAAGGTCACCAGATAGGCGAGATCAAGAATGGCCACCTGTTTGAACGAATAGCGGTCACGCTCATGCACCCCTTGCGCGAGGTGCTCGCGATTGACCCGCCAGGCCTGCCACATCTGCACCATCGCCAGGGCCACCACCAGGGCCGCCATCACCAGTTCAGCGGTGTCGCCATACAGGTTCAGATTATTGGGGCCAAGTCGCCAGATAATCAGCAGCAGGGCGCCGTACAGCGGCACGCTCATGGCCAGATAGAAGAACAGATCGCGGCGGCTGGTGACTTCCAACGCGCCGGCGCGTTTGGGCTTGAAGTAGGCGCTGCCCTTGGGGGTGTCGCGGGCGCGCCAGAGAAACACCAGGCCGTAAAGAAACGCCACCACACCGGTGCTGGCGATGGCCCAGCGCCAGCCGTCGTCGCCGCCGTACAGCATCGCCACGGTGGGCAGGGTCATGGCGGCGGCGGCGGAACCGAAATTGCCCCAGCCGCCATAGACACCTTCGGCCAGCCCCACTTCGCGGGCCGGGAACCACTCGCCGATCAAGCGGATACCGACCACGAAACCGGCACCAACAAAGCCGAGAAGCAGACGGGTGATGGCGAGCTGCGTGTAGCTTTGCGCCAGGGCAAAGGCGAAGCAGGGCAGCGCCGCCAGCATCAGCAGCACGCCGTAGACCAGCCTGGGGCCGAAGCGGTCCACCAGCGAGCCGATCACCACGCGGGCCGGGATGGTCAAAGCCACGTTCAGAATCAGCAGGGCTTTGACCTGCTCGCTGCTGAGGTTGAAGGCATCGCGAATGGTGCCCATCAGAGGCGCGTGGGAGAACCACACCATGAAAGTAATAAAGAACGCGATCCACGACAGATGCAGCAGCCGGATGCGCGGTGCCGACAGGGCCAGCGGATTCAAGCGGGGCTCGGACATAACGGTTCCCTTGCGAAGGATACGGACCCGAACGTTGGAGCAAACCCCATGCCATGGACGAAATAGCACTGAAAACAAGGCTTCTGGCCCGCCGGGGCCGGCCGTGCACGCCGTGGGTGCGCAATCGGCGGGCAAAAAGTGCGCGCTTGAGGTGCACGAAAAAGTGCACGCAATCAGTGCGCCTTTGCATCGTGCTGGGGCCCGTCCGCCCTGATTTTGCTCGCCACTCCGCTGCCGGACCCGGGTATCGACGCATGGATGGCAGGGATTAAGCGGCTTTGCGGGAATGGCACGCCCTTTGCTCGTTGTTCATTTGAATGCGAGTCGCAACAGGGGCGTTAGCCATGAACAAACAGCAATTGTTACTGATCGGCCACGGCATGGTGGGTCAGCGTTTTCTGGAAGCACTGGTGGCCCGAGACGGCCTCAGCCGTTTTGACGTCACCGTGTTGTGCGGCGAATCCCGGCCCGCCTACGACCGGGTCGGTCTGACCCGCTATTTCACCGAGCGGGACGCGGACGCGTTATCGCTGACGCCGTCGGGCTTTATGGAAGCCCACGGCATTACCCTGAAACTGGATACCCGGGTCAGCGGCATCGACCGCCAGGCCCGTACCGTGACCACCGAGACCGGTGAGCGTCTGGGCTATGATCGCCTGGTGCTGGCCACCGGCTCCTATCCGTTCGTGCCGCCGATTGACGGCAATGACCGCGCCGGCTGCTTTGTCTATCGCACGCTGGAGGACCTTGACGCCATTATTCAAGCCGCCGAGGGCGCGCGCGTGGGAGCGGTGATCGGCGGTGGCCTGCTTGGCCTGGAAGCGGCCAAGGCATTGCACGACCTGGGTCTGGAAACCCATGTGGTGGAATTCGCCCCGCGCCTGATGGCGGTACAGGTGGATGAGATGGGCGGTGCGTTGCTGCGCGAAAAGATCGAAGCGCTGGGTGTCACCGTGCACGCTGGCACGGGCACACAAGCGATCACCGACGGCGAGCAGCACCGTCATCGCATGGTGTTCGGCGACCGCCATCTGGAAACCGACGTAATCATCTTTTCCGCTGGCATTCGCCCCCAGGACACCCTGGCCCGTGCCTGCGAACTGACGGTCGGTGAGCGCGGTGGCGTGATGATCGACGACCACTGCGTGACCAGCGACCCGGCGATTCAGGCGATTGGTGAAGTGGCGCTGTGGAGTGAGCGGGTGTTCGGCCTGGTGGCGCCGGGCTATCAGATGGCGGAGTGCGCGGCGGATCACCTGTGTGGCCAGGGCGAATCCGGATTCCAGGGCGCGGACATGAGCACCAAACTGAAACTGATGGGCGTGGACGTGGCTTCCATCGGTGACGCCCATGGCAGCACGCCGGGCTCGCGCAGCGCGGTGTTCCTGGATCAGAGTGCCGGCGTCTACAAAAAGGCGGTGGTCAGTGCCTGTGGCAAAAAGTTGTTGGGGGCGGTGCTGGTGGGCGACGCCAGCGACTACGGCGACCTTCTGCAGCTGTGTCTGAACAGCATCGATCTGCCTGGCGATCCGGCTGCGCTGGTGGCGCCGGCCGGCGCTGGCGCGCCGTTGTTGGGCGCCGACGCGCTGCCGGACAGCGCGCAAATCTGTTCTTGCAATAATGTCTCCAAGGGCGCGTTGTGCCAGGCGATCGACGCCGGCTGCACCAGTGTCGCGGATCTCAAAAGCGACACCCGCGCCGCCACCACCTGCGGCGGTTGCGCGACGTTGGTCAAACAAGTGCTCGACAGCGAACTGGCCAAGCGCGGCCTGGAGGTCAACAACCATCTGTGCGAACACTTCGCCTATTCCCGTCAGGCGCTTTACCACCTGGTGCGCGTGGAAGGCATCGACAGCTTCGACGCCCTGCTTGAACGCTACGGTGAGGGCGACGGCTGCGATCTGTGCAAGCCCACGGTGGCGTCGATTTTCGCCTCCTGCTGGAACCAGTATGTGCTGACGCCGGAACTGGCCGGCCTGCAGGACACCAACGACTATTTCCTCGCCAACATGCAGCGCGACGGCACCTATTCGGTGGTGCCACGGGTGCCTGGTGGTGAGATTACCCCGGACAAGCTGATCACCATTGGTCAGGTGGCGAAGAAATACGATTTGTACACCAAGATCACCGGTGGCCAGCGCGTTGATCTGTTTGGCGCGCGGGTCGATCAATTGCCGGCGATCTGGTCGGAACTGGTGGCGGCGGGCTTCGAGTCCGGCCATGCCTATGGCAAGGCCATGCGCACGGTTAAATCCTGTGTCGGTTCCACCTGGTGCCGTTATGGCGTTCAGGATTCGGTGGCCATGGCGATTCGCCTGGAGGAACGCTACCGGGGGCTGCGCAGCCCGCACAAGATCAAGCTGGGTGTCAGCGGTTGCACCCGGGAATGCGCCGAAGCGCAAAGCAAGGACATCGGCGTGATCGCCACCGAGAAGGGCTGGAACCTGTACGTGTGCGGCAACGGCGGTATGCGGCCGCGCCACGCCGAGCTGTTTGCCTCGGATCTGGACGACGACCAGTTGCTGCGCACCATTGATCGCTTCCTGATGTTCTACATCCGCACCGCCGATCGCCTGCAACGCACCAGTGTTTGGCGCGAGAGCCTGGAGGGCGGGCTGGAGTACCTGCGTGAAGTGATCCTCGACGACAGCCTGGGGCTGGCCGACGAATTGGAAGCGCAGATGGCGCACATCGTCGACACCTACCAGTGCGAGTGGAAAACCACTCTGCAGGATGAGGAAAAGCTGAAGCGCTTCCGCCACTTTATCAACGACGCTACTCCGGACAACGAACTGGCCTATGTGCGCGAACGTGAACAGCGCCGTCCGGCCTATCCCCACGAACGCATCGAACTGGTGGAATCATGAGCGAGACAATCATCGATAAACCCGCATCGCGGCAGGGCACCGTGGACACCTGGCAACCGGTGTGCCGGCTTGAGGAGATCGTGCCGGAAACCGGCGTTGGGGTGCGTTTGGCGCAACGCCAGGTGGCGTTGTTTCGCACCCGCGATGACCGGCTGTTCGCGCTGGACAACCACGACCCGTTCAGCCACGCCAATGTGCTGGCACGCGGCCTGCTCGGCTCCGTGGCCGGCCGCCGGGTGGTGGCCTCGCCGTTGTACAAGCAGCACTTTTGTCTGGAGACCGGCGAGTGCATCGAGGACGCCGAGGTACGTTTGCAGGTGTTCCCCGTGCGGCTCGCCGGCGATCGGGTGGAAATCGCGGCGTCGCCGGTGCGCCATGGGTGAACGGCCGGCGCTGGTGGTGGTGGGCAATGGCATGGCCGCCTGCCGCCTGCTTGAAGAACTGAACCGGCTGACACCGAGTCGGTATCGCATCACCGTGATCGGAGATGAACCCGGCGGTGGCTATAACCGCGTAATGTTGTCGCCGCTGCTGGCGGGCGGCACCGACGAAGCGACCCTGCTCACCCATCCCCGCGCCTGGTACCAGGAGCGGGGTATCGAGCTGATTACCGGCACCCCGGTCACACGCATCGACCGCACTCGGCGGCGGGTGCACACCGCCGATGGCCGCGAGTTTGCCTATCATCGCCTGGTGTTGGCCACCGGCGCGGCGCCGCGATCCTTGCCGGTGCCGGGCGCCGATCTGAACGGCGTGCTGGGCTTTCGTGACCTGCGCGATGCCCGCCATCTGCTGGCGTTGCCCCGTTGCCGTGTGGTGGTGGTGGGCGGTGGCTTTCTTGGCCTGGAAGCGGCTGAGGCGCTGTTGCGCCGGGGGCACTCGGTGACCCTGGTGCACGGCCGCTCCCATCTGCTTAATCAGCAACTGGATGCGGTGGCCGGCGCCCGGCTTCAACGGGATTTGCAGCAACGCGGTCTGGCGTTCGTGCTGGGCCAGCGGCCCGCCGCCCTGGAGGACGACGGCCATGGGAAGGTGGCGGCGGTGCGCCTCACCGATGGCCGGCGGTTGCCGGCGGACGTGGTGGTGCAGGCCATCGGCATCGTGCCGCGCGCGCAATTGGCGAGGGATTGCGGGCTGGCGGTGGGCGCCCGCGGCATCCGCGTGGACGATACCTTGCAGACCTTCGATCCACGCATCTACGCGATTGGTGAATGCGTGGAGCACCGCGGGCGCACCTTCGGCCTGGTGGCGCCCTTGTTCGAGCAGGCACGAGTGTGCGCCAGCCATCTCGCCGAACTGGGTCACCGTCGCTACCGTTTCGAAGGCACCGTGACGCGCCTGAAGATCGCCGGCATTGATGTGCTGTCGGCCGGTGATTTCGAGGGCGAAGGTGAGGTGATCACCGTGCAGGACCCGGCGGGCGGCTATCGGCGCCTGCTGCTGCGCGACGGCCGCTTGGCCGGGTTGGTGTTGTACGGCGATGTCAGTGACGGACCCTTCTACGAGCGCCTGTGGCGGGAAGGGCGCGACCTGGGCGCCTTGCGTCTGACGTTGCCATTTGGCGCCGCCGCCTGTGGCGACGTGGCGGCATGAGGCAAACCATCCCGCACGCCGGCGAGCCGGTGCGCAGCACTTGCCCCTACTGCGGGGTGGGCTGCGGGTTGATCAGCGACGGCGACAACCTGCGCGGCGACCCGGACCACCCCGCCAATCGCGGACGATTGTGCGTCAAGGGCTCCAGCCTGCTGGAAACCCTGGGTGAACACGGCCGCCTGCTGAGCCCGCGCATCGGTGATCGCACCGTCAGTTGGGAGCGCGCCCTGGATGAAGTGGCGGAGCGTTTCCGCCGCGTCATTGATGAGCACGGTCCGGACGCGGTGGCGTTGTACGTGTCCGGCCAATTGCTCACCGAGGATTATTACGTCGCCAATAAACTGATGAAGGGGTTTATTGGCAGCGCCAACATCGACACCAATTCGCGGCTGTGCATGAGCAGCGCGGTGGTCGCCCACAAGCGCGCCTTCGGCGAAGACGTGGTGCCCGGCTGTTATCAGGATCTGGAGCTGGCGGATCTGGTGGTGCTGACGGGCTCCAACACGGCCTGGGCGCACCCCATCGTGTACCAGCGTCTGGCGGCGGAAAAGAAGCGCCGCCCGGCAATGAAAATCGTGGTGATCGACCCGCGGCGCACCGCCACCTGCGACCTGGCCGACCTGCATTTGCCGATCCGGCCGGGCCAGGACGTGGCTCTGTTCAACGGCCTGCTGGCGTGGCTGGATCAACACCAGGCCGTGGACCGGGCCTATCTTGAGGCTCATACCCGGGGCTTCGACGCCACCCTCGCGCAGGCTCGTGACGGGCTGGGCAGCTGGTCTGGGCTGGCCGCGCAATTGGGCCTGGCGCAGGCCGACCTGGAGTGCTTCTACCAATGGTTCGCGGCCACCGGGCGCACCGTGACGCTGTTCTCCCAGGGCATCAATCAGGCCCGCAACGGCACCGACCAGGGCAACGCCATCATCAACGCCCACCTTGCCACCGGGCGGGTGGGCCGCCCCGGCGCCGGGCCGTTCTCGATCACCGGGCAGCCCAACGCCATGGGCGGCCGCGAAGTCGGTGGGTTGGCCAACCAACTGGCCGTGCATCTGGAACTGGACAATCCGGCGCACCATCAGGCGGTGGCCGACTTCTGGGGCGCTCCGGCCCTGGCCCGGCGACCGGGTCTGATGGCGGTGGATCTGTTCCGCGCCATCGAGGCGGGCACCGTCAAGGCGGTGTGGATCATCGCCACCAACCCGGTGGATTCGCTGCCCGAGGCCGACCGGGTGCGCGCCGCGCTGCGCGCCTGCGACACCGTGGTGGTGTCCGATTGCGTGAGCGACACCGACACGCTGGAATGCGCCGACATTGCCTTGCCGGCCCTGGCCTGGGGCGAGAAAGACGGCACCGTGACCAACTCGGAACGGGTGATCAGCCGGCAGCGAAGTTTCCTCGCCGCGCCCGGCGAGGCGCGTCCGGACTGGTGGGCTCTTTGTCAGGTGGCAAAGCGGCTGGGCTTCGCGGACGCCTTCGACTACCGCCACCCGGCGCAGATTTTCCGCGAATACGCGGCCATGACCGGGCTTGCCCGGCGCTTTGGCAAATGCCTGGATCTCACCGCCGCCGCCGCGCTCACCGACAGCGGCTATCAGCAATGGACACCGCGCCGCTGGCCATTCGGGGAATCGGAGCGTTGTTTCTCCGACGCCCGCTTCAGCACCGCCGATGGCCGTGCCCGGCTGATTCCCTGCGCGCCGCCCCCGGCCGAGTGCCGGAGTGCCGAGCTGCCGCTGACACTGAACAGTGGCCGCCTGCGCGACCAGTGGCACACCATGACCCGCACCGGGCGCGCGCCAATGCTGTTCAGCCATCGCGATGAGCCCTTCGTGGAAATCGCACCGCGGACCGCCGCCCGCTTCGGCCTGGAGCAAGGCGGTTACGCCCGGGTGCGTAGCGCCGCCGGCGAAGCGCTGGTTAAGGTGCGCTTCGATGACGGGCTGGCCGAGCAGGCGCTGTTTATGCCGCTGCACTGGACCGATCGCTTCACCGGCCGCGCCCGGGTGGACGCCCTGGTGCCGGCGCTGACCGACCCGCATTCTGGTCAGCCCGCCTTCAAGCACACCCCGGCGATGATCCAGCCATGGCAACCGCGCTGGCACGGCCTGCTGCTTGGCGCCATGGCGGCGCCGGCGGTGGATTACTGGGCCCGGGTACCCGTTGATGCCCACCATTGGCGATATCAGCTTGCCGGTCAGGCGATGCCGGACGAGACCACCTTCATGGCCTGGCTGCCGGAGGCGGAGCACTGGCTGAGCCTGGATGACAGCGCCGCCGGTCATCACCGGCGCGTTGCCCTGGATCGGCACAACCGGATCATCGCCTGGCTGGCGCTGGCACCCGAGCCGGTGCACGCAAACCTTGAATGGCTGGCCGGTTGCCTGGCTCAGCCGGTGGCCGATGGGCAGCGCGCGGGGTTGTTGTTGGGCGACCCTGGTGACGGCGGCGTCGACCTGGGCGTGGTGGTGTGCACCTGTTTTCAGGTTCGCGAGGGGCAACTCCGGGCGGCGGTGGAGCAGGGGGCACGCACGGTGTCCGAACTGGGATTGAGCTGCCGCGCGGGGACCAACTGCGGGTCCTGTATTCCAGAGTTGAAGCGTTTCGTGGCCGATTGAGCAGCGCGATTCCGCTCAGGCGCCGATGTCCGGCTTCGGCAAATCGCTGCCGCATTGCTTACAGAAGCGTGCATCCGGATCGTGATCGTGGCGGTGGCAACCGGGGCACTCGCGTTGATAGCGGCGCGCCACGTGGGCGGCGGAAATTTCCGCGGTAATAATGCCGGTGGGCACGGCGATGATGGCGTAACCAGTGATCATCGCCAACGACGCCACCACCTGGCCCAGCGGCGTTTGCGGGGAAATGTCGCCGTAGCCCACGGTGGTGACGGTGACAATGGCCCAGTAAATGCTGCGAGGAATACTGGTGAATCCATTGACCGGCCCTTCGACCACGTACATCAGGCTGCCGAAGATCACGATCACCACCAGCACGGAAAACATGAACACGGCGATCTTGCGGCGGGTGCGAATCAGCGCGGCGCCGAGCTGATTGGCCTCGCTCATGAAAGCGGCCAGCTTCAATACCCGGAATACCCTGAGCACACGCAGTGCGCGAATGGTGAGCAGGAAATTGGTGCCCGGAATCAGCAGGCTCAGATAGGTGGGGATCACCGACAGCAGATCGACCACGCCGAAGAAACTGCGCGCGTAGCGCGCCGGGCGCTCGCTCACCCACAGGCGAATGCCGTACTCGACGGTGAACAGCAAAGTAAAAAACCACTCAATGCCGTACAGCCAGACGCCGTAGCGTTCATGGATAGAAGCAACGCTGTCGAGCATCACCGCCACCACGCTGGCGAGAATGGCGACGATCAGCAGTTGATCGAAACGTCGACCGGCTTCGGTGTCGGTGCCGAAGATGATGTGCCACCAACGATCACGCAGTGAAGGGCGTTCCCGATTCATGTATCTCCGTGAGCGCGACAAAATGATCGGCGTATTGTGGCTTGTTCCCAGGACGCTGACCACTTAGTCTGGTATTTGTCCGCGCGGCGCCGGCCGACGATGAAAAATAAAACGGTTTCGAAGCAATCAACCGACCGGATAAAAAAACACCGGATAAAAGAAAAGGGGGGATCGATGGCCCGCGTGAAGGCGTTGTTCATATCCTTGTATCCGCTTCTGGCCTTATTGATTTGCGCCCACGCGTTGTGGCTGGGCTGGCGCGATGGCCATTGGTTATGGCTGGGCGTGGTAATGGTCAACCTGCCGGTGTTGATGCTGTTGGGGTGTCTGGTCAGCCGTGGACCGGCGCGCATTCACCCCTGGTTGCCGGCGGCCACGGTGACCTGCTGGGCGGGGGCGGCGTGTACTCTCTTGGGCGTGCTGTCGCTGGGCGACCCGCGGCCGCTGGCGTGGTTGTACACGGCGATCGGCCTGGCCGGCCTGTGCGCCAGCCTGTTCTGGTATCACCCGTTGCGCACGCAACATGAGCGTGGTCCGCGCCCGGGGCAGCAGCTGCCCCCGGTGGTGTTCCGGGACCTCAGCGGCGCGCCGGTGTCGTCCACCTCGCTGCTGGGCGCGCCGGCGGTGCTGTTGTTTTTTCGCGGCAACTGGTGCCCGGTGGGGATGGCGCAGATCCGCGAATTGGCGCGCCGCCGTGTTCAGCTTGAGCGCCGTGGCGCGCGCATTGTGCTGATCAGCGCGCAACCGCTGAAACGCACCGGCCGATTGGCGCGGCGCCTGGGATTGGCGATGGAATGGTGGGTGGACGCCGATCTGAGCGCCGCCCGCGACCTGAACATCGTCGACGCCGGCGGCACGCCATTGGGGCTGGAGCTGTTCGGCCACTGCGCCGACACGGTGATGCCGACCCTGATCATCATCGATGCGCGCGGCGAAATCCGCTACGTGGATCGGGCGGAAAGCCACCGCGTGCAAGCCGAACCCACCACCTTCCTGCGCGTGCTGGACAGCATGACTCTGGCGACGCGCTGACCGCGCGGCACGCAGCACGCTGAAGAGGAGCCCGCGCCCCCAAGCGGCGCGGCAGCCGGGTTTTTGACTGAGCGTGTAAGCGTGCTGCGTGCTGCGTGCAAGCGTGTTGTCCCTAAACAAAAAAGCCCCGGCCAGAACAACGGACCGGGGCTTTTTTGCGTTACGGCGTATGGATCAGAAGCGGTAGGTGACCTGGCCGCTGACACCGTGGGCGGAGTTTTCGAAGTCGGCGCTGTAGGTGTCCTGGTTGACCGAGCCTTTGCTTTCCCACAGGTAGGCGTAGGCAACGTCAACACTGAGGTTGCGGGTCGGGGCCCAGCCGGCGCCGAGGGTGGCGATCTTGCGATTGCTCACCGGGATGCGCACGGTGCGGTCTTCGTTGCTGGTCGGCGACGGGTCCAGGGCGAAACCGGCGCGCAGTTGCCATTCCGGATTGAGCTGGTAGGCGGTGCCGACGGCGACGGAGAGGGTGTCTTCCCAGTTCAGCTCTTCACGCACGGTACCGAACAGCGGCTGGTAGGCGGCGTTCACGCCGCTGTTCTCCACCGCGAATTCCTTCAGGCGGCTCCAGCGCGTCCAGGTGGCGCCGGCGAACAGGGTCCACTGGTCGTCCAGCCGATAGGTGAACGAGGTGTCCACGGATTCCGGCATGGTGATGTCCAGCTTGGCGCTGTAATGGCCGTTCAGGCCGGGCAGGGGAACGCCGGTCAGATCGGTGTTGCCGTTGAGCGTGTATTCAACCTTGGAGTGGTAGGTCACGCCCCAATCCAGTTGGTCGGTCAGTGCCACCAGCAGGCCGACGTTATAGCCGACCGCGCTGTCGTGGCCTTCGATGTCGGCCTTGCCGTCCGGGAACGCCGGGTTAACGCCGGCGGTCAGGGTGCCTTCGATGCGGTTGAAGGTCGGGCCGATGCCCACCGACACGCGATCATTGAACGCGTAGCTGAGGGTGGGTTGCAGGGTTACCACCTGAACTTCGCTTTTGAGGCCTTCGTAGCGGCCCAGGAAGCTGTCTTCGTAATCGCCGGCCACGCCGAACGGGGCGTACAGGCCAACGCCGAAGTGCCAGTTGCCTTCCAGTGGCGTGGCGAAGTAGGCGAACGGAACGCCGGAATCCGGCACCATGTCGCCGTCGTTGGTGCCGGTGAACGGCACCGCGCCCTGGGCCTGGGCGTTGCTGATGTCGGTCTTGGCGTGGATAAAGGCACCACCGGCACTGATCTGGGTGCGCTCCAGACGGCTCAGGCCGGCCGGGTTGCCATACAGAATGCTGGCGTCACGGGCGGTGGAGGCGCGCCCGGCGTAGGCCGTGCCGGCGCTGCTGGCGCTTTGTTCGTTTAGAGCGATACCGTTGGCCAGGGCCTGGCAGGAGGCGGCGGTTACGGCGAGGGCTAAGGCGGATTTCAGGTAGATTTTTTTCATTAATAAGTTTCCCTGAGAAAAAATGCGCCGGCACAATAGCAGGGCGTTACAAGAAATAACAGTGGAAAAGATGCGGCTATCCGGCGCGATCTGGCAAGAAATCAAATGTAAAATCGGGAAACGGCTTGTTTCCCAACGGGAACGTATTGATTTCTAAAGGAAATAGAATGGGAGGGGGTGTATACCAAGTTTTCAGTGTTCAGTTTTCAGTGTTCAGACGGGGAGGGAGGGCGCCGGCCTCTTGTGGTGGTGGGAGGCCGGCGGGTGCCGTGGTGGATCAGCGGCCGCGTTGGGCGAGGGTGTCGCGGACTTTGTCGGCTAGGTCGCGGACGCTGCGCTCGGTGGTGTCCCAACTGATGCAGCCGTCGGTGACCGAAACGCCGTACTCCAGGTCTTCCAGGTTTTCGGGAATTTTCTGGCTGCCCTGTTTGAGGTGGGATTCCACCATCAGCCCGATGATCGAGGTGTTGCCCTCGAGAATCTGGTTGCCGATGTTTTCCATCACCAGGGGTTGCAGATTAGGGTCTTTGTTGGAGTTGGCGTGGGAGCAATCCACCATGATGTTGGTGGACACGCCGGCTTTGGCCAGGGCGCTTTCCGCCAGCGACACGGACACGGAGTCGTAGTTCGGTTTGCCACCGCCGCCGCGCAGCACCACGTGCGCGTAAGGGTTGCCGCTGGTGGTGGTGAGCGCCACCCGGCCATCCGGGTCGATGCCCAGGAAACGGTGCGGGTGCAGCACGCTGAGCATGGCGTTGACGGCCACGTCCAGGCTGCCGTCGGTGCCGTTCTTGAAGCCCACCGGGCTGGACAGACCAGACGACATTTCCCGGTGTGTCTGGCTTTCGGTGGTGCGCGCGCCAATCGCCGACCAGGCGATCAGGTCCTGCAGGTATTGCGGGGTGGTCGGGTCGAGCGCTTCGGTGGCCGCCGGCAGCCCCAGCTCGGCCACGTCGAGCAGCAGCTTGCGGGCGATGTGCAGGCCTTCCTCGACCTTGAACGAGTCGTTCATGTACGGGTCGTTGATCAGGCCCTTCCAGCCCACCGTGGTACGCGGCTTCTCGAAATACACGCGCAGCACCAGATACAGGGCATCGTCGACTTCATCGGCCAGCTTGCGCAGGCGGGCGGCGTACTCCAGGGCCGCGCGGGGGTCGTGAATCGAACACGGGCCGATCACCACGAACAGGCGCGGGTCCTTGCGATCCAAAATGTCGCGAAGGGTCTGCCGGCCGTTCAGCACGGTGTCACGGGCGGCGTCGCTGAGCGGCAGCTTTTCTTTCAGAGCCCGCGGCGTGATCAGCACCGTCTGGGATTGGATATTGAGATCGTCTACCTGTTTCTGAGTCATGGTGCGCGGCTAGCCTGTTGTTCGTGGTGGTGAACCCGGCAGTCTAGCCCAATCACCCTGGCGAAGAAATAACGGGCCACGCCAGGGTTTGCGCCAGGTCCTGAAATGACCGGAATGATCGGATAGGATGCCGCTTTTCCCCGATAAGATGGACTTTTTCGTGGCACTTCTGGCGTTGCTCAAAATCCTTTTTCTGTTGGCCGTTGTCGGCATTTCCCTTTACAGCCTGATTGGCTACAAAAGTCGCCGCCGCCAGTCCAGGCAGGCGCTTTCGTCATTGCAGCGAGAGTCGGTGTCGATCCGCCGGCTGGATCCGGGTGAGCGCGAGGCGCTGCTGCCGCATCTGCGCCGTCCGGAAAAGCCCGGCAAGGCGCTGACGCTGGACAGCGAAGAGGTGTTCGTTCTGGAGGGCGCCTACCAGCAGCACGGCCTGGAGAGCAACGGCAACAAAACGCTGCACGACACGATTGGCGGTGTCGAGGTGCTGCTGCCCTATGACGCGCGCCTGTTCCTGACCCAGGACAATCGGGCCGAGGTGGTGTTCGCCGATAACCTGGCCGCGGTGGTCCGGCTCAATGATGAATTCATTTTGCTGGAGGGCCGCGAGCGCGATCAGCGCCGCGCCCAGGCGGATGACCAGTGGCAGAGCGGCGTGCGCGGGGAGATCGGCGATGTGTTCGATGTCGACGACGGCGCGCAGAGCGATGACGAAGCGCGCCGCCGGCGGGTGGACATCGTCGACCAGCGCGATGAAACCGAGGCGGAGATCTTTGCCCGCGAAGGACGTGGCCTGGGGCTGTTGTCCGGGCTGTTCTGGCTGCTCGGGTTCGCGGGCCTGTGGATCGCCAGTTGGTCGCAACTGGATGGCAGCCGGCCGTTGTGGCTGGCCGGCGGGCTGATCTCGATCGCCCTGGCCCTGTGGCTGTTCTGGCGGCCTTGGAAGCCGGGCCCGGCGCGCAAGGTGAACGTGGTGTCGGGCGCGCTGGACCTGCATTTGATCCGCCTTGAGGAAGGCGGCCAGGCGGTCAGCGCCGGCGTTACCCTGGGCGACAAACTGCCGTTCGATCTGCCTGCCCATTGGCGGCCCCACGTGCAGCTGGAAGAAGGCCGCACGGTGGAGGCGGAGCTGCGCGTGGACGACCATGGCGTGGTGCGCTGGGACCGGCATTTGTCACTGGATAAAGAGGTTCGCCAGGTGCCGCCGGTGTTCTGGGGACGGCACCTGACTCTGGCGATATTGGGTGGCCTGGCGTTGCTCGGTGCCTTGCTGGCGTCCGCCGCGCCCTCGGCGGATCTGGCGTTGGCGTGGAGCGCGCTGACGCAACACGGCCCCCGACAGTATGGCGATGCGGAAGCGCTGATGGCGCAACCGCCGGGTTACGCGACGCCGGTCAGCCTGCGCGGCAGCGGTCGTTGCCAGGTGCGGCGGGAGGGCGGCGCGCCGCTCGTCGATTGCCGCCGGATTCGCTGGGGGGGCGCGCAGCCCGCCGGCGACACGAAACTGAATGACGAGACCGCGCAGGCATTGATCGACGGTGAGTTTCTGAATCTTAGCCGCGACCCGCGCCTGGAGATGCTGGCCCTGTTACAGGGCAACCGCGACCCCAAGACCCGGCCGATGCTGGTGAAGGATTTGCCCGCGGTGGTCGCCCTGGTGGACCGGGCCTGCCCGGAGGCGATGTCGCAGTACCGCTCGGCGCGGCCCTGCGATCTGCTGCGCTGGGAGATGGTCAAGGTGGTGAAACTGCCGCGCGAATCCCAACCCGGGGACTGGGCCGCTTTTCATGATGCGGTGCTTCGCGCGTCGACCGACGCGGCGCAAAACGACGCTCAGGGAACGCCTGACGAGGCCGGCCAGCCGATGCCCGGTGTGATCCTTCATCACCACGTCGATAAGCTGCTCGGTTACGCCCGCGAAGCGGGGTTCCAGCGCGCCGATAAGGCGGTTCGGCGGTTGGCCGATGAGATCATCGACTCGCAGACCGGCGGCGTCGTGATCCAGGTGCCGGAGCCAATCCGGCAGGGCGCGCCGAGCGAGCAGAGCGCCGGCCAGGTGTGGCGGCAAATGGTTGCTTTGGCCGGTGCGAGCGGGCAAACCCGGTTCCAGATCGATGGCGTGGTGGTGCGCCGCGGCGAGACCGCCGACGGCGCCGTGCGGCTGGAAGTCGATACCCGCCAGCGGCTGGATCAGCCGTGGCCGGCGCTGGTGCGATCGGCGTGGCTGCTGCTGGCCGCCGCCCTGTTGCTGGTGCACGCGCCACTGGCATGGCGTTTTCGGATGACCCGGCGGCGCCGTCAACAGGCGCTGGCGGAGCTGTATGGCTGGAGTGCCGATCAACGCTAGGCGGCGATCAGAGCGCTCACCTGCGCCGGCACCAGCTCGGTGGCGCGGCCCTGCCGGTGGCGGTGGAAGGTGTTTATCCCGGACTCCGCCGAGATTCTGGCGCCGGTAAGTATTACAATCTTTTCCTGCATGGGCCTCGCGGCTCCCCGTTAAACTGGAGCTTTATGGACAACATAATCTCACGGCAGGAAGTCCTGTCATTGCCGGACCGGGGGCCGGTCAATCTGCTGCATTTTCACCAGGGAATGGTGCTGCTGATCGGCGCCGACGCGATCGGTCTGTACCGTGACCGGCGCGCGGTGGACGACCCGCTGGCCAACGGTCTGGTGGGTTACGAAGCGATTCCCGAACCTCTGCGCAGTGAATTCCGTGAACCCGGCGGCTACGTGGTTGAGCAGGTGTCCGGTTTTATCGGCCTGCGTTCCGGCGCCGCCCTGTTTATCCGCCCCGACGGCGTTGCCTTGTATCCGCGCAACCTGGATGCGCTGCACAATCGGGATTGCTGCTGGCTGATCCCCTTTCCGCCTTTGAATGCCTGAGCCGATTCTGGAGTGAAGCATGGCCGAAGAAAGTACCCGACTGCGCTTGCGGCAACTGCGCCGCGATGATTATCCCGCCCTGGCGAAACTGATGGATCAGGTTTATCACGATATCGGTGGCGCTTGGCCGGAGGACACCGTCAGCACCCTGATTCGCCTGTTTCCCGAGGGGCAGTTGGCGATCGAGGACAACGGCGAGCTGGTGGCCACCGCGTTGACCATCAAGGTCAGCTACGACCGGTTCTCCAACCCGCACCGCTATGAAGACCTGATCACCGACGACAAGGTCCGCTCGCACAGCAAGAAGGGCGACGCGCTCTACGGGCTGGATGTGTTCGTGGATCAGGAGTATCGGGGCTATCGGCTGGGCCGCCGCCTGTACGAGGCGCGCAAGGAGCTGTGCCGCGATGAGAATCTGCGTGCCATTCTGGCCGGTGGTCGTTTGCCCGGTTACAAGGATTACGCCGACAAAATGCCGGTCACCGACTACATCGCCGAGGTCGAAGCGCGCGCCATTTACGATCCCATCCTGACCTTCCAGCTTTCCAACGGTTTCGACGTCAAGCGGCTGCTCACCAAGTATCTGCCCGAAGACGAAAGCTCCCGTGGCTACGCCACCCTGCTGGAATGGGACAACATCCTCTATCAGCCGGAAGACGAAGGCACCTGGCCGCGTCGTTCGGTGGTGCGCATCGGCGTGGTGCAACGGCGCATGCGCGCGGTGCGCTCAGTGGAGGATCTGGTCAGTCAGGTGGAATTCTTTATCGATTCGCTGTCCGACTACCGCGCCGATTTCGCCGTGCTGCCGGAATTTTTCAGCGCCCCGCTGATGGGCCTGAAGACCGATCTCAATTCGGTGGAGGCCGTGCGCTATCTGGCCAGCTTCACTGAAGAGATCCGGGATGCCCTGGCGGACATGGCGGTCAGCTACAACATCAACATCATCGGTGGGTCGATGCCGTTGGAAGAAGACGGCCGCATGTACAATGTCGGCTATCTGATGCGCCGCGATGGCTCGGTGGAAGCGCAGAAAAAAATCCATATTACGCCTCACGAGCGCAAGGATTGGGCGATTCAGGGCGGCGATGGCCTGCGCATCTTCGACACCGACGCCGGCCGCATCGGTATTTTGATCTGCTACGACGTGGAGTTTCCGGAACTGGGTCGTCTGCTCGCCGAGCAGGGCATGGAAATCCTGTTCGTACCGTTCTGGACCGACACCAAGAACGGTTACCTGCGGGTGCGCCATTGCGCCCAGGCGCGCGCCATTGAGAACGAATGCTACGTGGCGATTTCCGGCAGCGTCGGCAATCTGCCACGGGTCGATAACGTGGACATCCAGTACGCGCAATCGTCGGTGTTTTCGCCCAGTGATTTCTACTTTCCCCACGATGGCATCATTGGCGAATCGGTGCCCAACACCGAGATGCTGCTGTTCGCCGATGTCGATCTCGAGAAGCTCAAGCTGTTGCACAGCGAAGGCTCGGTCACCAACCAGCGTGACCGACGCCGGGATCTGTACAGCCTGGTGTGGAAAGGCAAGGAAGAGCTTGATCCTTAGGAAAGCCGAAATCATCAGAGAGTGATTGAGGAGGCTCTCTAGCCCGCCGCGACCCTAGAGGGCAGGTTTCGAAACGCCTCGACGATGTGCCGCGCCAGCTCCTCGCTGGCCGGCTCGGCGTGGTGGCGCAACAGGCCAATCTGATAGTGGCCCAGCGGTGGCAGCCCGGCGTCCGGGCCCAGCGCCGTCAGTGGCGCTTGCACCAGGCTGGCGGGGAAGGGCGCCACCGCCAGGTCGGCGAGCATCGCCGCTTCCTGGCCGGCGCAGTGTTCACTGCTGTAAGCCACGCGATACTCAATGCCGGCGCCGTCCAGCGCATCCAGCGCCATGCGCCGCCAGGCGCAGCCATGACTGGCCAGCGACAGCGGCAACGGCGAGCGGTGCCGGGCAGCGCCGGCGCGCCTTCCTGCCCACACCAGCGGCTCACTGTGCACCACCTGCGCCTGGCTGCCGTCGACGTCGTCCATGCCCAGGGTGACCAGCGCCAGGTGCAACTCGCCGTGCCGCAGACGCTCGGCAAGCTCGACACTGCGACCGGCCACCACGTCCACCTGCACCGCCGGATGGGACTGGGCGAACCGCATCAGCACCTCCGGCAAGATACGGGTGCTGACGTCATCCGGCGAGCCCAGCCGCACGGTGCCGCTCAAGGGCGGTGCGAGAAAACGGGCGATCGCCTCCTCGTTGAGCTTGAGCAGACGACGGCCATAACCCAGCAGAATCTCGCCATGGGCGGTTAACCGCACCTGCCGGGCCTCGCGCACGAACAGAGCGTGCCCGAGCGTCTTTTCCAAGCCCTTGATCTGCATACTCAACGCCGAGGGCGTGCGAAACACCTGCTGCGCGGCGCGGGTAAAGCTGCCGCTCTCGGCAATGGCGACAAAGCTTCGCAGCACGTCGTTGTCCAGCAAGGGCGCCCGGCTTGGCGGCTGATGCGGCATGGGGATTCTCCCTGTGTTCAGAAAATCTGAAAGAGTAATGTAATTCTTTTCGTTGGATTGAACAAAGAAACGGCCTCACTCTTTCCGCACAGCCTCACGGCGTGCTTTGACAAGGAGAGAGCGATGAAACCAGGCGAACAACAGCGACGGGATAAAACGGACCCGGAAGTGCCGGAGCCGGTCTTCTATATGCCAGCGATGCCACCCCTGAAACTGCTGAACTCAATGGAGCGCCGGGTGCGGGCCTGGTGGCGGCGGCGCCGCGAGAGCCTGGCACGGCGCAGGGGCGCCCTGGAGGAAAGGAAAAAACAGGTAAAATGCTGATCGGTCATCACCGGAGACTCACATGGAAATGACAGCAAATACCGGGAAACGCAGTGTTTGACGAACGGCGGGGCCGGCGGCTGGCCGCTTTGCGCCGGCGGGGCCCCCTGGACTAGGCTGACAGAACCACTCAACGGACTGGCCGGTGTGCCTCTGAGTGGCGCATCGGCGCAACGCCAGGGAGCAGCCTGTCATGCCAGACTCTCAGCTCTGCACGGTCACCGTGGACGACAGAAAGCTGGTCGGCCCGGCCGACATACCACTGATCGAATTTCTCGCCGGCCACCAAATCAGTCTCCCCCACATTTGCTACGACGCGACTCTGGGCGCCCTTCAGACCTGCGATATCTGCTGGGTTGTCGCCGATGGCCAGTTGCAGCGCGGTTGCAGCCTCAAAGCACGCGACGGCCTGCGCATCGGTGTTAACGACGAGCAGGCTGAGCAGGCACGCCGTGAAGGGGCGGACCGTATCGTCGCCCGCCACGAGCTGTATTGTTCGGTGTGTGAAAACAACAATGGTGATTGCCAGGTTCATAACGTGGTGCGGGAAATGGAAATCCCTTACCAGCGTTACCCCTATCGACAAAAACCTTACGAGGTCGATGACAGCCATCCGTTTTACCGTTACGACGCGGACCAATGCATTCTTTGCGGGCGTTGCGTGGAGGCGTGTCAGAATATTCAGGTCACGGAAACACTGAGCATCGACTGGCAAAGCGATGACCCGCGCGTGCTATGGGATGGCGGCGAAGTCGCCAACGAGTCCAGCTGTGTGTCCTGCGGCCACTGCGTAACGGTCTGCCCCTGCAATGCCTTGATGGAGAAAACCATGCTCGGTGAGGCAGGGCCGTTGACCGCCATGCCTGCCTCGCTGAAACGACCGGCTATTGATTTGATCAAGGCGGTCGAGCCCACCGTCGGCTTTCCGCTGATCTTCGGACTTTCGGAAATCGACAGCGCCTGGCGCCAGCCAGAAATCAAACGGACCAAGACGGTATGCACCTATTGTGGTGTGGGCTGCGCCTTCGAGATGTGGACCCGCGACCGTAAAATCCTCAAGGTTCAGCCGGTGGAAGAGGCGCCGGTAAATGGCATCTCCACCTGTGTGAAAGGCAAGTTCGGCTGGGATTTTGTCAACTCGGAAGACCGCCTGACCACGCCACTGATCCGTGATAACGGCCAGTTCCGCGAAGCAAGCTGGGAGGAAGCCTATCGGCTGATCGCCCACCGTTTCAACGAGATCAAAGAGCAGCATGGCCCCGATGCGTTGTCTTTTGTGTCCTCCAGCAAGTGCACCAGCGAGGAATCCTATCTGATGCAAAAGCTGGCCCGCGCCGTGATCGGCACCAACAACATCGATAACTGCTCCCGCTACTGCCAGTCACCGGCGACCCAGGGATTATGGCGCACGGTGGGCTACGGCGGCGACGAGGGGTCGATTTCCGATTTGGCCGGTGCCGAGTTGCTGATCATTGTCGGCTCGAACACCGCGGAAAGTCATCCGGTGATCGCGACCCGGCTGAAGCAGGCGCAGAAGCACCGCGGCCAGAAGCACATTGTGGCCGACTTGCGCCGCAATGAAATGGTCGAACGGGCCGATGAGCACATCCACCCCCGGCCGGGCACCGATCTGGTCTGGATCAGCGCGATCATCAAATACCTTTTCGATAACGGCCTGGAAGACCGGGAATTCCTCGACGCCAAAGTCAATAAGGTGGAGGAGTACATCCGCAGTCTGGAATCGTTCACCTTGGAATACGCCGAGGAAATCACCGGAATCGAAGCGCAAAGGCTGGCCGGGCTGGCGCGCATGATCGCCACGGCCAAGAGCGCCTGCGCGATCTGGGCGATGGGCGTGACCCAGCATGTGAACGGCTCCGACGTGTCCACGGCGCTGGCCAACCTGATGCTGGTGACCGGCAACTCGGGCAGGCCGAACACCGGCTGTTACCCGATGCGCGGACACAACAACGTGCAGGGCGCCAGTGACTTCGGCGCCATGCCCGGCCGCTTCCCCGGTTACGAATTCGTCGCCGACGATGCGGTCCGCGAGCGCTACGAGAAGGCCTGGGGTGTGAAGATTCCTTCCGGAAAGGGCTATAACAACCACACCATGGTGCAGGCGATTCACGACGATAAGATTCGTTCGCTGTATGTCATGGGCGAGGAAATGGCGATCGTTGATGCCGACGCCAATTACGTGCAGGAAGCCTTCGATAAACTGGATTTTCTGGTGGTGCAGGACATTTTCTTCACGCGCACCTGTGAACAGGCGGACGTGGTGCTGCCCGGCGCGCCCAGCGTTGAGAAGGAAGGCACCTTCGTCAATACCGAACGCCGCTTTCAGCGCCTTTATCAGGTCATGGAACCGCTGCCCGGCTGCAAGCCCGATTGGCTGATTCTGACCGAGGTGGCCGGTGCGCTCGGCGCGCCCTGGGATTACCAGAATCCCTCGGAAATCATGGACGAAGCGGCATCGCTGGCGCCGATGTTCGCGGGGGTCAGTTACGACCGGTTGGAAGGCTTCAAATCCCTGCAGTGGCCAGTGGCCGCTGACGGCACCGACACCCCTCACCTGTACATGGACGGTTACCCCTTTGCCGATGGCAAGGCGAAATTGCACGCTCTCGACTTCTACCCGCCCGGCGAAAAGCTGGATGAGACCTATGACATTCATGTTAACAACGGCCGGCTTCTGGAGACCTTCCATGAAGGCAACCTGACGCACCGGTCGCGGGGCTTGCGCAGTCTGGTGCCCGGTAATTTCGTGGAGGTGTCACCGGATCTGGCGGCGCGGCGAGGCGTGAAGACCGGCAGCCTGGTCAAGCTGATCAGCCCTTACGGTGAAATCAGCGTTCATGTTCTGGTCACCGACCGGGTTACCGGCAACGAGGTCTATGTGCCGGAAAACGCCACCGATAACGAACACGCCATCAATATCCTCACCTCCAACGATGCGGACAAGGACAGCGACACCCCGGCGTACAAGGAAATTGCCGCCCGTATGGAAGTGGTGCAGGTAGACGGGCCGCCGCCGCTGCCGCCGACCAACCACCGCTTTTGGAAGGCGACACCACAGAGCGGGGTGCTCACGGAGCGCAAATGGCAGCGCCAGGATTACGTTCAACCACCGGGCCAGGCCCGCAACCCGGAGAAATTCTGATGGCCACGGGAATTCATTATGAAGTGCCGGCACCCGCCGCGCCGGATGAAGCACGGCAAGAACTGGACCGGCTGCTGAACAATCTGCACAAGCACGGCGTGCTTCGTATTGCCAACGACTTTCTGGAAGCGTCCACCGATGTCTCCAGAATCGTTCTGGCCGGTGCCAACCAGCCACAGTCCCGCAACGTAATGCAGAACGTCTCATTACTGGTTATGGCGTTGGGCAAGGTGCCGCCGGAGCGTCTGGCGGTTCTAAGCCGTGCCGTCACCGAAGGCCTGGAGCGCATGGAAACCGCTGCTGATGAGCGACAGCGGAGTAGGGCGCCAGGGCTCACAGGAACCTATAAGCTGCTTCACGATGAGGCGCTCTGGAGCGGGCTGAGCCCTCTATTGGAAGGATTACGTGGCTTCGCGCAGTGCCTTCATGAGAAGGAAGAAAAGCCCGCCGCCAAGCGACACGACTAGCCATCCTTCATTCTCCCTGCCAATGCCGGCGCCCTGAACCACGCGGAGCCGGCCCCGTGGCGCCCCGCATTCCGGGGCGTTGGCGCATCGGCTGGCACTGGCTGTGCGGTCATTTTTAATGAGAGTATATTAATCCTTTCCGGCGCGCGGCGTCTTTCCAGAAAGGAGTTCACGGTGTTACACGAGCAGATTGTCCGGCACGGCGAGGTGGCCAGCCATGTGCGCATTCACGGTCAGGGCGAGGGCGATGTCATCACGATTCTGCCGTCGCTGGGCCGTGGCGTTGAGGATTACACCGGCGAGTATCGGTGCACCCTGACCGAGCGTCTGGTGGAAGCGGGTTACCGGGTCGTGTTGATTCAGCCGCGTGGCATCGGCGCCAGCGAGGGGGATCTGACGCCGGGGTCGGTGTCAATGCAGGCGCTTGCCGGAGACATCGCCGTGGTGCTGGATGCAGTGGACATTGACCGACTGACCGTGATCGGCCACGCCTTTGGCAACCGCCTGGCGCGCACGTTCGCGACGCTTTACCCGCGGCGGGTCGATCATCTGGTGCTGCTCGCCGCCGGCGGCAATTTCCCCATGAGCGATGAACAGAAGCAGGTGCTACGTGATTCGGTGGACCTCTCGCTGCCTGACGAGCAGCGCCTGCGGGCCATTGAGCGCGCCTTTTTCGCGGCCGGCAATGACCCCTCGGTGTGGCTGCACGGCTGGTATCCGCAGCTGATGCGCGCCCAGTCGCGGGCGGTGGCGGGCATCGACGGGGAGTTCTTTAAGCGGGCCGGCGGCAAGCCGTTTCTGCTGGTGCAGCCCGCCGAGGATTTCATCGCACCGCCGGACAAAGCCGGCAAGGCCCTGCGGGCGGAGTTGGGCGAGCAGGTCACCTACGTGGAGATTGCCGGCACCGGCCACGCGCTGACCTCCGAACGACCCGACCAAGTGGCACGGCATGTTCTCGCGTATCTGCGACGATAAAGAGGGGGGGAGTTTCAGTGTTCAGTTTTCAGTTTTCAGTTTTCAGTGGAGCAGGGTGGTGCCATTCTGGAACTGAAAACTGAAAACTGCCATTAAAAAAGAGGCGCTCCGAAGAGCGCCTCTTTTTTATCGCGACCCCGAATCACATATTCGGGTAGTTCGGTCCGCCGGTGCCTTCCGGCGGCACCCAGTTGATGTTCTGGGTGGGGTCCTTGATGTCGCAGGTCTTACAGTGGACACAGTTCTGCGCGTTGATCTGGAAGCGCTTTTCGCCACTGGTTTCGTCTTCCACCACCTCGTACACACCCGCCGGGCAGTAACGCTGCGCCGGTTCGTTGTACTTGGGCAGGTTGTATTCGATCGGAATACTCGGGTCTTTCAACTGCAAGTGACAGGGCTGATCTTCTTCGTGGTTGGTGTTGGAGAGAAACACCGAATCCAGTTTGTTGAAGGTCAGTTTGCCGTCCGGTTTCGGGTAGTCGATTTTCTTGCACTGGTCCGCCGGTTTCAGAGTGTCATGATCCGGGGTGGTGTCGTGCATGGTCAGCGGCAGTTTGCCGTTGAAGATATTGATGTCGACAAACGCGAACGCGGAGCCCAGGAAATTACCGAACTTATGCTGGGCGGGGCCGAAGTTGCGCTGCTGATGCAGTTCTTCGTAGACCCAGCTGTTTTCAAACACGCTTTTGTATTCGCTCAGCTCATCGTTGGCGCGCTCGCCTTTGATCGCTTCGCTGATCACTTCGGCGGCCATCATGCCGGACTTCATGGCGGTGTGGTTGCCTTTGATTTTGGCGAAGTTCAGCGTGCCGGCGTCGCAACCGACCAGAATGCCGCCGGGGAAGGTCATCTTCGGCAGGGATTGAAGACCGCCTTTGGAAATCGCACGGGCGCCGTAACTGACGCGTTTGCCGCCTTCCAGATATTTTTTGATTTCCGGGTGCAGTTTCCAACGTTGCATCTCGTCGAACGGCGAGACGTGCGGGTTGGAGTAGGCGAGATCGGTGATCAGACCCAGGGTCACCTGGTTGTCTTCCATGTGGTACAGGAAGCCACCCCCTGGCGAGCCGGATTCGCTCAGCGGCCAGCCGGCGGTGTGGATGACCAGCCCCTGTTTGTGCTTGGCCGGGTCGATTTCCCACAACTCTTTGATGCCGATGCCATAGTGTTGCGGGTCGGCGCCTTCGCGCAGGTTGAACTTCTCCATCAGCTGCTTGCCGAGGTGGCCACGGCAGCCTTCGGAGAACACGGTGTACTTGGCGTGCAGTTCCATGCCCGGGGTGTAGCTGGGCTTCTTCTCGCCGTTGTGGTCGATGCCGGAATCGCCGGTGGCGATGCCTTTTACCGAGCCATCTTCGTTGTAGAGCACCTCGGTGGCGGCGAAACCGGGGAAGATTTCAATGCCCAGGCCTTCGGCCTGCTCGGCCAGCCAGCGGCACAGATTACCCAGGGAGATAACGTAGTTGCCCTCGTTGTGCATGGTCTTGGGGGCAAACGGGCCGGGTACTTTGCTGCCTTTGTCGACGCCGGTGAAGTAATAGATTTCGTCACCATCAACCGGGCTGTTCAGGGGCGCGCCCAGTTCTTTCCAGTTGGGGAAGAGTTCGTTCAGGGCACGGGGTTCCAGCACGGCACCGGAGAGAATATGGGCACCGACCTCGGAGCCTTTCTCTACCACTACGACGCTGAGTTCCTGGCCGCTTTCCTGGGCGATCTGGCCCAGGCGGCAAGCGGTTGCCAGACCGGACGGACCGGCGCCGACGATGACTACGTCGACTTCCATAGATTCGCGTTCCACAGCCTGTCTCCTAGCTAGCGGTTCTGTTACGGCCCGGACCGGGCCGGCCGGAAACCTCGCGCCACGGGCCGCGCAATACAGCGCGGCATCGGCATAAGGCGGAGGTTCTTGGGGGTGGCGCGGAGTATAAAGGAACGGTGCGATAAGTCTATTGACTGACGCGTCCCGATGGCCCGCTGCCCGCGCGGATTCTGCTACGGGCACCCATTTCACCATATTATGGAATCAAGTTTCACATATACTCAAACAACCGTTTGGATTATGCGACGCCAGGTGTTTGATTTACAAGGACTTGGCCGACTGATGAGTCATGAAACAAGGTAACAATTGGCAGCAAAATCATCTGCTTAGGTCATTTGGGAGAGCCTTGTTCTATTGATTTTCCGTGGGGCAGCGTTCAAGATACCGGCTCTCGCGCGGGGCCCCCGACGTTCATCGTCGTCTCGCCTCCTTCATAGTTTCCGTCCTGAAAGATGCCGCAGCGAGAGCGACATGGGGCGTGTGATTGCGACAACCCGGGGTGGGCTTCCAGACCCCGTCGTGTCGCAATCGCAGGGCGAGTCCGGCAATGCCGGCCGTCGCCGTCTCTGGACGGGGACTACTTAAGTCACCAAGTGGAAGATTCCGAGGATCCTATGAAGGTTCTTGTACCCATCAAGCGAGTCATTGACTACAACGTTAAGGTTCGCGTTAAGGCAGACCACTCCGGTGTTGATCTCGCCAATGTGAAAATGGCCATGAACCCTTTCTGCGAAATCGCCGTTGAAGAGGCGGTTCGTCTGAAAGAGAAAGGCGTGGTCACCGAAATCGTGGCCGTCTCCGTCGGTCCCAAGGCCGCTCAGGAACAACTGCGCACCGCCATGGCGCTGGGCGCGGATCGCTCGATCCTGGTCGAGACCGATGAAGCAACCCAGCCGCTGGGTATCGCCAAGGCGCTGAAGGCGATTGTCGACGAAGAGAAGCCCGAGCTGGTTATCCTTGGCAAACAGGCGATCGACGACGACAACAACCAGACCGGCCAGATGCTGGCCGCGCTGACCGGCATGGCTCAGGGTACGTTCGCCTCCGAGGTGAATGTGGAAGAAGGCAAGGTCAAGGTGACCCGTGAAATCGACGGCGGCCTGCAGACCATCGAGCTGAAGCTGCCGGCGGTGGTGACCACCGACCTGCGCCTCAACGAGCCCCGTTACGCTTCCCTGCCGAACATCATGAAAGCCAAGAAGAAGCCGATGGACGTGAAGTCCCCGGCGGACCTGGGCGTTGACCTGACCCCGCGCGTGACGATCGAGAAGGTGGAAACGCCGGCCGAGCGTAAAGCGGGCGTGATGGTGGGCTCCGTGGACGAGCTGGTCGACAAACTGAAGAACGAAGCGAAGGTGATCTGATGAGTGTTTTAGTTTACGCCGAACACGACAACGCCACGCTCAACCCGGTCACCCTGAGCGTTCTCGCCGCCGCCAAGGAACTGGACGGCGACATCACCGTGCTGGTCGCTGGTAAAGGCTGCGGCGCCGTCGCCGAAGCCGCCGCCAAGGCGGAAGGCGTCAGCAAGGTACTGTGCGCGGACAACGATGCCTACGAGCATCAACTGGCCGAAAACATCGCTGACCTGGTCGCTGAAGTGGGCGCGGATTACAGCCATATCCTGGCCGCCGCCACCACCACCGGTAAGAACTTCGCGCCGCGCGTCGCCGCGCTGCTGGACGTGGCCCAGATCTCCGAGATCTCCGACGTGGTCGATGGCGATACGTTCCGCCGCCCGATCTACGCTGGCAACGCCATTGCCACCGTGAAGTGCACCGACGCCAAGAAAGTGATCACCGTGCGCGGTACTTCCTTTGATGGCGTGGCCGCCGAAGGCGGTTCCGCCTCGGTGGAAAACCTGGACGTGGTCAAGGATTCCGGCCTCTCCACCTTTATCGGTGAAGAGCTGGCCAAGTCCGACCGCCCCGAGCTGACCGCCGCCGACATCGTGATTTCCGGTGGCCGTGGCATGGGCAACGGCGACAACTTTGAGATTCTCTACAAGGTTGCCGACAAGCTGGGCGCCGCCGTTGGTGCGTCCCGCGCCGCCGTGGACGCCGGCTTCGTGCCCAACGACATGCAGGTCGGGCAGACCGGCAAGATCGTGGCGCCGCAGCTCTACATCGCCGTGGGCATCTCCGGTGCGATCCAGCATCTTGCCGGCATGAAGGACTCCAAGGTGATTGTCGCCATCAACAAGGACGAAGAAGCCCCGATTTTCCAGGTGGCGGATTACGGCCTGGTGGCGGACCTGTTCGAAGCGGTTCCCGAGCTCGACAGCAAGCTCTGATCGCCTCGTTCTGATAAAAAAAAGCCCGGCCCCGCGCCGGGTTTTTTTTTGGCGTATCACGCCGGACGCCGGACGCCGGACGCCGGACGCCAGACGCCGGACGCCAG
>NZ_NMQZ01000041.1 GCF_002864685.1 Alloalcanivorax mobilis
CCCGCCCGGCGATGGCACCCTCGGCACCGCTGGGCGAGGCGGCCGTGCCGCTGGCCGACGGCGCCCCCACGGCGCGCCCCGGTGAACCGGAGCGGGGCCAGGAAAACCGCGCCCTGCCGGCGGCTGCGCCGACGGGCGCCGGCGTCGACGAACCGGTGCACGAAACCCTGCATGGTTTGCTGCGCCATCAGTTGGAATTGCTCACCACGCCGGTGCTGCGCTGGGAGGGCGATGTCTGGACCGGGCTGTTCATGGCCCTGGTGATCCAGCCGCCCGCGGCGCGCCACGGGGACGCCAGCGGCAAGGGCGGCGAACGAGATGGCGAGGGCGGCGAGGATGGCGAGGCGCAGGCCTGGCAGTCCGAATTGCGTTTGCACAGCGACGACCTGGGCGAAATCCGGGTGCGATTGCACTTGGCGTCGAAGCAATTGAGCCTGGTGATGAACGTGGACTCCGAGGCGGTGGCGCGGACCCTGCGCGAGGGCGGCGAGGGTTTTAGCGAGCGCCTGCACGCGCTCGGGTTTGATCAGGTGCGGCTGAACGTGGAGGCCCCCGGCGATGAGCGATAAGGAGCCGGCCGGGCGCCGCCGGGCGGTGGCGATGGCCTACGGCGAGGGCGACAACGCCCCTCGGGTGGTGGCCAAAGGCTACGGTGAACTGGCCGAGCGCATCATCGCCGAAGCCCGCCAAAAGGGCGTGTATGTCCACGATGCTCCGGAACTGGTGGCCCTGCTGATGCAACTGGACCTGGATCAGCGGATTCCGACCAGCCTGTATCAGGTGATCGCCGAATTGCTGGTCTGGGTGGGGGATCTTCGCCGCGAACAATGACGAACAGGCTAAGTATAAATCATTAGTTTATAAAAAAAGACGGATTGGAAAGGCTTTTTGAGACCTGTATCCAAGCAATTTTTTTTACCCTCATGGGAATTCCGTTTTCCGCGCCGTTGCTTGCTGGCCGGCAGGCGTTCGATTTGCTCATTGCGGCTGCCGTTTCGTTTAGAGTTAAGTGCTAACTTGATGTTTTAAAAGGAAAAACTGGGAAATTTTCAGCTTTTCTTTCGATTCCTTCCGTACCTCCGACGCTGGCGCCGCGCCCCTTATCCTTCCGAGACTTCGTAGTGTGAATTAGATCACATTTTGATCTGGAGACGTGATCTTTGTCACACAAAAGTGTGAGGATTACGTAATGGTATGATAGGTTACGACGTAATCGGGGCCAGCCTAAAAGATTGCAGCATGGCCTTTTACTAAGAAAAAAGAATGAATTTGCGGCGCCTGCGCTTGCGGGCTCTTCTGGGGATGCTTTTCCGCCGTGGAAGCATGGGGAGACACCCCTCGGTAGTGGTTACCGTCGGAGATAAACATGGATGCGGACACCGTTCTAGACGAAATTCAGGACATCAATCTCACCTATCTTCTGCTTGCCCAGCGCATGCTCAAGGAAGATTTCGCCACCGCTTTGTTCCGGCTCAAGATCGACCCGGCCATGGCGGAGGTGCTGACCTCTCTTTCGGCCCGGCAACTGGGGCAGCTCTCACGCACCAATCAGCTTCTCTTTCGCCTTTGTTTCGACAACGCCGAACAGGTGAAAAAAGTCACTCATAACCGACGCGAGCAGGGTCTCGGGCAGACCCATGCCGCCTTGCTCATGGCGTGCGCCAATTCCGCTTAACGACGCACGGAAAACGTTTCTGGGGGGAAATTCATGTCAGAGAAAAGTCTGGTCGATGAGATGCGCCAGGTTCAACTGGCGATTGAGCTGATTGAGCTGGGAGCACGCCTGCAGGTGCTGGAATCGGAGACCGCGCTCAGCCGTGGCCGGCTGATCCGGCTTTATAAGGAAGTGCGCGGCATGTCGCCGCCCAAGGGCATGCTGCCGTTCTCCACCGACTGGTTCACCACCTGGCTGCCCAACATTCATTCCTCGTTGTTTTACAGCTTCTATCGCCAGCTCACCGGTGAGCAGGGCTGCGGCCGCATGGACGGCTTCGTGAAAGCCTACCGGCTGTATCTGGAACAGATGCTGCTCGATGACGCCGAGCCGGTGCTCGGGCTGACCCGGGCCTGGACCCTGGTGCGCTTCTTCGAGAGCGAGATGTTCCAGCTTTCGCCGTGCACCCATTGCGGCGGCCGCTTCGTCGCGCACGCCCACACCCCCTGCCAGGATTTTGTCTGCGGCATCTGCCAGCCGCCCTCGCGCGCCGGCAAAACCCGTAAACGCCGCGCCGAGCTGGACGCTACCGCGCTGGCCACGCCTTTGCTGGCCGGGCATGCCTTGGGGGCTTGAGACGCCAGACGCCGGACGCCGGACGCCGGACGCTAGACGCCGGACGCCGGACGCCGGACGCCAAACCCGGCGCGGATAGCAATGGTGTGTTTACTGAACTGCAGGAAACACACCATGCCTCTCAGGTTGAGGGTTTAGCGTCCGGCGTCTAGCGTCTAGCGTCTAGCGTCTAGCGTCTAGCGCCCAGCTTTTTTCCAACAATTCCCCTCAAGCCCCACCGCCGCCGGCCGATACAGACGGTAATGCTATCCACGTTGTAGTAAAGGATACCGGTTGTGCTGATACCCCTTGGTTTCATTATCGTCGCGTTTTCCGTGTTCGGTGGCTTTTCGATGGCCGGCGGGCATTTGGGGCCGCTGTACCAGCCCACCGAAATTCTGATGATCTGCGGGGCGGCGGTGGGCTCGTTCATCGCCGCCAATAACGGCAAGGCCATCAAGGCCACCTTGCGCACCGCCTCCAAGCTCAAGCGCACCAAGCGCTACGACAAAAGCATCTACATGGATCTGATGGCGATGCAGTACAAGCTGCTCTCGAAGATGCGTCGCGAAGGGGTGCTGGGGATCGAGCGGGATATTGAAAAGCCCGACGAAAGCCCGTTGTTTTCCGAATACCCCCGGTTGCTTCAGGACCCGATGATCATGGGATTCATCACCGATTACCTGCGCTTGATGGTGAGCGGCGGCATGGACCCGATTGAACTCGACGAGCTGATGACCCATGAGATCGAGGCCTTCGAGCATGAGGCGCACGTGCCGGTGGACGCGCTGACCAAGGTCGGCGACGCGCTGCCGGCGTTTGGCATCGTGGCGGCGGTGTTGGGCGTGGTGAAGGCGCTCAGCTCGGCGGACTCCGGGGTCGACGAGATGGGCTTTATGGTCGCGCACGCTCTGGTCGGCACCTTCGTTGGCATCCTGCTCGCCTACGGCTTCGTCAATCCGGTGGCCAGCCGCATTGACCGCCAGGTGCACGAGGCGGTGAAGATGCTGCAATGCATCCGCGTGACCCTACTGGCGAGCCTCAACGGTTACGCGCCGCAACTGGCGGTGGAGTTTGGTCGCAAGGCGCTGCACACGGCGGAGCGGCCCTCTTTCACTGAGCTGGAAGATCACGTGCGCGCCGCCCGGGGCGGCAACGGCGAGCCATGAAACAGGGTGAACGGGCGATCATTATCCGCCGCCGGCGACCGGCGGCGGCGGGGCACCATGGTGGTGCCTGGAAGATCGCGCTGGCGGATTTCATGACCGCGCTGATGGCGCTGTTTCTGGTGCTGTGGATTATTTCCACGGCGACGCCCCAGGAGCTCAAAGGGCTGGCGGAATATTTCCGCACGCCGTTGTCGGTGGCGCTGGCCGGTGGGGATCGCAGTGCCTCGGATTCCAGCGCGATTCCCGGTGGCGGCGCCGATCCGGCGCACGCCGAAGGGGAGAGGATGCGCGTGGACCTGCGCCAGCAAAGCCGGCCCAGCGACACCCGCAACCTGTTCCGGCATTTGCGCCAGCGCATTGAAGCGGCGATTGCCGCCGACCCGGCGTTGCGCGATCTGCATGAACAGATGCGCTTCGACATGACCCAGGAAGGGCTGCGCATTCAGTTGGTGGATACCGAGCGGCGCCCGATGTTCCGGCTGGGCCGCGATCAGGTGGCGCCTTATATGCGCGATCTGCTGCGCACCCTGGCGCCGTTGCTCAATGAGTTGCCCAACCAGATCAGTATCAGCGGGCACACCGACAGCCTGCGTTATCAGCGCGGCGATCAGGGTTACAGCAACTGGGAGTTGTCCGCGGACCGCGCCAACGCCTCCCGGCGCGAGCTGGTGGCGGGCGGGCTGGACGGCGAAAAACTGCTGCGGGTGGCGGGCATGGGCGACCGGGTGCCGATGCAGGACGCCAACCCCGGCGACCCGGTGAACCGGCGCATCAGCCTGGTGGTGCTGACCGCCGAGGCGGCGGCGCGGATTCTGGCGCAAAGCCAGGGGCGGGCCTACACGCCGGCGGCGGCACAGCCACAGGCAGCAGTACAGGCGCAGGCGAAGGCGAAGGCGGAGTGAAGCATGGACATCAGTGAATTTTACGACACCTTTTTCGAAGAGGCCGAGGAGTTGCTCGGCGACATGGAGGCGCACCTTCTGGATCTGAACGTGGACGATCCAGACGTGGAGCAACTCAACGCCATCTTCCGGGCGGCGCACTCGATCAAGGGGGGCGCCGGCACCTTCGGTTTCGAAGCGTTGCTGCGCACCACCCACTTGCTCGAAAACCTGCTCGATCACGCGCGGCGGGGCCGCATCGCACTGCGCCGCGACATCGTGGATACCTTTCTGGAAGCCAAAGATATGCTTAACGACCAATTGGACGCCTATCGCCAGGGCACCGAGCCGGACCCGGAAGCACTGGAACGGATCTGCGAGACCCTGCGCAAGATGGCGCTTGAAGAGCTTGGCGAGGAGACCGGTGACGACGCCCCGGTGACGGCCGTCCCGGTGGCCACCGCCGAGCCCGAGCCCCCGGCTCTGCCCGGCGGCGGCGTGAGGGTGGCGCTGTTGGGCGTCGATGAAAAAGACCGCCAGTTGTTGATCGAGGAGCTGGGGCAACTGGGCGAGATCGTTTTCCAAAGCGGTGACGCCGACCGCTTCGAGGTGACGCTGAACACCTCGGTCAGTGCCACCGACATCGAAGCGGTGATGTGCTTTATCGCCGAGCCGGAGCAACTCGATATTCAGGCGGTCGCCGCCAGCGAGCCGGCGGCGGCACCGACCGAGCCGGTGGTGCCCGCGCCGGCGGCGCCCGACGCAGCGCCTGAAAAAGCCGCGCCGGCGGCCAAACCGAAGGCGGCGGCCAGCGGCGAGTCGTCGTCGATCCGCGTGCCGGTGACCAAGGTGGACCAGATCATCAACCTGGTCGGCGAGCTGATCATCACCCAGTCGATGCTCAATCAGGTCGCCGAAGGTGGCCAAGGCAAGCACTCAACGGACAGCAGTGGCCAGGACAACGGCAGCGCCGCCCTGGTGACCGGGCTCAACCTGCTGCAGCGCAACGCCCGCGATTTGCAGGAAGCGGTGATGTCGATCCGCATGGTGCCGATGGACTATGTGTTCAGCCGTTTCCCGAGGCTGGTGCGCGATCTTGCCGCCAAACTCGGCAAAGAAGTGGAACTGGTCACCGAGGGCAAATCCACCGAACTGGACAAGAGCCTCACCGAACGGATCATCGATCCACTCACCCACCTGGTGCGCAACAGCCTGGATCACGGCATCGAGACGCCGGCGATTCGCCAGGCCGCCGGCAAGAGCGGCACCGGCACCTTGACGCTGTCCGCCCAGCACCAGGGCGGCAATATTCTGATCGAGGTCAGCGACGACGGCGCTGGCCTGGATCGCGCCAAAATTCTCGCCAAGGCACGCGCCAACGGGCTGAGCGTGTCCGATTCGATGAGCGACGACGACGTTTGGCAACTGGTGTTCGCGCCGGGTTTTTCCACCGCCGAGCAGGTCAGTGACGTGTCCGGTCGGGGCGTGGGCATGGACGTGGTGAAACGCAACATCCAGACCATGGGCGGCCATGTGGAAATTCTCTCGCGGCCGGGCGAGGGCACGGTCACCCGCATCGTGCTGCCGCTGACCCTGGCGATTCTGGACGGCATGTCGATCAAGGTGGGCGCCGAGGTGTTTATCGTGCCGGTGAGCGCGGTGATCGAATCGCTGCAGCCGCGCCGCGAGGATCTCTATCCCATGGCCGGCGGCGATGTGCTGTTGAAAGTGCGCGAGGACTATTTGCCAGTGGTGGCGGTACACCACGCCCTGGACGTGGACGACGCGGTCACCGAGCCGCCCCGCTGCATCGCGGTGATCGTGCAGGGAGAAGGCCGCCGCTACGCCCTGATGGTCGATGAGCTGGTCGGCCAGCAGCAGGTGGTGGTGAAAAATCTTGAAACCAACTATCGCAAGGTGCCGGGCATTTCCGCGGCCACCATTCTCGGTGACGGCAGCGTCGCACTGATTCTGGACATCGTCGACATGCACCGGCTCAGCCAGAGCAAAAAAGAGCGCCAGCGTGAGCAACACAACGTGGCAACGCGCCGCCGGCCCGAGGCCCTGATTCCCCCGGCCTTAATCAAGGAGGTAGAACACTGATGAATACGCTCAATGCCGTCAAACACGCCGCCGTGGACGCCGACCGCCAGGAGTTTCTGGTGTTCTCGCTGGGGCAGGAAGAGTACGCCATCGACATCCTCAAAGTGCAGGAGATTCGTGGCTACGAAAACGTCACCCGCATCGCCAACGCGCCGGACTTCATCAAGGGGGTGGCCAATCTGCGCGGGGTGATCGTGCCGATCGTCGATCTGCGCCTCAAGTTCCGTCTTGAACGTGCCGACTACGATGGCCAGACCGTGGTGATCGTGGTCAACATCGCCGAGCGGGTGGTGGGCATCGTGGTGGACCAGGTCTCCGATGTGATGACGCTGACCGCCGAGGAGATCAAGCCGGCGCCGGAATTCGGTGTCAGCCTGCCGCTGGATTACATCCACGGCCTGGGCAACCTGGAAGACCGCATGCTGGTGCTGGTGGACATCGAAAAATTGCTGACCAGCGAAGAAATGGCCTTGGTGGAGGAGGTCGGCGAGTAATCGCCGGCGCGAATCGATGCGCAACAATCAACCGGTAACGCAGCGCGAATACGTACTTGGCGACGACGACTTCCTGATCTCGCGTACTGATCTGCGCGGTAAGATTACTTACGCCAACCCGGCCTTCATTACCGTTAGCGGCTTCAGCCGCGACGAGCTGATGGGCGCACCGCACAATATGGTGCGCCACCCGGACATGCCGGTGGAGGCGTTCGCCAACTTCTGGGCAACGATCAAAAGCCGTGGCACCTGGATGGGGCTGATCAAGAACCGGCGCAAAAACGGTGACCATTACTGGGTGCGTGCCCACGTGACTCCGGTGATCGAAGGCGGAGAGATCAGCGGTTTCGTGTCGGTGCGTCTGAAGGCGGACAAGGCCTCCATCGCCCAGGCGGAGAGCCAGTACACGGCGATTCGCGAAGGGCGCGGCAAACATCTGAAGCTGCACCGGGGCGCGGTGCGCCGGCGCGGCCTGGTGCCGGCGCTGCGCCGCTGGAATCCGGGCTCGGTGGTCAGCCGGCTGGCGACTCTGTGCGCGGTGGCCTGCGCGCTGCTGGTGTTGAGCGCCGGGCTGGGCGGGTATGGCTTGAGTCAGGCGGACGCCGACAACGGCGCGCTGATAACGGCGCTGGTTATTCTCGCCGCACTCGGCTGCGTGGTGCTGGCGGCGTTGGCCTGGACCACCAAGCGGGCCTTTGTGGTGCCGCTCAAGCAGGCCGCCATATTCACCCTGCAAATCGCCGCCGGCAACCTGGCGGCGCAGCCGCCGCGCCGGGTCGGTGGCGAAATCGGCGAGGTGGTGATGGGGCTGAAGCTGATGCGCCGCAGCCTGGGCAGCATTGTCGGCCACGTGAACGGTGGCATCGCGGTGGTGGCGCCGGCCGCTCGGGATATTTCCGAGGGCAACGAGGATCTCGCCACCCGCTCGGAACAGCAGGCGGCGTCGCTGCAACAAACCGCCTCCAGCATGGAGCAGATCACCGTGACCGTGAAACAGAACGCGGACAACGCTCGCCAGGCCAGCGGGTTGGCGTCGGACGCCGCGCGCGCGGTGGGCGAAAGCGGCGAGGTGATGGGCCAGGTGGTGGACACCATGGGGCGCATCACCGCCAGCTCCGAGCAGATGGCGAAGATCATCGATGCGATTGATTCGATTGCCTTCCAAACCAATATTCTCGCTCTCAACGCCTCGGTGGAGGCGGCGCGAGCCGGCGAACAGGGCCGTGGCTTCGCGGTGGTCGCCAGTGAGGTGCGTAACCTGGCCGGTCGCTCCGCCGACGCCGCCAAGGACATTCGCAACCTGATCGCCAGCTCCACCAAGGAAATCGACGGCGGCGCGCGTCTGGTGCGCCGCGCCGAGCAAACCATTGAATCGGTGGTCGCCTCGGTGACCCGGGTCAACGACATCATGGGCGAAATCTCCGCCGCCTCCGAAGAGCAGAGCACCGGCATCGACCAGGTCAATCACGCGGTGGCGCAGATGGATGAGGTCACCCGGCAGAACGCATCGCTGGTGCAAGCCTCGGCCACCGCCGCCGCCGAACTGCGCTCACGCATTGATCTGCTCGGCCACGCGATTCAGGTGTTCCGCCTTGGCGCCGAACGCACGCCGACACCGGCGCCAGCGTTACGGGCGCTGGCCGGGCGCGCGGATGACGCCGCCACCGGGGCGCCCGCTCCGGTGAGACGGGCGGGGTAGAGCCGTTGAGCCTGCGACCGTCAGCCACCGCCACCTCGCAGGACGATGTCCTGCCAGGTGGCTTCGCGGATCGTGACCTGCAGTTTACGCAGAGCGACTTCGCCCGCATTTGCGTGCTGATTTATCAGCGCGCCGGCATCGTGCTCGCCGAGCACAAGAAAGAGATGGTCTATGGCCGCCTGGGCCGCCGGGTCCGGCACCACGGTTTGACGCGCTTCGCCGACTATCTGGCGCGCCTGGAAAGCAACCCGGCGAACCCGGAATGGCAAGCGTTCACCAACGCGCTGACCACCAATCTGACCTCGTTTTTCCGCGAGGCGCACCATTTTCCGCTGCTCGCCAGCCACGTGGCCGGGCGCCGTGGCCCGCTGCGGGTGTGGAGCGCGGCCGCCTCCACCGGCGAGGAGCCGTACTCGATCGCCATGACGTTGATGGAGCAGCTCGGCGCGCACGCCGACATCACCGTGGTCGCCACCGACATCGACACCGATGCCCTGGCCCGCGCCCGTGACGGCATCTATCCGCTGGAACAGGTGGCGCGCCTGGACCCGACCCGCCGCAAACGTTTCTTCCAGCGCGGCAGCGGCCGCCGCGCCGGCTACGCCCGTATCCGCCCGGAGGTGGCCGCGCGGGTGCGGTTCGCGCCGCTCAATCTGATCGAAAGCCGCTGGACACTGGACGGCCCGCCGTTCGACGCGATCTTCTGCCGCAACGTGATGATCTATTTCGATAAGGACACCCAGGCGCGCATCCTGGCGCGCTTCGCGCCGTTGCTGAAACCCGATGGCCTGTTGTTCGCCGGTCACTCGGAAAGCTTTTCCTACACCAGTGACCGCTTCGCCCTGCGCGGCCAGACCGTGTACACCTTGGCCAAGCGCTGAACGTCGGCCCGGCCGAAAAACGTCGCTGGCTGGGCGGAACGCCGCCCGGCCTCTCCTACGGCGGCGTCCGGTTCCAGGCTTCAAGCTGCAAGCCTCAAGCTAAGAAGCGGCTCCGTATCAGGCGTTTCTTGCAGCATGCAGCATGCAGCTTGAAGCCGTTCTCAACGAAGCCCGGCGCCGCCGCCGGCACGATCTCCCCCTGTTCCCCGTTGCCGCGCTGTCTTCCCGGCGACATTTTTTCCTAAAGCCGGCGCTGCGCTGGCCGATATCAGAAATGAAATGACCGCGCCCGGGCATAGGGACAACAGGGGAGGCCGCTTTGGCTGGCGACAAAATCAGGGTGTTGTGCGTCGACGATTCGGCGCTGATTCGCGATCTGATGAGCGAAATCATCAACAGCCACGAAGATATGGAAGTGGTGGCGGTGGCCCCGGACCCGCTGGTGGCGCGCGATCTGGTCAAGCAACACAACCCGGATGTGCTGACCCTGGATGTGGAAATGCCGCGCATGGACGGCCTCGATTTCCTGGAGCGGCTGATGCGGTTACGGCCGATGCCGGTGCTGATGGTGTCGTCGCTGACCCAGGCCGGTTCCGAGGTGACGCTGCGCGCGCTGGAGCTGGGGGCGGTGGATTTTATCGAGAAGCCGGCGCTGGGCATCCGCAGCGGCATGCTGGAGTACAGCGCGCTGATCGCCGAGAAAGTACGCGCCGCCGCGCGTTCGCGGCCACGGCGGGCGCGGCGCGCTGATCAGCCGGCGCCGGTGGCGTTGAAGGCGCCGTTGGTGTCCAGCGAGAAGCTGGTGATTATCGGTGCTTCCACCGGTGGCACCGAGGCGATTCGCGAGGTGCTGGAGCCAATGCCGGCCAACTGTCCGGCGATTCTGATCGCTCAGCATATGCCCGGTGGTTTCACGCGCTCGTTCGCTCAGCGGTTGAACCGGCTGTGCCGGATCGGCGTGAAAGAAGCGGAAGACGGTGAGCGCATTCTGCCCGGTTACGCCTACATCGCGCCGGGCGAGGCGCATCTGAAACTGGATCGCAGCGGCGCCAACTACGTGGCGCGGCTGGACCATGGTCCGCCGGTGAACCGCCATCGGCCCTCGGTGGACGTGTTGTTTGAGTCCGCCGCGCGCCAGGCCGGGCGCAACGCCATCGGCGTGCTGCTCACCGGCATGGGCAAGGACGGCGCGCGTGGCTTGCTGAGCATGCGCGAGGCCGGCGCCCAGACCCTGGCCCAGGATCAGGAAACCTCACTGGTGTTTGGCATGCCCCGTGAGGCGATTGCCCTGGGCGCCGCCAGCGAAGTGGTGGCGCTGGATCAGGTGGCGGCCAGGTTGATGGCGCTGGCCGCCGCTTCCGGCCGGGCCCAGCGGGTGTGACCGATGGTGGATTGAAAGGGGGAAACCCGAATGGCATTTGAGCTGGCCACTGTCTTCGGCGGCCCCAAAAGCCATTTGGATTGAGATGGCAGAAACGCGAAGAACGATAACGACACTCTCGAATAAAGGAACGCCGGCATGATGAAAATAATGCGTAACCTGAATATAAGAACCGCGATGGCGGGAGTTCTGGTCTGCTGCGCGGTGCTGATCGGCTCGCTGGCGGCCATCCGGATGATCACCAATCAGACGGTGGAAGAGACCATGAGTGTGATCACCACGGTTAACGTGGATCAGCTCAACGAGATCAATCGTGCCGGCACGCTGCTCAATCGCGCACGCCTGGATCTCGAACTGACCGCCTACTATTACGGCCAGAGCATGCGTCTGGTGGGCCGCAGTCAGCTCAAAGGCGTGGGCATGCTGCTTAACCGTGCCCAGGAACGGCTCGACAAGTTCGCCGCCGTGCCGAAGACCGAAGAGGGCCGGGCGCTGGCCAGCGAGCTCGAGGAGCGTTTCGCCAAGGTGATGACCCTGGTGCGTTCACAGTACGACGCCTTGGGCGATGAAGATCTGGAGCAGTTCAACTCGATTCGCGGCAGCCTGATGACGCCCACCCAGAAGCTGGATGAGACCCTCACCGCGTTCGTCAGCTACGCCGGCGACCGGGGCGACAAGCAACTGGCGGCATACCACGAAAAGATGCAGTTGTTTGGTTACATCGGCCTGGGGGTGCTGGCGCTCACCGCGATCATTCTGGTGTTGATCTACTTTGGCTTGCGCGCCGTGGTGATCCGCCCGTTGTACGACGCGGTGCAGAATCTGCAACGCATTTCCGACGCCGATCTGTCGCACAAGATCGAGATACCCGGCAACAACGAGATCGGCAAACTGTTCCGCACCATGCGCGATATGCAACACAGCTTGCGCAAGATCGTTGGCGACGTGCGAGACAGCAGTAACTCGATCTTTATCGGCTCCTCGGAAATCGCCCGGGGCAACACCGATTTGTCTTCGCGCACCGAGCAGCAGGCCGCCTCGCTGGAAGAGACCGCCACCAGCATGGAGCAGCTCACCGCCACCGTGAAGCAGAACGCGGACAACGCCCGCCAGGCCAGCGGTCTGGCCAACGACGCCTCCGGCACCGCCAGCCGGGGTGGCGAAGTGATGGAGAAGGTCACGGTGACCATGAACGGCATCTCCACCAGTTCCCGCAAGGTCGCCGACATCATCAGCATGATCGATTCGATCGCCTTCCAGACCAACATCCTGGCGTTGAACGCCTCGGTGGAAGCCGCCCGCGCCGGCGAACAGGGCCGGGGTTTCGCGGTGGTCGCCGGGGAAGTGCGCAATCTGGCCGGCAGCTCGGCGGACGCCGCGCGCGAGATCAAGCAACTGATCGCCAACTCGATGACGCAGGTGGACGAAGGCTCGGCGCTGGTGGAACAAGCCGGTGAAACCATGAAGGAAGTGGTCGCCGCGGTGAAGCGCGTGACCGACATCATGGACGAGATCTCCGCTGCCTCCCAGGAGCAAAGCGGCGGCATCGAGCAGGTCAGCCAGGCGGTCAGTCAGATGGACGAAGTCACCCAGCAGAACGCCGCGCTGGTGCAGGAAGCGACCTCCGCGGCCGCGTCCCTGGAAGATCAGGCCAAGCGGCTGGAACAGTCGGTGGCGGTGTTTCGCCTGCCCCGCGAAGACCGCGCCTCGCTGGACAGCTACCTGGGCGACGCGGTGCTTTCGGCGCAACCGCCGACTCTGGAAATGGACCAAGAGCCCGACAGCGCGCCTTTGCCACGCCGTGAACCGCGTGGCAAAAGCGCCGAGGCACGGCCGCAGCAGGCTTCCGAGCGCCGTGAACTGGTCGCCGCCGACGACGACTGGGAAGAATTTTAACCGGGCGGCGCACTTCGGGCCGCCGCACCCTGTAACGAGAGGATCCAATGGTCGACAAGAACATGAGCATTCTGGTGGTGGACGACTTTCCTACCATGAGACGGATCGTGCGCAGCCTGCTCAAGGAGCTGGGCTTTACCAACGTGGACGAGGCCGAGGACGGCCAGGAAGCGCTGGCGAAACTGAGAGGCGGCAACATCGAGTTCGTGGTCTCGGACTGGAACATGCCGAACCTGGACGGCCTGGAGATGCTCAAGCAAATACGCGCCGACGAGGCGATGAAGAGCCTGCCGGTATTGATGGTGACCGCCGAAGCCAAGAAGGACAACATCATCGCCGCCGCCCAGGCCGGCGCCAACGGTTACATCGTCAAGCCGTTCACCGCCGCCACGCTGGAAGAAAAGCTGGACAAAATTTTCCAGAAGCTCGGCAAATGACCGGCTCCTGACATGGCATGCGAGAGAGGCTCAGGCCGATGAGTGGAGAAGCGATTATGAATGGTGAGGCCGGGCGCGTACCCGAGCACGAAGGCAGCGACGACCTGGTTCAACGCATCGGCCAGTTGACCCGCATGCTGCGCGACAGCATGCGTGAGCTGGGCCTAGACAAAGAGGTGGAAAAGGCCGCGGCGGCGATTCCCGACGCGCGCGCGCGCCTTAATTACGTGGCCTCGATGACCGAGCAGGCCGCCGAGCGGTCCCTGAACGCCATCGACCGTGCCCAGCCGCTGCAAAACGAAATGGAGAGCCGCGCCGCCGCTCTGGATCAGCGCTGGGGCGAATGGTTCCAGGACCCCATCGAGATGGACCAGGCCCGCGAGCTGGTCAAGGAAACCCGTGGCTTTCTCGGCGCGGTGCCGACGATGACCAAGGAGACCAACAAAGAGCTGCTGGAAATCATGATGGCCCAGGATTTTCAGGATCTCACCGGCCAGGTGATCAAGAAAATGATGGAGGTGATCCAGGGCGTCGAGCACCAGTTGCTGCAGGTGCTGCTGGACAGCGTCCCGGAAGGCGCCGAGCGCGAACAGATGCGCCAGCGCCTGGACGACCGCTGGGCCGCCGACTCCGCCCGCCGCGACGCGCCCCTGGTCAACGGCCCACAAATCAAACCCGACGGCGACGACGTGGTCAGCAGCCAGGACCAGGTTGACGACTTGTTGGATGAGTTGGGGTTTTGAAGGGCAGCTGCAAGCCGCAAGCCGCAAGCTACAAGCTACAAGCAGCTACGTAGCCGCCCTTGAAGCTTGTAGCTTGCGGCTTGCCGCTGGTCCTTCCCATGAATAACCGCCCCTAATCTTCCCTTATCGTTGGATCGGGGCGGGTCGGGATTGCGGACAATGGCGCATTCCATGCAGTTTCCCGATGCCGAGCGCCATGGCCGACGATACCGACGATCAGGAAAAGACCGAAGCGGCCACGCCGCGACGGCTTGAGAAAGCCCGTGAGGAGGGGCAGGTGGCCCGTTCCCGGGAGCTGGCTACCTTTACGTTGCTGTTGGGCGGCGTGGTGGGGCTGTGGTCGATGGGTTCGGTGCTCTACGACCATCTCGGCATGGTGATGGAGCAGTCGTTCCTGTTCGAGCGCCGCCAGGCGTTCGAGAGCGCGGTGATGTTGCGCCACGCCGGCGAGCTGGGCGAGCGCATGCTGTATGCCTTGCTGCCCCTGTTCATTCTTCTGGTGGTGATCGCGCTGACCTCGCCGATGCTGTTGGGCGGCTGGTTGATCTCGGCCAAGTCCTTGCAGCCGCAACTGAGCAAGCTCAATCCTGTAAAGGGTCTCAAGCGCCTGTTTTCCAGCCAGGCCATCGCCGAGCTGGTCAAGGCCATCGCCAAGGCGGTGCTGGTGGGTGGCGTGGCGGTATTGTTTCTGCTCGATAAACGTGGCGAGTTTATTTCGCTGATGGATCAGCCGCCGGCGATCGCGCTGGCCGACGCCATGCGGCTGGCCGCCCAGGCCTGCGGGCTGATGGTGCTGTCGTTGATCGTGGTGGTGATGATCGACGTGCCTTACCAGCTTTGGAGCCACGCCAAGAAGCTGCGCATGAGCCGCGAGGAGATCAAGCGCGAGCACAAGGAAACCGAAGGTGACCCGCAGTTAAAGGCCCGCATTCGCGCCCAGCAGCAGACCATGGCGCGCAGCCGCATGATGAGCAAGGTGGCCGGCGCTGACGTGATTGTCACCAACCCGAGCCACTACGCGGTGGCGCTGCAATACGATGACAGCAACATGGCCGCGCCCCGCGTGGTCGCCAAGGGCGTGGACGCGGTGGCCCGGCGCATCCGCGAACTGGGCGAAGAAAACCATGTGCCGCAATTGCAGGCGCCGCCGCTGGCGCGGGCGCTGTATCGCCATGTGGATCTGGACCGGGAAATCCCCGGGCCTTTGTACACCGCCGTGGCGGAGGTGTTGGTGTGGGCGATGCGCCTGAAGCGCGCCCGCGACCACGGTGAAGTGACGCCGACTCCGCCCGGTGAATTGGTGATTCCCGAGGAGCTGGCGGTGCCGGCCGGCGAGCAAGGAGGCGAGCCATGAAAGCGACCAGCCGCCTCGCCGGCTTCGGCGGTCTTGCCGAAGCGCGCATGAAACTGATGACCGGGCCAATCCTGATCATCCTGATCATGGCGATGCTGATTCTGCCGTTGCCGCCGTTCGCCCTGGACTTCTTTTTCACCTTCAACATCGCCCTGGCGGTGATGGTGCTGTTGGTCAGCATGTTCACCCTGAGCGCGCTGGACTTCGCCGCCTTCCCGGCGGTGCTGTTGTTCACCACCCTGTTGCGCTTGTCGCTCAATGTGGCTTCCACCCGGGTGGTGCTGATGGAGGGCCACCACGGCGGCGCCGCCGCCGGCAAGGTGATCGAAGCCTTCGGCCAGTTCCTGGTGGGCGGTAACTTCGCCGTGGGTCTGGCGGTGTTTCTGATTCTGGTGGTGATCAACTTCATGGTTATCACCAAGGGCGCCGGGCGCATCGCCGAGGTGGGCGCGCGCTTCACCCTGGACGCCATGCCCGGCAAACAGATGGCCATCGACGCCGACCTCAACGCCGGCCTGATCGGCGAAGACGAAGCCCGCCAACGCCGCTCCGACGTGTCCCGCGAGGCGGATTTCTACGGCTCCATGGACGGCGCCAGCAAGTTCGTGCGTGGCGACGCAGTGGCCGGCTTGGTGATCATGGCGGTGAACATCATTGGCGGGCTGATCATCGGCATGTTGCAGCACGACATGTCGTTCGCCGACGCCGGCCGCACCTATACGTTGCTGACCATTGGCGATGGCCTGGTGGCGCAGATCCCGGCGCTGGTGATTTCCACCGCCGCCGGCGTCACCGTGTCGCGGGTCAGCTCGGACCAGGACATCGGCCAGCAGGTGATCGACCAGTTGCTGGTCAACCCGCGCGTGCTGGCGTTGTCCGCCGGGGTAATGGGCCTGCTCGGCCTGGTGCCGGGCATGCCCAATCTGGTGTTCTTGTTGTTCACCGTGGTGCTGGGTGGCTTCGCCTGGCTGCTGTTCCGGCGCGAAAACGAACGGCTGGTGGAAAAGCAGATAGAGCAGGCGCCCGCCAGCGCCGTACAGGAAGCCCCGGAAGCAAGCTGGGACGACGTTCAGTTGATCGACACCCTGGGGCTGGAAGTGGGGCACCGGCTGATCCCGCTGGTGGACTATCGTCAGCAGGGCGAATTGCTGGGCCGGATCAAAAGCGTGCGCAAGAAATTCGCTCAGGAGGTGGGTTTCCTGCCGCCGGTGGTGCACATCCGCGACAATCTTGAGCTGGGCTCGAACAGTTACGTGGTCAGCCTCAAGGGCGCGGAAGTCGGGCGTGGCGAATCGTTCCCCGGCAAATGGCTGGCGATTGATCCGGGCCAGGTCAGCGGCACGCTGCAAGGCACGCCCACCGAGGACCCGGCGTTCGGATTGCCGGCGGTGTGGATCGACGCCGGCCAGCGCGAGCAGGCGCAGGTGTATGGCTACACCGTGGTCGACGCCGGCACCGTGGTGGCCACCCACCTGAACCATCTGTTGCACCAGCACGCCGGCGAGATGCTCGGCCGCCAGGAAGTGCAGCAACTGCTCGACAAACTTGGCGAAGCCAACAAGTCGCTGGTCGAGGACGTGGTGCCCAAGGCGGTGTCGTTGACCACCTTGCAGCGGTTGCTGCAGAACCTGCTTGAAGAGGACGTGTCGATCCGCGACATGGGCACCATTCTGGACACCCTGGCCGAGCACGCCGACGCCCACGCCGACGTGGACACCCTCACCGGGCAGGTGCGCGCCGCCCTGGGCCGGGCGATCACCCACCAGTGGTTCCCGGCCGGCGGCGAGCTTCATGTGATTGGCCTGGACAGCAATCTCGAACAGGTGCTGATTCAGGCGATGAACGGCAGCGGCGCCCTGGAACCGGGGCTGGCCGACACCCTGATGCAGCAGGCCGCCAACGCCCTGGAGCGCCAGGAAGCCGCCGGCGAACCGCCGGTGCTGGTGGTGCAGCACGGCCTGCGTGGCTTGCTGGCGCGCTTCCTGCGCCGCCGCCTGCACCACCTGGTGGTGATGTCCCAAGCGGAAATTCCCGACGACCGCCACCTGCGCGTCACCAGCCTGGTCGGCGGCTGATTGGCGTCGCCGGGGCTGATCAACTCCACCGATATTGATCCCAGGAGAATCCCATGAGCGTAAGACGGTTCCTCGGTGCCAACAGCCGTGAAGCGATGGGCCGTTTGCGCGCGGTGCTGGGCGACGACGCCCTGATTCTCGCCAATCGTCGCACCGCCCAGGGCGTGGAGATCCTGGCCCTGGCCGAAGGCGAGGCCGGCGACATGGCGCGCTCCGCGGCGACCGCCGAGCCGGCCCCGGCGGCGGCCGGCGACGAGGCGGCATGGTCGCAGCGGCTGCTGCGGGAAGTGCAGGGGGTGCGCGCTTTGATCGGTGATCGCGGCGAGGCCGGCGCCGCGCGGCGGCGATTGGCCGCGCGCCTGCGGCACGCCGGCTTCAGCGACGGTTTCGCCGCCGCCTTGCTGGACACCCTGCCGGCGGAGTGCCGGAATACGGCGGACACCGACGCTTGGCTAAGCCGACAACTGACCGCGCGGCTGGCGGTGGGCAGCGACCCGGAAGCGACGCTACTGGAGCGCGGCGTGGTCGCCCTGGTTGGCGCCCCCGGCGCCGGCAAACGCCGTGTGGCGTTGGCCCTGGCGGCGCGCCACGCGCAGCGCTGGGGCCAGCGCTCGGTGGCGATCGTCAGCCAGGACGCGGCGCCGCTGGCGGAGGCGGCGGCCACGCTCGGCGTGGCGCTGTACCCGGCGCAACCGGACCAGCCACTGGACACCTTGACCAAGCAGTTGGGCGGGCACGCCCTGGTGCTGATCGACGCGCCGGAACACGACGCCGGCGATCCGCGCCTGGCGACGTTGATGGCCTGGCTGCGCGGCGCCGGCCCGCGTTTGCGGCCGGTGCTGGTGCTCGACGCCGGCGCCCAGGGCGTGAGCCTGGAGGATCTGATTGAACGTTACCGCCACGCCGCCCGCGACGCCGGGTTGGCGCTGGACGATGCCATCGCCGGCCGGCGCGATGCGGCGGCGCGGCTGGCGCCGCTGTTGGAAAGCCTGAACCGCGCCGGATTGTGGCTGCACTTCGCCGCCGCCAGCGTGGAGCAGGGTGGTGGCCTGGATGAGGCCGACGCCGACGCGCTGATCAACACCATCGTGGCGCAGGCGTCGGCCGCGCCGGGGGTGGGGCTGGATGCCAGCCCACCGGCCGCGCCACCGTTGCTTGCCCAGGGGCGCACGCTGGCGTTGGCGCTGGCCGGGCTGCGCCGCCATGGGCACGGGTTCGGCGACCTGGAGAGAGCCTGGGGCGACCCCGACGCGGTGACCGCCGATCCGCCGCCGCCGGCCATGCTGGCGTGGCGCGATGTCAGCACGCCGCCGCTGACCGGCCTCGACCGGCAAGGCCTGCCGGTGGCGGCCCTAGGGCCGGCTCTGATCGACGGCGTGCGGGCCGGCGGCTGGCCGGGCGCCGCTCATTTATTGCCGGCGCCGCCGGACGCCGGTTGCTGGCGGGCGTTGCACGAAACCGGCAGCGACTGGCTGGCGACGGCGCGCCCGCAAAGCCAGGTCTGGTATCGCGGTGAACGCCATCGTCTGCTGGACCTGGCGGCGTGGGGCGAACCGACCGCGCCGCTGGCGGTGCGGTACCGGGGGCGCGCGGCGCAGTTGCGGCTGTCCATGTTGCCGGTGGCCGGCGAGCTGCGCGGCGCCGGCCGCACGCCGCTGTGCGGATTGTTCAACGCCTGGTTCGGCGAGCTGCGCGACGCCGACCGGGGGGCGCTGTTGGGGCGGCGCTACTGGCTGCGCCCCCGCCCCGGCGTTGACCATGGCGGCGATCCCGGGCAGGGCGGCGACGAGAGCGCGGTGTTGGCGCTGCTGAGCGCGCAGTTGGGCGCCGAAGGGCTGGCGGCGCTGCAACAGCGCGCCGCTCAGCGTCTGGCGGGCGGCCCCCGGGCCTCCCTGGCGCCGGCGCTGGCGCGCCTGGCCACTCGCCTGGACAGCGAAGACGCCCCCTGGGCGGTGGATCTGCGCGGGCAGCTTCTCGGCCTCGCCGGCGGCCGCCGGCGTTCCGCCACCGGCTTGCTTGAGGCGTTGTTCACCCTGTTTGAATTCCGCGACGCCCTGGCGGTGCTGCAATGGCCGGCGCCCTGACCCGCTGGGGCATCGCCGCGCTCGGGCTGATGCCAGTGCTGGCGACGGCGGCGCCGGGCAGTTGGGTCGCCGAGGTGCCGGCGTTGCGCGTGGCGGTGGTCGGCCGGGCGGTGTACAGCGAGGCGGTCACACCGCCCCCCGGCGCCGGGGTTCCGCACCGCGTCGGTTGGCGATACACCAGCGCCGGCCATCGCCGCCTGGACGCCTGGCTCTGCCAGCGTCAGCACTGTGTGCCTCTGCAAGGCGAACGCGGCCGGCTTGCCGCCCCGCACGGCTGGCGGGCCGACACGCCACTGCGCTTCCGCTTCCGCCTGCCCCCCGGTGAAACCCGCGCGGTTCAGGTGAACGGCCTGCGCATCAATTTGGAGTGGCGGTGACGGGGAACCGGGAACAGTTCAGGTTCGTGGAGAGCGGCTTCAAGCCGCAAGCGACAAGCCCCAAGCTAAAGAAGCGGCTCTGTATCAGGGCTCCTTGTAGCTTGAAGCTTGTGGCTTGAAGCCGCTCTCCAGGCAGCACGGCGTCGCCAATGGCATGGCCTCTCCTTGTTCCGGCCGTTCCGCCTATCCGCCAAAAAGCCGACAACATTGCTCGCTATTCGCGGCTTCCGTTTGCCGGCGGGATTGAATAATGGAGGGTGTCGCATCTTGATCGTCCGTTGGGGCGCTATCGGGGAACGGGGATGTATACGGCTCAGGGTAAAATCGATCACACCATGCTGCTGGAGCAGCACCTGCCGGCGGTGCGCCGGCAGGCCCTGGCGTTGCAGGTCAAGCTGCCGGCGGGCATCGATCTGGACGATCTGATCCAGGCCGGCATGGTGGGCCTGCTGGATGCCCTGAAACGCTTTGATCCCCAGGCCGGCGCCAGCTTTTCCACCTTCGCCAGCCAGCGTATCCGCGGCGCCATGATCGATGAGCTGCGCACCCGCGACTGGCTGCCGCGCAGTGTGCGCCGCAACGCGCGGGCGCTGGATCAATGCGTGCACCGGCTCGAACAGCGCCACGGCCGGCCGGCCGAAGAACGGGAAATCGCCGCCGAGATGGGCATGTCGATGCAGGAGTACCATCAGCTTCTGAACGACACCAACAACGGCCACCTGCTGCCCTTCGAGGAAATGGTCGCCGAACGGGGCGAGCCGGAAGCCTCGGAACAGGGCGCGCCACTCTCCCCTTTCGCGGCCCTGGTCAGCGGCCAGCAACGCGAGCGGCTGATGGACGCCATCGAAGCGCTGCCGGAACGGGAAAAGCTGCTGGTGGCGCTGTATTACCAGGAGGAACTCAACCTCAAGGAGATCGGCGCGGTGCTCGGTGTCACCGAGTCGCGGGTGTGTCAGTTGCACAGCCAGGCGGTGGCGCGGCTGCGGGCGAGGTTGGCGGGGGACGTCTGAGGTCGGACGCCAGACGCCAGACGCCGGACGCCGGACGCCGGACGCTAAACCCGGTGCTGGCAGCAATGGCGTGTTTACTGAACGGCAGGAAACACACCGTCACTTTCCGATTACGGGTTTAGCGTCCGGCGTCCGGCGTCCGGCGTCCAGCGTCCAGCGCCCCCCGCTTGCCGCCCGGCGCTGGCGGCGCCACAATGCCCGCCGAATTCCAGCGAGAGCCCTATGAACGCCATCGACGAGATCCGCAAGCGGCGTACCTTCGCCATTATCTCCCACCCGGACGCCGGTAAGACCACGATTACCGAGAAGTTGCTGTTGTACGGCAATCAGATCCGTATGGCGGGCACGGTGAAGGGCAAGAAGTCCGGGCTGCACGCCACCTCCGACTGGATGGAAATGGAGAAAGAGCGGGGTATTTCGGTGACCACCTCGGTGATGCAGTTTCCGTATCACGGGGCGATGGTCAATCTGCTTGATACCCCCGGCCACGCCGACTTCTCCGAGGACACCTACCGCACGCTGACGGCGGTGGATTCGGCGCTGATGGTGATCGATGCCGCCAAGGGCGTGGAGGAGCGCACCGTCAAGCTGATGGAGGTGTGCCGGCTGCGCGACACGCCGATCCTGACCTTTATCAATAAGCTGGACCGCGACGTGCGCGACCCCATCGAGGTGCTCGATGAGATCGAGGACGTGCTCAAGATCGAGTGCGCGCCGGTGACCTGGCCGATTGGCATGGGCAAGAGTTTCAAGGGCGTTTACAACCTGCTGCGCGACACCACGGTGCTGTACAAGACCGGCCAGGGTCACGCCATCCAGGAAGTGCGCGAGATCAAAGGGCTGAATAATCCCGAGCTGGACGACGCGGTGGGCGCCGATTACGCCCAGGAGCTGCGCGACATGCTGGAGCTGGTGCAGGGCGCCAGCCACGAATTCAACCTGGAACGGTTTCTGGCCGGCAAGCTGACCCCAGTGTTCTTCGGCACCGCCCTGGGCAACTTCGGCGTCGATCACATGCTCGATGGCCTGGTGGAATGGGCGCCGCCCCCGCAACCCCGCGACGGCGGCGAGCGCAGCGTCGAGGCCACCGAAGAGAAAATGACCGGGTTCGTGTTCAAGATCCAGGCCAACATGGACCCGCGCCACCGCGACCGCATCGCCTTTATGCGCATCTGTTCCGGTAAATACCAGAAGGGCATCAAGCTCAAGCAGTGCCGCACCGGCAAGGACCTGCGGCTGGCCGATGCGCTGACGTTTCTGGCCGGCGAGCGTGACAACGTGGAAGAGGCGTTCGCCGGCGACATCATCGGCCTGCACAACCACGGCACCATTCAAATCGGCGATACCTTCACCGAAGGCGAAATGCTGCAGTTCACCGGCATTCCCCACTTCGCCCCGGAATTGTTCCAACGGGTGGTGCTCAATGACCCGTTGAAGAGCAAGCAGCTCCACAAAGGCCTCAAACAACTGGCCGAGGAGGGCGCCACCCAGGTGTTTTTCCCACTGCGCAATAACGACGTGATTCTGGGCGCCGTGGGGACCTTGCAGTTCGACGTGGTGGCGGCGCGGTTGAAGGGCGAATACGGCGTGGAATGCCGTTACGAAATGGTCAGCGTCAGCACCGCGCGCTGGGTGGAGGCCGCCACCGAACGCGAGCTGGTGGCGTTCGAACGCAAAGCCTACGACAACCTGGCCCGCGACGGCGCCGGCCACCTCACCTATCTGGCGCCGACCCGCGTCAACCTGCAGCTGGCCCAGGAGCGCTCGCCGGAGATTCTGTTCCGCGAGACGCGGGAGATTTGAGGGGGGAACCGGTAGTAAGGGGCAGAGGTCGTGCCGTGGTCGAGGCCGTGCTCCGTGGAGAACGGCTACAAGCTACAAAGGGCGCCAGATACAGCGCGGCCTAGGCGGGGCGCAAAATAGGTTTGCGAATCCGCAGGCGTGCCGACAACGCCGCGTGGGAGCGGTCCTTGACCGCGAATGAGCGTTGCCAGGCAGTTCTGGCCTTCGGGCTCGGTTCGCGGTCGGGGACCGCTCCCACAGCGGCGCTGTAGCGGGTTCGGAACAAGGAGCGACCGTGCCATCGGCGAGGCCGTGCTCCGTGGAGAACGGCTTCAAGCTGCAAGCTGCAAGGGGCCGCTGATACAGAGCGGCTTCTTTGCCTGAGGCTTGTGGCTTGCAGCTTGAAGCCCGTCCCCGCAACCGGTCCGCATCGCCGACGGTGCCGGGCCTGTGTTAGACTTCCGCGCCTTTCCCGTTCCGATGGAATCGATCCTCATGCATCTGGCGTTCAGTCCGCCCTAGTCAACCTTCCTTATAGCGCCACGCTGTGCGTGCCTGGCTGTGTGCCCGGGCGCGGAGCAGGGGCGTGTCGTTTTGTGGCCGTCACGGCTACCTCCCTTTAAATATTCGTGTGTTGTCCTGCTGGCCTGGCGGCGTGGTCGCTGGCGGTGGGTGTGTCGTTGTTGAAACAAGGATTCGATCTTGCTCAGTCTCAAACAGACCTGGTTTTCCAATGTGCGTGGCGATGTGCTGGCCGGTATCGTGGTGGCGCTGGCGCTGATTCCGGAAGCCATCGCCTTTTCCATCATTGCCGGCGTGGACCCGAAAGTCGGGTTGTACGCCTCATTCTGTATCGCCGTGGTCAGCGCCTTCGCCGGTGGCCGGCCGGGGATGATTTCCGCCGCCACCGGCGCCATGGCGCTGTTGATGGTGACGCTGGTGAAGGAACACGGCCTGCAGTATCTGATGGCGGCCACCATCCTGACCGGCGCGATTCAGATCGTGTTCGGTATTTTTAAACTCGGCGGGCTGATGCGCTTTGTGTCGCGTTCGGTGGTCACCGGCTTCGTCAATGCCCTGGCGATTCTGATTTTCATGGCGCAGTTGCCGGAACTGATTGGCGTCACCTGGCACGTTTACGCGATGACCGCCGCCGGCCTGGGGATTATCTATCTGTTCCCGCTGCTGACCCGGGCGGTGCCGTCGCCGTTGGTGTGCATCGTGGTGCTGACCGGCGTGGCCATGTATCTGGGGTTGGATATCCGCACCGTGGGCGACATGGGCGAGCTGCCGGACAGCCTGCCGGTGTTCCTGTTTCCCGATGTGCCGTGGTCCCTGGAGACGCTGGCGATCATCTTCCCGATCTCTCTGACCATGGCGGTGGTGGGGCTGCTGGAGTCGATGATGACCGCCACCATCGTCGATGACATCACCGACACCGACAGCAATAAGAACCGCGAATGCCGGGGCCAGGGCATGGCCAATATCGCTTCCGGGTTTCTGGGCGGCATGGCCGGTTGCGCGATGATCGGGCAGTCGGTGATCAATATGAAGTCTGGTGGTCGCACGCGGCTGTCCACCCTGATCGCCGGCGTGGTGTTGCTGATTCTGGTGGTGTTCCTGGACCAGTGGGTGTCGAGGATTCCGATGGCGGCACTGGTGGCGGTGATGATCATGGTGTCCATCGGTACGTTCAGTTGGGAGTCGATCATTAATCTGCGTGCCCACCCGGCCAGCAGCAGCGTGGTGATGGTGGTGACGGTGCTGGTCACCGTGTTCACCCACAATCTGGCCATGGGCGTGGGCATTGGCGTGCTGCTGAGCACGCTGTTCTATGCCAATAAGGTGGGCCGCATGTTTTATGTGGCCAGCGAAGAGGGCGACCGCGGCCAGCGGGTGTATAAGGTAGTGGGGCAGGTGTTCTTTACCTCCGCGGACCGGTTCGTGGCGTCGTTCGATTTCAAGGAGGCCGCGCCCCGCATCACCATTGATCTGCACCGCGCCCACTTCTGGGACATCACCGCGATTGGCGCGCTGGACAAGGTGATCATCAAATTCCGCCGTGAAGGTACCGAGGTCGAGGTGGTCGGCCTGAACGAAGCGAGCGCCACCCTGGTGGACAAGTACGCCGTGCACGACAAGCCCGAAGCGGTGGAAAAACTGATGGGCGGCCACTGATAAGGAGAACAACCATGAGTCAGGTGATTGCCTGCATCGACGGCTCCGCCGCCGCGGATTCTGTCTGCGAGTACGCGGCCTGGGCGGCCTCCGCGCTGAAGGCGCCGCTGATGCTGTTGCACGTGCTCGATGACGACCTGTACCCGACCACGCCGAACCTGGTCGGCAATCTGGGGCTGGGCAGCCGCGAGCATCTGCTCAGCGAGTTGGCCGAACTGGATGCGCGCCGCAACCGCCTGGCCCTGGAGCAGGGGCAGGCGACTCTGGAGGCGGCGCGCGCTCGCCTGAGTGCCGCCGGCACGCCGCCGCCACGGCTGCGCCAGCGCCACGGCAACCTGCTTGAGGCGGTTAAGGAACTGGAACAGGACACCCGCCTGCTGGTGATTGGCAAGCAGGGTGCAAGCCATCCGGGCCCGCAGCGGATTGGCGATAACGTGGAGCGGGTGATCCGCGCCGCTGCCTGCCCGGTACTGGTGGGGATGGGTGAATTCCGGGCGCCGGCCAGCGTGATGGTGGCGTTCGACAACGCTCCGACGACCCGCAAAGGGCTTGGCATGATTGCCGAAAGCCCGTTGTTCCGGGGCGTGCCTTGTCATCTGGTGACGGTCAATGGCGCCGCCGGGGAGGCGGATCTGGCCTCGGCGGTGGCGTTTCTCGAAGCCGGCGGTCATCAGGTTACCGCCGCCTCCCTAGAGGGCGACGTGGAAGCGGCGCTGCACCGGTATCAGCAAGATCACGCCATCGACATGATGGTGATGGGCGCCTATGGCCACTCGCGGCTGCGCGAGTTTTTGATCGGCAGCACCACGGAACGCATGCTGCGCCACGCCCGGGTGGCCCATCTGGTGCTGCGTTAAGGCCTGTCCGGGGGCGCGAACTGTGCGGGCTAAGGCGCGAAATCCAGGGTATATTCATGTGCTGAATACCGGTTATCACCCATATTGATTGTTTTTATGAAATGGCCGCACCTAGAATGCGCGCCATCGGTAGTTGGATGCGGGCCGGGCCGGATGTCCGGGTTCGCAGACAGCTTCGGTGTCCAATTCATACCGAAAGGAATGACCATGTCACAGTTCTCTAAAGACGTTGAAGCCGTTAAGGCTCTCCGCCAGGCACAGGGCGGCAAGTGGGACAGCATCACCCCCGAGCACGCGGCCCGCATGCGCGCCCAGAACCGTTTCCACACCGGTCTGGATATCGCCAAGTACACCGCCAAGATCATGCGTCAGGACATGGCCGAGTACGACGCCGATTCGTCCAAGTACACCCAGTCCCTGGGCTGCTGGCACGGCTTTATCGGCCAGCAGAAAATGATCTCCGTCAAGAAGCACTTCGGCACCACCAAGAAGAGCTACCTGTACCTGTCCGGCTGGATGGTTGCCGCTCTGCGCTCGGAGTTCGGCCCGCTGCCCGATCAGTCCATGCACGAGAAAACCTCGGTGCCGGCACTGATCGAAGAGCTGTACACCTTCCTCAAGCAAGCCGATGCCTGGGAACTGAACCACCTGTTCCGTGACCTGGAAGAAGCCAACGCCAAGGGCGACAGCGCCAAGGCGAAAGAGCTGCTCGACAAAATCGAGAACCACGAAACCCACATCGTGCCGATCATCGCGGACATCGATGCCGGTTTCGGTAACGAAGAAGCCACCTACCTGCTGGCCAAGAAAATGATCCTGGCCGGTGCCTGCTGCATCCAGATCGAGAACCAGGTGTCCGACGAGAAGCAGTGTGGCCACCAGGACGGTAAAGTGACCGTTCCCCACGCCGACTTCCTGGCCAAGATCAACGCGGTTCGCTACGCGTTCCTGGAGCTGGGCGTTGACGATGGCGTGATCGTTGCCCGTACCGACTCCCTGGGCGCCGGCCTGACCCAGAAGATTGCCGTGACCAATGAGCCGGGCGACCTGGGCGACCAGTACAACAGCTTCCTCGACGGCGACGTGATCGCTAACGCCGAAGACATCAACAACGGCGACGTTGTCATCAAGCAGAACGGCAAGCTGCTCAAGCCCAAGCGTCTCGCTTCCGGCCTGTTCGAGTTCAAGAAAGGCTCCGGCATCGACCGCGTGGTTCTGGACTGCATCACCAGCCTGCAAAACGGCGCCGACCTGCTGTGGATCGAAACCGAGAAGCCCCACGTTGGCCAGATCGCGGAAATGGTTAACCGCATCCGCGAAACGGTGCCGGACGCCAAGCTGGTTTACAACAACAGCCCGTCCTTCAACTGGACCCTGAACTTCCGTCAGCAGGTGTTCGACGCCTGGGAGAAGGAAGGCAAGGACGTGTCCGCCTACGACCGCGCCGGCCTGATGGACGCCAAGTACGACGACACCGAGCTGGGCCAGCTGGCCGATCAGTGGACCCAGAACTTCCAGGCCGACGCGGCTCGCGAAGCGGGTATCTTCCACCACCTGATCACCCTGCCGACCTACCACACCGCGGCCCTGTCCACCGACAGCCTGGCCAAGGGTTACTTCGGTGACGAAGGCATGCTGGCTTACGTCGCGGGCGTTCAGCGCAAGGAGATCCGTCAAGGGATCGCCACCGTGAAGCACCAGGACATGGCCGGTTCCAACATCGGTGATGACCACAAAGAGTTCTTCGCCGGTGACGCCGCCCTGAAAGCCGGTGGCGGCGACAACACCATGAACCAGTTCTAATACGGTTCCAGTGTTGCCACGGCGGCTACGGTCGCCGTACAGAAAAGGCGGGCCCCTCGGGGCCCGCTTTTTTTTGGTTCATCGCGGTTTGGCGGGAAACCGGCTTGCAGGGGCGTCGCCGCCAACGCGGGTCGCCGTGGGCGAGTCACGGCCGCCGTTACGTTGTGTGGCCGTCGGATCAGACGGTGCGCTTATACGCTCTTTTACATCGCCATTGGTTGTTTTGCCGGCCGGGGAGGGCTATCCCTGTTGCACGGCCCTGCGATAACCACGGAGGTGGTTGATGGACAACCTGAAGTCCTATCGTGATAAACGGAATTTCGAGCGCACGCCTGAGCCTGCCGGTGAAGAGACGGGCTCCGCCGGTGGCCATCGCTATGTGATGCACAAACACGCCGCCAGCCACGATCACTTTGATTTGCGTTTGGAACTGGATGGCGCTTTGCGCAGTTGGGCTTTGCCTAAAGGCGCCAGCCTGAAGACGGGAGAGAAGCATCTTGCCGTGCAGGTTGAGGATCACCCTCTGGAGTACGGCGATTTCGAAGGCATTATTCCCCGCGAGGAGTACGGCGGCGGTACCGTGATGCTCTGGGATCGCGGCCAATGGCACCGCACCGATAAAGGCGGCGGCAAAAACGACCAGGATCGCATAGACCTCTGGCTGGACGGCGAGAAGCTGCGCGGTGCCTGGACACTGACCCGCATGAAAGGGCGCGCCGGCGGCAAGGACGGCCGAAACTGGCTGTTGATCAAACGGGACGATGACCAGCCCGAGCCACGCCCGCACGATCGCAGCGTGCTCAGCGGCAGAACCATGAAGCAGATTGGCGCCGACCCGGATCGTGTCTGGCAAGGCCGCGACCATCGCCAGCCGGACGCTGATTTAAAAGGCGCCCGTCGCTTTCGAGGGAAAACATTGAGCCCGCAATTGGCGACGTTGTCCGATACGCTGCCGGAAGGCGACTGGTTCTATGAGATCAAGTTTGACGGCTATCGCCTGCTGGCTCACCTGGATCAAGGCCAGGTACGTTTGATTACCCGCAACGGCAAAGACTGGAGTGATCGCTTTCCCGAGTTAAGCAAAGCCCTGGCGGCGCTGCCCATCGATCAGGCGGTGCTGGATGGCGAAGTAGTGGCGCTGCTGCCGGACGGCATCAGCAGCTTTCGGCACCTGCAGGAAGCACTCAGCCGTGGCGACACCGATGCGTTGATCTACCAGGTGTTTGATTTGCCGGTGCTGGGTGGGCAGGACCTGTGCGCGGTGCCCAACATTGAGCGCAAACGGGCGCTCGAGCAGCTTCTCGACGGAGCCGGTGTGACCGAGCATGGCCGGGTGCGCTACACCGACCATCTCAGCGATCAGGGCCCGGCGCTGATGAAGCGAATTTGTGAAATGGGCCTGGAAGGGCTGATCGCCAAACACGCTCGCGGCGATTACCAGCAGCGACGCAGCAAGCAATGGCTGAAAGTGAAGTGCGTTCAATATGAAGAGTTCGTGGTGGGCGGCTTTACCGACCCGGGCGGCAGCCGCGAGGGATTCGGCTCATTGCTGCTGGGTGCCTACGACAAGCATGGGCATTTCGGTTACGCGGGCCGGGTCGGTACCGGTTTCAATCGCCGCCAATTGAAAGACATCCACAAACGATTAGGCGCCACCGAAGTCGAACAGTGCCCGTTCGACAAACGGCCACCGGACAGCAAAGGCGCGCACTGGGTGACCCCGCAACTGGTGGTCGAAGTCGAGTACACCGAACGCACCCGCGACGGCGTGCTGCGCCACCCGGCGTTTCGGGGGCTGCGTGAGGACCGGGATGCCCGGGGCATTGTTTGGGACAACCCCGAGCGCGGCGGCCCGCCGCATCAGGGGCCGGCGCGCCAGGGTAAGAAACGCCGCCAGGGCGTCGAAGCGCTCGCCGGCGCGGCAGCGCCACGGCGGCATGAGGCGCTGGTGGCCGGCGTGCGCATTACTCATCCGGATCGGGTGCTGTACCCACGGCAGGGACTCACCAAGATTGAGCTGGCCCGCTTCTACGAGAGCATCGCGTCGTGGGTGCTGCCGGGCCTGGTAAACCGGCCGCTTTCGTTATTGCGTTGCCCGGAAGGCCTGGCCAGCGAATGTTTTTTCCAAAAGCACCCGAGCCGGCCGTTGCCAGACCGGCTGCCCCGTGTGGAGATCGAGGAGAGCGGCGGCCCCGCCGAGTATGTGTACGTTAAGGAGCTGGCGGATCTGGTGGCGCTGGTCCAGGCCGGCGTTATGGAACTGCACCCTTGGGGTTGCCGTGTGGATCGGGTGGAGCAGCCCGACCTTATGGTGTTCGATCTGGACCCCGCCGAAGACGTACCCTGGCATGCCACCGTGGAGCAGGCGCATGCGTTGGGACGGCGCCTGGAAGACCTCGGTTTGGTGAGTTTCGTTCGCACCACGGGCGGCAAGGGCGTGCATTTGGTGGTGCCCTTGCGTCGCCATGCTGATTGGGAAGAGGTAAAAGCCTTCGCGCGAGCGGTGTGTGAGCAACACGCGCGCAGCGCGCCGGCATTATTGACCACCAACATGTCGAAAGCCCGACGCCGTGGAAAGATCTTTCTCGATTACCTGCGTAACAGCCGTGGCGCCACGGCGATTGCCTCTTACTCGGTGCGCGCCCGTCCGGGCGCGCCGGTGGCGGTGCCGTTGCGCTGGGATGAGCTGAGCGAAGCGATGGCGCCGGATCGCTACTCGGTGGACAACCTGAGCCGTCGTCTGGCGGCGTTAAGGCGTGATCCCTGGGCGGAGCTGGAGCGAACGCACCAGCGTCTGACGGTGGCGATGAAGCGCCAGCTATCAGGCCGCTGAATGTGAGGGCGCGGCATGGCGTGACCCGCGGAGGAGTAATGAACGAACACCAACACGAAGCCCCCTGGTGGCTGGAGCCCGGCAGCGAGCAGTGCCCCTCTTGCGAAGGTCATTACCGCTATGAGGCCGGCTATTTTTGCCTGCGATGCGATGCACCGGTTTGTCCGGTGTGCGTGCGTTACCTGCGCGTTTCCGGTGACGTGATTTGCCCGCGATGCGATGACGCAGTGGAGCGCGGCTGATGGCGGCGCGGGCGATCTGGAAAGGGGTGCTGATCATTGGTAAGCAGACGGTGCCGGTCAAACTTTACTCGGCGGTCAGCGACCGGTCGGTGCATTTCCGCCTGTTGCACCGCAAGGATAAAGCGCCGGTGCGCCAGCGTTTGGTCAACGCCGAGACCGGCGGCACGGTGCCCCGGGAGCAGGTTTTGAGCGCCTATCCATTCGAGGATGGCAGCCTGGTGATGTTTGATAACGAAGAGCTGGAGGCGCTGCAACCCAAGGACGGCCGTGATGTCGACCTGCTCGCTTTTTTGCCGTTGGGCGCCATCGACCACCGCTGGTATGACCGCCCCTATTATCTCGGCCCCGACGGTGATGAAGAAGCGCTTAACGCGTTGACCGCCGCTCTTGATCAGGACCATCGGGAAGGGCTGGCGAGTTGGGTGATGCGCGGCAAGGCGTATTTGGGTGCGCTGCGCCTTCATCAGGGACAGCCGCTTCTGATGACGTTGCGCGCCAGGGAAGAGGTAATACCGATCGATGAACTCAGTGCCCCCCAGGGCAGCCAGCTGGACAACAAAGAGCTGGATATGGCCTGCCGGCTTATCGAGATGATGGAAGGCGACTTCCAGCCTGACCAGTATCACGATGAATATCGCCAGAGGGTGTTGGATCTGGTCGCCACCAAGCAGCGTGGCGGGCGCGTGAAAAAAACCCGGGCGCGGCGTCGCAGGGGCTCCTCTGATTTGTCCAAGGCGCTGCAAGCAAGCCTGGCGCGGGAGAGCAAAAATGGCTGATGCAGGTACCGCGCGCCGGCCCGCCAAGGCAAAAGCCAGGGCCGGGAAGAAACACCCGCGCCGCTCAAAAAAAACGGCCGACACGCACCATCAACACGGGCAAGCAAGGCCGTTCTGGTCCGGCACCTTGAGTTTTGCTCTGGTCAGCGTACCGGTGGGATTGTTTCCGGCCAATCGGGGCAAAGCGCTGTCACTGCGCTGGGTGGATCGTGACGGGGCGCGGCTGGCGCGGCGCTATTACTGCTCCAAGGAAGACATCGAATTGGGCAGCGACGATCTGGTAAGAGGTTATCCGGTGGGTGACGACCGTTATGTGGTGATCACGGATCGCGAGCTGGAGCAATTGGCGCCGGACAAATCCCAGGAAATCAGTTTGCAGCGGTTCGTCCCGTTGGAGCAAGTCGACCCCATGCGATTCGAACGCGCCTATTTTTTGACGCCGGAAAAAGGCGGTATCAAAGCCTACCGCATGCTGGCTCGCGCCATGCAGGACAGTGCCCGTGCCGGGATCGCGACCTTTGTCCTGCGCGGCAAGGAGCACCTGGTGGCGATTCTCAGCCACAATGGCATTTTGCGCGTGGAAACGCTGAGATTCGATGAGGAGCTGCGCAGCCCCGGGGATGTGGGTCTGGCGGCGCCAAGCGCGCCGGCGTCGCCGGTGGTGAAGCGCTTCTTGAGCGCCATGAAGCCGTTGCGCAAAGCGAAGCTCGATGCGCGGCAATTAAGTGATCGTCATGCCCGGCGCGTGCTCGAGCAGGCACGGAAAAAGCGCAAGGCCGGCCGTGATCTGATCGCCGTCGCCGCGAGCGAAAAGTCACGGACCGCGGCGCCGACCCAGGAGCCGGTGGATCTGATGGCGGTATTGAAGCGCGGTCTCAAGGAAGGCTTGCCGGCGTCCTCGGCCTCCGGACGCGGCAAAAAAAGATCCGACTCGGACGGTGACTTAGGGGCGCTGTCCAAAAACGAGCTCTATCAACGGGCCAAGCGGCAACACATCGAAGGGCGTAGCCGAATGACGAAAGCCCAGTTGATCAGCGCCCTCGAAGCCGCCGCTGCCTGAGATTGCCTTCTTCACCCGCATGCCCTCAATCAAGACCTCTTTAAAGTGCGTCCTCGGCTGGCCGATAAGACCTTATGCGTGGGTGAGAACAAGGCGCGCCAGCGCCATTGTTGGCCCCGTTTTTGCCAGTAGGTTGTTAATGGTTTGTGAGTCGTTGCCAGGAATTCGCCAGTGGTCAGCGAAGGGTTGTTAGCGCCTGAGCGACGCCATGGTGATTGCCCGGGTGCCCGGTCGCGGGTCAATAGTGTATAAAAGCCGGTGCCAGGGAAAAGCACGCCAGAAGGCATGGACAGCACCGGGAACAGGTGTATTTACACCATGAAGTCTTATAACGAAGCTGCCTTGGGATGGATATGACGGACACACCCCGCACAACGGGGGTCGAGGAGTCGCTGGCCGAGGAGCGCTTCCGCGCCATCGCGGAAATCAATTCGCTGATGGTCTGGCGGGCCGCCCCCAATGGGCGGCCGTTGGGGGATTGTGAGTGGCAGCGCTTTCTGGGTGACGAGAGCGACCCCGACGACGGAGAACGCTGGATTCGCTGTTTGCATCCGGACGATCAAGCACCGGTGCGCTCGCAATGGCGTCAGGCGTTTCGCCGTGGCACGCCCTTTGAAGCCTTTTACCGGGTTCGCCAGCCGCAGGGGGATTACCGCTGGTGCCAGGGGCGCGGCACGCCCCTGACCGACACGCGTGGCGTGATCCGCGAGTGGATCGGCACGGTCGCCGATGTGCATGACAAATTCCAGGCGGTGAACGCCTCGGTGGTCAATGAGGAGCGCCTCAAGGTGGCGCTGGACGTCAACGACCTGGGCATCTGGGACCACGATCTGGAGAGCGACACCTTCTGGGCTTCCGAGGTGATCGCCCGCATGACCGGCCTGTATCCGAGCCGGGAAGCGAACCCCCGGCAGTTCTGGCATTTCGTTCACCCGGAGGATCGCTACGGGGTGCGCCAGGTGCTGCGCGCGGCGCTGGCGGGGGCGGTGACCGGTCACTTCGAGCTGCAGTTTCGCGCGCACCGTCATGACCAGGAGCGGCTCGCCCTGATCGGCTGTTCGGCGCGTCTGATCTTTAATGACCAGGGGCGGCCGGTGCGCGTCGTTGGTGTGTTCCGGGACATCAGCGAAGAGCAGGAAGAGCAGGTTCAGCTTTACTACGAAGCCCATTACGACTCACTGACTGGCCTGCGCAACCGCAAACTGTTCACCGAGCAGGCTCAGGCTCTGTTTGATCAGGGCGGTGGCGGCGCTTGCCTGCTGCTGGAGCTGGATGGCTTTCAGGAAGCGCGCAACACCCTGGGGCAGGAGGCCAGCAACCGGTTACTGCAACTGACCGCCCACCGGCTTTCCCAGGCGCTGCCGGACGCCACCCTGCTGGCCCGCCTTACCGGCGAAGAATTCATCGCCCTGGTGCCCGGCCAGCATTCCCGTGGCGCGGTGCTGACCCTGGCGGAGAGCATCCACGCGGCATTGCTGGAGACCTTTATGGTGTCCGATCGGCCGGTGGCACTGAGCGGCCATGTGGGCGCGGCGGTGGCACCCGGCCCGGGCGCCGACGCGCGGGCTCTGATCGACGACGCTCACCTCGCCCTGGCGGACGCCAAAGCGACCGGCTACAGCGCCAGCCGCATCTACCGACCGGCCCTGCGCGAAGCGTTGCGGCTGCGCCAGGACATGAGCGCGGAGTTGCGCCGCGCCGCCCTGGGTGAAGAATTCGAGCTTTATTATCAGCCCCAGGTCAGCCTGGATAGCGGCCGCATCGTCGGCGCCGAGGCGCTGCTGCGCTGGAATCATCCCGAGCGGGGCCTGCTGACGCCGAACCTGTTCCTGCCATTGCTGAAACGCAGCCCGATGGCGCGCATCGTCGGTGACTGGGTGGTGGCGCAAGCCTGTGAGGCGGGCGCCCGGTTGCATGCGCAGGGGCGCCCGCTACGGTTGGCGGTGAATCTGTTTTCCGCCCAGTTCAAGGCCGGCGGCGTGGAAAAAACCGTGGCGCGGGAGCTGGAGCGTCACGCCCTGCCGGCGCGTTGGCTGGAGATCGAGATCACCGAACGGGTGATCATCAACAACGACCACAGCCTGCGAGCTTCGTTGCAGGCGTTGCGTGAACAGGGCTGTGAACTGGCCTTCGACGACTTCGGCACCGGCTACGCCTCGCTGAGCATGCTCAAGGATTTCCCGCTGACCCGGCTTAAAGTGGACAAAAGCTTCATCGACGGCATCCCCGGCTCCACCCAGGACAACGCCGTGGTGAGCGCCATGGTACAACTGGCCGCCACCTTCGGCTTTCAGCTCACCGCCGAAGGCATTGAGCACCCCAGCCAGGCGAGCACGCTCAAGCAATGGGGCTGCCAGGAAGGGCAGGGCTACCTGTTCGGCAAACCGATGCCCTGGGCGGAGCTGGTCAAAGCGCTGGATGGGCAGGGGAGGCGGGGATAGAACAATGAAGGTGGGCCGTGCCGGGTTGGGCGTGGTGCTCGTTAATAGGAGCTGCAAGCTTCAAGCCGCAAGCCACAAAAAGCGAAAGTTGTAGCCTGCGGCTTGAAGCTTGCAGTCATAGCCGCTGAAAGCGGCTACGACTGTTGCCTTGATTATTTATCCTTGAACATCTCATCGACTTCTTTTTCAGCCTGTTCCTTGGCGATGCCATGGCGTTCCTGGATTTTACCCACCAGCTTGTCTTTGTGGCCGCCAATTTGTTCGACATCGTCATCGGTGAGCTTGCCCCATTTCTTGCGGATCTCGCCCTTGAACTGCTTCCAATTGCCTTTCAACTGATCAGTGTTCATTGGAACCTCCATGTGAAATAAGGCGATAGGTTAAAACCGTATCGAAACGAACTCGGCGAGCTCGTGAACCCAATACTAGACCTTTAAATGCGGGTGTGGGTGAAGGCGAAGCAAGATTTAGCAGATTTAATCAAGTTTACAAAAAAGAGACCGTTTTCTGTTTTCAATGTTCGGTAACTGAAAACTGAAAACTGAAAACTGAAAACTGAAAACTGTTCTGATAACCTTGGTTAAAATCGCTCTCGCCGTTCAATCAATGCATTAAAGGACAAAAAAATGACAGGGAACCGTGCCATTACTTATAGCCTGTTCGCCGTTATCGCTCTTGGCCTGACGGCGTGCTCGTCGGCGCCGGATAAACCCGCGCGCGGCGCGGTCCACACAGCGGCGCCCGACTCGCCCAGCCATCGGTTGGAGGCGCTGATCAACCGGGTGTGGACGGTGCGCGCCTCCAACGCGGTCACCACCGGCACGCTCTATGTCTTCCTCGAGGATGGCACCCTGGTGATCACCTCCAGTTACAGCGAGCCGGCGCTGGGCCAATGGCAACTGCAGGACGGCCAGCTGATTCTGGTGGAGCAGGGCATCCGTTACCAAGCCGATGTGCTGGCGGTGGACCGCAACGAGCTGCGACTGGTGGTGCACAGCCCGGGAGAGCCAGTACGGATGACACTGACCGCCGCCGGCGAGACCCGCGTGCATTAAGCCGCTTGTGGCTGGCCTGACCGGCGCGGACTTTCTATCATGGCGCTATCATGGCGCTAGCATGGCGGGTGCGTGGCTTGGTGGCGCTGCCTGGGTGGTTCCGAACCGACACTATTGCGAACAGAAATGAGGGTAGGGGTATGGCGGCGGTGATCGTGGGCGGTGTGATCGTGATCTGGCTGGGGCTGTCCGCCGGGTGCGCCTTGTTGCTGTGGGTTGGCGTGCGCCTGCATTGGCCGGCGACCCTGGCCGCCCCGTTGTTGTTGGCGCTGATCGAAACGCTGCTGTTCCTGGCCGCCGTACCGAAGGGCGATCTGCTCCCCGAGCCCCAACGCACCCCCGCATTGCTGACCTTGATCGCCCTGGCCTGGGTCATCAACGGCGCCGTCGCCGCCACCCTCGCCGCCCGCCACCATCGAACACTGAACACTGAACACTGAACACTGAACACTCTCTTCCCGCCCCTTTCTGGTGCAGCCCCTCCATTCTGGTGCGCGCCCGTCCTCCGAATGCGCCGTCTTTTCGCCTTATATGATGCAAATTTGCATGCATTTGTGACTATTTAAGGTTGGCACGCTGGTTGCTCTCTTATCAGGAACCTGTTTCGGCGAGAGGGCATAACCATGCTGTTAGAGCGTTTTAAAACCCTGTGGGGGCATACCGGCAGCGCCGATGAGGCGGCGGCCTTGGCGCGCCAGGCCGGTTTTGATGGCCTGGAAGCGCCGCTGCCCACGCAGCCGGCGCTTCGCGAGGCGTTGGAAAAAGCGCTGGATCAGCATCACTTGCAGTGGATTCAAGAAATCTGCACGGCGGGCAGTTACGTGCCCCGCCGCGACGCCAGCGTGCAGGAGCACCTGGCGGATTTCCGTGCCCAGTTGGAAGCCGGCCGTGCCGTGGGCGCGCGCTTCGCCAACGTGATGGGCGGCTGCGATGCCTGGCCCCTGGAACAGAGCGTGCGCTTTTTCACGGAAGCGCAGGACATCGCCCTGAGCGTGGGCGTCACCGCCAGTTTTGAAACCCACCGAGGGCGCAGCTTCTTTACTCCCTGGAACACGGCGGCGGTGCTTGAGCGCATCCCGGAATTGCCGGTGACCTGCGATTTCAGCCACTGGGCGGTGGTCTGCGAGCGGCTGCCCGACAGCGAGTGGGATTGCGTGGAGCGGGTCGCCGAGCAGGCGCTGCACGTGCATGGCCGGGTCGGCTACGACCAGGGGCCGCAGGTGCCCCACCCGGGCGCCCCGGAATACGCCGCCGCCCTGGCCAGCCATCAGCGCTGCTGGGAGGCGGTGTGGGCGTCGCAGCGGCGCCGCGGCCTGACCGGCACCACCCTGACTCCGGAGTTTGGTCCGGATGGCTACCTGCATACGCTGCCTTTCACCAACGCGCCGGTGGCCGATCTGTGGGCTCTGAACCGCTGGATCGGCGACCACGAATACGATCATTTCCAGCACTGGCAGGCGGCCCAAAAGGCCGCCGGTCAGGTTGCCTGAAGCAAGGAGTCGTCAATGCAACGCTCGCGCAACACTCTGCGACACGCCGATGGTCTGTGGCCGAACCTGGCGGTGCTGGCCTACATTCTGGTCACCTATGTGGGCGGCTGGCTGCTGATGGCCCAGCCAGGCTGGGCGCTGCCGGCGCTGGGCGTGCTGGCCTGTGGCCATGGCATGGTGATCGCCGCTTATCTGATTCATGACTGCGCGCATAACGCGCTGTTCAAGAAGGCGTCCGACAACGCCCGCCTGGGAGCGGCACTGAACTGGGTCGCTGGCGGTTGTTATGGCACCTATGAAGACCTGCGTTACAAGCACATGCGCCACCACGTGGACAACGCCGACACCATCGCCTTCGATTATCGCGCCTGGCTGAAGGCCCATCCGCGCACCGAAAAGCTGGTGTTCACCCTGGAGTGGGCCTATGTGCCGGCGGTGGACTACATGATGCACGGCGTGCTGATGGTGGCCCCGTTCATTGGCTACGCCGATAAAGCCCAGCGCCGCCGCGGTGCCTGGGTGTTGATCACGCGCTTCGCGGTGCTGGCCGCGCTGGCGTTGTGGAGCCTCAAGGCGGTGCTGCTGTACTGGCTGGCCTACGCCTTGATGCTCACCGTGCTGCGCTTTTTTGATGCCTTTCAGCACAACTACGACATCATCGCCATTCTCAATGACAGCGACGCGGGTCTGCCCCATAAGGGCGACCGCGAGTACGAAGAGAACAACACCTACACCAATCCGGTGTCCCGGCGCTGGCCGGTGTTCAACCTGTTGATTCTGAATTTCTGCTACCACAACGCCCATCACACCCGGCCCACCACGCCCTGGTACAAGCTGCCGGCGCTGCACCGTGAGCTGTATGGCGACCACTTCGAACGTGCTTTGCCTTTGCACCAGCAACTGCGCAGCTATCACCGTCACCGTCTCGCCGGCATTCACGCCGAGACCTACGGCCAGGTGCCGGCGCCGCAGGCGATGCGCGAAGGCAGCGCGGTGCCGGTGTATGGCTTGAGTTTTCTGACCGCCTTCTGAGCCGCCGGCGCTGTTGGCCGGAAGATTGGCCAGAGAGTTGCAATGGCAAAAGGAAGCAGGGGTAAACCGCGTGAGTAAGGAGTCCGCTATGACCGTCTCACTGCAAGATCGCTTGACCCACAGCGCCCGGGGCGCCCAGGTCGGCGTGGGCGAAGCGCCGGTGGCCGTGTCACTGCGCCGCCGCTGGCTGGATTTCGGACAAAGCCTGGATTGGCGCCGCCGGCTGTGGCTGGGGGCGTGCGGGTGGCTGTTGTTCCTGGCCGGCTGGTATCTGGCCGCCCAGGCGGGCCTGGCGCCGGCGCGGCTGTTCCCCGGCCCCGGGCAGGTGCTGACCGCGCTGCACACTCTGTTCGCCGAACAGCAGTTTCTCGGCGATGTGCTCGCCAGCGTGCGGCGCATCGCCGTGAGTTTTGGGCTGGCGGTGGCGTTGGCGCTTCCGTTGGGGTTGCTGATGGGCGCCTTCGCGCGCATCGACGCCCTGCTCAATCCGCTGCTGGGTGCGTTCCGCTACCTGCCGGCGCCGGCGTTCATTCCACTGCTGTTGATGTGGCTGGGCACCGGCGACAGCCACAAGATCGCGCTGTTGCTGATCGGCGTGGTGTTTTTTCTGGCGATCATGCTTGCCGATGACACCCGGCAGGTGCCGGCGTCGTTCATTGAAACCGCCAAAACCCTGGGCGGCGGACGCCGTTCGGTGCTCTGGACGGTGGTGTTTCGCCATTCACTGCCCGGCTATCTGGACACCTGCCGGCAGATGCTGGCGGTGAGCTGGACCTACCTGGTGATCGCCGAGATCGTCGCCGCCACCGACGGCATCGGCGCCATGATGATGCGCGCCAAGCGCTTCGTGCACGTGGACGACATCATGGCCGGCATCGTCACCATTGGTTTGTTGGGGCTCGCTTTCGATGCCCTGTTCCGGTTGCTGTACCGCTGGTGGTTTCCCTATCTGCGGCCCGAGAACCATCGCTGATTTTTTCCATAACGGAGTGTTCGTCATGCGCCTGATCACCACCTTGTTACTCAGTGCCGGGCTGTGCCTGGCCACCTTGAGTGCCCACGCCGCCGACACCGCCCGGGTGTCGCTGTTCTCCTGGCCGGGTTACGGCTTCTGGTTTATCGCCAAAGAGAAAAACCTGGTGCCGGATCTCGATCTGGAAATCAGCGTGATCGAGGACCCTTACGAAAGCTTTTCCCTGATGACCTCCGGCGGGCTGGACGTGACATCCAGCACCGCCGAATACGGCCCGATCGCCGCCGACAAGAACGTGCCGGTGAAACTGGTCACCTACACCAACCCCTCCTACGGCACCGATAAAATCATCCTGGCGCCGGGGGTGAAAGGCGCCCAGGACCTGAAAGGCAAATCCGTGGCGGTGCTCGAAGGCGGCCTGACGCAGATCTTCATGGGCATCTGGCTGGAGCAGAACGGCGTCAGCATCAAGGACGTGAAGTTCACCAACCTGATCATGGACGACGCGGTCGGCGCGCTGGTCGGCGGTGATGTGCAAGCCGCCGAATTCTGGGAACCGTTTGGCTCGCACGCGCTGGAAGCGCTGCCCGGCGCCACCGTGGCCGCCACCTCCGCGCAAGGGGACTGGATCGAAACCGCGCTGCTGGGCGATGGCATGTACATGAGCGACGCCTTCCTGAATGACCAGCCGGCGCTTGCCGAGAAAACCATGCAGGCCTATTTCAAAGCCGTGGATTACTGGAAAGCGCACCCCGCCGAAGGCAACCAGATCATCGCCAAGGCGCTGGGCTTCCCCTTGGCCGATGTGGAAAAAGTGCTCGGCAAGGACGGCAAGATTTACAAAGGTGGCATCTGGGTGTTCGACGCCCAGCAGGCGGGCCGCTTCATGGGCGTGGTGCCCGGCGAACTGCCATTGGGCCAAAGCAACGGTCAGATGGCGAAGCACTGGCAAACCACCACCGACTGGTGGCTCAAGTTTGGCCTGATCGAGCAGCGTCACCCGATCGAAGACGGCGTTAACCTGGCGCCCTTGAAAGCGGTGCTGGCGCAATAAACGGCGCCGGCCATGGCGGTGTGCGCCGTGCTGGCCGGCCGGATTCGAGGAGACGGCGATGAAAACCAACAGCGGACTGAACGTGCACAAGGCGGGCAAGATTTTCCGCGCCGGCAGCCGCCAGCCACGGGTGGCCCTGGAGGGCGTGTCGCTGCACTTGCCGCCGGGCCAGGTGGGCGTGCTGCTGGGCCCTTCCGGCTGTGGCAAATCCACCCTGCTGCGCATGGTCGCCGGGCTGGAGGCGCCCACCAGCGGCGCCCTGTCGCTCAACGGTCGCGCCATTACCGGCCCCGGCCGGGACCGGGGCATGGTGTTCCAAAGCTACACCTCGTTCCCGTGGCTGACGGTGCGCCAGAACGTGGCCTACGGGCTCACCATCAACGGTGACGCCAGCAGCCTGAAAGAGGGCGTGGTGGACCACTTTATCCGCGCCGTGCGTCTGCAAGACGTGGCCAACGCCTACCCCCACGAGCTCTCCGGCGGCATGCGCCAGCGGGTGGCGATCGCGCGCACCCTGGCCAACCACCCTGAGTTGTTGCTGATGGACGAGCCGTTCGGCGCGCTCGACCCGGAAACCCGCTGGCAAATGCAGGAACTGCTGCTGGGTATCGTGCGCAAGGAGCACACCACCGTGTTGCTGGTTTCCCACGACATCGAGGAAGCCCTTTATCTGGGCGACGTGGTGTTTTTTCTGTCCAGCCACCCGGGCCGTCTGCGCGAGGTGATCCGCCCGGGTTTCAAGCACGAGGTGCCCGCCGGCGACCGCGAAGCGCTGCTCGATCACCCCGAGTACCGGCGCCTGGATCTGCACATCCGGCGCTTGATGAGCGAAGAGGGGCGGCGCGCGGCTTAGGGCTTAGGGCGCGCTTGCATGCGGCACGCAACACGCCGCCCCACCCCAGAATTCAACCCGCGCGGGCCTGTTGTTCCCTGTTGTGGCCGCGCTACAGAGCCGCTGTGGGAGCGGTCCCCGACCGCGAACCGAGCCGAAGGCGAGGATGGGCCTGGCAAAGCCGATTCGCGGTCGAGGACCGCTCCCACATCAGAAGCGAACCCCGGTGCCAGCCCGGCTGTTCCCTTCAACCTGCTCCTTGTTTCGGCCCGCTACGGAGCCGCTGTGGGAGCGGTCCCCGACCGCGAACCGAGCCGAAGGCGAGGATGGGCCGCTAAAACGTGGACCAGCCGGTGAATTCCATCAGCCGGTAGAGCCCGTAGCGCAGGGTGGAGTCGTCGGCGTAGGCGGTGTAGGCGAGGCTGAACTGTTTGCCGTCCGGGTTGCTCCAGCGCTGTTCGAAGGTCTCGCGGGCGGCGCGCAGGGCGGGCAGATCGGGGCGGCCGGTGAGGGCCACGCTGGTCTCCAGATTGAGGTTGTCCAGGTTGCGGCGGGTGTAGTTGGCGGAGCCGAGAATCAGCGTCGCCGGGCGTGCCCGGTCGCCGGGGGCTGGCAAGCGCAGCAACATCTTAGTGTGGCACTGTTCGCCGTGGGTGGCGCACCAGCGCACCGGCACGCCGGCGTCGTGCAACTCCAGCGCCGCCTGGCGATTGGGGATGCCGTTCTTCTCGCGGCCGAAGGCGTCCTTGTTGGGGTCGAGCAGCACGCGCAGGGCGACGCCGCGCCGCTGCGCCTTGACCAATGCTTTGATCAAGGGCCGGTGGGAAAGATAAAACACGCTCACCTGAAGGGTTTCCCCGGCGCGGGCTTCGCGCACCGTGCGCAGTAGAGCGTCGCGGATGGCGCCTTCGGTGAGCACCTGCAGGGTCGGCCCGACGGTCGGCGCGGCCGCTGTGGTCAAGGCCGGCGCGGGCACCGGATCGGCGCCGGAAAAGCGCGCCACCGACAGCTCCGAGCGCAGCACGTCCAGCGCCGCCGCGCCACTGAAGCGCAGCGCCACATTGCCGTGGGCGCTGCTGGCGTCGTGGGCATTGGCGGAGGTGACCAGGGCGGTCCAGTGGTCGCCCTCGTCCACTACCAGGGTTTTGCGGTGATTGGCCTTGAAGTTGATCAGCGCCAGATAACTGCGCAGGGTCACCTTGCCGGGGCCGGTGGCGTTGGGCAGCCAGCCGCCCTCGGTGCTGTTGCCCAGCCACTGGCAGCACAGCCGCCACAGGCCCGACCAGCCCGGGTTGGAATCGCGCAGGCGGGGCAGGTCGGTGAACACCACCTGCACGCCGGCCTCGCGCAGGCGCTGCAGGTGGGGCGCCTCAAGGCCGCCGTAAAAGGTGTTGAACGAATCGGTGATCAGCGTCACCGGCATTGCCGGATGGGCGCGTTTGGCATGGATCAGCGCCTCGGTGAGTTGCGCGCTGAGCGGCCGGTGCACGCGGGTGCTGGCGCCGGCCATGTCGTTGAACAGGAACATGTCCACCAGCACCCGCTGGCGGGCCTGGCCGATCAGACGGAAGAATTCATCGAAGATGCCCTGCTGGAAATGCCGCTCGGGTGTTGCCTGGGTGGCGTCGGCCTGGTTCACCCAGGTGTCGTCCACCAGCAGCGCGACACGCTCCGCGGCGCGCACTGGCCAGGCCCGGCCGACGTCGTCGGGCAGCGGCTTATAGCGGTGGTACAGCGCGGTCAGCGCCCAGGCGCACAACAGCAGCAGGATCAGAAGGCGAACAGGATGGCGGTTCATGGCATCACGGTGTCGGGAAAACGTCACTCTAGCATTTCCCAGCGCGCCGTGGAGACCAGGAAAAAACAGCAGGGCGGCGGTTGAAAGTGAAAAGTTAAAAGTTAAAAGTTAAAAGTTAAAAGTTAAAAGGTCGTAGCCGAAACGCCTTCCCACGGCCTACGGCCGTTGAAGATCAACGTGGGTTTGAACTCCCTGAAGCGCGGGCACGGCCTTGCCGCCTGGTGGACCCCGCCCGCGTTTCAACTTTTAACTTTTAACTTTCAACTTTTAACCGCCATCCCCCCGCTTCTTTCCCTACCCCCGATAATCATCAAACCCTGGATCATCCCGAAACACCAACGGCTGGTCCCAGCCAGGCAGGCGGATGTCGCGGTCGGTGAGGGCCACGTCTTCGCCGTCGATCACGCCTTCGTTGAAGTGGTATTCCGGGCGGGTTTCGCCGCGCAGGGCGCGCTGGTCGTAATCGCGGGCGGCCTCGCGGGTGCTTTCCACGGCGTGCTGCCAGCGGGTCAGAGTGGCGTCGCCGTGGCGGCGGCGCAGCAGCTCCAGGGTGGACTCCGGCGACAGCGTCACGGCGGTGGCGTTGTTGCCGCCAAAGCCCTTGGAGTTGAGCAGGCCGGCGGCGGGGCGCAATTCGCGGTGGTGTTGCGACAGCGATAAATGGCTGGCGTGCAGATCGTCGGCGAAGGCGTCGACGGTGGCGATGCCGGGCAGCAGGCCCTCGGCGAAGGTGCCCAGGGTGGCGGCGAGCTGGTCGCCGCCGGCGGAGCCCAGCGAATGGCCGACAAACGCCTTGATCGCCGCCACCGGCCACTGCTCAATGGCGAACGCTTTGGCGACCTGATTGAGCACGTGGGATTCGGTGACCCGGTTCTGCGGCGTGCCGGTGCCGTGGGCGTGCACGAAGCTGCGCTGACGCAGGGCGTCTTCGCCGAGCAGTTGGCGAACCAGATTGGCGCCGCGTCCGAGGGTCAGGTAATTGCCAATGCCTGGCGAGGAAATCGATTTCTTGGCGCCGTCGGCGTGCACGAAGACGTCCGGCACCGCGCCGAGGATGTCCGCGCCCAGCTCCAGGGCCAGGGCGTCGTCCATCAGCACGCAGAACTGGGCGGATTCGGCCATGGTGAAGCCGCAGTTCTCGCCAAACGGCCGGCAGGCGCGGCGCAGATCCGGTTGGCTGACGCCGTCCAGCGCCGCCAATGCTTCGTCTTCGGCGAGCGCGCCCATGGCGCGATAGCCTTCCAGCACCTCGGCCACCAGCGGTGCTTCGCTGGTGCCGACCACCACCAGCCGGGCACGCCCGGCGCGGATCGCGTGCACCGCGCGTTCCAGGTTATACAGGAACGTCGCGCAGGCGCCGAGCATGCCGCCGGTGCCGCCGGGGCTGCGCAGCACATAGGCGTTGATGAAATCGGCGGTCATCTCGCCAAGCCCCAAGGGGCACTGTTTGGAGGTGGTGCGCGCGCCCAGGGCCGGCGCGCGCATCATGCCGCCCAGGCCGTTGTCGTCCAGTTGCGCCATGGCGTTGGAGGCGAACACCGCCACCTGGTCCGGCGCCAGCCGGCCGCGCAGGCTGTCCCAGGGAATACCAAGCATGCCGAACGCATCGCTGACGCCGTAGATCGCCATTTGCAGCGCGCGCGGGTGGTTGCGGGACGGATACAGGGCGGCCGGGTCGAAGCCGTCGGGAAGCTGGCCGGCGGCGCTGACGCGCCGCTCAATGGCGCTCGGCGCGCGCAGATCGGCGCCGGCGGGCAAGGTCACGCGGCTGCGCTGGCGGCTGATCGGCTCCACCCGCCAACCGGCGGGCAGCGGCTCGGGCAGGTCCATGTTGCGCATTTCCACCGTCACCGGCGCGTCGCTGTGGCCATTCACCGCCATGGTCAGCCGCACCGATTCGGGCAGCGCGCGGATCAAGGTGCCATCCAGCAGGCGCTGCTCGTCGCCATGACCACTCAACGCGCCCAGGGCATCAAGCGTGCTGCGCCGCCGGCCCTGATCGAGCGCGTCGAACACCAGGCGATGGAACCCGTGATGCATGGAAGAGCGGCCGGCGGCGTTGATGCCGCCCATGGCGGTAATGACGGGCAGGGCGGACATAAAACTCCCCAGAGGATGACTGAACGGTCAATTCTAGGCCCGCGACGCCGCTTTGCGTATCGGTCAGCGAGGTTGATGTGCAACGGGATATTACGGCCGGTGGGGCCGGTCGGTTTCAAGCTACAGGCTTCAAGCTTTAAGCTACAGGCAGGCCGTGCTGGCGGAAAGGCCGTGCTGGTCGATGGCCCGTTGAAAGTTAAAGGTTAAAAGTTAAAAGGTCGTCGCCGACGGGCTTTCCCGCGGCCTACGGCCGTTGAAGATCAACGCGGGTTTGAACTCCCTGAAGCGCGGGCACGGCCTTACCGCCTGGTGGACCCCGCCCGCGTTTTAACTTTTAACCTTTAACTTTCAACGGGCGTCCTGCCCCCCCAGCACGGCCTGCCTGTAGCTTGCCGCTTGCCGCTTGCCGCTACTAAACCAACTCCACCGCCACCGCCGTGGCTTCGCCGCCGCCGATGCACAGGCTGGCGACGCCGCGTTGGCCGCCGGTGCGTTTGAGGGCGTGGATCAGGGTGAGGATGATGCGCGAGCCGGTGGAGCCGATCGGGTGGCCGAGGGCGCAGGCGCCGCCGTGGATGTTGAGTTTCTCATGGGGAATGCCGAGATCGATCATCGGCATCATTGCCACCATGGCGAATGCTTCGTTGATCTCGAACAGGTCCACGTCGTCGACGCTCCAGCCCACTTTCTTCAGTAGCTTCTCGGTGGCGCCGATCGGGGCCACGGTGAATTCGCTGGGGTGGCGGCTGTTGGTGGCGTGGCCAAGAATGCGCGCCAGTGGTTGCAGGCCGCGCTGTTCGGCCACCGATTCGCGGGCCAGCACCAGCGCCGAGGCGCCATCGGAAATCGAACTGGCGTTGGCGGCGGTGACGGTGCCGTCTTTCTTGAACGCCGGTTTGAGATTGGGAATCTTATCGATGTTGGCGTTGCCGGGCTGCTCGTCGGTGTCGACCACGGTTTCGCCTTTGCGGGTCTGCACCGTCACCGGCACGATCTCATCGGCGAACCAGCCATTGCCGATGGCTGCGTGGGCGCGCTTCAGGGATTCGATGGCGAAATCGTCCATCTGCTCGCGGGTGATGCCGCGCTGGTCGGCCACGTCCTGGGCGAACGAGCCCATCAGGCGACCGGTTTCGGCGTCTTCCAGGCCGTCCAGGAACATGTGATCCAGCACTTTGCCGTGGCCCATGCGATAGCCGGCGCGGGCCTTTTCCAGCACGTAGGGCGCGTTGCTCATCGATTCCATGCCGCCGCTGACCACGATGTCGTGGCTGCCGGCTTTGATCATGTCGTGGCCAAACATGGTGGCGCGCATGCCCGAGCCGCACAGTTTGTTGATGGTGGTGGCGCCGGTGCCGTCGGGCAGGCCGGCCAGACGCATGGCCTGGCGGGCCGGGCCCTGGCCGAGCCCGGCGGGCAGTACGCAGCCCATGATCACGTCTTCGATGTCGGCGGCGTTGAGGCCGGCGCGGGCGACCGCTTCGCGGATGCTGGCGGCACCCAGCCTGGGCGCGCTCAGCGCCGCCAGGGAACCTTGAAAGCCGCCCATGGCGGTGCGGGCACCATTCACGATGACAACGTTGTCCTGGGCCATGATGAACTCCTGAAAATCGATTCTTTATGCGCCTCCCACTCTGGGCGACACACGGCGCCGAAGCCGCTTTAACGGCCGACGCGGCGATGTAAAAACGCGGTAATTGTACTTGAGTTGGCGGCGAGCGTCCCCAAATGCAACTGTGCAGATCAATGGATGATCCGGTGAAAGGCAATCATTCTCATAGCGCCACTCTATGTGGTTCGCCCCGGAGTCGCTTGCTATGATGCCTCCGGGCCACGGTAACGTAACCGAGCTGCGCGAGCAGAGGTGTCGAGCGCGCACCGCGTCGACCACCGGTTATGAGCCCGCTGGCAACAGATCCGGGTTATCCGAACAGCACTTCACAACCGTCAGGGGAATTGACTATGGCTTTCGAACTTCCGCCACTTCCGTTCGAGAAAGACGCACTGGAACCGCACATTTCCAAGGAAACCCTCGAATACCACCACGGCAAACACCACAACGCCTACGTCACCAAGCTCAATGACATGATCAAGGGCACCGACGACGAAAACCGCTCTCTGGAAGAGATCATCCAGAAAGCCAAAGGTGGCTTGTTCAATCAGGCGGCCCAGGTCTGGAACCACACCTTTTACTGGAACAGCCTGAGCCCCAACGGCGGCGGTGAGCCGTCCGGCGAGCTGGGCGAAGCGATCACCAAAACCTTTGGCTCCTTCGACAAGTTCAAGGAAGAATTCAACGCCAAAGGCGCCGGCAATTTCGGTTCCGGCTGGACCTGGCTGGTGAAAAACTCCGACGGCAGCCTGGAAATCGTCAACACCGACGACGCCGACACCCCGATTGCCCACGGCAAGGGCCAGGTGCCGCTGTTCACCGTGGACGTTTGGGAACACGCCTATTACATCGACTACCGCAACGCCCGTCCCAAGTATCTGGATTCCGTCTGGAACCTGATCAACTGGGAATTCGCCGCGAAGAACTTCGCCGGCTGAGCGGAATACTCCGCTATCCGCCGGGGCCGCGCCAGCGGCCCCGGTTTCATTACCGCCCACCGCCGTTCCCCGGGAACTTAAACCGCGAAAGCCCCCACCAAGCCCGCACAGTGACACCCGACCGGGCAAACCGGTGCGACTATGGGTAAGATCACTGTTTTACACCCTTCGAACCGCACAGGATTCCGCCATGACCCGCGAGAAAGACGTCAAACTTGGTGACATTGACGACCTGAACGTGGACGAACCCGCCCGTCCCCGCGCTTCCCGCCCGACCCCGCCGCCGGCAGGCCGTGCTGGCAATGGCGCCGGCGCGGGAGGGGGTGGAGGCCGTCGCCCGCCGCCCCAGCCGGCACCGAAAAGCGGCGGCAGCGGCGGCTGGGTGTTCGCCACCCTGGTGCTGGCGGTGCTGCTGGCCGGCGCCTGCCTGTATTTCTATTCGCAGATCACCGACCTGCAAGCGCAGATGGAGACCCGCATCAGCGCCTCTTCCGAGCAGCTCGGCAACCTGCAATCGCGGCTCTCGGAAACCGGCGAATCCTTCAACCAATCCTCCGGCCAGCTTAAAAACACCCTGGCCAGCCAGAGCAAAGCCCTGGACGAACACGGCAAGGAAATCCGCAAACTCTGGGACGTGAGCAACAAGCGCAACAAAGACTGGATCGAGGAAAACCAGAAGGCGCTCAAGGCCCAGCAACAAGCCGCCAGCGATAATCAGGCCGCCCTCGCCAGCCTGAAGAAAAGCGTGGCTGGCTACGACAGCGCCATCAGCAACAGCAACGCGCGGATCGCCGACTTGAAAAAACAAGTCGACAGCGCCGTCAAAGCCGTCAACGACAGCGGCAGCCAAACCCGCACCCAGCTCAACCAGCTGCAAACCCAGGTCGACGTGCTGGTCGACTCGCTCAAGCAGCTCGAACAGCAAAACCAGAGCCAGAAAGCCGCCCTCGGCAAACTGCAAAGCGGCCAGAACAGCAGCGCCAACCTGGACCAGCGCCTGAGCAACATCGAAGACTCGATCAAAGCCTTCGACCAGTACCGTTTGCAGGTCAACAACCGCCTCGACCAGCTGCAGCGCTGAGCGCGCCGGGGCATCTGGCATTTGCGCGGCCGGCTGCTACAATAGCCGCCGCGCGCCAGTGGTGGAATTGGTAGACACGCCAGATTTAGGTTCTGGTGCCGAAAGGTGTGGGGGTTCAAGTCCCTCCTGGCGCACCACATTGAAGTGCTGATGTTTCCAGAAAAGGCCGGATTGCCCGATAACAGGGGCATCCGGCCTTTTTTTTGTTGCCATGGATCTTGCCAACCCGAGCCCGGCCGGGCTTGCCTTGCCACCAGGATTGCGGAACCATCCGGACGTTATTCGGCCCCCTCCTCGTCTGAGAAAAGGTTACCCCCATGACTGCCGAGCAAGCCAAACAACGTTCGCGAGTGCCCACCCAACGTGTCGATTTCGGCCGACCCGACGCGGCGGTCTACGTGCACTAAGCCGATTTGCCGGCGGCGCGAAGCTGGGAGGGCATGGTGGCCGCCTTCGGCATCAAGATCGTCGCTGGCACGGCGGGGTGCCGCCCAGCCTCTCCTACAAAAAACACGCCTCCCTCTACAGGGCCGCCGTAGGAGAGGCCGGGCGGCGTTCCGCCCAGCCAGCGACTGGTTTGATTTCTTGTGTCTGATGCCACTTCAACGGCACGTTTCTTCATTTCCCCTTCGACAGCTTATCTCTCAGTTTCTTATCCATGCGCCGGAAGATCGGTTGGCTGTACTTCACCGCGGGGCCGGGGACGGCGGCCATCAGCAGGCTGCCGAAGGTGCCCAGCGGGCTGCCGACGCGGGCGGGGCGGTCGCGCAGGGCTTTGACGATCCAGCCGGCGGCGGCGTCGACGTCCATCATTTTCATGTGCCGGTAGAGGCGGGTGCGGTTGGACATGGGCGTGCGCACCATGGGGAAGTAGACCACGCTGGCGGTGATGCCGCGGTGGCCGAGTTCGGCGTTGAGTGAGCGGGAGTAGGAGTCCAGTGCCGCTTTGCTGGCCAGGTAGGCGGAGAACAGGGGAATCGGCACTTGCGCGGAGAGGGTGGAGACGTTAACCACGTGGCCGTTGCCTTGTTCGAGAAAGCGCGGGATCAGGCCCATGGTCAGACGCAGGGCGCCGAAGTAGTTGAGGCGCATGGTGCGTTCGTAGTCGTGGGGCCGGTCCAGGGTGTCGAGGATGGAACGGCGGATGGAGTGGGCGGCGTTGTTGACCAGGGCGTCGAGGCGGCCGTGCTCTTTGAGCAGGCGGGCCAGGGTGGCGTCGATGCTGGTGTCGTCGGTGAGGTCGGTGGGGTAGATCCAGGCCTGGCCGCCGTTGGCTTTGATGTCCCGGCGCACGCGGGCCAGTTCGGTTTCGCGGCGGGCGATCAGGCACAGGCGGGCGCCACGGGCGGCGAGTTGTTTGGCGGCCTGCTCACCGATGCCGCTGGAGGCGCCGGTGAGCACGATGGTGGTTCCCTTGAAACGCATGGATGGGCTCTCCTGCCGGGGGACGAAAAGCAATGGTGCCGTCCCGCGCAAAAAAACGCATCAACGGAATCGTTTGATTTGTATTTGTTATAGTATAACGTATCATTCAAAGAGCTCACCGAGTACGCGGTGGAGGTGAAGAGACAGCGGGAAAGCCGCGAGCGGCATTTCCATAAACCCGGACAGTTCTGGTTTTCTCTATGTTCAGTTTTTCTCGGAGTTCAGTCATGGGCGATACACGATTACCGGTCACGGTGCTTTCGGGTTTTCTTGGCGCCGGCAAGACCACGGTGCTCAACCATATTCTCAACAACCGCGAGAACCGCCGGGTGGCGGTGATCGTGAACGACATGAGCGAGATCAACATCGACGCCGCCGTGGTGAACCAGCAGGTGAGCCTCAACCGCGCCGAGGAAAAGCTGGTGGAGATGAGCAACGGCTGCATCTGCTGCACGCTGCGTGAAGATCTGCTCGAAGAGGTGCGGCGCCTGGCCGGGGAGGGGCGTTTCGACTATCTGGTGATCGAATCCACCGGAATTTCGGAACCCTTGCCAGTGGCAGAGACGTTCACCTTCGAGGATGAGGACGGCCAGAGCCTGTCATCGGTGGCGCGCTTGGATACTCTGGTGACGGTGGTCGACGGCGCCAATTTCATGGACGACTACCGCGAGGCGCGCAGTCTCGCCGAAGCCGGCGAGAGCCTGGGGGAAGAGGATCAGCGCAACGTCGCCGATTTGCTGGTGGATCAGGTGGAATTCTGCGATGTGCTGCTGGTCAGCAAAACCGATCTGATCGACCAGGGGCAGCGGCTGGAATTGATGGCGGCGTTGCGGGCGCTCAACCCGCGGGCGGAGATCGTGCCGATCGCCCATGGCCAGGTGCCGCTGGAGCGGGTATTGAACACCGGCCGATTTGATTTCGAACGTGCCAGCGAGGCGCCGGGCTGGTTGCAGGAGATGCGCGGCGAGCACACGCCGGAAACGGAAGAGTATGGCATCTCCAGTTTTACCTTCACGGCGCGCCGGCCGTTTCATCCGAAAAAGTTCTTCGATTTTCTGAACACACCGTGGCAACACGGCAAACTGCTGCGCTCCAAGGGCTACTTCTGGCTCGCCAGCCGGCCCCATTTCGCGGGCAGTTGGAGCCAGGCGGGCGGCATTGCCCACCATGGGCTGGCCGGCATGTTCTGGAAATCGGTGCCGGAGTCGCAATGGCCGGACGACGAAGAGACCCGCGCGCTGATCAAGGAGAAATGGCAGGAACCGTTTGGCGATATGCGCCAGGAGCTGGTGTTTATTGGCCAGGGGCTGGACCCGGAGCACGCGCGCGCGGCGTTGCGGGCCTGCCTGCTTGACGAGCAGGAGTTGGTGGCCGGCGCGGAGTATTGGCAAACCCTGGAAGACCCGTTCCCGGCCTGGCAGGCCTGAGCGCGGGCGCTCTGTACCGGCCGCGCCCTATCACTGCTCCCTCTTCGCCGCTCTACACAAACCACGGCAGGCAACGGATAATGGCTTTGAGAGTCGGGCGTTACGCTGTAACGTACGCTTTTATTGCCTGTAACCCGCCGGTGTGCCGGTGTCTGACTGGAGCCGTGGATGGCGAAGGACCTGGAAAAAAGCCTGAAGATCGCGGACCAGCGCTGCATCGAACAGGGCCTGAGGCTGACGCCCCAGCGGCGCCAGGTGATGGGCCTGCTGTTGGAGCAGGAAGGGCCGCGCAGTGCCTATGACCTGCTCGACGAACTGCAGAGCCGGCACCAGCCCGGCGCCAAGCCGCCGACCATTTATCGGGCGCTGGATTTTCTGGTTTCGGCGGGGCTTGCGCATCGGCTCGCTTCCACCAACCGATATCTGGCGTGCGGCCATCTGGCCTGCGACCACGGCCATGAGCGCACCCTGTTTCTGGTCTGCGATCAGTGCGGCGCGGTGCGTGAAGCGACCATGGACACACCGCTCAAACAGGCACTGAACCGCAGCCTCAGCCAGGAAGGCTTCACCGCCGGCACCCAGCCGATGGAAATGCACGGGCGCTGTCGTGCCTGTCGGTAACGCGCCATAACCGGAGTTGGATTCTGGTGTGGGAGCGGTCCTTGACCGCGAAGGGGCTT
>NZ_NMQZ01000042.1 GCF_002864685.1 Alloalcanivorax mobilis
TGTGGGAGCGGCCCCCGACCGCGAACCGAGCCGAAGGCGAGGCGGACCTAACAGCGCCGATTCGCGGTCAAGGACCGCTCCCACAAAAGACCCCGCCAATCCGGCACAAGCCCCGCTACAGAGCCGCTGTGGGAGCGGTCCCCGACCGCGAACCGAGCCGAAAGCGAGGCGGACCTAACAGCGCCGATTCGCGGTCAAGGACCGCTCCCACAAAAGACCCCGCCAATCCGGAACGAGCCCCGCTACAGCGCCGCTGTGGGAGCGGTCCCCGACCTCGAACCGAGCCGAAAGCGAGGCGGACCTGGCGGTGCCGATTCGCGGTCAAGGACCGCTCCCACAAAAGACCCCGCCAATCCGGAACGAGCCCCGCTACAACGCCGCTGTGGGAGCGGTCCCCGATCGCGAACCGAGCCGAAGGCGAGGCGGACCTGGCAGCGCCGATTCGCGGTCAATCAAACCCCGGCGCGAGCCCTGTTCCCTTCATCCCGTTTCCTGCTCCCTGCTCCCCCATCAAGCCCCAAAAAAAAGGGCACCCGAAGGCACCCTTTTCCTATCCGACTGACGGTTACTTCTTCAGTTCGGACATGCGGTGCAGAACCACTTTGCCGTCTTTGACCTCGGCGATTTGCGGATCGGCGTTCAGGTCGCCCTGAGCGGAGATCTCGTGCACGTCGTAGGGGTTGAACTCGCCGGGCAGCTTGTTGAGCGCGGCGGGGATGGCGGCGCGGATCTTGGCGGCGTCATCAACGCTGCCGGCTTCCTGCATGGCCTGGGCGATCAGGTGCAGCGCGAAGTAGTTGTAGGCGGTTTCGGAAGTGGCCACGTTTTTGTGGTCCTTCTTGTACTTCTCTACAAACTGAGTCGCGCCTTTGGTGTCGTAATCGGCCAGCGGAACCACGCCCACGGAGCCTTCCAGGGATTCAATACCGCCGGAAACCTTGGCGACTTCGTCGATCTTGGCCTGGTCCATCAGGATGAAACCACCCTTGAAGCCCAGTTCGCGGGCCTGACGGGCCACCAGACCGGTGGGCTCGGAGGCGCCACCAATGAACATGACGTCCGGGTTGGCGGACAGCGCCTTGCTCACGCCGGTGTAGAAGTCGGCGGACTTGTTGTAGTCCATCGCGTTGTTGGAAACCACTTCACCACCGAGCTTTTCCCAGGCCGGAACGAATTCCTTGGTCCAGTATTTGGCGTAGTCGTGGGTGGCGTTGGCCACCGCCAGTTTCTTGCCGAAACGCTCCATGGTGATCTTGGAGAACGGCTCGATGTAGTCGGTGAAGTTGGGCGGGATCTTAACGGTGAGCTTGTTGCCCTTGGCGGTTACCGCCGGCACCGAGGTGTAGGACATGACGATAAAGCCGTCACGCTCGTTGAACGCCTGCAGCGCGAAGGTGCCGCCGGAGTGCGGGGTAAAGATCACCGGTGACTTGTACTGCTGCACCAGACGCTTGCCGTTCACGGCCGCCTGGCTGGGCGAGTATTTGTCGTCCAGGCTCACCAGGTTAATGGTGTAGGTCTCGCCGTCGACTTTGAAGCCGCCAGCGTCGTTGATGTCCTTGGCGGCCATTTTCAGGCCTTCAAGGGTGTTTTCACCGTACAGCGCGGCGCCGCCGCTGAGCGGGCCGGTGAAACCGATGGTGACTTCTTCGGCGGCCTGCGCGGCACCGCTGATCGTCAGGGCAATGGCGCTGGCCGCGGCCAGACGTCGGAACGTTTTCATCAGGGTCATGGATACTCTCCCACTTGTTGTTGTTCGAACCAGTTGTAATAAATCAACTATCGACGGATAAGGAAACATCTTGAACATATCGTTGGTCCGTTTCCTCATTTTTTTCTCTTTTCGGGTCAAGCGCCGATGTAGGCCTTGCGCACCGCTTCGTTGCCGAGCATGGCGTCACGGTCGCCTTCCATCACCAGGCGACCGTTTTCGATCACGTAGGCGCGGGTGGCGATTTTCAGGGCAGCGAAGGCGTTCTGCTCGGCGAGCAGCACCGTGGTGCCTTCCTTATTGATTGCCTGAACCGCCTCGAACACCTGCTTGACCACCAACGGCGCCAGACCCAGCGACGGCTCATCCAGCATCAGCAGCTTGGGCCGGCCCATCAGGGCACGGCCGATGGCCACCATCTGTTGCTGGCCACCACTGAGGGAACCGGCGGCCTCGTCCTTCTTCTCTTGGAGAATCGGAAACATCTCCATGACGTGGCCAAGGGTCTTTTTCATGCCGGCTTTGTCGCGGCGGTGCACATAACCGCCCAACATCAGGTTCTTCATCACCGACATTTCGGGAAACAGCTTGCGGCCCTCCGGGCACTGCACCACCCCGGCTTCCACCAGCGACGACGGTTTCTTGCCGGTCACGTCCAACCCGTTCAAGGACACCTTGCCGGCGGAGGGCTTAAGCAACCCGCTGATGGTGTTGAACAGGGTGGTCTTACCGGCGCCATTGGCGCCCAGCAGCACCACCAGTTCGCCCGGCGCCACCTGCATGGACACGCTGTCCAGCGCCTTGAAGCTGTCGTATTTGGCGTCGACGTTTTCAAGCTTCAACATCTTGATCGCTCCCCAGGTAGGCTTCGATAACCACCGGATCGTTCTTGATCTGATCGGGGGTGCCTTCGGCGATTTTCTCGCCGTGGTCCAGCACCAGGATCTTGTCCGCCAGACTCATGATCATGTCCATCTTGTGCTCGATCAGACAAACGGTGATGCCGTGATCCACCATCTTGCGGATCAGCGCCGCCAGATTCACGGTCTCTTCCGGGTTGATACCGCCGGCGGGCTCGTCCAGCAGCACCAGTTCCGGGTCGGTGGCCATGGCCAGGGCAAAGGCGACCCGCTTGCGCTCTTCCTGGCTGATGTCGGCGATGTAGCGATCAGCGATGTGGCTCAGGCCGACGAAATCCAGGGTTTCCCGGGCCTTGGCGCGGCATTTCTCTTCTTCCACGCGCAGGCGCTTGGAGTTGATGATGACGTCCCACAGGCGCGATTGGGTGCGCAGGCGGTGGCCAACGATCAGGTTGTCCAGCACCGTGGATTTGTCGAACAACATGGTGGTCTGGAAGGTCCGCGCCACGCCCAGGCGGGCGATGCGGTCCGGGGCCAGGCCGGTGATGTCGACACCGTTGAACTCGATGCTGCCCTCGGTGGGCGGCATGGCACCGGCGACCAGGTTGAAGAAGGTGGTCTTGCCGGCGCCGTTGGGGCCGATGATGGCGTTGATCTGGTTAGCGGGGAATTCCACGCTGACATTGTTGACCGCCGCCAGACCGCCAAACCGTTTGGTCAGATTATTGATCTTAAGCATTGTTGCCGGCCTCCCGGTTCTTGTCGTCCTGGTCGTCCTCGGTGACCCGGGACAGGGTTTTGTGCGCCGGCGAACGGCGCGCCGCGCGACGACCGCGCCAGGACAGGAACGAGCCGATAATGCCCATCGGGAAGAAAATCACCAGCAGCACCAGCAGCGGACCGAACACGATCATGCGGTACTCTTCCAGCGACTGCAGGAACTGGGTCAGCCACATGATGATCAGGGTGCCCAACAGCGGCCCCATCAGGGTGCCGATACCGCCTACCAGCATGTAGGTGATCAGATCGAAAGTGTGCTGGATTTCCGCCTCGGCGGGGCCGATAAAACGCACCACGCCGGCGTACAGGCCACCGGCGCCGGCGGCGTAGACGGTGGAAAGCACGAACGCCAGCACCTTGTTGCGCATCAGGTTGATGCCCAACGATTGCGCCAGATCGTCGCTGGTGCGGATGGCGCGGAAAGTGCGGCCCACCAGCGAGTTGGAAATGCGGCTGCACAGCCAGATCGCCAGTACCAGGAAGAACAGCACCAGGTAATAGAAGGGAATGGTTTCGGTGAAATCGATCAGCCCGAAGCCTTCCGGCGGCGTGATGTTAATGATGCCCAGGGAACCGTGGGTGACTTCTTCCCATTTATCCAGCAGCAGGTAAATGATGTAACCCACGCACAGGGTAAAGATGGCGAAATAGTGTTCCTTGAGGCGCAGCGACACCACGCCCACCAGGAAGCCAAACACCGCGCCGGCGACCATCGAGGCCACGAAAGCGGGCCAAAATGCCCAGCCGTGATCGACGGTCAGGATCGCCACCACATAGGCGCCAATGGCGAAGAAGCCACCGTGGGCCAGGTTCAACTGGCCGCAATAGCCGGTGATGATGTTGAAGCCGTAGGCGGCGATGGCCCAGATAAACGCCAAAGCCATGACATAGATCTGGTACTCGTCGCCAGCGACGAACGGAAACACCAGCGCCAGCGCGATCAGCAGGATCTTCATGGCGGGGCTGACGAGAAACTCAACCAGGCGATTCATCAGCGCACCCCCTTGGTGAACAGGCCGGTGGGTTTAACCGAGAGGATAAACACCAACAAAGCGAAGGCGATCAGGTCCTTATAGGTGCCGGAAATGTAGAAACCGCCAAGCGCTTCCGCGAACCCGATGATCAGCGCACCAATGATGGCGCCAGGGATGCTGCCCATGCCGCCGAGAATAATGATCACGAACGCCTTGGTCAGCAGCAGGTGCCCCATCGCCGGGTACACCAGGTTGATCGGCGCGAACAGGCTGGCGGCCACGGCAGCCAGGCCACCGGCAATGGCGAACGTCATCATCGCCACCCGGTTGGCGTTAATGCCGACCAGGAACGCCCCTTCGCGGTTCTGAGCCATGGCGACGATGGTCGAGCCGGTCATGGTTTTCTTCAGATACAGGTGCAGCAGCCCCATCAGGCTGAACGCGGCGACGATGATCAGCAGACGCTGGGCGGGCAGCGTGATGTCACCGAAGTGCAGGATCGAGGTGTAAGGCGTGGGCATGCGGCGGAAATCCGCGCCCCAGTGCATCTGCACCACCGCCTCCAGAAACAACATCACGCCGATGGCGGCGATCTTGTCGTGGATCGGCGGTGCGTGCCGCAACGGGTGAAAAATAAGGCGTTCGCAAAGAACGGAAATCAACGCCACCACACCGGCGGCGGCGATCATGGCAACCCAATAGTTGAGCCCCATATCCACCATCACGAAATAGGATATGTAAGCCCCCACCATATAGAGCGCGCCATGGGCAAAGTTGGGAACGTGCAAAATGCCATACACCAAGGTCAGACCCAGGGCCACGAGCCCATAGATACTGCCCAGGGTGAGGCCATTGAGCACTTGCTGGAAAAACAGGTCCAAGGCTGAGCCTCCTGTAGTTGTTATGAGCCAGCCCACCGAACAGCGATGAACGACCCATGAAAAACGGACCAGGGTCCCATCCACGGCAGCCGGCCGCCGTGAGGTCCGTTTTCTTTCTGCGTTGTTATAAAAAGGCGCCCAAAGCGGGGCGCCCAGTGCTCTCCCGAACGTCTATACAGAACGTTTCAGAGTGGGAGACGCTAACAGTGGCGACCATTAGCGTCAATATGCGAAATAACATTCCATTTTTTGGACTTTATCTGGCCTCAAATGACCGGAAACGCCCCATAAGAATGGCAAACGAGTCGGACCTCGGAGACCGGGGCGGACGCCGAATAACGATGCACCCGATCAGCGCCCACCCTTGCCTCCACGGCCACCTTCAGGCCTGCTTCTCTTGCTCGGCCCACTCCTGCTCCTGCATCGCCCGCCACATCACCTTGCCGGTGGGCGAACGGGGCAGCTCATCGCGAAACTCGACGATCTGCGGGACTTTATAGGCGGCCATCTGCTCTTTGCACCAGTCGATGATGTCCTGCTCGGAGACCTTCCCTTTCTCGCTGCTGGTCAGCACCACACAGGCTTTCACGGTCTCGCCACGGCGCTCGTGGGGCGAGGAGATCACACAGCTTTCCTGGATCGCCGGATGCCGGTACATAAGGCTTTCGACCTCAGCGGGCCAAACCTTGAATCCGGAGGCGTTGATCATGCGCTTGACGCGATCGACGATGAAGAAATAGCCCTCTTCGTCGTAGTAGCCCATGTCGCCGGTGCGGAAGAAGCTTTTGCCGTCGATCTCGATGAAGGCTTTCTTGGTTTCCATCGGCCGGTTCCAGTAGCCCTGGAAGATCTGCGGCCCATGGGAGACGATCTCCCCGACTTCGCCCACGCCCATCTCTTTACCGCTGTCCACGTCGACAATACGGGAATCGACATCGAACACGGGGATGCCCAGACACTGTTTCTTGGGCTTGTCGGACGGATTGATGTGGGTGGCGGCGATGGTTTCGGACAGGCCATAACCCTCGATGTAACGCAGCCCGGTCAGCTTGAACAGCTTGTCGGACACCGCTTCCGGCATGGCCGCGCCGCCACCGCCGATGTTCTTCAGGCTGGAGAGATCAAACGATTCCACATCCGGGTCGGAGAGCAGGTCAATCGCCATGGTGACGATGTTGGTCCAGCTGGTGACCCGGTAGCGGCCGATCAGCTTGGCGGCGGTGCGGCGGTCCCAGCGGGTCATCAGCACAATGCAGGAGCCCATGTAGATCGGGCCGTTCATGGCGCCCTGCATGCCGGTAACGTGGAAGTAAGGCAGGGTCGACAGGGTCACCCCTTCACGGCCGCCGCCGCTGCGCCATTCGGCGCCGTGCACGCAGGTGGCCATCACCGAACGATGGGTATGCATGCAGCCCTTGGGCGCGCCGGTGGTGCCGGAGCTGTAGGGAAACACCGCCAGGTCATCCGGGCCCACCAGCAGCTCGCCCGGCGCGTGGCCGGCATTGAGGGCGTCGTTCCAGGCGATCACGCCCTTGCCGGACACCGGCTCGGCCGGGGCCTGCACTTCCGCGGGCAGAGTCAGGTCGGTGTCGCTGGCGATGTAGTCGCTGTAAGCGGCCACGATCACATGTTCCAAGCGCTCATGGCCGATCAGCGTTTCGATCTGGGAGAACACTTCCTGGCTGCACAGGCAAACGCCGGCCTGGGTATCTTCCAGATAGTGCTCCAATTCCGCTGTGCGGTTCATCGGATTGATAGGCACAACAATCGCGTTGGCGCGCAGAATCGCGTAATAGCCGATGATGAACTGGGGCGCGTTCTGCATAAACAGCAAAACGCGGTCACCCCGCTCCACGCCGAGATGCTGAAGCTCACCGGCCAGAGCATCGACCTGGCGCTTCAATTCGCCGTAGGTAATCGGCTGATCGTAGTAAATGATCGCGTTCTGATCCGGATAGCGCAGCGCGGAAATATCCAGGTTGCTATAGAGGCTGGTTTCCGGAAGCGTCAGCTGATGGGGCAACCCCTCCGGCCAGACGGCAAAATGCCGATCAAACATGCCTTTACTCTCCCTTATTAGCGTTAGGGCGTGCCCTGGTTAGTCGCGTCGGTTAGCGTCGGAGGCGACCAGAGCCGCTTTATTGCGCCCCGTGGCGCAGACCGCCACCGCGAGTGGGCGCTGGTGAAAACACAAACACAAAGAAGGAGGCCACGCCGAAGCCCCGCTCCGGCCTGTCTCCAGGGGTTTATCCAGGGAACCAAAGCGACCGTCAGTGAGGCGACGCTGCGGGGCCGCAGGTTCGGCGGTCAATCTGACACGGCACCCGGAGAGCGTCAATACTATTTCGGAATATGGTTTCATTTCCGACGGATCCCGGCGCGCAGCCGGGATCGGCGGTGAAATCGCGGAGACGATGCCCTGACACTACCCCATCCGGGCGGCTTTGCATTGTATAAAACAGCCGCGCTCGCCGGAGCGGGAAGTTGGGTAAAGCCGATTCAGGATTCAGGTGCAGGATACAGCGCGGAAGGGGCGCGGTGTACGAGAGACCGTGCCCGCGTTGCGACACTGGCAAAGAGCAGGCCCAGCCAGCGCCCTGCTTTGATTTTCATGTGAGAGCGGCCCTGACCGCGAATGGCGCTATTAAGCCCGCCTCGCCTTACAGGCTCGGTTCGCGGTCAAGGACCGCTCCCACAGCGGCGTTGTAGCAGGGTTTGGTCTTATTCTGAACACTGAAAACCGATCACCTCCTCCCTACAACCGCAGCTCACCCGCCTGGAAGCCGCTGTCGGCGAGGTTGTCGTCGCATCGGGACGGATGCAGCGGCATGACCGAGACATAGCCGTCGCGCAGGGCCACCACGTCGGATTGCGGGTCGGTGATGGCGCTCGGGTCGCGCTCGAACGACAACCAGCGGTAGGGCAGACCACGGCCGTCCGTGCCGGCCACCAGGCGCGGGCCGACAATACCGCCGCCAATCTGCCGGGTGATGCGGCCGCCGTGGATCTGCTCGATGGGCAGTTCCGGATAATTGATGTTCCAGCAGGCTCGGCTGTAGCCGGTGCGATCGGCGCCCTGCTCCCACAAATCGCGAATCAGACCCGCGGAATAATGACGGGTGGGGGTGAAGTCCACTTGGTCGCGATCGCGGAAGGCCTGGCTCAGGGCGATGCCGGGCAGCCCCAGGTGGGCGGCCGCCAGCACCGCGCCCACGGTGCCGGAATACATCACCGAATCGCTCAGGTTGGCGCCGCAGTTGACGCCGGAGAGCACCAGATCCGGCGCCGATTCGGAGAACCATTCCGCCATCGCGAACATCACGCAATCCGCTGGCGTGCCAGACACCGCGAAGCGACGCTCGCCATGGTGATAGGCGCGCAGCGGCGTGTGCAGGGAAATGCCCTGCCCGACCCCGCTCTGATCGTGCTCCGGCGCCACCACCCAGACTTCGTCGGCCAGCTCCGCGGCGATTTGTTCAGCGATCAACAGCCCCGGCGCGGCAATGCCGTCATCGTTGGTCAGCAGGATTTTGCGGAAGGGTTTGGACATGATGATTCTCTCGATTCGTTTCTAGCGTCATGGATGTTATGAGTTGAACGTTACAAGTTAAAAGTTGAAAGGGCGGCTTCGGTGCGGCGTTTGTGCGTGGACACCGCGATCAATGGGGCTGCCCACTGGGCTCGCGTTTCAACTTTCAACCTTCAACTTTCAACTGGCTCTATTTATACGCCCTGGCGATCTGCCAGCCGCGTTCGGCCATCAGGCCGGCGCGTTTGCCCACTTCCAGGGCGTCGCGGTTGCTGGCGTTGCCCTGCAAGGCGCGGGCGTATACGCCTTGCAGAATGGCGGCGGTGCGGAACAGGGCGAAGGCCAGGTAGACCGGCCAATCGCTGATGCCGTCCCGGCCACTGCCGAGGCAATAACGTTCCAGCAGGCTGCGCTCGTCCGGGATGCCGCGCGCCGACAGGTCCAGGCCGTCGAGCCCGCGCACGCCCTGAATGCCGTGGGGCAAATGAAACGGCAGGCAATAGTAGGCCAGGTCGGCGAGCGGGTGGCCGATGGTGGCCAGCTCCCAATCCAGCACCGCCACTACTCGGGCGGAATCCCGTGCCACCAACAAATTGCCCAGCCGGTAGTCGCCGTGGGCGATGGCGGCGGAATCCTCGGCGGGAATGTGCTCTTGCAGCCAGTCGATCAGATTGTCCATGGCTGGCAGCTGGTCGGTTTGCGAGGCCTGGTACTGGGCGCTCCAGCGCTTCACCTGACGCGCCACGTAGCCCTGCGGGCGGCCAAAATCACCGAGGCCGGCGGCCTGATAATCCACCCGGTGGAGCTTCGCCAGGGTGTCGACACTGGAATGGTAGAGATCGGCGCGCTGCTCTTTGGGCAACGCCTCCAACTGCGGGTGGCTGTAGACCCGGCCGGGCACGAAATCCATTACGTAAAAGCTGGTGCCGACCACGTCCTCGTCGTCGCTGAACAAGCGCATTCGCGGCACCGGCACGTCGCTGTGCTCGCCGAGCGCCTTCATGACCCGGAATTCGCGGTCCACCTGATGGGCGGAAGGCAGCACCTTGCCCGGCGGCTTCTTGCGCAGCACGTAACGGCGCTCGCCGCTCTCCAGCAAATAGGTGGGATTGGACTGGCCACCCTGGAATTGCCGCACCTTGAGCGGGCCATCGAGCAGATCTTCCCGCCCCAGACAGTCCGCCAAACGCCCCTCATCAATGCGGTGCGCCTCCAGAACGGGCACCAGCTCCGGCTGACCTTCCATAAGAACCTCGAACACAAGTTTAAAGTGGAAAGTTAAAAGTTGAAGGACAGACTGGTCTTTGCCCCTTTCAACTTTTCACTTTCTTCTTTCAACTTTGTTTAACAAATCGTCTCGCCACCGTCGGCGACGATGGTCTGGCCGGTGACATAGCCACTGGCGGCGCTGGCCAGGAACAGGGCCACGCCGGCGATGTCCACCGGCTCACCGATGCGGCGCACCGGGGTGCGCTCTTCGGCGCGCTGCCGGCGGACCGGATCGTCGGTCAGTGCCTTGGCGAAATCGGTGCGCACCAGGCCGGGGGCGATGCTGTTGACGCGAATGTTGCGCGGGCCCCACTCCACCGCCAGGTTGCGGGCCAGCGCCGCCTCGGCGGCCTTGGACACACCGTAGGCGCCAATCACCGTATTGCCACGCAGACCGGCGATGCTGGAAATAATGATCACGTTACCGCCGCCGACTTTGTCCATCTCGGGCAGTACCCGGTTGCACAGCCAGAAGGTGCCCTTGGCGTTGGTGTCCATGATTTTGTCCCAGGCCTCGTCGGTGAGCTCGGCGGTGGGGCCATAGACCGGGTTGGTGGCGGCGTTGCACACCAGAATGTCGATGCGGCCGAACGCGGCCAGCGTCTCGTCGACCAGGTTCATCAAATCGTCTTTGTTGCCCACGTTGCAGGGCACGGCGATGGCTTCATGGCCTTCCGCCTTGATCGCCTCGCACACTTGGTGACACGGCTCCGGTTTACGGCTGGAAATCACTACCTTGGCGCCGGCGCGGGCCATTTCCTCGGCGATCGCCTTGCCAATACCCTTGGTGGACCCGGTGATCAATGCCACTTTACCGGTCAGGTCGAAAAGTCTGCTCATTTTTTTTCTCCTTCGGAGAGCGACAAGCTTCAGGCCGAGACCAATCAGCTTGTGGCTTGTGGCTTGTCGCTGGCTATCGTTTTCCAGAAACGCTGCATCGTAGTAAGGTCGGCGTTGCCGTTGTCGGCAATGCGCATACGACGCGCACGGGCGGAACATTACGCCGTGCGAGGGGTCAAGGAATGTGCCATGACCGGCGGGTCGCGTCAATTATCTGGAATCCGATTCCGCAATTGCGCCGAACCCGCGCGAAGTGCCGTCAGGGGCCGGCGATCGAGGGACAATGAGTCAGCGAGTTGATGTAACAATCGACGAAATTCGCCGCCTCCGCCTGTAAATCAAAGGCCTCGGGCAGCAACAGCCAGACATACAGCAGGCCGGTCATTTGCACATGCAACTGCACCACGGCGCGCTCGATGTCCAGGGACGCCGGCAACTGCCCCCGGGCAATGGCATTGCGGAAGGTGCGCCGGGTGCGCTCGGAGCCGTCCAGGAAGGCCTCTCTCTGACGCTCCATCAGCGGGTCGGTTTCGGCGGTGAATTCGCACTTGTGGAACATGATTTCGAACACACGACGGCGCCCCGGATCGAGCACCGTCTGGCACAGCACATAGATCATGGCTTCACGAAACTTTCCCAGCGGGTCGGTTTCATTAGGGTCTTCGGCCCGATTGGCCATCGATTCCATGGGCAGCCGCTGGCGCTCGAACATGGCAGCGAAGACATCGTGCTTGTTCTTGAAGTGCCAATAGATGGCACCACGGGTTACGCCAGCCTCTTTGGCGATGTCATTCAGCGAGGTGCGCGATACGCCCTTGTCATGAAAAACGCGCTCGGCGGCGTCGATAATCCGTTCGCGGGTTTCTTGCGCCTCGGCCTTGGTTCTTCGCACCATAGGCGGCTCCTGTGGAAAAACGGTAGAAATACGGTAACGGCAATGGTTGTTTTACTATACATACGTTTCTGAATGTATGTATACTGATTTATTCTCGTTCGCTGGCCGCCGAGGGTACCGGCCCCGCCCTTTTCAGGGTCCGCCAGACGTTATTAACCCATTGATACTAAAGAAGACCGAGGTCTCCATGCGCACAGGTTCGGTTCGTTTCCCACTGATGATACTGATGATGACGGCCCTGGCGGCCTGCGGCAAAGAGCAACCCCAGGCGGGCGCTGGCGGTGCCCCCGAAGCCGGCTTTATCACCGTCAAGGCGGAGCCCTTCACTCTGGTCACCGAATTGCCCGGGCGCACCACCGCCCACCAGATCGCCGAGGTCCGGCCGCAAGTCAACGGCATTATCGAGGAGCGCTTGTTCAAGGAAGGCGAGGAAGTGAAAGCCGGCGAGGCGCTCTACAAAATCGACGACAGCCTTTATAAGTCCGATCTGGAAAGCGCCAAGGCCAACCTGGCCTCGGCCCAGGCAACGCTCAAGTCGGTGAAATTGCGCGCTGAACGCTTCGGCAAACTGATCAAGAGCAACGCGGTCAGCCAGCAGGAAGTGGACGAAGCGCAAGCCGCCTACGGTGAAAGCCGCGCCCAGGTGCAAGCCGCCCAGGCCGCCGTGGACACCGCCCGCATCAACCTCGGCTACACCACCATCAAGGCGCCGATCAATGGCCGCATTGGCCGTTCCGCGGTCACCGCCGGGGCGCTGGTCACCGCCAATCAGTCGGTGGCGCTGTCCACGATTCGCGAGCTGGACCCCATCTACGTGGATCTGACCCAGTCGTTCAGTACCTTGCGCGAACTGCGCTCGGCGATGGAAGCCGGCAAGCTGCAAAAACTCGGCGACGACAAAGCCCGAGTGACCCTGGTGATGGAAGACGGCACCGAGTACAAACAGCCCGGCAGCCTGCAGTTTTCCGAGTATTCAGTGGACGAAACCACCGGCTCGGTGACCTTACGGGCGTTGTTCCCGAACCCGGATGGCGATCTGCTGCCCGGCCAGTTCGTGCGCGCCCGCCTGCCGCAGGGCGAACGCCAGAACGCCATTCTGGTGCCGCAGAAAGGCATCACCCGCGAGCCCAGTGGTGATGCGTCGGCGCTGGTGATCGGCGCGGACAACAAGGTCGAGAAGCGGCAGGTCACCACCGAACGGACGGTGGGCAATCAATGGCTGGTCAGCGACGGTTTGAACGCCGGCGACAAGCTGATCGTGGACGGTTTACAGAAACTCGCCCCCGGCGCGCAGGTGAAACCGGTGCAAATGGACGAAGAGAAAGTTACCGCGCCCAAGGGCGAGCCCAAGGACGCCGAAGGCGAAGATGTGGCCCCCGAGGACGCGCAACAAAACGGTAACGGCCAATCTCAACAGGGCGCGCAGTCCGGTGCCGGTAACGGCGCGGCGTAACGGGGAGCATCATGGCCAATTTTTTTATTGATCGACCGATCTTCGCCTGGGTGATCGCCATCGTCATGATGATGGCGGGCGCGCTGGCTATCCAGAGTCTGCCGGTAGAGCAATACCCCACCGTGGCGCCGCCGGAGGTGACCATCCAGGCCACCTACCCGGGCGCCTCCGCGAAAGCGGTGGAAGACTCGGTCACCCAGGTGATCGAGCAACAAATGAACGGCATCGACAACCTGCTCTATATCAATTCAAAGAGCGACTCCTCCGGCACCGCGCAGATCATCTTGACCTTCGCAGCCGGTACCGATCCGGATATTGCCCAGGTACAGGTGCAGAACAAGCTGCAACTGGCCACCCCGCGCCTGCCCTCGGTGGTGCAACAACAGGGCGTGGAGGTGTCCAAATCGTCGGACACCTTCCTGATGGTGCTGGCGTTCACCTCCAAGGACGGCACCATGTCGCGGGCGGATCTCGCCGATTACGTGGCCGCCAACGTCCAGGACCCGATCAGCCGGGTGCAGGGCGTGGGCCAGGTACAATTGTTTGGTGCCCCCTATGCCATGCGCATATGGCTGGATTCCCACAAGCTCACCGAATTCGGGCTGACACCGCTGGATGTGTCGCAAGCGATTCAGGTGCAGAACAATCAGATTACCGGCGGCCAGCTGGGCGGCACCCCGGCGGTGGCCGGCCAGCAGTTGAGCGCCTCGATCGTGGTGCAGACGTTGCTGGAGACTCCGGAAGAGTTCGGCAATATTCTGCTGCGCGTCAATGAGGACGGCTCCAAGGTGCGGGTTCGCGACGTCGCCAAGGTGGAGTTGGGCGCGGAAAACTACGCCATCGAGGGGCGCTTTAACGGCAGACCCGCCGGCGGCCTGGGCATCAACCTGGCAGCCGGCGCCAACGCGCTGGACACCGCCGACGCGGTGCGCGCGCGCATCTCCGAGCTGGAAAAATTCTTCCCCGACAATCTGGAAGTGGTGCAATACCCCTACGACACCACGCCGTTCGTGAAGATTTCCATTGAGGAAGTGGTGCACACCCTGATCGAGGCGATCATCCTGGTGTTCCTGGTGATGTATCTGTTCCTGCAGAACTTCCGCGCCACCTTGATCCCCACCCTGGCGGTGCCGGTGGTGTTGCTGGGGACCTTTGGCATCCTGTTCGCCTGCGGCTATTCGATCAACACCCTGACCATGTTCGGCCTGGTGCTGGCCATCGGCCTGCTGGTGGACGACGCCATCGTGGTGGTGGAAAACGTGGAACGGGTGATGGAGGAAGAAGGCCTCGGGCCCCGCGAGGCAACGCGTAAATCCATGGGCCAGATCACCGGCGCGTTGGTGGGTATCGCCCTGGTGCTCTCGGCGGTGTTCGTGCCGATGGCGTTCTTCCCCGGTTCCACCGGTGCCATCTATCGCCAGTTCTCGATCACCATTGTGTCCGCCATGGCGCTGTCGGTGCTGGTTGCGCTGATCCTGACGCCGGCGCTGTGCGCCAGCCTGCTGAAAAAGTCCGACGCCGATCACGGCGGCGACAAGAAAGGCTTCTTCGGCTGGTTCAACCGCTCTTTCAACAAAGCCAGTGATCGCTACCAGGGCCGGGTGGAAAAAATTCTCGGCCAGCGTGGCCGCCATATCTTTATCTACGTGGTGATCGTCGGCGTTCTGGTGTTTGCGTTCATGCGGTTGCCGGCGGCGTTCCTGCCCGATGAGGATCAGGGCATTCTGCTCAACCAGGTGCAGTTGCCGGTGGGTTCCACCCAGGAACAGACCATCGAAGTGCTGAAAAAGATGGAGCACTACTACCTGGAAGAAGAGAAAGGCGTGGTGCAGTCCATGTTCGCGGTCGCCGGCTTCAGCTTCGCCGGGCGCGGCCAGAACTCAGGGATCGCGTTCGTGCGGCTTAAGCCGTGGGAAGATCGTGACCTCAGCCAGGACGGCGTGCAGCAGATCATTGGCCGTGCCATGGGCTATTTCTCCACGGTGCGCGAAGGCATTATTTACGCGCTCAACCCGCCCGCCATTCCGGCGCTGGGCGTGGCCAGCGGCTTTAACTTCCAGCTTCAGGACCGAAGCGGCCTTGGTCACCAGGCGCTGGTGGACGCCAGCAACAAGCTGGTCGGCATGGCCAACCAGGACCCGGCGCTCAGCCAGGTGCGCTTCAATGGCTTGCCCGACGCGCCCCAGTACCGGGTCGAGGTGGATCAGCAGAAAGCGCAGGCCATGGGGCTCAGCATTGAGGATATCAACCGTACCCTGTCGGTGGCCTGGGGCTCGAGCTACGTGAACGACTTCCTCGATCGCGGCCGGGTCAAACGGGTGTATCTGCAGTCGCAGGCGTCGGATCGCATGCTGCCTGAAGACATCGATGACTGGTACGTGCGCAACAGCGCCGGCGAGATGGTGCCGTTCTCGAGTTTCGCGGAAGGCAAATGGGATTACGGCGCCCAACAGTTGGAGCGTTACCAGGGCGTCTCGTCGATGAACATCCAGGGCAACGCCGCCGAAGGCTACAGCACCGGTGACGCCATGGACGCCATGGCCCGGCTGGCCGGCGAGCTGCCCACTGGCATGGGGTTCGAATGGACCGGGCTGTCCTATCAGGAGCAGGAAGCCGGCAACCAGTCCACGGCGTTGTATATCCTGTCGCTGATCGTGGTGTTCCTGTGTCTTGCTGCTCTTTATGAGAGCTGGTCGATCCCGTTCTCGGTGATGCTGGTGGTGCCGCTGGGTGTGATCGGCGCGGTGCTGGCCGCCAACTTCCGCGGGCTCGATAACGACGTGTTCTTCAAGGTCGGCCTGCTGACCACCGTCGGGCTATCGGCGAAGAACGCGATCCTGATCGTGGAATTCGCCAAGGACCTGGAAGACGAGGGCTATTCGTTGCTGCGCGGCACGCTGGAGGCGGTGCGCATGCGATTGCGCCCGATTCTGATGACCTCGCTGGCGTTCATGCTCGGCGTGACCCCGCTGATGCTGAGCACCGGCGCCGGCTCCGGCGCGCGCAACGCGATCGGCACCGGGGTGTTCGGCGGCATGCTCACCGCCACGGTACTGGCGATCTTCTTTATTCCGCTGTTCTACGTGCTGGTGCGCCGCATTTCCGGCGTGCCGCTGGGCGAGCGCCACCAAGGCCCGGCGCAAGCCAACGACAGCCATTCCGGGGAGAATCAATGAGCAAGCATTCCACCCTGCCCCTCATCGCCGCCGCCCTGCTGGTGGGCGGCTGCACCCTGATCCCGGACTATCAAAAGCCGGCCTCGCCGGTGCCCGAGCGGGTCGGCGAAAGCCCGTTCAGCGCCGACCAGGTGGTGCTGCCGGGTTGGCGCGCCATGTTCGCCGAGCCGGAACTGCAGCAACTGATTCAGACCGCGCTCACCAACAACCGGGATCTGCGGCTGGCGATGCTGGATGTGGCCGCCGCCCGCGCCCAATATCAGATCGAAGGCTCGGCGCTGCTGCCCGGGGTGTCGGTGGACGGCAGCGGCACCCGGCAACGCACCCCCGGCGACCTTTCCTACAGCGGCGAATCGACCATCAACAGCGAATACCGCGCCCAGGTCGGCATTACCTCGTACGAGCTGGATCTGTTCGGCCGCGTGCGCAGCCTCAAGCAATCCGCCCTGGAGAGCTACCTGGCCACGGTGGAAGCGCAGCGCGCCGCGCACATTACGCTGGTCTCCGAGGTCGCCAACGCCTACCTGGCACTGCTCGCCGACCGGCAACGGCTGCACATCGCCGAAGACACCCTGAACGCGCAGCAGGAATCGCTGCAATTGACGCAAAGCCGGTTCGACCTGGGCCTGGGCTCGGAACTGGACGTGCGCCAGGCGCAAATTGCCCTGGAAACCGCCCGCGCCAACCGCGCCAGCTTTTTGCGTCAGGTCGCCCAGGACAAGAACGCCCTGGCAATGATGGTGGGCGCGCCGCTGCCGGCCCTGGCCGGCGACGACCTCACCGGCCCCGGCCTGGCGGTGCTGCCGGAACCGCCGGCCGGTTTGTCGTCCCAGGTGCTGCTGCAGCGGCCCGACTTGTTGCAAGCCGAGCACAACCTGAAAGCGGCCAATGCCAACATCGGCGCCGCCCGCGCCGCTTTCTTCCCGCGCATCAGCCTGACCGGCGCCTACGGCAGCGCCAGCTCGGAGCTCTCCGGTCTGTTCGACGGCGGTTCCGAAGCCTGGTCGTTCAGCCCCAGTGTGTCGCTGCCGATCTTTACCGGCGGCAGCAACAAAGCCAACCTGGATCTGGCCAAGGTGCGTCGCGACCAGAACGTGGCCCGCTATGAAAGCACCATTCAAACCGCGTTCCGGGAAGTGGCCGACGCGCTCGATTCGGTGGACGCGCTGAAACAACAGGAGCAAGCGCAAAGCGCCCTGGTGGAGGCCACGCAGCGGTCCGTGGAGCTCTCCGAGCAGCGCTATCAGCAAGGCGCCGACGATTACCTGGCGGTGCTGGATGCCCGCCGCGAGCTGCTCAGCGCCCGCCAGAACCTGGTGGCGGTAACCCTGCAAAAGCTCAACAATCGCATCGGCCTGTACCGCGCTCTCGGCGGCGGCGGCCTGCCCGACCAGCCCACCGTGATCGGCCGCACCGACACGCCAGCGAAGCCGGCGGCGGCGCCTCAGTCCTGAGGCGCTGAACGTCGGGGGGGCGGACGCCAGACGCTAAAATCAAAACCGTCGCTGGCGGGCCTGCTCCTACCAACCATCGCTACGAAGCAGCCCGTTCCCTATTCCCGCCCACCCCACTGAACACTGAAAACTGAACACTGAAAACTAACCCCCCCTTCCGTAAAAAGATGTGGCAAGCGCCCCGTCCGCGACCTGCCCCCTGGAAACAGGCCAACCGCGATGACACACTTTGCTGCCCTCGCTGTTACCGCTATCGCTCGACCAGGAGTTCCCATGTTCAACGAAATGATGGCCGCCCTTGTTTACACCTTGCCCAGTGCCATCCCCATGGTGCTGGGCTTTATTTTCGGGGGCATCCTGTTCAATCGGGCGCGCGGCGCGGCGGTGCTGCTGCTGATCGGTTCGACGCTGATCCTGTTGCAGGGCGTGTTCCAGGTGATCTCACAGACCTGGCTGCTGGCGCTCGCCCGCGACGGCGTGATCAGCCTTTCCGCCTACGGCGTGGCCACGGGCATCGTCAACACGCTGTTGTACATCGCGATCCTGATATTCCTGATGTGCGCCGCCTTTGCCGGTCGGCGACCCGCGGCGGCGTCGGCGATGGCAACGGATTATCCCTCGCCCCCTCCGCTCGACGGGCAGACAGTGAAACCGGCTCGCGGCAGCATGGTGCTGGCACTGGGCCTGGTGGGCATTGTGTTGTTCGCGCCGTTGGGGATCGCCGCGTGGATCATTGGCCTGAAGGATTTGAGCGCCATGCGCGCCGGGCGCATGGACCCGGCGGGCCGAAGCCTGACCATCACCGGCACGGTATTGGGCATCGTCGCCACCTTGATCATGCTCGTGGCGGCGGTGTTGTTTGTGTACGCGCTCAGCCAGATGAACTTCGCCCCTCACTGATCCGGCACGACCGGCCGGCGCTCAAGCCGGCGGCCTGCCCGTCGGCGAAATTATTTGAGATGCAGTTCAGTGGCCCGGGCGATCTGGTCCACGCTGGCTTTGGTCAGGTCCTTATCGACTTCACGGATCACCGCGTTACGGGTGGGTGTGTCCAGTTTCTGGCGCAGCACGCCCAGAAAACGGGGCTCGGCGATCAGCATCAGCCGGTCCGCCTGGGCCGAGGCGCGGGCGTCCTTGAGGTATTCCGCCACCTCCGAGGCGAAGAAGGCGGCGTGCTTGTCGGAGGTCGCCTGTTGGTTGCCGGTGGCGCGCTGGGGAGCGTCGGAAGGGCCGCCACTGCGGGTCCCTTTGCCGCCGGTTCTCAGGTCACCGGTGTGCATCTGGCTCTGTGGATGCTCAAGCCGGTCGATTTCCCGCAATACGCCGATTTCATGAGCGAAAACGCGAGCGTGAGCGGCGTTACTGGCAACGATATAAGTGGTCATGGCGCTCTCCTTGCTGATGCTTTGCTGACAGGGACTTGATCACGGGCGCCGTGCCCGCGGCCCTGTGTTTGCACTGGGGACGGAGATCGCCGGGATCAAGCCACTGAATGAGCAGCCGGTCACAGATGGGTGGCGGGAATCCCTCGGGGATCGTCGCAGCCGCTGCGCAGCCGGAAGGTGCCTTCGCCGAAGGCGAGCAGGCGATCGGTTTCATCGACGATGTCGACGCTGGTGTTGTAGATGCGGCTGCCGCCAGCGCGCCTGGTGCCAATAGCGCGGATGTAACCACCCCGGGCCTGGCCGGTGAAGGTGGTGGTCATCGACAGGGTCAGCGCCTTGCGAATGCGGCCCGGATAGGGGCAAAAGGTGCCTGGGCAGGCACCGGCGATATCCAGCAGGGTGGCCAGCACGCCGCCGTGGATGGCGCCATGCAGATTCAGGTGCCGGTCCTGAACCTGCAGGCCCAGCAGCACATGGCCATCGCGCCATTCAAGAAATTCAAAGCCGATCAGGGCGGGAAATCCAATGGAAAATTTTTCGTTGGCCATCGCCATGGTGTATTCAGGAACCGGTTCCAGGCTGCTCATTCATGCTCTCTGTTTTCGCGTATTACACAGGGCGCGGCCTGGCCCGGCCGGGAGAAGCTCCCGGCCCGAATGCGGCTCAAACCTCGCTGCCCTGCACCATCTGGCGGACCTGCTCGACCACCTCCTTAAGGCGCGGCCCCAGGTTCTCGACCAGAATGCGGCGGCTCAGGCGCAGCGATGAACCTCCGCAATTAAACGGCACCACCTGGGCACCGTTGTCCAGAATCAGCGGCACCGCCACGCCACTGACATCGCGGTTCCATTCTCCATCGGAGGTGCAGAACCCGTATTTCAGATATTCCTTGTAGGCGCGCTCCAGGCCTCGCTCCACCTCCGGCCAGTGGTCCGGGTCATGGGCCCGGATCGCCTGATAATGAGGTTCGCGCTGGGCCGGCGCGAGCGCCGCCAGAAAAGCACGGCCGGCGGCGGAGGTGCCCATCGGCACCCGCGAGCCCACGCTTAACCGCAATACCAGCGGGCCGGAGCCCTGGCACGCCTGTATATAGGTGATCGCGGCACCGTCGGGCGCGCCGATCGCCACCAGGCAGTCGGTGGCGTCGGAGAGCTCCTGCATAAAGGGGCGGGCGATGTCGCGCACCCCTTCGCTGGCCAGGTAGCGATAGCCCAGGTCGAGCACCCCCGGGCCAAGCCGGTATTTCTCGATATTCTCGGCGTAGCGCAGATAGCCAAGCTGGGTCAGCGTGGCGGTCATGCGCGATACGGTGGGCCGGGGGATATTGGTGCGCTTGGCCAGTTCGGCGTTACCCAGGTACTCATCGGAGGGCCCGAAACAGCGCAGCAGCTCCAGGCCCCGTGCCAGGGCGGTCACAAAATTCCGGTCTTTGTCCGCGGCGTCCTTTCCTACTACGGCTCGTCGCATGTCGGTTGTCCTCGGGTCAGGCTTCGGGATTGAGGGCTGATGTCGGTGTCGCCCCTCGTTGCTATTTTTGTATGCGTCATGTTTTCTTTTTTTATGCACGGCAGAGCCGTCAAACAAAGGCTGAATATAGCAAAAAGCCGACTTTTAAAGCAGACCGCCGGCCTGCTTTAAAGATCGCAGGGCATCGTTCCTAGTGCTTCATGCCCGGCAGATTGAGCGACGCGGTGTTGCCGCCGTCCACCGCCAGCGCCTGGCCGGTGATGTAGCTGGCGTCGTCGCTGGCCAGAAACGCCATGGCGGCGGCGATTTCCTCGGGCCGGCCATAGCGGCGCAGCTCGCAGCGGCTGCCCAGTTTGTGCTCTTTTTCGTTGCTGCGAGCGTAATCGAACACCGGCTTGGTCATGCCGGTTTCAATCAGCCCCGGGCACACCGCGTTGACCCGCACATTGTACTGGCCCAGATCGCAGGCGGCGGTCTTGGTCAGGCTGATCACGCCAGCCTTGGAGGCGCTGTAAGCGTTGCCGCCAGCGCCGGAACGAATGCCCGCCACCGAGGCGGTGTTGACAATGGCACCGGCCCCCTTGGCCTGCATGTGTTTGCCCACCGCGCGAATAAAGAACATCGGCCCCATCAGATTGACCGCCAGAATCGCCTGCCAGGTTTCCGTGCTGTTGCCGGTCACCGGCGCGTAGTCGCCGCCGGCGATGCCGGCGTTGTTGACCAGTGCGTGAATAGTGCCGTGGGAAGCGATCACTTCATCCACCAGCGCGTTCACCGCGTTCTCGTCGGAGACATCCACGGGCCGCAATGTCACCTCGGTGCCTTCGGGCAACGTGGCGGCGGTCTCGTTGAGGCCCTGCTCGTTGCGATCCACCAGTACCAGGCGCGCGCCCTCCGCGGCGAAGCGTGCGGAGGCGGCGCGGCCTATGCCACTGCCGGCTCCGGTAATCAATACGGTACGTTGGTCGAAACGATTCATTATTCTCTCCTGTATGGGCGCTTTTTTTGGCAAGATGACATGAGGCGCCACACCGGTCAAGATTTCGGAATAGCGTTTCATTAAACAGTGAACATCCGGACAAGGCGGCGCGGATCGCCGAGCCGCCCGTTCGTGATGGTACTGATAGTGCTGATGGTGCCGGCGCGGCATCCGCCTTCACTCCGGCGGCGCCCTGCCCGGCGCCAGGCTGGCGGCCAGGGCTGTTTCTTTACATTAAGCACGGTTGAAAGTGGTGCCCGTTAGCGCAACGTCTGAGGCAGGACCCGACGGGCTCACCGACCAGAACAGCGATTGACGGTGGCACCGATCCCACTCATTTCAAACCACGGCATTTCTCGGGAGATTAATCAGATGAACAACCTAGCCAAGTTCTACATCAACGGCGCCTGGGTAGCGGCCAGCGACGACGCCCGCCTTCACCCGGTCACCAACCCGGCCACCGAGGCCTCCGAGGGTGATATCTCCCTGGCCGGCAAGAAAGACGTGGACCTTGCCATTCAGGCGGCGCGCGACGCTTTCGAATCATTTTCGCAAACGCCGCTGGACGAGCGCCTGAAAATGCTGGCGCGGATATTGGAAGTGTATCAATCCCGTCTGGACGATATGGCGGACGCGATCAGCCGGGAAATGGGCGCGCCACGTCACACCCTGGCCGCCAAGGTGCAGGCGCCGATGGGCATGGGCCACGCCCAGACCACGCTGGAGGCGGCCAAATCGTTTGAATTCGAACAGCAACTGGGCCGCGCCCGTGTGCGCCGCGAGCCGGTCGGCGTGGTGGCCATGATCACCCCCTGGAACTGGCCCATGAATCAGGTCATGTGCAAGGTTGCCCCGGCCATTGCCGCCGGCTGCACCATGGTGCTCAAACCCAGTGAATTCGCGCCGCTGTCCGCCCATGTGCTGGCCGAAATCATTGACGAAGCGGGCCTGCCCAAGGGCGTGTTCAACATGATTTATGGCGATGGCGCCGAGGTCGGCCCGATGCTCTCTTCCGATGCGCGCGTGGACATGGTCTCGTTGACCGGTTCCACCCGTGCCGGCGCGTCGGTGAGCAAGGAAGCGGCGGACACCTTCAAGCGTATTTCCCTGGAGCTGGGCGGCAAGTCCGCCAACGTCCTGCTGCCCGATTGCGACCTGGAAAAAGCCGTGACTCACGGTGTGCAGTCGATGATGAACAACACCGGCCAGAGCTGTAACGCACCGTCACGCATGTTGGTTCAGGAAGGTCAGCTCGAACAGGCCGAGGCCATCGCCGCCAAGGTCTGTGAAAGCATCACCGTGGGCGACCCCCAGGATAAGAACAACCGCCTGGGCCCGATCGCCAACGAGCGTCAGTTCAAGCGGGTGCAATCAATGATCGAAAAGGGCATCGAAGAAGGTGCCAAACTGGTGTGCGGCGGGCCCGGCAAACCGGAAGGCCTGGATAAGGGCTTCTACGCCCGGCCGACGGTGTTCAGCGCGGTCAACAACGACATGGTGATCGCCCGGGAGGAAATATTTGGCCCGGTTCTGGTGATGATTCCCTACAAGGACGTGGACGACGCGGTGAACATCGCCAACGACACCGAGTACGGGCTGTCCGGCTATGTCTATGGCGCCACCGAAGAGGACGCCGCCAAGATCGCCACCCGCCTGCGCACCGGCATGGTCCACCTCAACGGCGCCCAGCTTGACCTGCCCGCCCCGTTCGGCGGCTACAAGCACTCCGGCGTCGGCCGTGAGTGGGGCGTGTACGGGCTTGAGGAATTCCTTGAGACCAAATCGGTGTTTCATACCGCCTAGCAGGGAAAATTGAAAGTTAAAAGTTGAAAGTTAAAGGCGGCTCCGTTGCGACGACATAGCTACCGGGCCGCCCCTTTTGACTTGCAACTTTCAACTTGCAACTGCTTTTCTATTTATTCAAAAAATTCAACGCCAGGCCGGGCCGTTCCCAGGGCATGGACACCAGTTTGCCGGCGCTGGAGAGCGTGATGTAGGCGGTGCGCAAATCCTTGCCGCCGAAACAGATGTTGGTGGTGACCAGATCGTCGGTGGGCACGTGGCGGATGCTGCTGCCGTCCGGGGAGAAAATGGTGATCCCGGAGTGGTAGATGGTGGCTACGCAGATGTTGCCGTCGGCGTCCACGGCGAGGGAATCGAAGTAGCTGAATTCGGTGGGCTGGCCCACCAGGCGCCCGGGCATGCGCGGCCCCGGCGGGCGCGCCACTTCGCCTTCACCGACGATGTCCATGGCCCAGAGGCGGCCCGGCAGAGTGTCCGCCACGTAGACGGTTTTTTCGTCCGGCGACAGGCCCACGCCATTGGCGGTGGGAATCGGGAACACCGCTTCCCGGATCAGGGAGCCGTCGATTTTGGCGTAATACAGCCCGCCCCGGTCCTGGCTGCGACCACGCCCTTTGCCCAGGTCGGTGAACCAGAAACCGCCGTTTTTATCGAACACGATGTCATTGGGGCCCTTGAGCGGCTCGCCATTGACCTCGGTATAAAGCACTTCCACCTTGCCGGTGTTCAGATCGATGCGCTCAATGCGTCCGCCGGAATAATCCTCCGGCATATCACCGGGCAACAGCAGCCCGTCTTTCTCGTGAAACTGCATGCCACCGTTGTTGCACACGTAGCAGGCACCGTCCGGGCCGATCGCGGCACCGTTGGGCCCGCCACCGGGCTCGGCGATGATTTCCTTGGCGCCGTCGGGCAGCACCCGGGTCAAACGTCCGGCGGCGATTTCCACCACGATCACACTGCCATCCGGCATCGCGATCGGGCCTTCCGGAAACTTCAAACCGTCGGTAATCACTGAATACTCGGACATCTGGCTCTCCCGTTATTTTTTTGCCGCTGGACGCCTGAAAAGGGCCCCTTGCTTGAAGCTACAAGCTCCAAGCTTCAAGCTACAAGCTACAAGCTACAAGGCGGCGCTGTAGCTTGGAGCTTGTAGCTTGTCGCTGTTGTAGCTTGTCGCTGTTACGGATTTTCGTTGAACATGGCGATGCGGCCGCCGTCAACGATCAGGTCGTGGCTGTTGATGAACGAGCCTTCGTCGCTGGCCAGGAAGATGGCGGCGAAGGCGATGTCGTCGGCCAGCCCGGAGCGCGGCAGCGGCGTGGCTTTGGCCAGGTTGGCTTGCAGCTTGGCCATTTTTTTGTCGTTCTCTTCATCGCTGAGGGATTGCGCGCGCTGGGAGCCGCCCCAGAAGATCGGTGTGGCCACCGCACCGGGGGAAATCGCGTTGACGCGAATGCCATAGGGGCCCAATTCCGCGCCGGCCAGGCGGGTCATGTGCGCCACCGCCGCCTTGGCGCCGGAGTACAAGTAACCACCCTGGTTGCGTCGATGGCCGGCGATCGAGGCGTTGTTGATGATCGAGCCGCCGCCGCCGTCTTTCATCACCCGCGCCGCGTGCTTGATGCCAAACGCCGGGGCGCCCACCAGCAAGCGCATGATGCGGGCGAACTCATTCTCGTCAAAGGATTCACTGCTGGTGCGATCACCGGCCCCGGCGTTGTTGAACAGGCTGTCCAGACGGCCGTACTTTTCAACGGTGAAGTCCACCAGCGCGGCGATGTCCTCTTCTTTCATCACATCGGTGCACTTGAACACCGCGCGCTCGCCCAGCTCCTTCGCCAGCGCCTCGCCCTTCTCCTCGGAACGACCCGCCAGCACCACGGTGGCGCCTTCTTCGATATAACGCCGCGCCGTGGCTTCACCAATGCCGCTGGTGGCGCCGGTGATGATGGTAATTTTATCCGCCAAACGATTAGTCATGATTATTCTCCAAATAGAAAGCGGCAAGCTACAGGCTACAAGCCCCAAGCCCCAAGCCAGATCAACGCACGGCCGGCCTGTCGCTTGTAGCTTGCAGCTTGTCGCTAAAAAGCCGAAACACCGCCGTCCACGGCGATGGCCTGGCCATTCATATAAGTGTTCGCCGGCGACAACAACATCATCATCACGGCGACGATTTCCTCGGGTTGGCCGACCCGTTTCATGGGTGAGCCGGCGGCCATCATCGCCAGGGTCTGGGCGGCGCTTTCATCGGAGGCCAGACCGTTGTTGCCTTCCAGCATTGGCGTCAGAGTGTAGTACGGGCACACCGCGTTGACGCGAATGTTCTTACGCCCGTATTCCACCGCGGCGGTGCGGGTCAGCCCGATCACCGCGTGCTTGGCGGCGGCGTAGGCACCGATCTTGGGCGCCGCGCCGAGGCCCGCCATGGAGCTGGTGTTGACGATGGCGCCGCCACCGTTGTTTTTCATCGCGGCGATCTGATACTTCATGCCGTACATCACGCCTTTCACGTTCACGTTGATCTGCTGATCAAGCAGTTCGCCGGTGAGCTCATGAATCGGCACGAAACCGTGGGCGATGCCGGCGTTGTTGATCGCCAGATCCAGACGGCCGTACAGTTGCACGGCGGTGTCCACCAGCGCCCGGCAATCCTCTTCGCTGGACACATCGCAACACCGCGCGGCGGCGCTGATGCCCTGCGCTTCCAGGTCGGCGGCGACCTTGTCCAGCTCGGCGGCATTGATGTCACCGATCACCACACGGGCGCCGCGCACACCCAACTCCCGCGCCAACAACTTGCCAAAACCACTGGCCGCGCCGGTGATCACGGCCACCTTATCGGTGAAATCCAGTAGTGGGTCCATGCAGACTCTCCGAATCAGGGTTGAACGCGGCTGCAGCGAGCGCGCGCCTTAAAGCCCTTCTTGCAGAGTTGAAAGGAGAAAGTTAAAAGTTGAAGCGGCCACGTGACCGCCCTTTAACTTTTAACTTTTAACCTTCAACTCGCCGTTAGATCGTAAACCCACCATCGACGACCACACACTCGCCGGTGACGTAGCTGGACGCTTCGGACACCAAATACAGAACCGTGCCGGCCATTTCCTTGGGTTCGGCGTGGCGGTGCATGGGGATCTGGGCGATGGCGGATTTGTAGATGTCGTCCTGTTGGAACAGGGCGCCGGCAAACTTGGTTTTGGTCAGGCCGGGCAGCAGCGCGTTGACGCGAATATTGAAGCCGGCGCACTCCTGGGCGAACGACTTGGTCATGTTGATCACCGCCGCCTTGGAGATGGAATACACCCCCTGGTTCATGCCCGGGGAAAGACCGTTGATGGAAGCGGTGTTGACGATCGCCCCGCCGCCGTTGTCCTTCATGATCTTGGCGCCTTCCACGGTCATGTAGAAATAGCCGCGCAGGTTAACGTCCACGGTCTTGTCGAAGGCACTCACCGGGGTGTCGAGAATGTGGCCGAAGTACGGGTTGGCGGCGGCGTTGTTGACCAGGATATCCAGCTTGCCGTGGTTGTCCTTGATGTGCTGCATGATCGCTTCGATCTGCGCCATCTCACCGATGTGGCAAGCGAACGCCTCGGCGCTGCCGCCGGCGCTCTTGATGGCCTCCGCCACGGTCTGGCAGTCATCGATCTTGCGGCTGGACACGATCACATGCGCGCCCTGCTCGGCCAGCAGCTTGGCGATCTCTTCGCCGATACCCCGGCTGGCGCCGGTCACCAGCGCGATTTTTCCGTTCAGATCAAACAGGTTGGTGCTCATTGACACTCTCCAAAACAAGTTCAAGGTTGAAAGTTAAAAGTTGAAACGCAGGCGAGTTCGTGCCACTCGGCAGACGTATCGCCCGCGCTTCTTTGCTTTCAACTTTTCACTTTTAACTTTTCACTTCTCGTCTTATGCCCCTTCGCGCACGATTTGCATGGCCATTTGCGAGAGCGGTTCCACCACCTGGCCGGCCCAGCTTGCTTTTTTGCTGGAGGCGTTGCCGTCCAGGGCGCGTTTGGCCACGCCCTGGGCGATGGCGGCGAGCCGGAAGAAGCTGAACGCCAGATAAAATTCCCAATGGTCAATGTGGCTGATGCCGCGCCGTTCACAGTAGGCCGCCACGTACTCTTTTTCCGTGGGGATGCCCAGGGACGCGCGGTCCTTGCCTTGAAGGCCGGACAAATTACCGCCCTCCGGCGGCATGCGCAGCTGCATGCACTGGTAGGCCAGATCGGCAAGCGGATGACCGAGCGTCGACAGCTCCCAATCCAGCACCGCGATCACGCGCGCTTCGCTGGGGTGCCACATCATGTTGTCGAGCCGGTAGTCGCCGTGCACCAGGGAGATCTGGCCATCGTCGGCGGGCTGGTTCTGCTCGAGCCAGACCATCAGGTCTTCCATGGCCTGAATGTGCCCGGTCTCCGAGGCGCGGTACTGCTTGCTCCAGCGGCTCATCTGCCGTTCGAAATAGCTGCCCGGCTTGCCGTAGTCGGCCAGGCCCACGGCGTCCACGTCGACACCGTGCAGCGCCGCCAGCACCCGGTTCATTTCCTGGTACATGGCGGTGCGCTGGGCGTTGTCCACTTCGGGAATCGCCGCGTCCCAGAAGATGCGGCCCTGGCAAAATTCCATGATGTAGAACATCGAGCCGATCACATCACGGTCTTCGCACAGATGATGCACCACCGGCACCGGCACATCGGTGTCACGCAATGCGTTCATGACCCGGTATTCCCGATCCACCGCGTGCGCGGATTTAAGCAGCTTGCCCGGCGGTTGCCGACGCAGCACATACTCGCCGGAGGCCGCCTTGAGGCGGAAGGTGGGGTTGGACTGCCCGCCTTCGAATTTGTCCGCGCTGAGCGGCCCCTTGAAGCCGGGCACGTGCTGTTCCAGATAAGCCGCGAGGCGTTCAGTATCCAGGGTATCCACCTGGGACATGGGTTAAACCTCCTTGAAACGAAAGTTGAAAGTGACAAGTTAAAAGTTAAAACGCGCGCACACGGTTGAGGATGCATCCTCAACCGTGTGCGCGCTTTGGTTTTCTTGCAACTTTTAACTTTTAACTTTCAACGGGTTCTATTCGTACCGCTTCGCCACGTTACGACCAAGCTGCATCATATGCACCTGATCCGGGCCGTCGGCCAGGCGCAGGGTGCGGGCGTAGGCGAAGAAGCCGGCCAGGGGCGTGTCCTGGCTGAGGCCCACGGCGCCGTGGATCTGCATGGCCCGGTCGACCACGCGCAGGGTCATGTTGGGCACCGCGATCTTGATCATGGCGATCAGTTCCTTGGCTTCCTTGTTGCCGTAGCGATCCATGTGATCCGCGGCTTTCAAGGTCATCAGACGGGCCTGCTCCACTTCGCAGTAGCTCTTGGCGATGTCTTCGCGCACCGAGCCGTGCTTGATCATCGGCTGACCAAACACTACCCGGCTGTTGGCGCGTTTGCACATCAATTCGAGCGCGTGCTGAGCGGCGCCGATCAAACGCATGCAGTGGTGAATACGGCCCGGCCCGAGGCGGCCCTGGGCGATCTCGAAACCACGGCCTTCGCCGAGAATAATGTTTTCCGCCGGCACCCGCACGTTATCGAAGATCACTTCGGCGTGGCCTTCCGGAGCGTCCACGGAGCCCAGCACTTGCATGGCGCGCTTGACGGTTACTCCCGGGGTGTTCACCGGCACCAGGATCTGCGATTGCTGCTCATGGCGGTTCGGGTTGTCCGGGTCGGTCTTGCCCATCACGATCATGATTTCGCAGGTTTTGCGCATCGCGCCGCTGATGTAGAACTTGCGGCCGTTGATCACGTATTCGTCGCCGTCACGCTTGATCGAGGTTTCGATGTTGGTGGCGTCGGAAGACGCCACGTCCGGTTCGGTCATCGCGAACGCGGAGCGAATCTTGCCTTCCAGCAGCGGCTCGAGCCATTCTTTCTGCTGCTTGGCGTTGCCGTATTTGGCCAGCACTTCCATGTTGCCGGTGTCCGGCGCGGCGCAGTTGAACACCTCGGAGGCGAAATGATAGCGGCCCATCTCTTCGGCCAGCGGCGCGTATTCCAGGTTGGTCAGGCCGGCGGTGAAATCGCCGTGTTCGCGGGGCAGGAACAGGTTCCACAGCCCTTTGGCCTTGGCCTTGGCCTTCAGCTCGTCGAGAATCGGCGGCGTTTCCCACGGGGTGTTGGCGACCTGCTCGTGGTAGGCGTGCTGGGCCGGCACGATTTCCTTTTCGATAAAGGAACGAACCTGGTTGAGCAGGTCCTGGGTTTTTTCCGAATACTGAAAGTCCATCTTATTCTCCCTTGAGGGAACCGGGTTCCCAGTCTGTCAGCAATGTGTGGGTCGATTAACTGTAGGTAATGGCGTCCAAGCGGTCGTCGCGCTCCAGGTGTGGCACCTGGTTGAACACCGAAAGACGGTAGACGTGTTGGTTGAAGAACCCCTGCGTCACGCTGGAGTTGCGAATTTGCAGGTTCAACTCGACAACGGTGTCGTCGGCGGTATTGAGCATGTGGCGCATCCACATGGCGATGGCACCGCCGGAACTGACCACCAGCACCCGCTCGCGGCCGGCGTGCCGCTGGCGAATGTGCTCCATGGCGGCGGCGACCCGGTCGCAAAAGTCGCGCCAGCTTTCTGGCAGGTTGCCCTGCAGCTGATCCCGGCGCCAGCTCTGCATGGCGCTTTTCAGAACCCGGTAAAACGCCGCCACCGGCGCGCCGGCGGGCGGTGCCTGATCCGGGTAAGCGCTCAGATAAGCGTCCACGATGGAGTGAAAATGGAATTCGTTGAGGCCGGGGTGCAGCTCCGCCTTGAGACTGGAGCCCAGGCCCTCCTGGATGCCCGCCCCGGTTTCCACGTGGCGCACCAGATCGCCGGTCACCAGCGCATCGAAGGTCAGCCCCCGCTCACGGTAATGTTCACCCAGCCAGCGCGCCTGCTGGTGGCCCAACTGCGAAAGCTTGTCGTAGTTGGCGGCCCCGAAGGAAGCCTGACCGTGGCGAATAAGATAAAACTGCCCCATGCCGTTCTCATTACTGGCGAAATCGATGCAGGACAGCCTAGAGCACCCACCCAAGTTAGTGAAATTGATATTCTGAATCCCGAACTATGCACGGCATTTATGAAGAAGGGGCCGGGAAATAACCGTAGGCCTTACCGGGACGGGTGCTTGCGCGTCGTCGATGGGACAGGCTTCAGGCTTCCAGCTACAAGCCAAACCGTGCTGCGGAGCCGCCCTTGCCGCTTGAAGCTTGCAGCCGCTCTCCTTTATTTCGAAACCCGATTCCGATATTTTCGATCACCTTGATAACAATCCGAAATCCGGCACGGGGAGAAAACGATGAGTGAACTGGACCTGAAAAGCGGCTTTATCCGCGTTACCGAGCACGGCAAGTTGCTGGAAGCGACCCTCGACCGGGCCGATAAGCTGAACGCGCTGACCCTGGAGATGTATCGCGATCTGAGCCGGGTGGTGGACCATTTCCAGGCCCGCGACGACCTGACCGCCCTGCTGATCGATGGCGAGGGCCGCTCGTTCACGGCCGGCAACGACCTCAAGGATTTCCGCAACGCCGACCCGAAAACCCGCGAGAACGGCAAGCTGAGCCCGGCGATGGACTTCGTGTTCCGCTTACGGGCGTTGGATAAGCCGGTGATCATGGCGGTGCACGGCAACGCCACCGGCATCGGCACCACCATGCTGCTGCACTGCGACCTGGTGATCGCCGCGGAGAACACCCGCTTCTACACCGCGTTCATCAATCTGGGCCTGGTGCCGGAAGCCGGTTCCAGCTTTTTGCTGCAAACGCTGGTCGGCCGGCAAAACGCCAACCGGCTGCTGCTCGCCGGCGATACCCTGAGCGCCGAGGAAGCCGAGCGCATGGGCCTGGTCGCTTATCGGGTGGCCGACGATCAATTGCGTGAAAAAGCGCTGGAACTGGGCCAGACCCTGGCCGCCAAACCGCCCCAGGCGATCGCTTACACCAAGCAACTGATGCGCCTCCACGACGACGCGGTGAAAGCGCAGATCGAAGCGGAATCGAAACGCTTCGCCGAGCGCATGTTCAGCGATGAAGTGCGGGCGATTTTTGATAAGTTTTTGAATAAGAAATAAACACGCGGAACAAAGCGAGGCTACAAGCCACAAGCTACAAGCCAAACAGCGCTACGTAGCCGCCCTTGCCGCTTGAAGCTTGCAGCTTGTAGCCGCTTATCACCGACGGCATGGCCTACGCTGTTCCCTTCACCACGCCGCGCAGGGCAACGTGCACCACGTCCTCGACGATGTCCTGGCGGGCGCCAGGGTGGTCTTCGTAGCGGATGTGGTACCAGTTGATCACCGAGTTGAGGGCGCCGAGCATCGGTTTAATCACGATGCGCGGCCGCTCGGCGTGCATTGAACCTTCAGCGATGCCCTCTTCGAGCACGCCAAGAAACACGTCCTCGTAACGCCGGCGGCGGTTTTGCAGGCGGGTGAGCTGGGCACGCTGAGCGGCGGTGGTGTTGATGCGCAGGTGCATTTGCACCCCTTCGGCCACGGCGCGCTGGAAATGCTGGGTCTCGATCAGGGTGTGCACATGGCAAAGCGACATGCGGGTTAGCCGCTCCAGGGCCGGCGCCAGACGCCGGCACTCCGGCTCCACGGTGGCGAACAGGGCGTCCATGCCGCGCTGGTGAATCTGGAAAAACAACTCCGCCTTGGAGTCGAAGTAGTGGTAGACCATGCCCTTGGTGGCGCCAAGCTGACGGGCGATGTCGTCGATGCTGGTGGCTTTGAAGCCCCGCTCCATGAAACAGCGCGCCGCCGCGTCGAGGATCACCTCACGGGGTTCGGCTGGCGGCGCCACCTTTACTTGCTCCATCAAAGATCCTCGAATCCCGGCCCGGCAATGGCCAATAAATTGCACCGATCGTGGTCGATTTCGCGCCCTCGGCGCGACGCTGCGAATGCGGCTTTTTCAACCCGGAATTGTGACAGCCGCCCGCGCCAAAGCCATTGACCGATTGTGCCTCGAAGTGGGGCGTTGATGACACAACTGCCGCTAACCATGCCGCTTTTCACACTGGACGCCCCGGCGGGTGGCCAACATACTTGCCGCATTAAATGAAAGTCTATTTCAATAACAGCCTGCTGGCCGGATGCCCCAACCCCGGCCCGGCGGGGTGCCGAGGAGGTAATAATGTCGGATCTTGAACAGTTCCGCGCCGAAGCCCGGGAGTGGTTGCAAGCCAACTGCCCCGAGGAAATGCGCCAGCCGCTGAAAAGCCAGGCGGATCATTGCTGGGGTGGCCGCAAATGGAAATTCCAGTCCGAAGCCCAGAAGGTGTGGATGGAGCGGATGGCCGAAAAAGGCTGGACCGCCCCGCAGTGGCCGAAAGAGTACGGCGGCGGCGGGTTGAGCCCGGAACAAGGCGAAATCCTCAACGAAGAGATGCAGCGCATCAACGCCCGTACCCCGGTGAGCAACTTCGGTTTCTGGATGCTCGGCCCGGCGCTGCTGAAATTCGGCAGTGAAGAACTGAAACGCGAGCACTTGCCGCCGATTTGCCGTGGCGAGATCCGCTGGTGCCAGGGTTATTCCGAGCCGAACGCCGGTTCCGACCTGGCCAGCCTGCAAACCCGCGCCGAGGACAAAGGCGACCATTTCCTGGTCAACGGCCAGAAGATCTGGACTTCGTATGCGGACAAAGCCGACTGGATCTTCTGTCTGGTGCGCACCGACCCCAGCGCCACCAAGCACAACGGCATCTCCTTCGCCCTGTTCGACATGGACACCCCGGGTGTCACCACCCGCCCGATTGAGCTGATTTCCGGTGAGTCGCCGTTCTGCGAGACCTTCTTTGACGACGTCAAAGTGCCCAAGCACCAGGTGGTCGGCGAGCTGAACCGTGGCTGGGACGTGGCCAAGTATCTGCTTACCCATGAGCGCAACAACATCGGCGGCCAGCCCCCGGGTTACCTGCGCGGCCGGGCCCTGGGCCCGCTGGCCGCCGAGCACGTCGGCACCGAACACGGCAAACTGGCGGACGCCGCCCTGCGCGCCGACATCGCCAATCTCGAGATCGACAACCTGGCGTTCCAGGCTTTGCTCGGCAAGATCCGCGCCGAAGCGGAAGCCGGCCAGGGCGTGGGCGCCCAGTCCGCGGTGCTCAAATATTACGGCACCGAGCTCAACAAGCGCCGCTACGAACTGATGATGGACGCGATGGGCGCCGAAGGTTTGGAGTGGCAGAGCGAACGCACCCGTGGCGGCATGTTCGCCCGCGAATGGTTGCGCTCCAAAGGCAACTCCATCGAAGGCGGCACCTCCGAAGTGATGCTCGGCATCGTCTCCAAACGCCTGCTTGGCCTGCCAGACGCTTAAGGAGTCCTGGATTATGAAACTCAACGACGAACAACAGATGCTGCAGGACTCCGTGGCGCGGCTGATGGCCGACAAGGGCCCGGTGTCCCGCCTGCGCGAACTGCGCGACAGCAACAACGAAAAGGGCTATGACGAGCCGCTCTGGAACGCCATGGTGGAAGCCGGCCTGACCGGCATTGTGGTGCCCGAAGAGCACGGCGGTATTGGTTTTGGTCTGGTTGGCGCCGGTCTGGTGGCGCGCGAGATCGGCCGCAACCTGTCGGTGACGCCGTTCTTCTCGACCTCGGTATTGGCCGCCACCGCGCTGGCCACCGGCGGCAGCGACGAGCAGCGGCAACAGTGGCTGCCGAAGATCGCCGAGGGCAGCGCCATCGTCGCCCTGGCCGTGGATGAAGGCGCCAAGCACCGCCCGGACAACCTGAAAGCGACCGTCGAAGGCGGCACGCTCAATGGCGACAAAGTGCTGGTGCTGGACGGCCACGTCGCCGATCTGTTGCTGGTGGCCGCCGGCCAGGGAGACCAGGCGGCACTGTATCTGGTCGACCCGAAAGCCGAGGGCGTGAGCATCGAGCGCACGGTGATGGCGGACAACCGCAATGCCGCCCGGATCAGCTTCAAGAATGTGGCCGCCGAGCCGATGGCGAACGGCACCGGCGCTCTGCAAGCCGCCCTGCGCGCCGGCCGCGCGGTGCTCGCCGCGGAACTTTCCGGGCTGTCCAAGGAAGTGTTTGAGCGTACCCTGGGCTACCTGAAAGAGCGCAAGCAGTTCGGTCGCCTGATCGGCACGTTTCAGGCGCTGCAGCACCGCGCCGCGCAGCTCTCCGCCGACGTGGCGATGAGCGAAGCGCTGGCTCTGCAAGCCCTGGACGCCTGCGATGGCAACGCCGACGACGCCGACATACAGGTGTTCGCCGCCAAGGCCAAGGCGGCCCGCGTGGCGCTGCTGGCCGGCCAGGAAGGGGTGCAGATGCACGGTGGCATCGGCATGACCGATGAATTCGACATCGGCTTCTTCCTCAAGCGCGCTCGCGCTGGCGGTGAAACCCTGGGCGACGCCAACTACTGCGCCGACCGCTTCGCCACCCTGGGCGGTTATTGATCCGCTTCGTTTCATTGTTCAGGGGGCGGCCCCGCCGCCCCCTGACCGGGAGAACAGCATGACAAGAAAAACCATCGCCCTGGACGATCTGCTGGCCAAACAGGGCCAGGACATTGGCGTTTCCGGCTGGCACGAAGTGCCGCAGGAGCGCATCAACGAATTCGCCGATCTCACCGCCGACCCGCAGTGGATTCACATCGACGAAGCGCGCGCCGCCAAAGAAAGCCCGTTCGGCGGCACCATCGCCCACGGCTTTCTGACGCTGTCGTTGCTGTCGGCCATGGCCATCGACGTGTTGCCGACCATCGAAGGTCAGGCCATGGGCATCAACTACGGTTTCGACAAAGTGCGCTTTCTCAACCCGGTGCGCGCCGGCTCGAAAGTCCGTGGTCACTTCAAGCTGCTCAGCGCCGAACGCCGCAACGACAACCAGGTGCTGTTCCGTTACGGCATCACCGTGGAGATCGACGGCGTCGATAAGCCGGCTATTGCTTGTGAGTGGCTGAGCCTGGCGATTCTGGGATAACAGCGAGTTAAAAGTTAAAAGGGCGGCTACGTAGCCGCCTTCAACTTTTAACTTGTCACTTTCAACTCTCCAAAGGAGAGATTATGAGCATCAATTTCGATGGCCGCGTGGCGATCGTGACTGGCGCCGGCAACGGGCTGGGTAAATCCCACGCCGTGGAGCTGGCCCGGTTGGGCGCCAAGGTGGTGGTCAACGACTTCGGCGGTGCCCGCGATGGCAGCGGCGGCTCCAGTGAGGCCGCGGAGAAGGTGGTGGCGGAGATCATCGCCGCCGGTGGCGAGGCAATCGCCGATGGCGCCGATGTGTCCAACCGCGAGCAGGTCAACGCTCTGGTCAAGACCACTGTGGACAAATGGGGCCGCATCGACATCCTGGTCAACAACGCCGGTATCCTGCGCGACAAAAGCTTCGTTAAGATGAGCGACGACGACTGGGACAAGGTGGTCGCCGTTCATCTGACCGGTTCCGCCCTTTGCAGCCACGCGGTGTGGCCAGTAATGCGCGAGCAGGGCTATGGCCGCATCGTGATGACCACTTCCACCTCGGGCCTGTACGGCAATTTCGGCCAGGCCAATTACGGCGCCGCGAAAATGGCGGTGGCCGGTTTGATGAATACCCTTCACATCGAAGGCGAAAAGTACGACATCCGGGTAAACTGTGTGGCGCCAACCGCCGCCACGCGCATGACCGAGGACCTGATGCCCAAGGAAGTGCTGGCCCTGCTGGAACCTGGTGAAATCACCCCGGCGGTGCTGTTTCTGGCCAGTGATCAGGCGCCCTCGCGGCGCATTATCCTGGCCGGCGCCGGTTGTTATGCCATGGTTCGACTGATGGAAAGCGAAGGCATCTATCTGGATCGTGATCAGCGCACTCCGGACGCCATCGCGGCTCAGTTCGAGCAGCTCGGCGACATGAGCAACGCCCGTGAAATGCTCACCGGCGGTGACCATGTCACCAAAATCCTGACCAAGGCCGCGCAGGCCAAAGGTATCAAGTTAGGGGGACGCTAGACGCTGGACGCCAGACGCTGGACGCTTCAACCCTGCCCTGAGGTGAATGGCGTGTTTTTCTGTCCGACTGTCGCAGGAAACACACCTGACCTTCCCGGCTACAGATTTTGCGTCCGGCGTCCGGCGTCGAGCGTCAAGCGCTCTTCCCTAATAACCGACACCAACAAGCGAGACCCATCATGAGAGAAGCCGTCATTGTTTCCACCGCCCGCACCCCGATCGGCAAAGCCTACCGGGGCGCGTTCAACGATACCCAGGGCCAGGCGCTGGGCGCCCACGCCATCAAGCACGCCGTGGAGCGCGCCAAGATTGATCCGACCAGCATCCAGGACGTGATCATGGGGGTTGCGCTGCAGCAGGGCAGCACCGGTGGCAACACCGCGCGTCAGTGCGCCCTGCGCGCCGGCCTGCCGACCACCATCGCCGGCATGACCATCGACCGCCAGTGCTCCTCCGGCCTGATGGCGATCGCCACCGCCGCCAAGGAAATCATTGTCGATAACATGGACGTGGCCGTGGCCGGTGGCCTGGAGTCGATCTCGCTGGTTCAGAACGACAAGGTCAACAAGTTCCGCGCCGCCGACCCGTGGCTGGTGGAGCACCGCCCGGACATCTATATGTCCATGCTGGAAACCGCCGAAGTGGTCGCCGACCGTTATAACGTGTCCCGCGAAGCCCAGGACGAATACGCCTACCAGTCCCAGATGCGCACCGCGAAAGCGCAACAGGAAGGCAAGTTCGACGACGAAATCGTGCCCATGACCACGATCATGAAGGTCATGAACAAGGAAACCAAAGAGATCTCCGACCAGGAAATCACCCTCAGCAAGGACGAAGGCAACCGCCCGCAGACCAAGCTGGAAGACCTGCAGAAGCTGCAACCGGTGTTCAAGGACGGCCAGAACATCAAAGAAGGCCGCTTTATCACCGCCGGCAATGCCTCCCAGCTTTCCGACGGCGCCAGCGCTTGCGTGCTGATGGAAGCCAAGGAAGCCGAGCGTCTCGGCCTGCAGCCCCTGGGCGCCTACCGTGGCATGGCCGTGGCCGGCTGCGATCCCGACGAAATGGGCATCGGCCCGGTGTTCGCGGTGCCGAAGCTGCTCAAGCGTTTTGGCCTGACCGTCAATGACATCGGCCTGTGGGAGCTCAACGAAGCGTTCGCCAGCCAGTGTCTGTACAGCCGCGACAAGCTCGGCATCGACCCGGAGAAATACAACGTCAACGGTGGCGCCATCTCCATCGGCCACCCGTACGGCATGTCCGGTGCGCGCATGACCGGCCACGCGCTGATCGAAGGCAAGCGCCGCGGCGTCAAATACGTGGTGGTGACCATGTGCGTGGGCGGTGGCATCGGCGCCGCCGGCCTGTTCGAAGTATTCTAAAACCGGTTGTATCGCCGGGCGCGCTGCGCGCCCGGCACCGGCTTGCCGCGTCAGCACTGGGCCGCGCCGCCCCAAACGGCACGACCGAACAAAACGATGGTGGTCGCGTCATTCGACGCCCCTTCCCCGTATCCACCATCGATGAGGGCCGCTGACGCGGCCTTTTTTATTTGAAGCCGCGACACGCTGGCACGAGCGGTCCTTGACCGCGAATTGGCCGCCAGGCTGGCCTCGCCTTTCAGGCTCGGTTCGCGGTCGGGGACCGCTCCCACAGCGGCGCTGTAGTGGCGGTGGGCGTTCTGAGGAGCGATACAGGATTCAGGATACAGCGCGGGGAGAGGCCGTAGCGGGGCCCGGGCCGTGCCCGCGTGGCGGGGCCGGGAAAATCAAAACCGTCGCTTCCTACAAACCCCCAACCCTCTTTACAGCGCCGCGTGGGAGCGATCCTTGATCGCGAAATCTTTTGGCCGAATGGCACAGCGCTTTTGCCCCGCACCTTACCAGGCCGGGACAGGGAACAGCAGGCCTGCACCGAGGTTGATTTCTGGTGTAGGAGCGGCCCTTGACCGCGAATCAGTTCCGCCAGCCTACCGCCTCACCTTTCAGACCTGCCGGTCGCTGCCGCGCTGCTCGCAGATCTCTTTGATGCCGGCGGCCATGAACGCGGCCATGCGTTGTTTGACGGCGGCGAAGTCGTCCGAGCGGCACAGGCCGCCGGAGAGCTTGTCGATGCGGCCGGTGCGGGCCAGCGTCAGCACCAGGGCGCCGGTGACAAAATGGTAGCCCCAGAAAATGTCTTCTTCATTGGCGTCGGGGAGCGCTTTTTTTAAAAGACCGATCAGACGCAGTACCACCGGATCGAAGTGCTGGTCCATCATTTCCGCGCCCCATTCCGGGGTGTTCGCCACCTGGGCGGCGAAGGCGGCGTAGTTGCGCCAGCCCTCGCCACCCTGGATGTAAAGATCCAGATCGGTATCCAGGTAGGTGTGCAGCGCGCCTTCCACGCTCGGCTCGCCGCCGCAGGCGCGCTCATAATCGTCCAGGGCCTGCATGCGACGGCCGCTGGTTTCCACCGCGCGGCGGGCGAACACCGCGTCGAACAGCTGTTTTTTGTCGTCGAAGTAGTAATTGATCAGCGTGTGGTGCACACCAATGCGCTTGGCCACATCTTTCAAGGTGACGCCATAGAGCCCGTGCTTGGAGAACAGGTACTCCGCGGTATCCAGAATTTTTTCGGTGGTCTCCGCGCGACGTTCCGCCTGGGTGGGTTTTTTACGCGTGGATTTCGCCGCTTGTGCCGCCGGCGATGACTCGGGTTTCATGGGTGGCTGTGCTCCAGTCTCAAACGCATCTTGTCGATCTTTCCAGTCGCCGCCAACGGCATGGTCGCCAGACGAATCACCTGGTCCGGCATCCACCAGGGTGCCACGCGCCCCCGCAGTGACGCCAGCAGTGCGTCATCACTGATGCTCTGTCGCGCGAGCAGTTCCACCAGCAGCACCGGGCGCTCGCCCCACTGCGGGTCCGGCCGCCCGATGACCGCCGCCTGCGCCACCTGAGGCAGGGCGCCGACGATGGCTTCGATCTCGGCGGGGTTGATCCACTCGCCACCGGACTTGATCAAATCCTTGGCGCGGCCGGTGATGGTCAGGTTGCCGCGTTCGTCCAGGCGCGCCAGGTCGCCGGTTTCAAACCAGCCGGCGGCGTCGGTGGCGGGCGTTGCGTGGCCGAAATAGCGTTCCACCACGGCCGCGCCGCGCACCCGCAGGTGCCCTTCCACACCGCGTTGTTCGGGCAAGGCGTGGCCCTCGGCATCGGTGAGCAGCAAGTCCACGCCCACCGAGGGACGGCCGGACACCGCCGCGGTGCGATTCTCATCGTTGGCGGACATCATGGTACCCAGTGGCGACAGTTCGGTCATGCCCCAACTGGTCTGCACAATCACGCCCAGGCGTTTCTCAAGACGCGCCATCAGCGCCGCCGACAGCGGCGCGCCCCCCACCATGATGCGGCGCAGCGACGGCAGCTCGCCACCGTGTGTCTCCAGATGCTCAACCAGCCCCAGCCACACCGTCGGCACGCCGGCCGCCACCGTTACGCCTTGCCCGGCGATCAACGCCGCCAGGCTGGCGCCGTCGAGCTGCCGGCCGGGCAACACCAGGCGCGCGCCCACCGCCGGCGCCGCGAACGGCAAACCCCAGGCGTTGGCATGGAACATGGGCACCGCCGCCAATATTGTATCGGCGGCGCCCAGGCCGATGGCGTCGGCCTGCAGCATCTGCAAGGTTTGCAGATAACTGGCACGGTGGGTGTAGGTGACGCCCTTGGGATCGCCGGTGGTGCCGGAGGTAAAACACAACCCGCAGGCGGCGGTTTCCTCGAAGCCGCCCCACGGCAACGGCTCGCGGGTGTCGGCGAGCAGCGCTTCCAGCGCCGCCACCGTCACCGCCCCACCCGGCTCCGGCCAGGCATCGGCCTGACCATCGATGATCAGCACCCGCCTGAGCGACGGTGTCCGGGCGGCGAGCTCGGCGGCCAACGGTGCCAGATCAGCGCTGACGATCAGCACACTGGCGGCGGAGCGCGCCAGCATGGCGGCGCTGCGCTCGGCGGTAAGACGCGGATTGAGGGTATGGCAGGCCGCGCCCATGCCCATGATCGCGTACCACGCCTCCAGGTGTGCCTGGCTGTTCCACGCCAGGGTCGCGACCCGTTCGCCCGGGCGCACGCCCAGCCCGGCCAGCACGGTGGAGAGGCGCGTGGCGCGCTCGCGCAGGGCGGCGTAGCCGATCCGTTCAATGGCCCCACCGGAACCGGCGGTGACGACCTCCGCGCGCGGGTGCCATTTGGCGGCGTGATCGAGAAATTTATCCAGGGTCAGCGAGAAGGACTGCATAGCGCCGTCGGTCATGGTGTCTCCGAAGTCAGTGGCGATAAGAGGGCGGAAACGATGCCCGCGTCGCAGCGGCAGCGGCGGGTTCCCGCCAGGCGCCGGGCCGTTCCATCAAAGAAAAAAAGGCGAAAAAAAAGCCCGCCAGCGCGGGCCAGCACAGTGCCGGTAAAATTCGTTCAGACTTCCAGCCATTCCTTGCGCACGTCATCGTTGGCGCGCAATTGTTCCGGGGTGCCTTCAAAAACAATCTGGCCGTGCCCCATCACCGACACCCGATGGGAAATGTCCAGGGCGATGGAGAGCTTCTGCTCCACCAGCAGAATCGCCACGCCGGCGTCGGCGATCTGAGCGATCAGCTCGCCGATCTGCTTCACGATCAACGGCGCCAGGCCTTCGGTGGGCTCGTCGATCATGATCAGTCGCGGATCGCCCATCAGCGTGCGGCACATGGTCAGCATCTGCTTTTCGCCGCCGGAGAGCACCCCGGCCGGCGCATCCGCGCGGCGCGCCAGGTTGGAGAACATGTCCAGCATCTGTTGCACGGTCCATTTGCCGGGCTTGCGCGTATTCTTGATGCCCAGTTCCAGATTCTGGCGCACCGTCAGGGTCGGGAACACGTCGCGGTCCTCGGGCACATAGCCGAGCCCGAGGCGCGCGATGCGGTGGTTGGGAAAACCGGCGATTTCCTGGCCACGAAAACGCACCGAGCCGATCGGCGGCACTTCCCCCATGATCGCCTTGACGGTGGTGGAGCGGCCGACGCCGTTGCGGCCCAGCAGTGCCACCACTTCGCCTTCCTGGATGGACAGATTGACACCATTGAGGATGTGGCTTTTGCCGTAATAGGCGTGCAGATCCTTTACTTCCAGCATTACGCCGCCTCCTCGCCCAGATAAGCCTCTTTAACTCGCGCGTCGTTGCGGATCTGCTCCGGTGTGCCGGTGGCGACCACTTCGCCGTACACCAGCACGGAAATGCGATCGGCGAGCTCGAACACCACCCCCATGTCGTGCTCGACGATCATCAGCGTGCGCTCACTGGCGACCTGGCGGATCAGCGCGATGGCCTGGCTGGTCTCGCTGTTGCTCATGCCCGCGGTGGGTTCGTCGAGCAACACCACGTCCACCTCGCAGGCGATGGTCATGCCGATCTCCAGGGCGCGCTGGCTGGCGTAGGGCAAGGCCCCCGCCGGAGCGTCGCGCAGCGCCTGCAGGCCGATCATTTCAAGCACCTGTTCGGCACGCTGGTTCACCCGTTTTATGCCGTCGGCGGCGCGCCAGAATACGTAGCCGGCGTGCGCGCTCTTGAAGCAGGCGCAGCGCAGGTTTTCGAACACCGACAAATTGACGAACACATTGCTGACCTGGAACGAACGGGACAGCCCGCGTTGCTGAATTTTGTCCGGGCCGAGGCCGTCGATGCGCTCGCCATTAAGATGAATCTCGCCGCTGCTCGGCGCGAACGCGCCCGAGAGCAGGTTAAAGAAAGTGGATTTACCGGCCCCGTTGGGGCCGATCACGGCGTGGATCTCGCCTTTCTCCACTTCCAGATCGACACCCCGAATCACCTCGGCGGGCCCGAAATTCTTTTTCAATCGACGAATGGAAAGAGTGGACGTCATTCGCTGGCCTCCCGATAGTGTGCGCTGAAACGATGCAGGCCATAGCCGGTGGCGAGCAGAATCACCACGGCGGCCCAACCCCAGGGGGCGCTCGGATCAACATCGATGCCCAGAATGTGCGCGAACTGATCCCGGCCATGACGCACCTGGTAGACCAGCTCGACCAGAGCGATCAGCCCGATTGACATCAATGCCACCGCGCCGGCGCCGCCCAACCAGCCCGGCAACCGGCGGCGCAGATCGCCGTCATGCCAGGCCTGGCGCACCTGCTCGACGCCGCCACCCAGCCCGCGGGGCGCGAACATCACCACGGCCAGGAACACCAGGCCCACGTACAGCACCGACGCTTCGGTGAAGTCGATCAGCAGGGAATTCATCAGGGTCACCAGGATGGCGCCGATAATCGGGCCGTAGAACACCCCCAGCCCACCCACGGCGGCCATCAACAAGGCCAGCCCCGAGGGCACCAGGCCAAGGGATTCCGGCGTCACGATTTCGTAGTTGACCGCCGCCATGCCACCGGCCAGACCACCGAAGGCGCCGGACGCAATCAGCACCATGAAGCGCACGTTGCGTGGCTGGTAGCCGATGAATTGCAGGCGCTCGGCGTTGTCGCGCACGGCATTGGAGAGCCGCCCCAGCGGCGTGCGTGTGAACGCCCACATGGCAAACACCGCCACCAACACCCAAAACACCATGAACCAGTACACGTCGGCGGGTTGCGCCAGCTCCGGGCCGAATACCTGGGGGCCCACCATGCGGTCGCTGAACACGCCCGACTCACCACCGAACACCGACGGAAACATTTGCGCGCTGGCGGCCACCAGCTCGCCCAGCCCCAGGGTAATCATGGCGAAGGCGGTGCCGGCACGGCGGCAGAACGGCCAGCCGATCACCAGCGCGGCGAGGCCGCCGGCGGCCATCCCCACCAGCGGCAACGCCAGCACCGGAACGTGCGCCCACAGGCCTTCACCCGCGTAGGAGGCATCGCCAATGGCGTTCATGGCGTGGATGGCGGCGTAGCTACCCAGCCCGAAAAACACCGCATGGCCGAACGAGAGCATGCCGCCCTGCCCCAACAGCATGTTGTAGGACAGCGCGAACACGATATTGATGGCAATCACGTTAACGATGGTGAACACGGTGCCGCTGCTGGTCAGCAGCGGCAGCACCAGCAACGCGGCCAGACTGATCAGCCACGGGGCGAATGCTCGCCAGCCCGGGCGGGCACGGCGGCGCGGCAAAGCCTGTGCGTCACTCATATTCAAGCTCTCCCATCAGGCCGCGTGGCCGGAAAATCAGAATCAGCACCAGCAGAATAAACGGCGTCATCGGGGCAATGTTGGCCAGGGTGATGCCGGTGACTTCACCATAGGGGTCCACACTGAAGCCCACCGTATTGAGCATCTCGCCAATGGACACATCGATGGCAACGAAAAAAGTCTGCAACAGGCCGATCAGCAGCGAAGCGTAAAACGCGCCGGGCAACGACCCCATGCCGCCCACCACCACCACCACGAACACAATCGGCCCGAGGGTGGCGGCCATGCCCGGCTCGGTGTTGAGCAGCGGGCCGCCGATCACCCCGGCCAGGCCGGCCAGGGCGCAGCCGAAGCCAAACACGCCCATGAACAGGCGCGGCACGTTGTGGCCCAGGTGGCCGACCATCTGGCCATGGGTGAGCGCCGCGCGGATCATCATGCCGACGCGGGTTTTCTTAAGCAGGAACCAGAGCGCCGCGAACATCAGAATCGCGATCAGCATGGCGACACCCCGGAACAGGGAATAATCGGTGCCAAACAGGGTAAACAGCGGAGCCTGCATGGATTCCGGCGCCAGATAGGCGACCGGCACCGAGCCCCACACCAGACGCACCAACTCATCGATCACGTAAGCCAGCCCGAAGGTGAACAACAATTCGGCGACGTGGCCGTTGGCGTGCACGCGGCGCAGCCCGTAGCGTTCCACCACGGCGCCAATGGCGGCCACCAGCAACGGTGAGAGCAGCAGCGCCGGCCAGAAGCCGACATGCATGCCCAGGCTGTAGGCGAAGTAGGCGCCCAGCATGTAGAAACTGGCGTGGGCGAAATTGAGCACGCCCATCATCGAGAAAATCAGGGTCAAACCGCTGGACAGCATAAACAGCAACAGGCCGTAGAGAACGCCGTTCAGCGTGGAAAAGACGATGACTTCAAGCACGAGAAGACTCCCGCGGCAGCGGAATTCCGCTGCCGCCCAATCTCATTGAAAAATCCGGAAAGAATTTACTGCTTGGGGCGCCGCATGCGGCATTCCGCCGGCAAGGTGGTGTCTTCGGCTTTGTAGCCAGCCACTTCATGGAAGTTGAAATCGGTGCCCTCGGCGCCGTACTTCATGCCGTCCTTGAGCACGGACATGTACATCGGCATCTGGATCTGGTGATCCTCGGCGCGCATCGTGGTCTTGCCGCCGGGGCCTTCGAAGCTGAGACCTTCCAGCGCCATCGCCACCTTGAACGGCTCGATGCTGTTGGCCTTGTCGCCGGCCAGCTTCACCATTTCCAGCATGCCGGCCACGCGCGGGTAGTAATCCCAGCCGGTTTGCTTGTACAGCGCCACTTCACGCTCGGCCAGTACCGGGTCGGTAAAGTCGCCGTGCAGTTCGGACATCAGATAGACGCGGTCCACACCCTTTTTACCGACCTGGGTGATGGTGCCCGGAGTGCTGCCGTAGTAGGTGAGAAACGGCACATCGACGCCGTAGTCGGCGGCCGCTTTGATCAGCAGGTTAATGTCCTGGCCCCAGTTACCGGTGATCACCACATCGGCATCGGCGCCACGGATCTTGGAAATATAGGGCGAGAAATCCTTCACCTTACCCAGCGGGTGAAACACGTTGCCGACGATTTCAATGTCGGGACGCTTTTCTTTCAGCATTTTGATGGCGCCGTCGGCCACCGCATGACCAAAGCTGTAATCCTGGTTGATCAGGAAGACCTTCTTGAACTCCTTATGAGAGGCGATCCAATCGGTCATCAGATTCATCTTCATGTCGGAGTGCGCGTCGAAGCGGAAGTGCCAGAACGAGCAGCGCTCATTGGTGAACGCCGGGTCCACCGCCGCGTAGTTCAGATACAGCACGCGGTCTTCCGGGTTGCGCTGGTTGTGCTTGTTGATGCCGTTGAGCAGCGCCGAGCCCACCGAGGAGCCGTTGCCCTGGATGATGAAACGCACGCCATCGTCGATGGCTTTTTGCAGTTGAACCAGGCTTTCCTGGGGATTGATCTTGTTGTCCAGACCGATGATTTCGATCTTATGGCCGGCCATGCCGCCCTCTTGGTTCAGGCGTTCGGCGGTGAATTTCAATTGCGCCAGGGCCGGCTGCCCCACCATCGCCATCGGCCCGTTAAGCGGGTCGATCAACGCCATGCGCACCGGAGCCGGCTCCGCCGCGCTGGCCACGCTCGCCAGTACCACGACTGAAGCGGCGAGAGAGTTAAAGAGGGTTTTCAGCATAATGCTCTCCACGTTGTTGTTGTCATGCCGATCAGGTCGACACCGTCACAAGGAAGGCCGCTCGCCAGGCGAGCGGCCCCGAATTTCTGACTGTCTTTTTCCAGGGTGGGCGTCGGCGCCACCTTGCACTCAGCCGGAAGCACCACGTCACCGTGGCGTCCAACTTATTCACGCTCAAGATAGTTAGTTAGTATGTTGGAGAGAGAAACATCCTGTCCAGCCTCGATTGCCGACACCCCGGCTCCGCTCAAAAAAGCCGCGATCATTTCTTTTCGGAAGAGCTTAAACGGTTGTTTTAATGGGATTTTTCCCATTCCTAAAGAAGCGCCCTCGAGCGCCCTTTGCCCACCCGGGAACGGCGCCATCGCACCGCCGACGCCAACGCGTCGATAGGGCCAAGGCGCTATCTGTTACTCGACGTAACACCACGGCGAGCCGTGGAGGTTGGAGGGGGGGACGTTGGCTTGGGTTTTCAGTGTTCAGTGTTCAGTGTTCAGATGGGGCAAGCAGGCCGTGGCGGGGTTTGATTTTGATCTTGGCGTCTGGCGTCTGGCGTCCGGCGCCACCAAAAATAGGTTCATCGTTCTTTAGCGGGAATTGTCTTTTGGGATCGTGTCCGGGTGGTGCTATTGAGGACGCGGGACAAGGGCGG
>NZ_NMQZ01000043.1 GCF_002864685.1 Alloalcanivorax mobilis
CCGTCCGGCTGCGCCGGTTCGCGATCAAGGATCGCTCCCACAGCGGCTTCGTTGCTCAGTGGTGTGAATCTGACATGAACCAGGCAAGACCAGCCGCTTGCGGCTGGAACGTCGAAGGCGGGCCCGGGTGAGTGGCAACGCCACAAATCAAGTGGAACACCCAAGGGGGCGTCAATGGCGATGGGACATGTTCCCTGGCGGTCAGATTCCCTCCAATCCGCGAAGAACCAAAAAAAAGGCGCCCATCGGACGCCTTTTTTTTTTCCGAATCGGCTTACGGCAGCAGGTGCTTGACCGCGTCGCGTTCTTCGGCGAGCTCTTTCTCGGTGGCTTGCATACGAGCGCGGGAGAACTCGTTGACGTCCAGACCCTGAACGATTTCCCAGTCGCCGTTTTTGCACACGCACGGATAGGAGTAGATCAGGCCTTCCTGGATGTCGTAGGAGCCATCGCTGTAGATGCCCATGGAGACCCAGTCACCGTCGTCGCTGCCGAGCGCCCAGGAGCGCATGTGATCGATCGCGGCGTTGGCGGCGGAGGCGGCGGAGGACGCACCGCGTGCCTTGATGATGGCGGCGCCACGCTGTTGCACGGTGGGGATGTAATCATTCTCGTACCAGTCCTGCTCGACCTGGTCGATGGCGGCTTTGCCGTCCACCACGCAGTGGTGCAGATCCGGATACTGGGTGGAGGAGTGGTTGCCCCAGATGGTCATTTTCTTGACATCGTTGATGCTCTTGCCGAGCTTCTCGCCGAGCTGGGCCATGGCGCGGTTGTGATCCAGGCGGGTCATGGCGGTGAACTGGCGGGGGTTGATGTCCGGGGCGTTGCGTTGCGCGATCAGGGCGTTGGTGTTGGCCGGGTTGCCGACCACCAGCACTTTGATGTCGCGGCTGGCGACGTCGTTGATCGCTTTGCCCTGGGCGGAGAAGATCGCCGCGTTGGCTTCCAGCAGGTCCTTACGCTCCATGCCCGGGCCACGGGGACGGGCGCCCACCAGCAAAGCGTAGTCGGCGTCCTTGAACGCCACCTTGGCGTCGTCGGTTTGCACGATGCCAGCGACCAGCGGGAAGGCACAGTCTTCCAGCTCCATCGCCACGCCTTTCAGGGCTTCCAGGGCCGGGGTGATCTCCAGCAGTTGCAGAATAACCGGCTGGTCTTTGCCAAGCATGTCGCCGGAGGCGATGCGGAACAGCAGGGAGTAGCTGATTTGGCCAGCGGCGCCGGTGACAGCAACGCGTACAGGTGCTTTCATGAAAAAATCTCCTTGGAGTCGTCGGGAGAGCTCAGGGTTGCCTGGGCAGCCCCGGATAACGGGGAATAACGGGACACGCAGGCTCCCGGACCGGATCGCCGCCTGGCGCGGGTAGCGGCGGGCAGACGTTCCGAGGACGGCGCGCATTATAGTGTAGGTGGTCGACAAGCGCACGGATCGATGCGTATTGGAAAAGGGAAGACAATGGATCATTGGGACGTGATCGTGGCGGGCGCCGGCCAGGCGGGCTGCGCGGCCGCCTGGGATCTGGCCGCTGGCGGCGCCCGGGTGCTGCTGATTCACACCGGCGAGGGCCGGGAAAAGCCCTGCGCGGGCGGGCTCACCATCAAGGCGCTGCGCCGCTACCGGTTCGCTCTGGATAGCGTGATTCGCGAGACCGTCAGCACCCTCAACCTGCCTGGCCCGGGTGGCGATACCCGGATTGCCGTGGGCGAGCCCTTCTGCGTGATGACCCACCGCCGTGAGCTGGACGCTCTGTGCCGTGAGCGGGCCGGTGAACGGGGCGCCGATTGGACGCAGGCCAACGGCGTGCGCGCGGTGCGCCAGAGCGCCGCGGGCGTGGTCCTGGAGTTGCGTGACGGCCGCCGCTACCGCGCCGCTTACCTGATTGCCGCCGATGGCGCGCACAGCCCGTTGCGGCGCCTGTTGCAGGGCAGCCAGGCGGGGGCCGGGGCGCTGGCGTTGGAAGCGCACGTGCCGCGCGAGCGGCTCCGACATTATCCGCCCATGACCCTGGATTTTGGGGCCATCCGCCAGGGCTATGGCTGGTTGTTTCCGAAGGGCGATCACGTCAATGTCGGGCTGTACGTATGGCGGCGTGAGCGGGCCCGGCCGACGCTGCAGGCGTTGCGCGATTACGCCCGACGCAGCCTGGGCTGCGACCGGCTTGATGACGTCGGCGGCTATCCGTTGGGAACCTGGCTGACCCGCCGCGCGCCGCTGTGCGGGCGGGTGCTGTTCGTCGGCGATGCCGCCGGCGCCACCGAAGCTCTGCTCGGCGAAGGGATCTATGGCGCGCTGGTCAGCGGCCAGCTGGCCGCCAGCGCGATTCTGGCCGGGCGTGCTCAAGACTATCCGCTGCTGCTGGCGCGCTGGCGGGATGAGCTGCGCCAGGTGGAACGGCTGACTCAGGTGTTTTACCGGTCGGCGCCAGTCGGATGCATGCTGCTGCGCCATGGGCTGGCGCCTACGCTATTGCGCGGTTACGCCCGTGGCTGGACGCTGGGGCAGACCAAGCGAGCCTGGCGGGGTGCCACCCCTGGTGGCGCTCCTAGAGACCCTGATGGCGGCCCTTTTCACGACCTTGATCACGGTAAGCCAGGGGGGTAACCGCGAACCAGCGCTTGAAGGCACGGTTGAAGGCGCTCTGCTCGGAATAGCCCAGATCCAGGGCGATCTGATTCACCGAGCGGTCGCTGTGCAGCAGCCAGTCGCAGGCCAGGCGTTGCCGCTCCTCTTCAAGCAGGGTGGAAAAGTCCGCTTGCTCGGCGCGCAGACGGCGCCGCAGCGTCCAGGGTTTGACGCCCAGCCGCTCGGCGATCCGTTCCAGCTGCGGCACGCCGTCCACCAGCCGCCGCTGGATTTCCAGACGCACCTGTTCGAGCAGGTTGTCGCGGGCCAGATACTGGGTGAGCGCGCGTTGCATGCGCGAGCGAGAAAGGCGGTTGACCTCCGGGTCGGCGTCGCGCAGGGGCAAGTCCAGCAGCGCTTCGTCGATCACCAGGGCATTGTCGGGCTGATTGAATCGCACCGGGCAGCGGAACAGGCGCTGGTATTCCTGCTCCCCGCCGGGGGGCGGGTGGCGCAGGTGCACCGCCAGCGGGTCCTTATCGGCGCCCAGAATCCAGCGGCCGAATACTACCGCGCCAGCGAAGAAGGCCTCCAACCGATGGCGGCTGGTGACCCTGTCATGGAACGGTGTTTCCCAGATCAGCCACAGGTCGTGGCCTTGCCATTCGAAGCGCAGCTCGGCGAATTCGCTGGTCACCCGGGCAAAAGGAATCATCAGCTCAATGGCGTCACGCAGGGTGGCGCTGGACATGCTCGCGTAGCCGAGCTCGCCCATGAAGCGCGGGCGGATGCACTCGCCCATGTGCAAGCCGAACAGAGGATCGTCGCTGCCCTCAAGGGCGAGTTGCAACAGGCGGTCTTCGATCCGCAGGGGAATGCGCGCCCCGGGCGCTTCCAGGTCGTGCTCGCTGACCCCCAGCCGCACCAGCGCATCGCTCAGATCGACACCGGCCCGCAAGGCCGCATCGAGCAGGTACTCGATCCAGAATGAGGCAACGGTGAGCGACGCAAATGGCGTGGCGGCGGTGTGTGTCATGGCTTCCCTGGTGTTCGCGGCGGCCCGTTAAGAAGAAAAGAAAACACATCGGGCGCTCGGCACATAAGCAAACGTCACTGGGCCAGGGGAGTCAATGACGCGGAGTGACCGGCCAGGACGGCCCGGTCAGGGTGGCCTGGAAACGCCGGGCGGGCGCCCGGCGGTGAGCCGGGATCAGGCCTTTTGTTCCCGGGCCAGCTTGTTCACCTTGCGGCTGATGCGGTCCAGTTTCTTGTCCAGGCTGTGCATTTCCTCGCGGGTCGGCAGACCCAGAAGGCCGGCCAGGCGGGTGCGCCAGCCGTCGCCATTGCCGCTTTCGCGCTTGAAGCGCTGGCCGGATTTCACCAATTCGTCCAGGATCTGCTGACCGGAGTCGCTGAGGCGCACCAGCGCGCCGCGGGCGGCTTTGTTAAGCTTGCCGGCGGTCTGGTTCAGTTCGTTGATCAAGGTATTATCGGCGTTCTTTTTCGCTGCGGCTTCACTCATGGGTGAGGGCCTCCTTTCGCTGCGGGTCCTGTGGAACCTGTGGAACGTATGGAACGTATGCAGAGCTACGGTGTATCCCGCACGCAACAGATGACCGGTGGAGCGCGGGACACCCTGAATACTAGACCCGCTTGACGGTTTGTTCGTGTTGCTTGTCTAACAATTAAACAAGGCTTATGGCCCGCGAGGCCGGCCGGCAGGAGAGTGGAAATGAAGGTAGTGATCCCCCAGGGGGCGTATCAAGGGCTGTCCGCCAACGGCGTCAGCGAATTCCGAGGTGTGCCCTACGCCTTGCCGCCGTTGGCGGAGCGCCGTTTCAAGGCGCCGCAACCGTTGCCGCCGAGCAGCGATCAGCAGCGCGCCGACCGCTACCCACTGCCGTCGGTGCAGCCGCGCAACCCGCTGATGGGGGTGGAGGATTCCGGGGAAGACTGCCTGTACATGAACCTCTGGGTGCCGGAGGGCGAGGGGCCGTTTCCGGTGATGCTGTGGTATCACGGCGGCGGCTATACCGCCGGTTCGGTGTCCCAGGCGCTCTATAACGGCGCCCGGCTGGCGGCCACGCGGAAGGTGGTGGTGGTGCACGCCGCCTATCGGCTGGGCGCCCACGGTTTCGCCGACTTCTCCGCCATCGCGCCGGAACTGCAGGCGGACACCAACCTGGGTTTGCGCGATCAGATCGCCGCCCTGGAGTGGGTCAACCGTCATATCGAGGCGTTCGCTGGCCGCGCCGATCAGGTCACTATTTTCGGCGAGTCCGCGGGCGGTTTCAGCGTTGCCTCGTTGATGGCCACGCCGCGGGCACGGCCACTATTCCAGCGCGCCATCGTACAATCCGGGGGCGGCGACTTCGTGCTCGCGCCCGAGGAGTCGCGCCGCATTACCGAAGCGTTCGTGGAGGCCCTGCCGGGCGAGGGCGGCGCCGCCGAGCGCATCCGCCAGGCCGACCCGAAAGCCTGGCTGGCGGCGCAGGCCAAGGCCCAGCGGATGCTTGCCGCGCGCGGCCTGCGCGACACTACGCCGCAGTTTTCCATGGTGTTTCTGCCCACCGTCGACGGCGATCTGCTGCCCCGGGTGCCAGTGGACGCCATTGCCGCCGGCGAGGCGCGCGACATCGAGCTGCTCGCTGGCGCCTGCCGGGATGAGTGGAACTTCTTTCAGTACGCCGGGCCGATGGCCGGCTTTCCCTCCCTGGATGAGCTGCGCGCCTTCGACGATGAAGAGATTCTGCGCCGCTTCGAGCGGGCCCTGCCGGGCCACGGCGAGCGCATGCTGGCGTACTACCGCGCCACCGTGACGCCGCACGCCGAGCGCAGCAACATGGACTGGTTTTCCGCCATGGAAACCGATCGCCTGTTCCGGGTGCCCACGGTTCGACTGCTCGACGCCCAGGCCCGGCACCGCCCGGCGGACACTCGCGGCTACCAGTTCACCTTCGAAAGCACCCAGTTCGGGGTGCCGATGGGCGCTTGCCACGTGGTCGACGTGCCGTTCGTGTTTGGCATCACCGACACCCCGGTGGGTCAGTTCTTCACCGGCGGCACCGACCAGGCGCGCGCGCTGGCAGAGCGGGTCCAGCAGGTGTGGGGCGATTTCGCCCACGGCCGTGGCGCCGACTGGCCGGCCTGGAGCGAACAACGCCAGGTACACCAGTTCGGCCCCGGTGGAGAAATGGCGCGGCTGCTCGACGACGACGCCGAGCGGCTTTGGGAGGCGGTGATTCCGAAGGCTTGAGGCGTAAAATCGCAGGGTGGTGGGGCGCGGATATCGACGGGCGCCGTCGCGATGGGTTGCAAGCCTCAAGCTTCAAGCTACAGGCGGGCTACGTAGCTTCCCTTGTAGCTTGCGGCTTGTAGCTTGCGATCCTCTCCACGCAGCACGGCGCTCGCTGCCCCCTCCACCTGTGCCATGTCGGGCCTCCGAATCCACCCGCCCACCCCTGGCTTCCCCCCGCCAACCCTCCTAAAATAGCGGCCTGAATCCCAATCGGAGTCCGTTATGTCCGTGGCCGAGGCCATTGAGCGCAAAGTCCGCACGGCGTTGCCCGTGGCGCATCTGGAACTGGAGAACGAGAGCCATAAGCACAGTGTGCCGGCCAACTCGGAGACCCACTTTAAGCTGGTGGTGGTGTCCGAGGCGTTCCAGGGCCTGATGCCGGTGCGTCGCCATCAGCGTCTCTACGAGGTGCTGGCGGAGGAACTGGCCGGGCCGGTTCATGCGCTGGCGTTGCACCCGTTCACGGTGACGGAATGGCGTGCCCGCGGTGGTGAGGTGGCCGATTCGCCGGATTGCCTGGGTGGTAGCAAACACGATGCGGAGTTTGGCCGATGAGCACGGCACCGGGTTCGATCGTGGTGGCGGCGTTGTATCGCTTCACCCGTCTGGACGACATCGAAGCCCTGCGCGAGCCACTGCTGTCGCGGATGCTCAACAACGATGTGCACGGCACCCTGCTGCTGGCCCGCGAGGGCATCAACGGCACCATTTCCGGAGTGCGCGAAGGCATCGACGCGGTGCTTGCCTGGCTGCGTGAAGATGGCCGCTTCGAGGGCTTGGAATACAAGGAATCGTTTGTTGACGAGCACCCGTTTCTGCGCACCAAGGTGAAGTTGAAGAAAGAGATCGTCACCATGGGCGTGGAAGACCTGGACCCGCACGGAGAGCGCGGCACCTATCTGGAGCCGGAACAGTGGAACGCGGTGATCGCCGATCCGCAAACACTGGTGATCGATACCCGCAACGACTATGAGTACGAAGTGGGGACCTTCGAAGGCGCGGTCAACCCGGATACCAAGACGTTTCGGGAGTTTCCCGAGTACGTGAAACACCACCTGGACCCGGACAAGCACAAGCGGGTGGCGATGTTCTGCACCGGCGGTATCCGCTGCGAGAAATCCACCGCCTATCTGAAAGCCCAGGGGTTTGACGAGGTCTACCACCTCAAGGGCGGCATCCTCAAATACCTGGAGCAGACGCCACCGGAGACGTCCCTGTGGCGCGGCGAGTGCTTCGTGTTCGACGAGCGGGTCACGGTGGACCACCACCTGCGCCCGGGCGGCTACGATCAATGCCATGCCTGCCGGCGGCCGATTTCCGAGCAGGACAAGGCCTCGCCTCTGTATCGCCAGGGAGTGTCCTGCCCGCGCTGCCACGATGAATCCAGCGCCGAGCAGAAGGCGCGCTTCGCCGAACGGCAAAAGCAAATCGATCTGGCCCGCCAGCGTGGCGAGGCGCACCGCGGGCAAGACCCCAGGGAGCCGGGCTAAATCGCGCCGGCTCCCTGCCGTATGGCGGCTCGGGGCCGCTGCCCGATGATGTCAGAAACAAGGCGGACGACGATGCGATACCTGTTCGCGGCGGCGCTGTTGCTGCTGCAATCCCTGGCTTGTGCCGCGCCCGTGCGGGTGGCGGTGGCGGCCAACTTCGCGGTGCCGTTGCGGGCACTGGTCAGCGCCTACCGCCACGACCACCCCCAGGCGGACATCCAGGTCACGGTGGCTTCCACCGGCAAGCTGGCGGCGCAGATCCGCCAGGGCGCCCCCTTTGATCTGTTTCTGGCGGCGGACCAGCGCCGCCCCGAAGAGCTGGAGAACGAAGGCCTGGCGCAGGCCGGGTCGCGGCAAACCTACGCGTTGGGCCGGCTGGCGCTGTGGAGCCGCAAGGCGAATCTGGACCTCGGGCCAGAGCTGTTGAACAGCGGCCAATTGTCGCCGTTGGCCCTGGCCAATGCCCGCACCGCGCCCTACGGCGTGGCCGCCGAGGCGGTGATCGCCACCCTGGCGCTGCCCGACAGCGTGACCCTGGTGCGTGGCGAGAACGTGGCGCAAACCTTCCACTTCGCCGACAGCGGCGCCGCCCAGGCCGCCTTCGTGGCCTACAGCCAGGTGCTGGGGCAGGGCGGCAGCCTGTGGTTGCCGCCAGCGCGCTTGTATGAGCCGATCATCCAGCAAGCGGTACGGCTGACCGACAGCCCGGACGCGGCACGCTTTTATCGCTATCTGTTCAGTGCGTCGGCGCGGGAGAGTATTCGCCGCGCCGGTTACGCGGTGGACGGCGATTGATGCCGAGCGCGGACTGGCTGGCGCTGTGGGTCAGCGTCAAGCTGGCGCTGATCTCCACGGTGGTGCTGCTGGCTCTGTGCACGCCGTTGGCCTGGTGGCTGGCCCGTCATCGCCGGCGCGGCCAGGCGTTGCTTGAAGCACTGCTGGCGTTGCCACTGGTGCTGCCGCCCACGGTGCTGGGCTTTTACCTGTTGCTGGCACTGGGCCCGCGCGGGCCCGGTGGGGCGCTGGCCGGGCTGGGGAATGCGCACAGCCTGGCGTTCACCTTCAGCGGCCTGGTGATCGGCTCGGTGCTGTACTCGTTGCCCTTTGTGCTGCAGCCGCTCAAGAACGCCTTCGCCGCGATCGACAGGGACACCCTGGACATGGCGGCATCGTTGGGCGCGTCTCCCCGGGATCGCTTTATCAACGTGGTGCTGCCATTGGCCCGGCCGGGCTATTTTTCCGCCGCCGTGCTCGGCTTCGCCCATACCCTGGGGGAATTCGGCGTGGTGCTGATGATCGGTGGCAGCCTCTCCGGCGAGACGCGGGTTGCCTCGGTGGCGCTTTATGAGCACGTGGAAGCCGGCGATTACGCCAGCGCCGGGCGGCTGGCGATGGTGCTGGTGGTGCTTTCGGTGGCGTTGTTGTGGGCGGTGTTTCGCTGGCAGCGCCGGCCGGGGAGCCCGTTGTGAGCCTGACCGTGGATCTGCGCCTACAGCGCGGCGCCTTTCATCTGAGCGCCAACGCCGCCTTGCCGCGCCGTGGCGTGACCATTCTGTTCGGCGCGTCCGGTGCTGGCAAAAGCACGCTGTTGCGAGCGATGGCCGGGCTGGCGCCGTCGCGCGGGCTGATCCGTTTCGGCGACACCCTCTGGCAGGACGAACAACACAGCTTGCCCGCGCACCAGCGCCCGGTGGGGCTGATGCTGCAAAAGCCGACCCTGTTTCCGCACCTGGATGTGGCCGGCAATCTGCGTTTCGCCGCGCGCCGCGCCGGCGCCGACCAGGCTCTGTGGCGCCGGGTGGTGGGCCGGCTGGAGCTGGGCGGGTTACTGCGGCGTTCGGTGCGGGAGTTGTCCGGCGGTGAGGCGAGCCGCGTGGCCCTGGGCCGCACCCTGCTCAGTGACCCGCAGCTGCTGTTGCTGGATGAGCCCCTGGCGGCGCTGGATCAGGCCCGCCGTCAGGCGCTGATGACGGTGATCAGTGAAATCGCCGAGCGCATCCCGGTGCTGTACGTGACGCATCAGCTCGATGAGGTGATCACCCTGGGCGAGCATCTGTGGTGGCTCGAAGAGGGCCGGCTGCGTGCCCAGGGAACGCTCGCCGATGCGCTGGCCGGGCCGGACAGCCCGCTGGCGCAACACCAGGACGCCGCCGTGGTATTGCGCACCCGGGAAGTGGCGTTTCACCGCGAGCATCATCTGCTGGAGCTGCGCATTGGCGAACAGAGCCTGCGTATCCCGGCGACCGGTCCGCGTGGTGAGGCCCCGCGATTACGGGTGGCGGCCCGCGATGTGAGCCTGTCACTGAGCGCGGCGGAGGATTCCAGCGTGCTCAACATCCTGCCCGCCAGCGTGGAAAGCGTGCGTGATCTGGGGCAGGGCCAATGCCTGGTGCGTCTGTTGTGCGAGCAGCAGTGGCTGCTGGCGCGCGTGACCCGTTATTCCTGTGAACGGCTGGCGCTGGCGCCGGGGGTGGGGGTGTTCGCTCAGATCAAAGCCGCGGCGCTGGTGTAGCCGGCGCGCTCTGGAGAGGGTTTCTATGGGCAATCGGCGGCACGCCGTGCCCCGACCATGGTATTCAAAAACGCCACGAACTCCCCGGCCAGCGGCGAGATGTGCTTGTTGTCCCAGACCACGCCGATATCGAAGAACGCATGCCGGTCGCTGATGGGGACGGCCACCACCCCGGGCGGCAGCATGGTGGTGATCGACGCGCCGTACAAAGTGACGCCGCGACCCTGGGCGATCAGGCGAATAAGCACCGGCACGTCGCTGGCTTCTTCCACGACGGTCGGTAAAAAGCCGGCCCCCTGACAGACCTCATTCAGCAATGACAGAAACGTGCTCCAGCGCTTGGGTGTGCCGGCGACGAAGTCCAGGCCCTGCAATTCCCGGAGAGCGATGGCGTCGCGGTGGGCAAGCGGATGGCTCTCGGGCACCAGCGCCACGAACGGCTCGTGGCAAACCAGAAGATGGTTCATCGAGGCATCGCAGGCCGCCGAAAGCATCAGGCCGAGATCGATTTGCCCGGCTTTCAGCGCCTTGCTCTGCTCATCGGAAGACATCTGATAAAGGCTGACGGCGGTACCGGGGTGGGAATGGCGAAACTCGACCACCAGGTCGGCCATGGGCCCCTGTGCCGCCTGTGCCGAATAGGCCAGGATCACCTCACCGGCCTGGCCCGATGCCAGCCGGCGTGAATGGCGAACCGAGCGCTCAAGCAGTTGCAGGGCTTCTCTGGCGTCGTCGGCCAGCGCGGCGCCGGCCACGGTTAAGTTCACCCGCCTGGTGGTGCGATCCAGTAATTTGAATCCCAGGTCCGTTTCGAGCATTTGGATCGAGCGGCTGATCGCCGGTTGCGCCACATTCAAAATTTCTGACGCTTGCCGAAAATTCAATGTGTCCGCGACCGTGACGAAGTAACGCAGCCTGCTGAGATTGAGGGAGCTCATGCATTGATGCCCGTGTGTTATCAAATCCGCCAGAATTGGTCTTGGACGTGATTTTGTCATTGTTGTCAAATCCCGGGAGTGCGTCAACGCGGGAGAATTCATGACAACGAAGACGATAACGGTGGCGGTTGCCCAGATCGCCGGCACCGCGAACGTGGACAACAATATTAGCGCGGTAAAACGAATGGCGGCGCAGGCAGCGGCCAGGGGCGCCAGCCTGATCCTTTTTCCCGAGGCCACCATGTACGATTTTTCCGCCTCCGCGGAACAGATCGCCACGGCCGCCGATCAGTACGGCGAGGCCTTTGAAGCGCGTATTTCCGAGATCGCCGCCGAGCAGGGCATTGCCATCGTGATCGGCACCTACCGCTCCGGGGCGGCGCGCCTGGCCCGCAATATGCTGATCGCGGTCGGCCCGCGCGGCGATCTGCTGGGACAGTATCAGAAACTGCATTTGTACGACGCCTTCGATTACAAGGAATCGCTAAAGAATGAGAGCGCGCCGCTGGCGCCGGATTTCGGCGAACTGACCACCTTCGAACTGGGCGGCTTCCGCTTCGGCCTGCTGAACTGCTATGACCTGCGTTTTCCGGAAATCGCCCGTCTGCTTGTCGACCAGGGCGCCGAAATTCTGCTGGTCGCGTCCGCCTGGGTGGCCGGGCCGTCGAAAGCATTTCACTGGGAAACCCTGATCAAGGCCCGCGCCATCGAGAACACCTGCTTCGTTGCCGCCTCGTGTCAGCCGGCGCCCTTGTCCGTGGGCCTGAGCATGGTGCTGGACCCCACTGGCATCCCCATCGGCGCGGTGCCGGACGGCGATGGCCTCGCCCTGGCGACGCTGGATGCCGATCGCCTGGCGGCGGTGCGAGACGTGTTGCCCTGTCTTGAACATCGCCGCTACCGAATCGTTCAGCCGGCACCGTGATGCCGCTTGCCCGAGCGTTGTGAATCGATAGAACGCCTTTGTCGGCGAGCCAGGCGGATGGGCAGCACGCTTCCACCGGATTCGCCGAAAACCATTATTAAAAAAACATTGAGCCGGCGACACCATGCTGGTGGTGCCGGCGCAGGAGAAACACATGAGTGATGATAAGCCGCAAAATAAGAAACCGCATTCCGACCGGCGCAAAGTGGTCACGTCGGCGGCGATTGGCCAGTTTGTCGAATGGTACGACTTCGTTGTTTACGCCTATACCGCGTCGCTGATCGCCACACTCTTTTTCCCAGACGAGAACCGCGCGGTTTCTTTGTTGGCGACGTTCTCGGTGTACGCGGTGTCGTTCTTAATGCGCCCGCTGGGTGGCCTGTTGTTTGGTCATATCGGTGACCGCCTGGGTCGGCGCAGCGTTCTGGCCGTGGTGATTCTGCTGATGGGCGGCGCCACCGGCGCGATCGGCTTGCTGCCCACCTTCCAGAGCGCCGGCGTGCTGGCGCCGATCCTGCTGATCGTGTTCCGGCTTATCCAGGGCCTGTCGGCGGGCGGCGAAGCAATGGGTTCGAACGCTCTGGTGGCGGAATACGCACCCAGTGACCGGCGCGGCAGCTACGTGGGTTTCACCTACTCATTCGCCAATCTGCCGGCGATTTTCGCGGCCCTGTTTATTCTGCTGCTGACCAATGTGCTCAGCCCCGAGGATTACCAGGGGTGGGGCTGGCGGATTCCGTTCCTGCTTGGCGGGGTGTTTTCCCTGGTCGGGCTGTATATTCGCAGCCGCATCGCCGAGTCGCCGGTTTTCGAGAGCACCCGCGCGGAGCAGGGCGTATCGCGCTCGCCGCTGCGCGAGGCAGTGCAGGAGTACCGGCAATCGATGGTGTTCGCCTTCGCCATGTCCTCGCTGGCGGGGCTGGGCTTTTATACCCTCACCGGTTACTTCTCCACGTATCTGCGCGAATCCGTGGGGCTCAGTTCCAACGCCGCGCTGATTTCCAACAGCATCGCTCTGACCGTGGCGTTTTTCGCCATGCCTTTGGGCGGCTGGGTCTCCGATCACATCGGGCGCCGGCGGGTGATGATGTGGAGCGCCGCGGCCAGCGCCCTGGTGGCGGTGCCGGCTTATCTGCTCGCCGGCACCGGCTCGTTGGGCGGTGCCGTGGCCGGGCAAAGTGTGCTGGCATTAACCCTTGGCGTCTTTTTCGGGCCCTTTGGCATTGCCATTCTGGAGTTGTTTCCGACCCACGTTCGCTATAGCGGTTCTTCGATCGGCTATAACGGCGCCTATCTGATTTTTGGCGGCACCGCGCCGCTGTTCAGTACCTGGCTGGTCGCCGCCACGGGCAGCCTGCTGGCGCCGGCGGTGTACATGGCGGTTCTCGCCGCCTGCGTGTTTTTCGCGGTGATGCGCATGCCGGAGACTTACCGGCGCCCGCTTTAACCACATGCCTTGGTCCGGGAGCACCCTATAACGACAGACAGGAGATATTTCCATGACGACTTCCACGGTAACGGTGTCCTGTGTTCAGTTCACGGCCCGCGACGATGACAAGGACGGCACCATCAAGACCTGCCTCGCCCTGATCGACCGCGCCGCCGCCCAGGGCGCACAGCTTGTGGTGCTGCCGGAGGTATGGACCGGGCTGGGCTATTCCTCCGACACCCTCTATAAAGACATCGCGGAGCCGGTGCCGGGCCCCACCACCGCGCTGCTCAGTGAAAAAGCCCGTGAGCACGGGCTGCACATTATTGGCTCAATGTATGCGCGAACACCGCAAGGCAGGTACCAGAACCTGACGCCGGTGATTGCTCCGAATGGGGAAATCCTCGGCTCTTATGTCAAAACGCACCTGTTCGATGCGCCCAACCGGGTGGACATTTCCGGAGGCATTCGCGAGTCGGATAAAGTCGAGGCCGGTAACGACCTGCCGGTTTTCGAGACCGCGCTTGGCCCGTTGGGTGTCACGGTTTGCTCGGACTTGAGGTTTCCGGAAGTGTATCGGGTGCTGACCTTGGGAGGCGCGCGCATCATCGTTTGCGCCTCCGCTTTTCTCAGCCCGCGGCTTGATCACTGGGAATTTTTCATTCGCGCCCGCGCCGCCGAGAATCAGGTGTTCCTGGTGGCCTCGGGACAGGTCGGCAGCGAGCCGGTGAGCGGCATTGGTTTTGTCGGCCGCTCGATGATCGCCGACCCCTGGGGCACGGTGGTGGCGACGGCATCGGACGTGGAAGGGGTGGTGACCGCGCAGTTGGATTTGACGCTGATTGACACCATGCGCAACCGCTACCCCCTGCTTGAGCAGCGGCGGCCCGATCTCTACGGCCGGATTGTCAGCGGGCTGTCCGAAGCGGATCGCAATAGCTGAGACAACAGGGCTGAGACAACAAAGCGGGTGAGCGCCGCCGGTGATCAGCGTTGCTGGGTTCTTCTCAGGTAATACTCCGCCGCCTGCACCACCAGCTCGGTCACCGAACGGTCTTCCATCAGCGCCTGCATCTTCAGCCGTTTGTGCAGGTCGCTGGGGATGTCGGCGGTGAGGCGCCGGTGGCCGTCGCGGGCGCCGCCGGATTTGCCCGGTTTGCGGCCCCGGGTTCGCGAGGTCGGGGCGGGGCGGCTGTGCTGCTGGTCAACGAAGTCGATCTGTTCCATGTTTTCCATCTGATCCACGCCGGGGCGGGCTGTTCCACGAAGACGTGGGGAAGCGACATAAAAACGGCCGGCAAGGATACTGGATAGGCCGCTGAATGGACAGGATTTTACTTTCACATTATGGTGCAAGTGGTTGATAAGAAAGGTGGCCCGGACCGTGCCACCATTGGCGGGCACGGGTTCACGCAACGCGCTGACACGCCAGCGCAAAGGGTTGTTGCGTCGCCGCGATGCTTTCTCCGGGGTGGATCGCCAGCGGCGTAGCGCCGGTTATGGCCCTCAAAAAAACAAAAGGAAACCACCATGGAACGGGTGAACACACTGATTATCGGCAGTGGCTTTGGCGGCTCGGTGATGGCCTGCCGGCTGGCGGAGCGCGGCGAGAAGGTGCTGGTGCTGGAGCGCGGCCGGCGCTGGCTGCCGGCGGACTACCCCAGCGTCAGCCAGAGCCATTGGCTGTGGGATGAAGACGAGCCGGAAACGCAAAACGGCTGGCTCGATTTCCGTTATTTCGGCGACATGAGCATTGCCCTGGGGGCCGGCGTTGGCGGCGGCTCGTTGATCTACGCCAACGTCAGCGTGGAGGCCCACCCCGAGGTGTTCGAGCAGGGCTGGCCGGAGGCGATCCGCTACCACACGCTGCGCGATCATTACCGCACCGTGGGCAAGATGCTCAACGTGCAGAACCTGCCGGACACCCAATGGACGCCGCGCACCCGGCTGATGCACGACGCCGCCGTGGCCCTGGGCGACGGCGAGCGCTTTCGCGTGGTGCCCCAGGCGATCACCTTCGACCCGGACTGGCACGCGGGGCTCGACAACGCCTACGGCTATGGTCACAGCAAGCCTTGGATTAACGATCAGGGGCAACAACAGGGCACCTGCGTGCACTGCGGCAATTGTGACATCGGCTGCCCGGTGCAGGCCAAGAATACCCTGGATCTCAACTACCTGGCGCAGGCTGAGCAACACGGCGCCGAGGTGCGCGCCCTGCATCATGTGCGCTGGGTGCGGCCGCTGCAGGGCGGCGGTTTTGAGGTGGGCGTGCGCGATCTGGACGCGCGTGCCTGGCGGCGGCTGCACGCCGACCGGGTGATCGTGGCCGCCGGCAGCGTCGGTTCCACCGAGCTGCTGCTGCGCTGTCGGGATCAGTACAAGACGCTGCCGAAACTGAGCCGTGCCCTGGGCCGGCGTTGGAGCAGCAACGGTGATTTCTTTACCCCGGCGTTCTATGACGAACGCCACATCGATCCCACCCGTGGGCCCACCATTACCTCGGCCATCGACTATCTGGACGGCGATGAAAACGGAGCGCGTTATTTCGTGGAAGACGGCGGCTTGCCGGATTTTCTCGGCAACCTGCTCGAACACGCCGCCCATCACCCCAGGCTCAGCAAGACCCGCCTGGGTGCGGCGCTGTTGGAGTACGGCCAGGACAGCAGCCCGTTCGCGCGCATGATGCCCTGGTTCGGCCAGGCGATGGACGACCCCGGCGGTCGCTTTTCCCTGGGACGGCGCTGGTACGCGCCCTGGAAGCGGGACCGCCTGCGTTTGAAATGGGATTACCGCAAGGCGCGCAAGGCGGTGCAGGGGTTGGCCGATCGCCATTTGGCATTAACCCAGGCCACCGGGGGCAGGGCGATGACCCCGGCCACCTGGCGCTGGTTCAAGAATCTGGTCACGCCCCATCCGTTGGGCGGCTGCAACATGGCCGACAGCCAGGAGCAGGGAGTGGTCGATCACGCCGGCGCGGTGTTCAATTACCCTGGCCTGTACGTGATCGACGGCGCCACCGTGCCGCGCTCACTGGGGCTGAATCCGTCGCGTACCATTGCCGCGCTGGCCGAGCACGCCGCCGGCGAATGGCGTTGAGCTTGCTTTAAGGAGAACGAGATGAATCCCGAGCCTCGCTTCGACGTGGCGTTGACCGGTGACACCCTGGCCGGCGCCGACCCGGATCAGGTGGCGGCAACGCTGGCGCGCCTGTTCAAAATGCCACCGGACAAGGCCCGGGCATTGCTCGCCGGCAAGCCGCTGGTGGTCAAGAAGAACGCCGACGAGAGCACCGCGCGCAAGTTCCAGGTGGCGCTGCGCCAGGCCGGGGCGCGTTGCGAGCTGCGCCCGTTGAGCGCCGCCGCCACGCCGCCGCCCGTCGCTCCGCAGCCCCGGCAAAGCGCGGCGGCCGCCGACACCGATCACGCCGATCTGCAAACCGTGGGCACACTGCGCACCGGTGGCACCGGTTTTACCGGCCGATTCGAAGTGGCGGCGCCCGGCAGTGACCTGGACACCCGGCGGCGCCCGCCGCCGCCAGCGATGCCCGACACCCAACACCTTTCAATCGCCGAGCCTGGCGCCGAGCTGGAGACGCTGCGCGATGACACCCCACCGGCGGCGCCGGACATCAGTCATTTGTCGTTGCGCGAGGAATAAAGGGAAGGGGCTACAGGATTCAGGATGCAGCTCGGGCCTGCTACGGAGCCGCTGTGGGAGCGATCCTTGATCGCGAAATGTGTTGGCCGAATGGCGCGGCCGTTTTGCCCCGAACCTGATGGTTTGTGCCTCAGACGAGCAGGCCGGGGCCGTTTGTTGGCTACCGCGCTCAGCCTTCCGGCCCTTGAAAATGCAGCAGCAGTTCTTCGAGGAGATCGGGGAGGCCGTTGGCCATTTGCCGCACCAGGGCGGTGTCGTTCCACAGTTCGTCGAGGGCCGGGTCGTCGTCGAGCCCGGAGATCAGCATCACCGGCAGCAGCATCATCGCCACGTCTTCTTCCTGCTCGCCGTACCAGCGCTCTTCGTGAAGAATCATGCCGCTGAGAAAGCCCGCGCACCAGGACGCCAGGTCGGCGCCGTCTTCTTCCCGGTAGGGGTCGAGCAGGCAAGGCAGCATCACCCGTTCGCCGGAGAGCATGTCGGTGATGGTGCGCGCGCGCAGCTCTTCGAGAGCCTGGGTGACCGGCTCATCGAGTTCCATCTCGAGGGCGGCGGCGAAGTCGCCGGGGCCGTCGCAGGGGCCCACGGCGAGCGCGCAGATCAGGCCGTGCAGTTCCACCCAGGTGGGGGCGTCGTCGTCTTGCCCGGCGAAGTAGCTTTCCACCGTCTGTTTCAATTTCGGGTTGCTGATGGCGCTCACGTGGTTCTCCTGTTGGCGGCGTTATTCCGAGGTTTCTGGCCCGGTATGACGCGCGGGCGGCGCCAGCATACCGGCTTGCGGGGTCATCCGAAATGGTCCGGCGCCGGCGTTGCCCGCCGCAGGGTGTTCCGCCCGCCGGCCTTGGCCTGATAGAGGGCTTTGTCGGCCCGGTCAATGAAGGTGGCGGCGGACTCCTGGCGCTGGTGCCCGGCGAGGCCGCAAGACAGGGTGACCCGCAAACCCGTATCGAACCGGTAGGGCTCGGCGGCGAAGCGTTCACGCAGCCGGGTGATGGCGGCCTCGCAATCCGCATAATCCGCCTGTGGGAACAATATCACGAACTCTTCGCCGCCGTAGCGGGCCAGCACATCGGAACGGCGCAGGCACTGGCCCGCCACCGTGGCGAAGCGTTGCAGCACCTGATCGCCGGCGCGGTGGCCGTAGTTGTCGTTGATGCGCTTGAAATGATCCAGATCGATCAGCGCCAGATGCACCGGCGGGCCACCGCGGTCGTGGCGCATTAACTCTTCGTCCAGGCGTTCCAGAAAGTGACGGCGGTTGAACAGGCCGGTGAGCTCATCGCGCACCGCGATGCGGGCCAGCCGGTCGTGGGCCTGGCGCAGCGATACGCGCTGGGCTCGAAACTGCTGCTGCAGGTTATGAATGTAGCCGCCCATGAACACGAACCAGCACAGAATCAGCAACAGAATGCTCCACTGGCTCAGGGACAGGGTGAGAATCTGCTGCAGTGGCGTGCGCAACCATTCGTAAATCAACAGCCCGGTGAAGGCGACCTGGGCGGTGGCCGCCATCAGCACCTGCTGGCGGCGGTTCAGTGAGAACACCCCGAAGGTCATCATCATCAGATAGAGGCTGAGCATGGCGCCGCGCAGCTCGCGGGCGTGATGAAGAAGCAGGGTGATCACGACGATGCCGGCGAGCATCTGCACCATGGTCAAGCTGGGGTCGTGGAAGCGCTCGCTGAAACCGGTGCGAATCGCGATAAAGAACAGCCCGTTCAGAGCGCACAGGGTGCCGAAAATCAACAAATGCGGGGTGCGCGGGTCGAGAATCGACAATTCGGCGCCCAGCCAGGTGCCCAGCCACATCAACGCGTACGAATAGATGGCCATCATCAGTCGCCGCAGGCGCAGCGCGCGCTCGGGACGATGATCCGCAAACAGGAAAAATTCAGTGCTCAATGCCCGATCCTCAGTGGTCGCCCCCCACTCTCCGCACGCTCCGCACGGGCGCGAGCACGTGTTCCGCCAGGGCAAAAGCCCGCCCCACGTGCTGCCTGCGTCCCAACCCGCGGCCGTACCTGACTCGGCCCGCGGGTTGCCATGCCCGGTCCGGTCAACGTATCGGCCCGTCCCGACATGGCAAAATGCCATGGCCGTCCAAGAGTAGCGGCGCGGCGATTTAAATCAACGCTATGACTTGCCGGTCAGACCACTCGATGACAGACTCAGGCTGTTAAACGAACGTTTGAATGCCGGCCCGCCGTTCCTCGAACAGGTGGCCCGCGCAATGACTCAAAGCCGGGCTGCCAGGGCGGCCACGGCCAGCAAGGGATGGAAGCGATGGATGACACTCAAGGAGCGGCGCTGGCCGATCCGCCTCTCGATCTGCGCCTTACCGAGGAGCAGCGCATCAGCCGCGAAGGGATGCGCCGTTTCGTGGCCCGTGACCTGGCACCGCTGGCGCGCTCGGCGGACGAGGCAGGCACCGCTCAGGCGGCGGTGTTGGACGCGGTGGCCGGCTTTGGCCTGCCGTTGATGAGCATGCCGGAAGCCCTCGGTGGCGCCGGTCTGCCGCGCTCGCCGTTGGGCAACGTGCTGGCCTGCGAAGATCTGGGCCAGGGCGACATGAGCCAGGCACTGGCCGCGCTGCAGCCACTGGGGCTGGTCAACGCGTTGATCGATTTCGCCAGCGACGCCCAGCAGGAGGCCTGGTTGCCGCGCTTCGCCAGCGAGACGCTGGTGCCGGCCGCGGTGGCGCTGGGCGAGCCGCGTGCGACTTTCGATCCCGGCGCGCCGGCGACCACCGCCCGCCGCCAGGGCGAGGACTACCTGCTGAACGGGGAAAAGAGCCTGATTCCTCTGGTGGAGCGCTGTGAACTGTTTCTGGTGATCGCCGTCGCCGAGGACGGCCCGGCGGCGTTTCTAGTGGAAGCGGATCGCGCTGGCATGAGCCGGCAACGGCGTGACTACATGGGCCTGCGGGCCGCCGAGCCGGGCAGCCTGATATTGGAGGACGTGACCGTGCCCGCCGGCCATCGCCTGGAACACTTCGACCTGACCCGGCTGGTGGCACTGGCGCGCCTGGGTCAGGCGGCCCTGGCGGTGGGTTGCTGCCAGGCGGTGCTGGAGCAATGCGTGCCCTATGCCCTGGAGCGCAAGGCGTTCGGGGAGCCGATTGCCCAGCGCCAGTCGGTGGCGTTCATGATCGCCAACATGGGCATCGAGATCGAAGGCATGCGCTTGTTGGTCTGGCGCGCCGCCAGCCGCGCCGAGCAGGGGCTTTCTTTCCATCGGCAAGCCTACCTGGCGGCGCTGCAAGCCACCGAGAAGGCGATGGAAATCGGCACCAATGGCGTGCAAGTGTTCGGCGGCGCCGGCTTCGTGCGCGATTACCCCCTGGAAATGTACTACCGCAACCTGCGCGGCCTGAGCGCCCTGCACGGCGCGGTGATGGTTTGATTTTGCGCTAGACGCTAGACGCTAGACGCTAGACGCCGGACGCCGGACGCCGGACGCTAGGATCAAAACAGGTCTTGCGTCTTCGCATTACAGCTTTGCGTACGGACAAACGTCCGAAGCGAGCGGGTTTAAGCGTCCGGCGTCCAGCGTCCGGCGTCAGGCTAAAAAACAAGGAATCCCATGATCAATCTCGAACTGCCCAAGGCATTGAGAAACATCCAGGCCATGACCCATCAGCTCGCGGAGCAGGGGTTTCGGCCGATTTCGCGGAAATACGACCGCATTGAGCACGGTGACACGCCCGCCGAGCTGAAGCCGCTGGCGCAGATGATCGCCGCGGCCCGGCCGCGCGGGCGCAAGGCCGGGGAGGGCGCTGACGGCGCGGACCCGGACGCGGTCAAGAATGGCGCCAATCTGATCGGCATCGTCAGTGTTGAAGAGATGTGCTGGGGGGACGTCGGTCTGATGCTGTCGCTGCCGGCGGCGGGGCTGGGCAACGCCGCCATTCAGGCGGTGGGCAGCGCCGAGCAGAAGCAGCAATACGGCAAGCTGTATTGCGCCATGGCGATCACCGAACCCGGCGCCGGTTCCGATTCCGCGGCGATCACCACCACCGCCCGTCGCGACGGCGACGAATGGGTGCTTAACGGCGAAAAAATCTATTGCACCGGCGGCCAGCGCTGCGACGCGGTGGTGGTGTGGGCGACCCTGGACAAAGCGTTGGGCAAGGCGGCGATCAAGTCGTTCATCGTGCCGCGGGATAACCCGGGCATGAGTCTGGTGCGGGTGGAAGACAAAATGGGCCTGCGCATCTCCGACACCGCCGCGCTGGCCTTCAATGAGTGCCGGATTCCCGCCGACCATGTGCTGGGCTCGGCGGAGATCGCCGACACCGAAGCGGCCCGCAAGAAGGCGTTCGGGGGCGTGATGCAGACCTTCGACAACACCCGCCCGCAGGTGGCGGCGATGGCGTTGGGCGTGGCCAGGGCGGCACTGGAAATCACCCGTGAAATTCTTGAAAAAGAAGGTGTTAAAGCCGACTTCTCGAAATCACCTTATAATTCAACCGCCACCGAACTGGAGCTGTATCGCCTGGAAGCCGACCTGGAGGCGGCGCGGCTGATGACCTACAAAGCCGCCTGGATGGCCGACAACGGCCAGGCCAATTCCAAGGAGGCCTCGATGTGCAAGGCCAAGGCCGGGCGCATGGGCAACGAAGTAACCCTGAAATGCGTGGCGCTGTGCGGCGAGGCGGGTTATTCCGAGCGCCACCTGTTGGAGAAGCTGGCGCGCGATTCCAAGATCATCGACATCTTCGAGGGCACCCAGCAAATTCAGCAACTGATCGTGGCGCGCCATCTGCTCGGGTTGTCATCACGGGAGCTCAAGTAGGGAGGCAGATCCCAAGGGTGGTTGTCCGCTAACCGGCTAATTCAGCAACTGAGAAGCAAGGTCGGTCAAGCTGTCCGCTTGCCAATCCCAGCGTTGGGCGAAGGATTGGTCCGGCGCTGGCGCTCCGCCGTATTCCATTGGCCTGTCGATATAGGCGGTCATCAAACCACTGGCGCGGGCGCCGGCCAGATCGCTGTGATGGCCGGCCACTAGACACAGCTGCCCTGGCTCAAGGCCCAGCGCCTGGGCGGTGGAGACATAAGCCACCGGGTCCGGCTTGTAGGTCCTGGCAAACTCGGCGCCGAGAATGGCGTCCCACTGCAGACCGCCATAGCGGTTCAACGCGACCATTAACTCCACATTGGCATTGGACAAAGTCACTAACGGAAAGCGCTGGCGAAGTTGATTCATGCCAGGCACCACGTCGGGCCAGGGGTCCAGCCGGCGCCAGGCATGGGCGAGAGCCGATAGGATATCGGGGTCGATCAGACTGACATCCACCCGGTGGGCTTCCAGCAACTTCAGCAGGGTTTCATGGTGCAGGGTGTCCAGCGAAACGAAGCCCCGCTGGGTGCCAACGCATTCACGCATCGCCGGCTGATACAGCTCGCGCCATTGCAACGCGAAGTCCGAGGGTGGAAGGTCCGGCAGGTACTCCGAGAGAAACGAGCGGGTTTCACGCGAGATGCTCGAATGCCAGTCGACCACCGTTCCGAAAATGTCGAATGCCAGTGCTTTCGGAAGGCTCATGGAGGACTCCGGTTATTGTGAAAAGGGGGCATGGAAAAGGGGCACATTGGGAGGTTGTCGGCCTCACTGAGCTCTGGGAACGGGCACCGCGCGCAGCGGACTCTTCGTCTCCCTTCGAGCGCACCCGGACCAATAAGAATACCCGCGAAAATCTGCTAGCATCAACGCTCAATCAAAAGCCCGTGGGAGAACACCGTTATGTCCGATTCCCTGGCCGATAACGTCGTCTGGATTACCGGGGCGTCGTCCGGGATTGGCGAGGCGGTCGCGGCGGAATACGCCCGCTACGGCGCCCGGCTGGTGCTCTCGGCGCGGCGCCGGGAGCAGCTTGAGCGGGTGCGCGAGAACCTGGTGAACGCCGACGAGCACCTGGTGCTGCCGCTGGATCTCACCGACAGCGAGGCGATGCCCGCGGCGGTGGAGCAGGTGCTGGCCCGTTTCGGGCGCATCGACCGGGTGGTGCACAACGGCGGCATCACCCAGCGGGCCCTGGCCCGGGACACCGCGTTGGCGGTGGACCGGCGCATCATGGAGGTCAACTTTTTCGGCGCCGTGGCGCTGACCAAGGCGGTGCTGCCCACGTTCCGCCAGCAGGGCGCCGGCGGCTTCGTGGTGATCTCGTCGCTGGTGGGGGAGCTGCCCACGCCGAAACGCTCCGCCTACAGCGCCAGCAAACATGCGCTGCACGGTTTCTTCGAGGCATTGCGGGCGGAGGAACATCAGGCCGGGGTGCGCGTCACCATGGTGCTGCCCGGCTTCGTGCGCACCCAGGTGTCGGTCAATGCGCTGACCGGCGAGGGCCAGGCTCACGGCGCCATGGACGACGTTCAGGCCAACGGCATGGACCCGGCGGAGTGCGCCCGGCGTCTGGTGGAGGCCGTGCAGCGTGGCCGCGATCAGGTTATCATCGCGGGCCGCGAAGGCGCCGGCATCTATCTCAAGCGCTGGGCGCCGGGCCTGTACCGCCGCCTGATTCGCAAGATCAAAGTCACCTGAGCCCTGATCCTTCTATGAACAGCACCGACACCCAGGACAAGCACCGTATCCGCTACAACAAGCTGCAGAAGAAGCTGCGGCGGGAAGTGGGGCGGGCAATCGCCGACTTCAATATGATCAGCGATGGCGACAAGGTGATGGTGTGCCTGTCCGGGGGCAAGGATTCCTACACCATGCTGGAGATTCTGCGCAATCTTCAGCATTCCGCGCCGGTGGATTTCGAACTGGTGGCGGTGAACCTGGATCAGAAGCAGCCCGGTTTTCCCGAGCACGTGCTGCCGGAATATCTGGAGCGCGAGGGCGTCGCCTATCACATCCTCGAGAAAGACACCTATTCGATCGTCAAAGAGAAGGTGCCCGAGGGCAAGACCACCTGCGGGCTGTGTTCACGCCTGCGGCGCGGCAGCCTGTACGGGTTCGCCGAGGAAATCGGTGCCAACAAGATCGCTCTGGGGCATCACCGCGACGACATCATCGAGACGCTTTTCCTGAATATGTTCTTCGGTGGCAAGATGAAGGCGATGCCGCCCAAACTGCGCAGCGACGACAACCGCAACGTGGTGATCCGGCCCCTGGCGTATTGCCGGGAAAAGGACATCATCCGCTTCTCGGCGTATAAGCGTTTCCCGATCATTCCCTGCAATTTGTGCGGCTCCCAGGAAAACCTGCAGCGCCAGAACATCAAGGAAATGCTCAACCGCTGGGATCGGGAATTCCCCGGCCGGGTGGAGAATATTTTCTCGGCGGTACAGAACATCGCTCCCTCGCAGCTCGCCGACACCCGCCTGTTCGATTTCGAGAGCCTGGAAGAGGGTGTCAACCGGGGCGGCGTGGACGCGCACCGGCTGGACGTGCTGAACCTGTTCGGCTGATCGCCCGGTGTGACCGCCGCGTCACTTCAGCCAGGTCCCCGGTACCGTTTTTGCCGGTGCCTTTTCCATGCCAATCACATGATTCACGGCGACGTTTCCGGTAAAATACCGGCGCTTTCCGGCCAGCCAGGCTGCAGTGGGCCCGGGGCCTTGTTTTTGACTCGACCAGAAGGGTAGGAGCACATGACCGATCGCATTAAGAAGGGCGGCCTGGAAATCGCCGCCGAACTCCATGATCTGGTGGCCAACGAGATCGCGCCGGGCACCGGCGTGGACCCGGAGCACTTCTGGGCGCAGCTGGAAAAGATCCTCGCCGATCTGGCGCCGCGCAATAAAGCGCTGCTTGCCAAGCGCGACGACATTCAGGCCAGGATCGACGCCTGGCATCTGGAGCGCAAGGGCAAGCAGCTCGATCTGGGCGAGTACAAGCGCTTCCTCACCGAACTGGGCTACCTGCTGCCCGAAGGCGACGACTTCAGTGTCTCCACCGACAACGTGGACGACGAGATCGCGCACATCGCCGGCCCGCAGCTGGTGGTGCCGGTGAAAAACGCCCGCTTCGCGCTGAACGCGGCCAACGCACGCTGGGGCAGCCTTTACGACGCGCTCTACGGCACCGACATGATCTCCGACGAGGGCGGTGCCGAGAAAGGCGGCGCCTACAACCCCAAGCGCGGCGATAAAGTGATCGCCTACGCCCGCGACTTCCTGGACAGCTACTTCCCGCTGGCCAGCGGTTCGCACAAGGACAGCACCGGTTACCGCATCGACAACGGCAAACTGGTGGTGCGCCTGAGCGGCGGCGAAAGCGGCCTGAAGGATGAAAACCAGCTTCAGGGCTTCCTGGGCGAGGCGGCGCGGCCCTCCGGCGTGCTGCTCAAGCACAATAATCTGCACGCTGAAATTCAGATCGACGATCAGCATCCGATTGGCGCCGAGGACCCGGCCAACGTCAAGGACGTGCTGCTGGAATCCGCGGTCACCACCATTCAGGACTGCGAGGATTCGGTGGCCGCCGTGGACGCCGAAGACAAGGTCGAGGTGTACCGCAACTGGACCGGCCTGATGAAAGGCGATCTCAAGGAAAGCTTCGAGAAAAGCGGCAAGCGCCTGACCCGCGATCTCAATAGCGACCGCGAATACACCGCGCTGGACGGCTCCACCCTGACGTTGCAGGGCCGTTCGCTGTTGCTGGTGCGCAACGTCGGTCACCTGATGACCAACCCGGCGATCCTGCACAACGGCGATGAAATCCCCGAAGGCATCATGGACGCCATGGTCACGGTACTGGCCGCCATGCACGATCTGAAAAAGACCAGCGGCGCGCGCAACAGCCGCGCCGGTTCGGTGTACATCGTGAAGCCGAAAATGCACGGCCCGGAAGAGGTGGCGTTCGCGGTGGAATTGTTCGAGCGCGTGGAAGACGCCCTCGGCCTGGCCCGCAACACTCTCAAAATCGGCATCATGGACGAAGAGCGCCGCACCACCGTGAACCTGAAGGAGTGCATCCGCGTCGCCCGTGAGCGGGTGATCTTCATCAACACCGGTTTCCTGGATCGCACCGGCGACGAGATGCACACCTCCATGGAAGCCGGCGCCATGGCGCGTAAGGGCGACATGAAAGGGATGCCCTGGATCAACGCCTACGAAGACTGGAACGTGGACATCGGCCTGGAATGCGGCCTTAAGGGCGTGGCGCAGATCGGTAAAGGCATGTGGGCGAAGCCCGACGAAATGGCCGAAATGATGGCCAACAAAGCGGGTCACCCGAAAGCCGGCGCCAACTGCGCCTGGGTGCCGTCACCGACCGCCGCCACCCTGCATTCCATTCACTACCATGAAGTGAACGTGCAACAGGTGCAGGACAAGCTGGCCGAGCGCAAGCGCGCCTCGTTGGATGACATTCTCACCATTCCGTTGCTCGACCGTGAACTCAGCACTCAGGAAATCCAGCAGGAGCTGGACAACAACGCGCAGGGGATTCTCGGCTACGTGGTGCGCTGGATCGACGCCGGCGTGGGTTGCTCCAAGGTGCCGGACATCAACGACGTGGGCTTGATGGAAGACCGCGCCACCTGTCGGATTTCCAGCCAGCACGTGGCCAACTGGCTGCATCACGGCATCGTTAGCGACGATCAGGTGATGGAATCCATGCAGCGCATGGCCGCGGTGGTCGACAAGCAAAACGCCGGCGACCCGGACTACACGCCGATGGCGCCGGACTTCGACGCCAGCATCGCCTTCCAGGCCTGCTGCGACCTGGTGTTCAAGGGCCGTGAACAGCCCAACGGCTACACCGAACCGGTCCTGCACCGTCGCCGCCGTGAGCTTAAGGCGCTACGCGGCTAACCGCTCTGGTGGTGATCAAAAAAGCCCGCTTCGGCGGGCTTTTTTGTGGGAGCAAGCCGCAAGCCGCAAGCCGCAAGCTCAGCCTGTAGCTTGTAGCTTACAACCCCCTGACCTCCACCTTGACCTCCAGAGGCAGTTCCGCCTGGCGGGTTTGTACGCGCACCGAGCCGAGCCCGGCGGCGCTGTCACGTTCGCTGACGCTGATCGCGCCGAGCGGCTGCCATTGCCCCGGGGTCAGCATCAGGGTGCTGGTGCTGCCCTGGGTACGGGCGTGGCCGCGCGCGTCGGGCGGCTCGTCGAAGCGTTGCTCGATGCTCAGGCGCACGCGCCCGTCGGCGGTCATTTGCGGGGTCACGCGGATGCCTTGTTTTAGGCTCACCAGCGCCGGGTAATAAGTGCCCGAGAGGGCCACCAGGGTGCCCTGGCTGATGCCGGCGGCATGGCCGGTGAGGGTGCTGATCTGATAATGATCCTGACGTTCACCGCGTTGCCCGGTGGCGCCCAGGGTGATGCGGCCCTGCTGGATACCGGCGCGGGCGGCGCTGCTCTCGGTGCTGCCGACGCGGCGAAAATGCACCACCACGGTGCGGGGTGCGTCGGGCATGTCGCCCAGGGCGGCGAGAATTTCGTCAAAGTTGGCTTCGGTGGTGCGGATGATCAGCTTGCCCTGGTAGGCGTTGACGTAACCGTCCGCCGGCACCAGCGGTTCGATCACCGGCACCAGCGCGGCGGCATCGCTGCGCTGGATAATATGGATCGACATCTGCGCTTGCAGCGGCGTGGCCAGCGCCAGACACAGGCTCAGGCAGAGCAGGGCGAGTGGTGAACGAAGGCGGGACATAGTGCGGGTCCGGTGGCGATGATGGCCCATGATAGCCGTCCACCCGGTGGCTGGTAAGCACCGCCGGGTGGAGGGGCATCCGGTGCTGAGCGGCCTGTCAGCGGCGTGGGCCATCGATGTGCTGGTTGTCGTGCCAGCGCATGGGCATCAGCGTGCCGTCCCGGTCACGCAGGTAACCTTCGCCCTCTCGCCGGTCATCGCGGTAGGGAATGATCGATTGCACCCGGCCGTGCTCGTCGTACTCGACGAAGCGGCCCTGGCGCTTGCCGTTTTGGTAGGCGCCGGTCAGCAACGGGTAACCTTCGCGGCTGATTTTCCGCCATCGCCCGTCCAGCTTGTCGTCGCGGAAGCGCACCTGCATCAGGTGGCTGTCGTAAGGAGCGCTCAGTAGCGCTTCGCCCTGGCGCTGGCCGTTTTCGAAGCGCAGTTTCAGGGTCGGCTCGCCGTCGCTGTTGAACTCTTCCCAGACTCCGGCGCGCTTGCCGTCGCGGTAAACATGGCGGGCCAGCAGCTCGCCGTCGGCGCTGCGGTCGATCTGCTCGCCGTCCATTTCGCCGTTGTTGTAATGGCCGGTGTGGACCACGCCGTCGTCTTTAATGGTGCGCCAGGCGCCGTCGCGCTGGCCCATTTTATAGTGGCCGGATTCCACCACCTGGCCCTGTTCGTTCTCGGTGCGCCAGTCGCCGTGGTACTCGCCCCGCTGGTAGTGCAGGTACTTCCACCACTGTTGGTCGGGGCCGGTGCGTTCGCGACCTTCGCCGTGGCGTCTGCCGTCCTGATAGTGGTACTCGGCGATCAGGCGCTCGCCGCGATACTGGTGCCAGACACCGGTCGGCTTGCCGTCTTTCATCCGCCCTTCGCGGCGCACACCACGATGGTTGGTGGCGACGTAGCGGCCCTGTTCGACGCGATCAACGGTGTGGCGTAAACCGCTGACGCGGCCGTCGGTGAAATCGATCCGCCAGCGGGTGTCCTGGTTGGGGTAGGACAATCCCACACGGCTGACCTGGCCGTCGCGGTGATCGGCGATGACGTACAGCCACACCGGGGCGTCGTTGCGATAGTGCCCTTGGGCGTCGCGGTGATAATAGACTTGGCGGCGTACCAGTTCGCCGTCGGAGTTGCGCGAATAGGATTCCAGCACCCCCGGGGCGGTGTAATCGGAATGGCCGATCAGATTGCCGTCGCGATCATAGCGGTTGTAGAACTGGTCGTAGCGGCCATCGCGGTAACGTCTTTGTTCATAGATCTGGCCGTTCTCGGGGTAATAGCTCACGTGCATGCCGTTGCGCTGGCCGTTTTGGTAGGGCTCATCCAGCAGTTTCGCGCCTTGTTCGTCGAACATTTCCTCGACGCCGTGCCGCTCGCCATGGCGATAGGGAACGCTGCGTTCCAGTTGGCCATTGTCGTAGAAGATCTCATGGTCGCCGTGCAGGCGCCCTTGAGCGTCGCTGTGGCCGCGCTCCTTGACCTGGCCGTTCGGGTACAGGTAGCGCCAGTCGCCGAGCCAGGCACCGTCCGCGTCGCCGTCCGCGCTGACGCGCACGCCTTCGCCATACAGGGCATCGCCGTCGCGGTAATGGGCGCGATAAAGATAGCCGGGGCCATCCGGGTTCTCGGGCAAGGGCAGGTCCAGATAGTACAGGGCCTTGTCAGTCCGCTCCGTGGGGGTGTCGTAGGCGCTGAAGTACTGGCGGTCGGCGTGGCCGCAGACGGCGCCACCGAGCAGCAGCACGGCGGTGGCCAGGCGGATGCGATACCCGATCATTGTGGTAACCCCGGCAAGGTGGCGTTCATTTCCCGGGTGCGTTCGCCTTCGGTGCGCAAGAACACCACCTCCTGGACCGTTCCCCAGAACCGGTGAATCGGAGCCTCTGGTTGGGTTTGATCGCGGTTCTCCGTGGTGCTGTTTTCGGCACCGCCGGTGTTGTCATCAGCGCGGTTGCCGCTGTCGTTCAGCGGCTGCAAAGCCAGCCCGGTGGCGTCGCGGGCATCGAAGCCGATCGACCCGGCGAGGTTGCATTGTTCGGGCACACGCACGCTGTGCGGGTCCACGAATTCCACGCATCCGGGCCGCTCGCGGGTGGCGGTGACGGTGTGCACCCGGGCCGGGCAACTGACTTGGAAGGCCACGTCCCGACCGTAGAAATACTGGATTTTATCGTCTTCGGTGCGCAGCTCGAAGCCACTGCGGGCATCGTCATCATCGCCGCCGCCAATCACCCAGGAAAAGTGCAGGGGCGTGCCGTGGTAGTCGGTGCCCTGTTCCGGTGTCAGGGTGCACAGGCGCAGGCCGGGTGGGCCGGTGACGCGCAGGCGGTTGTCCTGAAGGCCACTGATTTCCATCTGCTCAATCAACGTCTCCGGGGCGTCCGGCAGCGGCGGGATCGAGGAGAGACCATGACGCACCCCCGGTGGCTGCGCGTTGCCCGGCTCGGGCGTGGGCCGCAGGGTAAGGGTGAGCGGTTGCTCTTCGCTGCGCAGCGGCGTGACCCGCAAGGCGCGGATCGGCGATTTGCTCTGGTACACGAACACCTCCTCGGGCAGGCCCAGGGTGAGGCGCTCGACAAACGTCTTCGCCGACTCGTCGCCCTGCTTCGCCGGGCGTGAGACCATGGCGAAGGCGATGGGCTCGCCGTCTTCGCCGAGGGGCTGGGCGGCAATCCGCGCCGCGCCGCTGACCCGCACCTGAACCTGGCCGTCTTTCCAATCGTCGATGCTGACGCCCTCGGGGAGCCCCTGGCCGTCACGTCGCACGGTGACCGGCTCGCCGGCCAGCCACAACTCGGCGATGGCGTCGACTTTAAAGGGGGCATCGGCGGCGGGCTGGGTGTCGGGGCGGGGAATCAGCAAATCCCGGTCGCTGAGACTTTCCACCGGTTCGGCAAGACGGTACAGGCCGCCGCTTTCCGCCAACCGGTTGAGCACCAGCGCCTCGGGGGGATCGCCGTGGAAACCGGTGAAACGCAGGTTCACCTGGCCGAGCTCGCTGGCCAGCACCCAGTCACCCCGGGTCAGCACCCGGCCCTCCTCGATTTCGTAGAAAAGGCTGTCGGCAAGGCTCTCGAGCAGCCGCTTCAGCTCGGCGCGGTCGCGCCAGCGTGTCGGGTCGCGGGGTTCATGGAAGTTGGGGCTGTGCAGCTGACGTTCAAAGAAATCGGAGTACATTTGCACGCGCACCGGGTCCAGGTCCCAGTCGTTCACCGGCAGCGGGTAATGCCGCTGGCTGAGCAGCATCAAGCGCTGCTCAACTTCCACTTCCTGCTCGGGCAGGGTCATGCGGCTGCTCAGCCGCAACGCCTCGGGCATGCCCGAGGGCAGGCGCGCGATCATGCGGGCCTGGCCCTCCACGTTGTCGCCATCGAGGGTCAATGCCATCAGCACCCGCTCGCCCTGCCGGGCGAGAACGCGGTATTCCGCGTTCACCGGCGGCAGCCCCCAGAGCGCCGCGCTGGCGCTCCAATGATCGCCGGGGCGGGGGTCGTCGGGCAGCGGCACCGAAGTGGCGGTGGACTGATTGAGCAGCGTTTCCACTTTGTCGCCGAAACGTTCCTTGAGTTGCTTGTAAAGCGCCGGGTCGGCGATGCGGGTTTCCTTGACCTCGCCGTCCTCGATGCGGCTCAGGGTGCCGCTGCCGAGGAATTCGCTCATCTGCGCGGCGCGTTTGCCGGCGCGTTCCAGGTGGCGGGTATCCAGCTCGCCCAGGTTGCCCAGGCGCAGCCAGGGCAGGGTGGTGCGAATCCACAGGCCATCGTCCTGGCTGTCGTCGACCCGGTTGTGGACCAGCGCGGTGAGCGCCACGTCCTGGTCATAGCCACTGGACAGCTTGGTCATGGTTTGCTGGGAGAGCAGCAGGAATTCGTCTTCGAAATCGGCGGCGGGCGGGGTGTCATCCTGGCAGGCGGACAAGGCAAAAAGGCAGAAAAAGGCGATAAAAAAACGCATACTTACAACTCCGTGAAAGCGGAAGTGTAACGAAGACACGGGCCGAATGGGGCGCGCGGCGGCAAAATTGTGAAAAAGCCCGCTTTTTCATGATCCGTGGCGCCGCGCGGTACAACTGTGAATCGGCTTAGGGCCTGTTCACACTAATTTGATGGTCGCGCCGGAGGTCGTTTTCGCGCAAACCAAGGCGCGGTGAGCGCGGTGTGGGCCGCCACACAAGCGAACCGCAACGCGGGATTGCGCGAAAACGACCCCGGCCCTTCGGGTTAGCAACGCGACCATCATAATTAGTGTGAACAGGCCCTAGAGGACGCAAAGGTGTTCGGCAACAGCGAGGCAGTCAGCTCCAACCAAACGGACCCGCACCCGGGGCTGGAGAACATCGTGCGCCGGCATCAGCGCAACCCCTGGCGGGCGCCGCTGGCGGACCATGACCGGGCGGCATTCGTCGAGGCGCAACGGTGGCGGCAAGCGCGCGGCGCGCACCGTCCGGTGATTCTCGATTCCGGGTGTGGCACGGCGCGCTCCTCGGTGTGTCTGGCGCTGCGTTATCCCGAGGCGCTGGTGTTCGGGCTGGATCAGTCCGAGCATCGCTTGGCGCGGGGCAGGCGGCGGTTCTCGCCGTTGCCCGACAATCTGTTGCTGCTGCGCACCGACTGCGCCGGCTTCTGGCGGCTGGCCGGGCAGGCCGGTTGGCGGCCGTGGGCGCATTACCTGCTCTATCCCAACCCCTGGCCAAAAAGCGCGCATCTGAAACGCCGCTGGCATGGCCATCCGGTGTTCCCGGATCTGCTTACTCTGGGCGGCACTCTGCGGCTGCGCAGCAACTGGGAGCTGTATCTGCGGGAAATGGCCCAGGCTCTGGCGTTGGCCGGGCAAGCTTCACGGTTGGCGGTGCTTGAGGACGGCAGCGAGCCGCTCACCGATTTCGAGGATAAATATCGGCACAGCGGTCACCGGCTCTGGGAACTGGTGGCGCCGTTGACGCCGCCGCCGGATCAGCCCTGAAGCGCGTGAACGGCTACGGACGCACTTGGCGCGGCTCTCTCCGGGTTGCCGTGGGCGCGCTGCCAGTGCTGCTCGAACTGGCGGGCCAGTGCCGGCCGCCGCGGCCATAAGCGGCGGCGGCAGGCGAGAATCCGCTCGGCGAGGGCGGGCGCGGTGGCATCAGACCAGCAGTTTGAACATTTGCCGGTGTGGGATGTGGGCATCCATGAACACGCCGCCAGAGGCGGAGAAGCCGGCGGATTCATAGAAGCTGGTGGCGTGGGTCTGGGCGTACAGGAAGATTTCGTTCATGCCGGCGCCGCGGGCGGTTTCCTCGGCGGCGATCAGCAGGGAACGGCCGACACCCGTGTTGCGGTGGGTTTCGAGCACGCACAACCGGCTGATTTGCCCACTGCCCAGCAGGCGCAGGCAGCCAATCGGGCGTTGCTCGCCATCACGGGCCAGAAAGTGACGGGCGGCCGGGTCGGCGCCGTCCCATTCCAACTCTTCGGGCACGCCCTGTTCGCCAATAAAGACGCGTTCGCGCAGGGCGCGCAGATCAGTCTGGTGTTGGTCCCAGGAGGTTTCAATAATGCTAAAGGCCATGGCGTTCTCGTTAAAGCTCGGCAAAGTAGCCCTGGTCTATCCAGTCGTTGAGCAGAGCCCGGCCGCCTTCGGTCAGTACGGCGGCCAGTTCGTCGTGTTGGTAGCGGCGCTTGCGGGCAAGCAGGCTCGCCAGAGGTTTCTGGTCCGGGTTCAATGGCCAGGGTTCGCCGTTGATCCAGATGAGGTTGTCCAGACAGATCAGCCGGGCGCCGCCGTGGCGCACCAGCGCGGTGTCGGGATCGGCGGCGCGAATCTGCTCCGCCTCGATCAGAAAATCAAGCCCGCTTTGCCGGGGCGTGCTTAGCCAGCGGCACACGGCGCTGGCGGCGGCCTCGCGGTTGAGCAGGTCAAAGGCCCGCTCAAGCATGCCTTTCAGCTCGGCGGGTTGCAGGTGGCCGGCATCGATGGTGGGCGTGCGCCCGGGGTCCTGATACAAAGCCGGCCCGACGTCAGCCAGGCTTTCGGCGACCATTTCGGCGAGCAAATCGCGATAATCGGGAGCCCGGAAGCCCACCGACCAGGTCACGCAGTCGCTGTCCAGGGCGACGCCATGGTGGGCCACGCCCGGCGGCAGATAGAGCACGTCGCCGGGTTCGGCGATGTGCTCTTCGATGACCGGCATATCGGCGAGCATCTTCAGCGGCGTGTCGCTGCGCTGCGGCGTTTCATCGTCACAGAGTGGGCCGAGCTGCCAATGGCGCCGCCCCGAGGCCTGAATCAGAAACACATCGTATTGATCGAAATGAGGTCCGACGCTGCCGCCCTCGGCGGCGTAGCTGATCATGATGTCCTCGATCCGCCAGCCGGGCAGAAAGTCGAAATCGTCGAGCAACAGCGAGGTTTCGGTGAGGTAGTGGTCCACCGACTGCACCAGCAGGGTCCAGTCCCGTTCGCCGAGGCTGGCGAAATCGCCCGCTTCGAAGGGCCCCTGACGCAGGTTCCAGGGGCCGTTTCCGGCGCCTTCAATCAGCCGCGATTCCACCTCCGGCTCCAGGGTCAGCCCGGCCAGGGTGTCCGCGTCTGGATGCTCCAGGCCACTGGCGCTGCCTGGCATGAACAGGCTGGCGCGTTGCCAGTAACGCTGGAGGAAGTCCTCCGGCGTCATCGGCAGCCTGAAGCGGGGCAGAACGGATTCGTCGTGCATGAAAGCCTCGTTAACGCGGGGCCGCTGGCCCGGCGTGGGTCAGATGGCGCGCGCTTGCTTGCCGGCGTTGCCGGTATAGCCAGCCGGGGTCAGTGCCTTGAGGCGTTCCTTGGCCTCCTCGGGGATCGCCAGGGTGTCGATGAATTCGACCAGCGCCTGTTCGGTGATCGCCTTGCCCCGGGTCAACGCCTTGAGCTTCTCATAGGGCTTTTCGATGCCGTAGCGGCGCATCACGGTCTGAATCGGCTCGGCCAGCACTTCCCAGGCCTGGTCCAGATCCTCGTCCAGGCGGGCGCTGTTGATCTCCAGCTTGCCGATGCCTTTAAGGCTGGCTTCGTAGGCGATCAGGCTGTGCGCCAGGCCCACGCCCACGTTGCGCAGCACGGTGGAATCGGTCAGATCGCGCTGCCAGCGCGACACCGGCAGCTTGGCGGCCAGGTGGTCCATGATTGCGTTGGCGAGGCCCAGGTTGCCCTCGGAATTCTCGAAATCGATGGGGTTCACTTTATGGGGCATGGTCGAGGAACCGACTTCGCCTTCCACGGTGCGCTGCTTGAAGTAGCCCAGTGAGATGTAGCCCCACAGGTCGCGGTCGAAATCCAGCAGGATGGTGTTGAAGCGCATCAGGGCGTGGAAGTATTCGGCGATCCAGTCGTGCGGCTCGATCTGGGTGGTGAAGGGGTTGAACGTCAGCCCCAGCGCTTCCACGAAGCGGCGGGCGAAGGCCGGCCAGTCGACTTCCGGGTAGGCGGCGAAATGGGCGTTGTAGTTGCCCACGGCACCGTTGATCTTGCCGAGGATCTGCACCGCGGCGAACTGTTCGCGCTGGCGCTGCAAGCGCGCCACCACATTGGCCATTTCCTTGCCCACGGTGGTCGGCGAGGCGGATTGGCCGTGGGTGCGCGAGAGCATCGGCTGGTCCGCCTGGGCGTGGGCCAGTTTGCGGATCGCGTTGATCACCTGATCCAGCTTGGGCAGCATCACTTCGCGGGCTTCGCGCAGCATCAGGGCGTAGGACAGATTGTTGATGTCCTCGCTGGTGCAGGCGAAATGCACGAACTCGGTCATTTCGTCGAGTTCTTCGTGGCCGGCCATGCATTCCTTGATGAAGTACTCCACCGCCTTGACGTCGTGGTTGGTGGTGCTCTCGATCTCTTTGATGCGCTCGGCGTGCTGTTCCTCGAAGTCGCGGGTGACGCCGCGCAGATGCCAGGCGGCCTTGCCGCTCATCAGCGGCACTTCGGGAATCGCTTTTTCATGGGCCAGCTGCTCCAGCCAGCTCACTTCCACATGAACCCGGTAACGGATCAGTCCGTATTCACTGGTGATGGCGCGCAGCGCGTCGCACTTGCCGGCGTAGCGGCCGTCCACCGGAGAAATGGCGGTCAGGGAACTGGGGCTGGACATGGGGCAAACTCCTGCTGGGGAATCCGAAGGCGGCGCAATGATACAGCAAAATGACGGCGGTGGCGCTTCGCCAGCCGGTGGCCGGGCGTCAGCGCCATTCAGGTACGTCGCACTTTTAAAGCTATTTATAGAAAAATGTTATAACTCACTGAATTTTATACTATTAAGAATTTTCAGTTGCTGCTTCCGTTGGAGCAGAAGGCGCCAGCGGCGCCCGCCCATCTGATGCCACAAAAAAGCGGCGCGGACGCCGGCCAGAAACAGGGCGCGAATGCGGGCGGCGTTGTCCTCGTCTTGCAGCAGGGCGGGCTCACCCTGCACCCGGATGCGAAACCGGAAGGTACCCAGGGTGTCCAGGTAGATGCCCGCCAGGCGGTGGCAAAAGGCGTTGCTGGCGAGGTTGTCGAAATGGGCGCGCTGGCCTTCCAGGGCAATCAGGCGGTGGCGCAGTATGCTGATCACGTCGCTGTTCTTGCGCAGCCGCGAGGACAAATGCAGCAAGGCGAGAGCGTGATTGAGGGCGCGGGCGTTTTCCTTGCTCTGCTCACGGCCGAGGCTGCGACGCAGCAGGCGCAGGCCGTCCTGGAGGCGGGCGGGTTGCGGATAGATGGCCGGAAAGTCGCTCTCGTTCATCGCCATGACGCCGCCAAACAGGGCTTCCGCGGCGGCGTTGTCGCATTCGCCACGGGTGGCGACCTGGTCGGCCAGCACCGCGGCCTGGAACACCGCGGCCAGGGCCATGAGTTGCTGCTGCTCGGGGGTCATCGGGTCTCCTCGATCACGGCGCCGCCGAGGCAGATGTCGCCGTCATAGAACACTACCGACTGCCCCGGTGTCACCGCCCGTTGTGGTTGGTCAAAGTGTACCCGCACCCGGCCCCCGCCAGCTTCTTCCACGGTGCAGGCCTGATCGGCTTGCCGATAGCGGGTTTTGGCGGTGAGGCGCGCGGGCAGGGCGGGCGGCGCCATCGCCACCCAGTCGACCACGGCGCTGGTCAGCGCCTGGCTGAACAACAGGGGGTGGTCCTGGCCCTGCACGGCGATCAGTACATTGCGCTCAAGATCCTTGCCGGCCACGTACCAGGGCGCATCGCCGGCGTCGGCGCGGCCGCCGATGCCGAGCCCCTGGCGTTGCCCCAGGGTGTGATACATCAGACCCTGGTGGCGGCCAATGACCTTGCCGTGGTCGTCTTCGATGGCACCGGGCTGGGCCGGCAGGAAGGTTTCCAGGAAATCCTTGAAACGGCGCTCGCCGATAAAGCAGATGCCGGTGGAGTCTTTCTTCTTATGGTTATGGAAACCGCGTTCGGCGGCCAGTTGACGCACCTGGGGCTTTTCCATGTCGCCGAGGGGAAACAGGGTGCGGGCGAACTTGTCGCCGCCCACCGCGTGCAAAAAATAGGTCTGGTCTTTGTTGGTGTCCGCCGCGCGCAGCAGCCGGGCGCGGTCGCCGCCATGCCCGACGCGGGCGTAATGCCCGGTGGCGATGCCGTCGGCGCCCAGGGTCATGGCCTGGTCGAGAAACGCGCGGAACTTGATTTCCTTATTGCAGAGGATGTCCGGGTTGGGGGTGCGGCCGGCGCGGTATTCGGCGAGAAAGTGCTCGAACACCCGGTCCCAGTATTCGCCGGCGAAGTTGGCGGTGTGCAGCTCCATGCCCAGCACTCCGGCCACCTGGATGGCGTCCATCAGGTCCTCGCGGGCGGTGCAATACTCGGTGCCGTCGTCTTCGTTCCAGTTCTTCATGAACAGGCCTTCGACCTGGTAACCAGCGTCGATCAGGCGGGCAGCGGCCACCGACGAATCCACGCCGCCGGACATGCCAACGATCACTCGGGTCTGTGCAGGGGCTTTATCAAGCATTGGTCATCTCGGCCAGGGTCTCCACGGGCACCATACAGGGTCGATCAATACGGCGGCGATCAGCGTTGTTGCAGCGGCCACGGGTGCTGGTAGATCGCATCCAGAGGCAGCCGCCGGCCGCTCAGATAATCCTCCACGCAGCGGCTCACCAGCGGGCCGCGGTGTTCGGCGTGGCGCGCGCGGATCTGCTCGGGGCTCAACCACAACGCCTCCAGAATACCGTGATCCAGCTTCTGGCGGGGATCGTGACCGAGCGGGCGGGCCACGAAACAGGTGCGGTAATAGACGCCGGCGCCCTTGTGCGGCTGAAAGATGTACCAGCCCAGCAGATCGGTGATTTCCACCCGCCAGGCGGTCTCTTCCAGGGTCTCCCGGTAGGCCGCCTGCAGCAGATCCTCGCCGAATTCGGCGTGGCCGGCGGGCTGATTGAGCACCGCCTGGCCGGCCTGCATTTCACGCACGAACAGCAGCCGGCCCTCTTGTTCGACGATGGTGGCCACAGTAATGTGCGGTTCAAAGCTGTTCATGCGCTGTCCTGACGATTGGAGATGGCGGGCGAGGGCGCCAGATGGTAGCGCACCGGCGCCCGCCGGGACAGCCACCCCCACGCCGACCGGTGTGGGGTCTGCCGAGGAGATAACAAGCCGTGAGCGAATCGTTCAGCCATCTGGATGCCCGGGGCCGGGCGCGCATGGTCGATGTCACCGACAAAGCGGAGACCAGCCGCAGCGCCCACGCTCGTGGCCGCATCCGCATGGCGCCGCGCACGCTGGCGATGATTCTCGATCAGGCGCATCCCAAGGGCGATGTGCTGGCGGTGGCGCGCATCGCCGGCATTCAGGCGGCGAAAAAAACCTGGGAGCTGATTCCGCTTTGTCACCCGTTGATGCTCGGCGGCGTGGAGGTGCAACTGGAACCGGATGGCGACGATGCCCTGCGCGTGGATGCGCATTGCCGCCTTAAAGGCAGCACCGGCGTGGAGATGGAAGCGCTGACGGCGGTCACGGTGGCGGCCTTGACGGTCTACGACATGTGCAAGGCGGTGGACCGGGCCATGGTCATTGAGCAGGTTTGCCTGCTTGAGAAAAGTGGCGGGCGCAGTGGCGATTTTGTCCGGGAGCCGCAATGAGCGCCGCGCCGGCCGCCACCGTCGAGGTCCGGTTTTTTGCTGCCCTGCGCGAGCGCGCCGGCGTTGACCGGCTGACGGTGACGCCGCCGGCTCCGGCGCTGGTGTCGGTGGCGGCGCTGTGTGACTGGCTGGCCGGGCAGACCCCGCAACTGGGCCGCGCCCTGGGCGACACGCCACGGCGCATGGTGGCGATCAACGAGGTGCTGGCGACGATGGACAGCGCGCTCCGGGACGGCGACGTGGTGGCGTTGTTTCCGCCGGTGACCGGCGGGTGAGCGCGATCCGCGTGGCCATCGAAACGTGCCCCCTGGCCCCGGCACGGGCGCTCGGCGACGACGGCGCCAGCGGGGCGCGGGTGGTGTTTTCCGGGCAGGTGCGCGATGAGCAGGGCAAGGTGCAGGCGTTGTTCCTGGAGCACTACCCGGGCATGACCGAAGCGGCCATGGAAAACATCGCCCGGGCGGCGCAACAGCGCTGGCCTGTGAATCTGATAGAAATTATTCATCGGGTTGGCGAACTGGCGGTGGGCGACGAGATTGTGCGGGTGACGGTGTGCGCCGCCCACCGGCAGGCGGCGTTTGAAGCCTGCGCCTTCCTGATGGACGTGCTGAAAAGCGAAGTGCCATTGTGGAAAAAGGTGCTCAGCGGCGGCGTTTGGCACTGGGTGGAGGCCCGCGACGACGACGCCCGCGCGGCTGCGCGCTGGAGGGCGCCTTAGGGGCGTGCACGGTGATCGCGCGCCACTGGCCCGGCGCCAGGCCGTCCAGGTTCCAGTCGCCGATTGAGCGGCGCACCAGGCGCAGGGTGGGATGGCCAATGGCCGCGGTCATGCGCCGCACCTGGCGGTTGCGACCTTCGTCTATGGTGAGTTCCAGCCAGCGGTCGGCTACCGTGAGCCGCGTGCGTACCGGCGGTTGGCGCGGCCAGAGATCAGGCGCGTCGACCCGCCTGACGCGCGCCGGCCGGCAGCGCCCGTCCTTGAGTGTTATCCCCTGGCGCAGGGCATCCAGCCGCTGCTCATCCGGTTCGCCTTCGACCTGCACCAGATAGGTTTTCGGCAGATGAAAGCGGGGGCTGGCAATGCGCGCCTGCAGGGCGCCGTCGTCGGTAAGCAGCAGCAAACCCTCGGAATCCCAGTCCAGCCGTCCGGCCGGATAGACCCCGGGCGTGTCGATGTAATCCTTGAGCGTGCGCCGGCCCCGGTCGTCGGTGAACTGGGAGAGCACTTGAAAGGGTTTGTTAAACAAAATCAGCCGGGACATGGTGTTTTTCGCCTTAGAGCGGGTATCAAGGCCAAGCAAGGGTAACGCCTGAGTGCTATACTCGCCCGGCAACCGAATTCTACGGTTTTTCTCAGAGGGAGTAGTGTAGATGGGATACCAAAAGATCACGGTTCCGGCAGACGGTGACAAAATCACCGTTAATGCGGACCTATCCCTGAATGTCCCCAACCACCCGATTATTCCGTACATCGAAGGGGACGGCATCGGCGTCGATATCTCGCCGGTGATGATCAAAGTAGTGAACGCGGCCATCGAAAAGGCCTACGGTACCAAACGTGGCATCACCTGGATGGAAATCTATGCCGGTGAAAAAGCCACCAAAGTCTACGGGCCCGATGTCTGGCTGCCCGACGAGACCCTGGAAGCCATGCGGGAATTCACCGTCGGCATCAAGGGCCCGCTGACCACCCCGGTGGGTGGCGGCATCCGTTCATTGAACGTGGCCCTGCGTCAGGAACTCGACCTGTATACCTGCATGCGCCCGGTGCGCTGGTTCGAAGGCGTGCCGAGCCCTGTTCGTCATCCGGAACTCACCGACATGGTGATCTTCCGCGAGAACTCCGAAGACATCTACGCCGGCATCGAGTGGCCCGCCGACGGCCCCGAAGCCACCAAGCTGATCCGCTTTCTGCGTGAGGAAATGGGCGTCACCCAGATCCGTTTCCCGGAAGGTTGTGGCATTGGCATCAAGCCGGTCTCCCGCGAGGGGACCCAGCGTCTGGTCCGCAAGGCGATCCAGTACGCCATCGATAACGACAAGGATTCCGTCACCCTGGTGCACAAAGGCAACATCATGAAGTACACCGAGGGGGCCTTTAAGGATTGGGGCTACCAGATGGCCCGCGACCGCTTCAACGCCGAGTTGCTGGACGGCGGCCCGTGGATGGTGATGAAGAACCCGCGCACCGGCAAGGACATCATCATCAAGGATGTGATCGCCGACGCCTTCCTGCAGCAGATTCTGATGCGTCCGGAAGAGTACAGCGTGATCGCCACCCTGAACCTGAACGGCGACTACATTTCCGACGCCCTGGCGGCGGAAGTGGGTGGCATCGGCATCGCGCCGGGCGCCAACATCGGCGGCTCCGTGGCCCTGTTCGAGGCCACCCATGGCACCGCGCCGAAATACGCCGGCCAGGATAAGGTCAATCCGGGTTCACTGATTCTCTCCGCGGAGATGATGCTGCGCCATATGGATTGGGAAGACGCGGCGGATCTGGTGATCCGGGGCGTGGAAGGCGCCATCGCGGCGAAGACGGTGACGTACGATTTCGAACGTCTGATGCCCGACGCGACGCTGCTTAAGTGCTCTCAGTTTGGTGACGCCGTCATCGAACACATGGGGCTCTGACCCGACCGGCGTTACCTGGGTTCGGAATGCGCGCCCTCTGTTTCAGAGGGCGCTGCTTTCCCGTTCCCGCTCACGTCGCCGCTGCGGCCTTTGCCGCCGGGCGCCGGCGGGGCTGTCGCCAGGCTTGAGATTGACCGCGTGATAGCCTTTGCTGGCTTCCAGGCATTCGTATTCCACGTTCTGCCCCGCATACAGGGTCTTGTAGCCGTCCCCCTGAATGTAGGAGTAATGCACGAACAGATCGTCGCCGCCTTCATCGGGGCGCACGAAGCCATACCCCTTGGCGTTGTTAAACCACTTTACCGTTCCCGTCGCCATAGTCCTTCCCTCTTGGGCGCTGGCTATGATTGTTGTTGTGTTCCCGCTACCTTGGCCCCAGCTTTGATCCCCGGCCGGGGTTACAATAGATCGCTTTTTGAGCAACTGTTCCTGATGGCCGGCGGGGTGTCAAGTCGCATGGACTCGCGTCATGAATCGCGACAGGATTTAATCGGCTGTCGGTTTGCCGCAAGCCGGACGGCGGGATTGAAAAACAGCGTTATGTCCCTCATTTGTTCATTGCTCGCTGACGCCCGCGGGTATACAACCGTTAGAGAAGGTTATGAATAGGCAGCACCACCTGACGCTCCCTTTGATGGAGACACGGATGGCAAGCCGATCGGGGCCGGACAAGCCGGAATCCCCCGATCGTCAGGGTGAGGTGACCGTCGAGGAAGCAAAGCCTCGACTTAAGCGCCCACCGATGTTCAAAGTGTTGATGATGAACGACGACTACACCCCGATGGATTTTGTCGTCGAGGTCCTTGAGACCTTTTTCAGTATGAATCGGGAGCAGGCCACGCGGGTCATGCTCACGGTGCATACCCGGGGCAAGGCGGTGTGTGGGGTGTATCCCCAGGACATCGCCGAGACCAAGGCCACGCAAGTGGTCGATTACGCCCGCGAGCATCAGCATCCGCTGATGTGCCAGGTGGAAAAAGCCTGACGGGCAACAGCAGTGAGGTAGCCTATGCTCAGCAAAGAACTGGAACTGACTCTTAACGAGGCTTTCCATCATGCCCGCACCCACCGCCATGAATTCATGACCGTGGAACATCTGCTGCTGGCGCTGCTTGATAATGAAGCGGCGGTGGAAGTGCTGCGCGCGTGCGCCGCCGATCTGGAGGAACTGCGCGAGGCCCTGACTCAGTTTATCGACGACTCCACCCCCCTGCTGCCGGAAGACGGCGAGCGGGATACCCAACCGACGCTGGGCTTCCAGCGCGTGCTGCAGCGCGCGGTGTTCAGCGTGCAGTCCTCCGGCAAGAAGGAAGTCACCGGCGCCAATGTGCTGGTGGCGATCTTTAATGAACAGGAGAGCCAGGCGGTTTATCTGCTCAACAGCCAGGACGTGCACCGTCTGGATGTGGTCAATTTCATCGCCCACGGCATTTCCTCCCAGGTTCAGGACAGCGACCCGGCCGCCGAGCAGCGCGCTGAAGAGGGCGAAGCCAGCGCCGAGGGCACGCCGGCCAGCGCGTTGGATTCCTACGCCACCGACCTCAACGAAATGGCCCGCGCGGATCGCATCGACCCGCTGGTGGGGCGTGCGTTCGAGATCGAACGGGCCGCGCAGATTCTCTGCCGCCGGCGCAAGAACAACCCGCTGCTGGTGGGCGAACCGGGGGTCGGCAAGACCGCCATCGCCGAAGGGCTGGCGCGCATGATCGTCGAGGAACAGGTGCCCGAGCCGCTGCTGGACGCGGTGGTCTACTCCCTGGACCTGGGCGCCTTGCTGGCTGGCACCAAGTACCGGGGCGATTTCGAAAAGCGTTTGAAGAATCTGCTCGCGGAGCTGCGCAAGAAAGACAACGCCATTCTGTTCATCGATGAGATTCACACCATCATCGGTGCCGGGGCGGCCTCCGGTGGCGTCATGGACGCCTCCAACCTGCTCAAGCCGCTGTTGGCGTCCGGCGAGCTCAAGTGCATGGGCTCCACCACGTTCCAGGAATACCGCACCATCTTCGAGAAGGACCGGGCGCTGTCCCGGCGCTTCCAGAAAATCGACGTGGTGGAACCGAGCGTGGAAGACACCGTGGGCATTCTCAAAGGGCTCAAGAGCCGCTTTGAAAAGCACCACAATGTGCAGTACACCGACGCGGCGTTGAAATCCGCCGCCGAGTTGAGCGCCCGCTACATCAACGACCGTTTCCTGCCCGACAAGGCCATCGATGTGATCGATGAGGTCGGTGCCTGGCAGCGGCTGCGTCCGGAAAATGAGCGCAAGGTCACCATCGAGCAGGAAGACGTGGAAGCGATGGTCGCCAAGATCGCTCGCATTCCGCCCAAGCAGGTGTCCTCGTCGGACAAGGAAGTGCTGCGCAACCTGGAGCGGGATCTGAAGATGACCGTGTTCGGCCAGGAGAAAGCCATCGACGCGATCTCGGCGGCGATCAAGCTGTCCCGGGCCGGTCTGAAATCGGACCACAAGCCGATCGGTTCCTTTATGTTCGCCGGCCCCACCGGGGTCGGCAAAACCGAGGTCAGCCGGCAATTGGCGCGGGCGCTGGGCGTGGAGCTGGTGCGCTTCGACATGTCCGAGTACATGGAACGGCACACCGTGAGCCGGCTGATCGGCGCGCCCCCGGGCTACGTCGGTTACGACCAGGGCGGGCTGCTCACCGAAGCGATCACCAAGACGCCACACTGTGTGCTGCTGCTGGATGAGATCGAAAAGGCGCACCCGGAGGTGTTCAATATCCTGCTGCAGGTGATGGACAACGCCTCGCTGACCGACAACAACGGGCGCAAGGCGGACTTCCGCAACGTGATCCTGATCATGACCACCAACGCCGGCGCCGAGGTGCTCAGCAAGCGCTCCATCGGCTTCACCGATCAGGATCAGTCCACCGATGGCATCGAGGCGATCAAGAAAATGTTCTCTCCGGAGTTCCGTAACCGGCTCGACGGGGTGGTGCAGTTCAACGCCCTGAGCGCCGAGGTGATTCTCGGCGTGGTCGACAAGTTCCTGGTGGAACTGCAGGCCCAGTTGGATGAGAAAGCGGTGGTCCTGGACATCGACGACCAGGCCCGTCACTGGCTCGCGGACAAAGGCTACGACAAGGACATGGGCGCTCGCCCCATGGCCCGTCTGATCCAGGAGCAGATCAAGAAGCCACTGGCGGAGAAGCTGCTGTTCGGTGAACTCGCCAACGGCGGTGGCCAGGTGCACATCACCGTCGGCGAGGATGGCCTGGTGCTGACCGTGGATGCCTCGGCGGAAGAAGCCACCTGCTAAGCGGGTTGTTGCAACCGCTATTAAAGAAGCCCGGCGCAAGCCGGGCTTTTTTTGGTTGATTGCGGAATAGCGGGAATTGACTCAATGCCGATCCATTTCCCATCGCC
>NZ_NMQZ01000044.1 GCF_002864685.1 Alloalcanivorax mobilis
GACCGCGAATCGGCTTTGCCAGGCCCATCCTCGCCTTCGGCTCGGTTCGGCGATCAGGGATCGCTCCCACAGGGGCGTTGTAGCGCGGGCACATATCGCGCTGCATCCTGTATCCTGCTTCCTGTATCGATCTTTCTGAAAGTAAAAATATGTATTAAGCACCGGGGCGACCGATGTTTTGCCGCCACCGCCAAGGTGCGGCCAGCGTTTCATGAGATACTGAACACTGAACACTGAACACTGAACACTGAACACTGAACACTGAAC
>NZ_NMQZ01000045.1 GCF_002864685.1 Alloalcanivorax mobilis
GAACACTGAACACTGAACACTGAACACTGAATCCCCGCCCAATAAACGGATTTGAGAAAAGAGGCCCTTTTCGATGGTATCGAAAGTCGTGATTCCCGTGGCCGGCTTTGGCACGCGCATGTTGCCGGCGTCGAAATCCATTCCCAAGGAAATGCTGCCGGTGGTGGATCGTCCGGCCATCCAGTATGTGGTGGACGAGGCGATCCGCGCCGGTCTCACCGAGATCATTCTGGTGACCCACGCCGCCAAGGGCGCGATTGAAAACTACTTCGATGGCCACCCGGAACTGGAAGCGCAGCTCAAGGCCAAGGGCAAGACGACGCTGCTGGAGCAGGTCAGCCGGCCGTTGCCGGACGGGGTGCAAGTGATCAGTGTGCGCCAGGGCCCGCCGCTGGGCCTGGGCCACGCGGTGCACGCCGCCCGCCAGGTGGTGGGCGGCGAGCCGTTCGTGGTGATTCTGCCCGATGTACTGGTGGACGCTGGTGACGGCGCCGAGGACCTGAGCACCATGATCGAGCGCTTTCAGGCCAGCGGCCGCGCGCAGATCATGGTGGAGCCGGTGCCTGAAGAGCGGGTCGAACAGTACGGCATCGCCGCCCTGGACGGGGCCGCCCCGGCGGCCGGCGAGAGCGCGCCGATGCGCGCCGTGGTGGAGAAACCCAAGCCCGCCGATGCACCCTCGAACCTGTCGGTGGTGGGGCGCTATGTGCTGCCCGGCGCGGTGATGGATCTGCTCGCGGAAACCGCACCCGGCGCCGGCGGCGAAATCCAATTGACCGACGCCATTGCCGCGTTGATCGAGCGCGAAACCGTGGAGGCCTACGCGATGCGCGGCCAGACCTTTGATTGCGGCAGCAAGGCGGGGTACCTGGAAGCGATTCTGCACTACGCCCTTAAACATCCTGAGCTGGCGGACGCCACCCGGGCTTTGCTGCGTCGCTACCAGGATTGAACCATGCGCATTGATCTTTTCGGCGACACCCTGTGTGCCCAGGTTACCGCCGCCGCCTTGGCGCAAAGCGGCCACCGGGTCAACTGGTATCTTCCCACCGGCCGCGTGGACCAGGCGCTGCGCGATCAGGGCCGGGTGCTCTATCAGGAACCGGGCCTGGCGGAGCTGGTGGCGCAGCAACGCGACGCCGGGCGGCTGCGTTGCCTGGGGTTCAACGAGCAAGGCGATGCGCCGGCGCCGGTGGTGTTTCTGGCCCTGCAGCCGGGCACTTTCGATCAGGCCCGCGCGGTGGTCGACCGGGTGGCGGCGGGCAGCGCCTGCCGGTTGCTGGTCAACCAGAGCACCTTCCCGGTGGGCAGCAGCGAGAAACTGCAGGCGCGCCTGATCAAGGCTGGCGTGGACACGCCGGTGGCCTGCCTGCCGGACACCCTGCAAGAAGGCATGGCGCTGCAGACCTTCACCCGCCCCAACCACATTCTGCTGGGCTGCAACGACGACGCCGCCGAAGTGCTGATCCGGGAAATTCTGCGCCCTTACAACCGCCGCCGCGACGTGATCCAGGTGATGCAGCCCCGCGAGGCGGAATTCGCCAAGCTGGCGATCAGTGGCATGCTGGCGACCCGGCTGAGTTACATGAACGACATGGCGCTGCTCGCCGAGGCGCTGGGCGTGGACATCGATATGATCCGCCAGGGCATGGGCTCGGACCCGCGCATTGGCGAGGCGTATCTGTACGCCGGTTGCGGGTTTGGCGGACCGGGCTTCAGCAGCGACGTAATGAGCCTCACCGATACGCTGCGCGACAAGCGCATCAGCGCCGAGCTGCTCAGCGATGTGTTGCGCATTAACGAGCGTCAAAAAGAGGTCTTGTTTCGCAAATTCTGGCGCCACTTCGACGGCGACGTGAAAGGCCGCCGGGTGACCCTCTGGGGCGCCGCCTTTAAGCCCAATACCGACCGCATCGACAACGGCCCGGCGTTGAGCCTGATCGAGGCGCTGTGGGCCCAGGACGTGGACGTGCACGTGCACGATCCGCTGGCCATGCCGGAGCTGCAACGCTGGGCAAACGGGCACGGCGAACTGACCTGCCACGACGACCCTTATCAAGCGGTTCGCGGCAGCGACGCGCTGATGGTTGTGACCGAATGGAAAGCCTATTGGAGCCCGGATTGGGACGACCTGCACGCCGCCATGCGCACCCCGCTGATTCTCGATGGGCGCAACATTTTCGACCCGGACTATGTGCGTGGTCATGGATTCGACTATCAAGGCATCGGGCGCGGGCAGCGCCGTCCGGCGCGACCATCAAAATGAGTGTGAACAGGCCCTAACGAGCTGATTATGGATTTTCCCCGTCACGACACCGACACCGCCCGCGCCGCCCACCAGGCGTTGCGCGAGCACGCCCAGCAGACCGGCGAGCGCCATCTGGCGGCGCTGTTCGAGGACGACGCCCAGCGCTTTGAGCGGCTTTCGCGCAGCGGCTGCGGCCTGCTGGCGGACATCAGCAAACAACGGCTGACCACCGAGACCCTGTCTCTGCTCAGCGAGCTGGCCCGCGCCCGCGGCCTGCAAAGCTGGATCGAGTGTTTGTTCAAGGGCGAGGACGTCAACTGGACCGAACAACGGCCGGCCATGCACTGGCGCCTGCGTGACACCAAGGACCGGGCGCCGGACGTGCACGCCCAACTGGCGCGCATGGAACGCATGGTGGACCGTATTCTGCGCGGCCAATGGCGCGGCTGCGAGGGCGATGCGATTACCGATGTGGTGAATGTGGGCGTCGGTGGCTCGGATCTGGGGCCGTTGATGGCCTCGTTCGCGCTCAGTGAGCAGCGTCCGCCGCGCGGTCATCGGCCCAGGGTGCATTTCGTGTCGTCCATGGACGGCAGCCAGGTCGCCCCTTTGCTGCAAGAGCTGAACCCCGCCACCACCCTGATCGTGGTGTCCTCGAAATCGTTCACCACCGTGGACACCCTGACCAACGCGGCCACCGCGCGGGGCTGGCTGGAACGGGAAATGCCCGGCCGTAATGGCGCCGTGCTGCGCTGTCACTTTGTGGGTATTTCCGCCCAGCCGGAGCGCATGAGCCGCTGGGGCATTCACGAAGATAACCAGCTTCAGTTCTGGGAATGGGTGGGCGGGCGCTACTCACTTTGGTCGGCGATCGGGCTGCCGATTGCCCTGACCATTGGCATGCAAGGCTTCCGCGAACTGTTGGCCGGCGCCCACGACATGGACCGCCACTTTCAGGACACGCCCTGGCAGGACAACCTGCCGGTGATGATGGGCCTGGTGGACGTGTGGAACCTGAATTTTCTCAACATCACCGCCCGCGCCGTATTGCCCTATGACGGCCGTCTCAAACACTTGCCCTCGTACGTGGAGCAGTTGGAGATGGAGTCCAACGGCAAATCCGTGACCCGCGCTGGCGAGAACGTCACCCACCACACCTGCCCGGTGATCTGGGGCGAAGTGGGGCCGAACGCCCAGCACGCGTTTTATCAGCTTCTGCACCAGGGCACCCAGCCGGTGGCCTGCGAATTCATCGTCGCCGCCCGCCACGACCGGCTCAACGCCGATGGCAGCGAATTCAAGCAGCTTGAGGATCAGCACCAGCTCACCCTGGCCAACTGTCTGGCGCAATCGCGGCTGCTGGCGCTTGGTGAGCACGCCCTGCCGGCGGATCTGGAATTGCCGGCGTTCAAGCGTTACCGGGGCAACCAGCCGAGCACCACGCTGATGCTCGATGAACTCTCGCCACGGCATCTGGGCTCATTGCTGGCGTTGTACGAACACAAGGTGTTCGTACAGGCGGTGCTGTGGGGCATCAACCCATTTGATCAATGGGGCGTGGAGATGGGCAAGGTGATCGCCACCGACATGATCCAGGTGCTCGAGAGCGGGCAGGGCGGCGACAATCTGGACGCCTCCAGCCGTGCCCTCGCCGAACGCGCACGGCGCTTGAACCAGGACTGAACCCGCCGATCACGAACGCGGGTTGAACCAACAGAGGCTCTGTTCGCGGAGCCTTCAAGGACGACATTGAAAGGAAAACATGATGGCGAACGCGCTGCCCGAGACTCTGTTCCGGGCCTATGACATCCGTGGCATTTACGGTGACACTCTGACCGAGGACGGCGCCCGCCTGATCGGCCGGGCGATCGGCTCCGAGATCCGCGAGCAAGGCGAAAACGCGGTGGCCCTGGCCCGCGACGGGCGGCTCTCTGGCCCCACCCTGCTGAACGCCCTGGCGGAAGGCCTGCAGGCCTCCGGTTGCACCGTCATCGACGTGGGTATGGTGCCCACTCCGGTGCTGTACTTCGCCACCCACCATTACCCGGAAACCCGCTCCGGCGTGATGGTCACCGGCAGCCACAACCCGCCGGATTACAACGGCTTCAAGATCGTGATCAACGGCGTCACCCTGTCCGGCGACGCGATCCAGGCGCTGAAGACCCGCATCCAGGAGCAGCGCTTCAGCGCCGGCCCCAGCGAGCGCGTCAGCCGCGACGTGCTGCCCGCTTACCTCAATGCCCTGCAACGCCGCCACCAGCTTGAGCGCCCGCTTAAAGCGGTGGTCGATTGCGGCAACGGCGTTGCCGGCGTGGTGGCGCCCGAGGCCCTGATGCTGCTCGGCGTGGACGTGGTGCCGCTGTTCGCGGAAGTCGACGGCACCTTTCCCAATCACCACCCCGACCCGGGTGACCCGCACAATCTTCAAGACCTGATCGCCGCCGTGAAGCAGGAAAACGCCAATCTTGGCCTGGCGTTCGACGGCGACGGCGACCGCGTGGGCGTGGTGCTGCCCAACGGCGAAATCGTCTACCCGGATATTCTACTGATGGCGCTCGCCGAAGACCTGGCCAGCCGCCGCCCCGGCGCCAAGGTGATCTTCGACGTGAAATGCACCGGCGCCCTGTTCGATGTGATCCGCGCCGCCGGCGGCGAACCGGAAATGTGGCGCACCGGCCATTCGCTGATCAAAGCGCGCATGAAAGAAACCGGCGCCCTGTTGGCTGGGGAAATGAGCGGCCATATCTTTTTCGCCGAAGACTGGTACGGCTTTGACGACGCCATTGTCGCGGCGGCGCGCCTGCTGCGCATTCTCAGCCGCCACCACGGCGACGCCGTCGATTACTTCTCCCGCTTTCCGGTGCTGTGCACCACCCCCGAGATCAACATCACGGTCACCGAAGAGAACAAATTCCGCATCATCGAATACCTGCAAGAGCGCATCGACTTCGGTGACGGCGAGCGCACCGTGTTGGACGGCATTCGCATGGACTACGGCGACGGCTGGGGCCTGTGCCGCGCCTCCAACACCTCGCCGAAACTGGTCACCCGCTACGAAGCCACCGAGCCCCAGGCGCTGGCGCGCATCCAGACACGCTTCGAACAGGCCATCGACGAGGCGATCAAAGCGGTCGGCTGAAACCACGGCCGACCTTGGCCGAACACTTCACGCACCGGCCGTGACCAACGTCACGGTTCCCCCCGTAAAAGGGAACCTTCGCGGCGCCACGGTCTCCCAAACAGCCTCCGTGCTGGCCCGGGCGCCTGCTCACCGCGGGCCGCCAGGCGGGTTGGCAAAAGACGGTTCTGTTACACTATCGCGTTGCTAGTCACAAGGATGCGCAATGAACACTGTTCTGATCACCGGCGGCGCCGGTTACATCGGTTCGCACACGGTCTTGCTGTTATTGGAAGCCGGCCACCGTGTACTGGTGCTGGACAACCTCAGCAACAGCAGCCGCGAAGCGCTGCGCCGGGTGGAGAAGATCACCGGCGCCAGCCTCACCTTCGTGGAAGGCGACATCCGCGACAGCGCCGGCCTGGATCTGTTGTTCCAAACCCATGACATCGGCTCGGTGATTCACTTCGCCGGCCTCAAGGCGGTGGGCGAATCCGTCGCCAACCCCCTGGCGTACTACGACTGCAACGTAGTCGGCACCCTGCGCCTGCTGGAAGCGATGGAGCGCGCCAACGTGCGCACCCTGGTGTTCAGCTCCTCCGCCACCGTCTACGGCGACCCCGCCAGCGTACCGATCCAGGAAGACTTTCCGCTCAGCGCCACCAACCCCTACGGCGCCACCAAACTGCACATCGAAAACATGCTGCGCGACCTGCACCGCGCCGACCCGCGTTGGAACCTGGCCCTGCTGCGCTACTTCAACCCCGCCGGCGCCCACCCCAGCGGGCAAATCGGCGAAGACCCCGGCGGCCCCCCCAACAATCTGATGCCGTACATCGCCCAGGTCGCCGTCGGCAAACTCGAACGCCTGAACGTCTTCGGCGGCGACTACCCCACCGAAGACGGCACTGGCGTGCGCGACTACATCCACGTCATGGACCTCGCCCAGGGCCACCTCGCCGCCCTGCAAGCGCTCGAGCGCCACGACGGCACCCTGATCACCACCAACCTGGGCACCGGACGCGGCTACAGCGTGCTGGAAATGATCCAGGCCTTCGCCAAAGCCAGCGGCCGCGACATTCCCTACCAGATCGTCGACCGCCGCCCCGGCGACGTCGCCACCTGCTACGCCGACCCGGGCCACGCGGAGCAAGTGCTTGGCTGGCGCGCCGAGCACGGCATCGAGGCGATGTGCGGGGATCACTGGCGTTGGCAAGAGCGGAATCCGAGCGGTTACGAATGAATAACAATCCCTCTCTCCAGACTGATAATGAGGATCGGGCTGCCCCCGAGGAAGCGTTTCAATGGGCCTGGGGAGCGATGTCGGCCCACCATTGGGAGCAGGCGGCCAGGCGTTGGGCTACCCTGCGTGTTGTCTACTCGGACCATGCGCCGGTGTGGATTCAGGCGGGCGTGTCCTTGAGGCATCTGGGTCGTTATGACCAGGCCGCCACGTTGCTTCGCGAAGCTAGACATCGTTTTCCGGATCGCCCTGGTGGTTGGATAGACGGGGCCGAGGTGGAACTGGAGCGTTCCGACCACGAAGAGGCGGATCGTCTATTGCATGAAGCCCGTATTCGCTTTCGCGATGAGCCGCCAGTGTGGCTGCGCAGCGCCGACTTGGCCTGGGCGCGGGGCGATGTTGATACTGCTCTTCGATACAACCAGCATGCCCGGGATAGTTTCCCTGACAAACCCGGTGGTTATGTTCAATACGCCGAGTTCGCGATGGCGGGCGGTGATTGGGAGGCCGCTGGCGAACGTTGGACACGGGTACGGGAACGTTTCCCTGCCTTGCCGATGGGATACCGCCGGGCCGCTGAGGCAGAGGAGCGGCTGGGGCGCCACCGCGCAGCGCGCCGGCTGCGTCTGGCGGAAGAGTATGGGATGGATTGGCTGTCGGAACTGGAGGATACGGAGAGGGAGGTGACTGCGCCGGTTATGCCGCCCCGACGCCGGGATTGGCGCAGCTTCGTTGACTTGGTCTGGACCAAGGCACGCCTTAATCTGAAATCCGAGGCCAACCGCAACCATCTGCGTTATATGTGGTGGGTTATCGATCCTCTGCTGTACATGTTGGTGTTTTACATCGTTTTTGGCATGTTAATGCAGCGTGGAGGAGAAGGGTACGTCGCTTATCTTCTTACAGGATTGGTTCCGTTTCAGTGGTTCGCTAAGACGATCCAGCACACTTCAAATTCTATTATCCAAGGCAAGGGCTTAATGCACCAGGTGCGAATCTCGCCACTCTTTTTCCCTTTGGTGGGCATTGTGCAGAACACCGGGAAGCAGCTGCTGGTTTTCCTGATGCTGGGTCTTTTCCTTGTGTTCTATGGCTTGCCCCCCACACTGCACTGGGTCGCCATACTTCCTGTCGTGCTACTACAGCTGCTACTAATGGTGGTGGTAAGCTGCGCCGTGGCGATGTTGGCTCCCTTTGTACGGGATATCATCAATTTGGTGCCTACGGGTATCCAATTCACGATGTTTGTAAGTGGTATCTTCTACACGCTTGATCGTATCCCCGAACAGTGGCGCAGTCTGTTTTTTCTCAATCCGGTGGCCAATATTCTTCATCAGTATCGTCTGATACTGGTCGAAAACCAATGGCCTGACTGGAGTTCCATGTGGTGGGTTACGCTTGGATGCCTGCTGGCGTTGGCGGTTATTGTTCTGCTCTATCGTCGTCTGGAATCTATCTTCCCGCGGGTGGTAATAGAGTGATGAGTCAGAAGAAAGGCGACATTATCATTGGTTTACGCGACGTTGGAGTCCGCTATAAGCGTCGCGGAGGGTTGTTTAGGCGCCCTGAATACTTTCAGGCACTGGAAGGCGTCACGTTCGACATCTACCGTGGTGAAACTCTGGGAATCGTAGGACGTAATGGTGCTGGGAAATCCACGTTGCTAAGGGTCGTGGCCGGCATAATCCGTCCGGATGACGGAGAAATAGTCAATAGCGGCGTAACGGTATCGTTGCTTGCGCTGCAGGCAGGTTTTGATCCAGAGCTGTCCGGACGGGACAACGCGATAATGAGCGGCATGCTGATGGGGTATACGCGAAAACAAGTCGAAGCCCGTTCGAGTGATATCACTGAATTCTCCGAGCTGGGTAGTTTTATGGATGAGCCGGTGAAAACCTATTCATCAGGTATGCGGGCCCGTCTGGGCTTCTCCGTGGCTGTTTTCATGACGCCGGACGTGTTGTTGCTCGATGAGGTCCTGAGTGTCGGAGATAAAGAGTTTCGCAAGAAGGCTGAATACGAAATGATGAAGAAGATTCACTCTGATCAAACAGTGCTGCTGGTATCACACTCAGAGCAGCAGGTGAGAAGAGTATGTGATCGCGTGATCGAGTTGGAAAAGGGTGTAAGATCGTAATTCAACCAACTGAGATGGCTTGCTCGCCTTGGAATAAATGGTTTGTGTATGTGAATGGACCGTTGTGCGGCCCGGTACTGGCCGCACCGCCTAAATTGCTTAGCTCGGTGCTTTTATGAAAATCATTCTGCACTATGGTATCCATAGGACTGGAAGTACGTCCATTCAGGAATGCCTGAGTAATAGTCATAACATCTTAAAAAGCCATGGTTATCTCTATCCGAGAGTACGGGGCATGAATGGCCATGTGCGGCTCCCTTGGATGTTGAACTCCGGTCAGATAACTTTCGAGGATATCGTTAAGGATATTGAGTCGCAAGCGAACGCCCTGACGCATACTGTTATTCTTTCCGCGGAAGATTGGTGTTTGGTTAAGAATGATAGTTTCTTTGACAGGCTTGGGGCCGAGTATGACCTGGAGGCAATCCTATATCTGAAGCGTCAAGATCTCTGGCTTGAATCCTGGTATAATCAGCATGTCAAGTGGCCATGGGAAAAGCGATTTTCATCGGCGACCCCGCAAGAGTTCTTGAGTGACTATAAAGATGATTTTTGGTGGATGTCGTACGACAAGCTAATTGAAAAGATCGAGCGAAATGTGGGGAATGGGCGCCTGCATATAGATGTGGTTGATCCGTTGGGCACCAGTGATACCGTGGAAGATTTTCTCAAATGCGTTGGGATAGAGCCGTTGTGGATGAACTCCTATAAGAATGAGAACACTTCCCTCTCTTCAGCCAAGCTGGATTTGCTAAGACGAATAGATCTGTATGAACTCTCCGCGCCAGAAAGAGTAAAAATGCTCGATGCAATTAACGCTCTCGATATGCCGGAAGATAATGGCAGGAAAGAGGTGTTCAGTAATGAGCAGCTAATCGACATCAGTCAATCGTATGAAAACTCCAATGCGCTAGTGGCAAAAAAGTATTTTTCAAGAGACAGACTGTTTTCCCCGAGGGGCGAGCGTAGTGCTGAGCCCGTATTCCTTTCCGACGAGGTGGCGTACAAGCGGTACATTCCGGAATTGTTGAAGATTCTGGTCGCCCGGTAATAGCGGTTTTCCAAGGTTGTGTGATGTCTATTAAATGGCGGTATCAGTGGTTTAAGGATCTCGTTTGCATGGGGCTTCGCCTCATGAAGGTCCATGCCATGGCTCAAAGAAAGTCCAAGGAGTTGTGGCTCGTTCAGGACAACCTGAAAAAAATAGAAAAGGGGGATCTTCTGCTATTCTCGGTAATGAAGAATGAGTCTCACCGGCTTCCTTTTTTTTGGAGTATTATAGGAAACTGGGGGTGGATCATTTTATATTGGTGGATAATGAGTCGGAAGATGATTTTCGGGGGATCACATCAGGCCAAGAAGATGTGACTTCCTTTCATGCAAAGGGAAGTTACAAGGACGCGAACTTTGGAATGCATTGGGCCAATTATCTTTTGAGAAAATATGGCTCGGGACATTGGTGTCTGACCTGTGACCCCGATGAGTTTATTGTCTATCCCGAAATGGAGAGCCGGGGTCTTCACGAGCTCACCGATTACCTGGCCTCTATTCGTGAAGAGTCATTCTTTTCCTGCATGATCGATATGTATGGCGATAAGCCGATTGAGTTTTGCCACTATAAGCAGGGAACCGACCCTCTGGATGTTTGTCCTTATTTTGATCGCTTCGGGTATGCCAAGACATATATCGATGATTTGCGTAATGTTTGGGTGCAGGGGGGGGTGAGGCGCCGGGTTTTTTCCAGTGCGAATCCTTCAGGTGCTCCTGCGCTGAATAAAATTCCATTGGTGAAATGGCAGCGACACTTTGCTTATGTTGAATCCATGCATATGGCTATTCCAAGGCGGCTCAACGAATCCATTTCCAGAAATAAGACCACAGGGGCTTTGTTGCATTTTAAGTTTATTAGTCAGTTGCGGCAGAAGGTAGATGAAGAGCTGGAGGCCAAGCAGCATTTCAACGATTCGGCGGAATATAAAAGATATGATGTGCTTATAAATAGCCATCAAACGCTATTTTGCCCTTCCGTTTCAGGGCGATACGAAAATTGGCGTACTCTGGTCAGGCTGGGTTTGATGAATAAAGGGGAGTGGTGAAGAAACATGAAGATTTCATTCGCTCTTCTGGCTCACGAAACCCCTGAAAATTTAAGGCACCTGATCACTTCCATTCTCTCGTCGGGGGCGGATATTTTTGTTCATTATGATGCTTCTTCCCCTCATGATTTGGCTGGAGCAGCGATGGAGTGGGGACTCAATCGGTTGTCTGGTAAGCTTTATTTTGTCGAAAGAGTTCCGGTGGTGTGGGGTGAATGGTCTATTGTTCAAGCAACACTAAATTGTTTGCGGTTGGCCAGTGCAAAAGGCTATCAGTGTGATTACTTAATGCTGATCTCAGGTTCATGTATGCCTGTGAAGCCTATTGATATTTTAGTGAACCACTTGGCCAGTACGGATATTGATCATATAGAGGTCGTGAATGCGGAGACGACGCAATGGGTAACGGATGGTATTCAGCGCGAACGCTGGGAGTACTACCACTTCTTTAACTGGCGTTTTCAAAGATTTCGTTTTCGCGCGGCTAATAAGGTGCAAAAGTTGTTGCGCGTAAAGCGCAAGCTGCCCCTCGGGCATACTCCTCGTATGGGTTCCCAGTGGTGGTGTCTACGCACTCGAACCGTGGATGCCATTCTTAATCTGATTGATGAGCACCCCGAGCTCATTCAGTTTTACAGGCGAACCTGGGTCCCTGATGAGCTGTTTTTTCAGACATTGGTAGCCAGTCTGGTGCCAAAGAATGAGATTGGCATGGCTCCATTGACACGCTACCAGTTTAATAGCTGGGGGGTTCCTCGTGTCTATTATAATGATGCCCTGCCTGAATTGTTGGGAGAGTCTCGTTTTTTTGCGCGGAAGATTTCTCCTGATGCTTGTTTTCTTAAGGAGTCATTGGCTGAAATTGGCGCGATGTCAGAACCGGAATACAGATGTTACATGAAGGAGAATTTTTCGGAATTCAGTCGGAGATATAAAGAATCTCTGGATCTGGATTTCGAGTCTCGGCGCGGTGCCTGGCACTCTTTGGCAGTGTCGCCGAATACCGCTGACGAATACTTTATGTCAATTCCGGTACCGATAGTCGTCATCTGCTCCCTCAATGACTTAGCCAGGAAAGATGCGGTGGCTTCTCTCAAGGAAACTTCGGCCACCGCTGTTTACGGAGATGTGCTGAGTCCCAAGCCGGATGCTTATAATAACGGCAAGGAAATTGTTGTGGGTTACCATAGGGCGCACCCTGAGGTTGCTCGCCATCGATGGTTCTTTTTTTTAGGCGATTTGGCCGCCCAGCATCCGACGTGTGAACGTCTGGTACTAACCATGGGGGCGGAGGCAGTCGAGTATCTAAAGGTGATGCGCTGGAGTCGTAACCTGTCGGTTATTTTATTGGATGAGCGCTCGCCATCGTTGGTGCCCGAGTGTCACGATCTGAGCTCGATGTTCCGAGTGAGTCGATCTCAGCGGCAGGAACATGAATTCAATCGCCGCATTCAACGTCTGATGCAGCATAGACGGTGTGACTACCATCTGGCCAAACCGGGATGTCATGATCGTATCAGCGAAATTGTATTGGCGCGGGCGGCGGGGTGTTAAGGCTATGTCAGGTAAAGTGCAAGTTGTTACCCGAACCAAAGACCGGCCGATATTCTTGCAACGAGCATTGCAGGGAATCATCGCTCAGAGCTATCAAAACTGGCACTGTACAGTTGTCAACGATGGTGGCGAGCCTTTCGAAGTCGAACGCGTAATCGCATCTTTGGAGGACAAACATCACGGGCGGATTTCTATTATACATAATGCAAAAACACTTGGGATGGAGGCCGCCAGCAATATCGGGCTGAATGATTGCGAAGCGGACTATTACGTGATCCATGACGATGATGACAGCTGGGCGCCAAGCTTTCTGGAAGTATGCGTAGCACATCTGGAGTCTTCAAAGAATAGTAGCATCCAAGGGGTTGCCGCAAAAACAATTAAAGTGATGGAGCGGCTGGAGAAGGATAAGATATGTATCACCGGGCGCTCTCTTTTTTTACCGGAGGTGAGATCCTATACGATCCCCAGGGTGGCACAGAGCAACCCTTTCATGCCTATCGCTTTTCTCTATACACGGAAAGCTTTGAAGACTCTTGAAGGCTACGATGAGTCGCTCCCTGTGGTCGGGGATTGGGAATTCAATCTGCGCTTTATCGAAAAATTCGATATCGCATTCGAACCCAATACTGAAGCCTATTATCATGTGAGAGAGGTTGTGATCGGGCAGAGTTCGGACAATTCGCTTGCGAGAGGACTGGAGCATCAGCACTATCGAGCCATGATTGTCAATCGCCATATCCGGAAGGCGTTAGAGGCAGGTGATATCACCCTGGGGCATCTATTGGCTGCGACAGAACCGGGAATCCAGGCCAACCGCTTAGGGGAAAAGTTTCACTATCTCTATTTCAGATTGAAGAGGCTGAGCCTTCTGTCGATATGGAAAAAAGTAAGGGGTGGAAAATGAAGCTTTGCATGGTTGGGGCGGGTTTTTCCGGCGCGGTGATTGGTAGAGAGTTGGCCGAGGCTGCCCATCAGGTGGTTATCTATGATGCCCGCCACCATGTCGCGGGTAACTGTTATACCGAACGGGACGAGGAAACCCATGTAATGACTCATGTATACGGGCCTCATATTTTTCATACGGATGACGTTGAGGTCTGGGACTATGTGAATCGATTCTCCACGTTCAAGCCATTCACAAACCGGGTGAAAAGCACGGTCGATGGTCGTGTTTATTCTTTGCCGGTTAATCTGCATACGATAAACCAATTTTTTAGTACAGCCCTGCGCCCTGATGAAGCGAGGGCGTTTATCGGTGCGAAAGCGGATGATAGCATCAAGGAGCCAGCCTCTTTTGAAGAGCAGGCCTTGAAATTCGTGGGCAGAGATCTTTATGAGGCTTTCTTCAAAGGCTACACCCAAAAGCAGTGGGGTTGCCATCCTGCGGCACTGCCGGCCAGCATTCTCAAGCGACTGCCGGTGCGCTTTAATTACAACGATAACTATTTCTTCCACCGCTTCCAGGGTATGCCCGAGCACGGCTACACCGCTCTGGTGGAAGGCATCCTTGATCATCCCAACATCGAAGTGCGTTTGAATACGCCCTTCCAGCGCGCTATGACCGGGGATTACGACCATGTGTTCTATTCCGGGCCGCTGGACGGTTACTTCGATTACAGCGAAGGGCGTCTAGGTTACCGCACTTTGGACTTCGAACGTTTCATTCATGATGGCGACTATCAAGGTTGCGCGGTGATGAACTACGGCGATGAGTCGGTACCTTTCACACGAATTACCGAGCACAAACACTTTTCGCCCTGGGAGCAACACCACGGCAGTGTCTGCTATCGGGAATACAGCCGTGCTTGTGGGCCCCACGATATCCCCTATTATCCTATCCGGATGCTGGATGAGAAGATGATGCTGGCACGCTACATGGAGAAAGCAAAAAGTACCGATGGAGTGACCTTCGTCGGGCGGCTTGGCACCTATCGCTACCTGGATATGGACGTGACCATTCGCGAGGCGCTAGACGTGGCTCGGGGCTTCCTGTGTTGCCGAGAGAGCGGCGACACGCCACCGGCCTTTTTCACGGAGCCGATGTGACAGCAGGGCAATCGATGAGTAGTTCCTTGGTCGTCGTGGTGGTGACCTACAACCGCCTTTCCCATCTGAAGGTGGGCATTGAGGCGCTGGGCCGGCAAGACTGTGACGCCATCGTGGTGGTGGACAACTGCTCCACCGACGGCACGCAGGAATGGCTGCTCGAAGAGGCGGTGCGGAACGAACGGCTTGACGTGGTGCTGGCGCCGCGTAACCTGGGCGGCGCTGGTGGTTTCGAATTGGGTTTTCGCCACGCTATGGAGCGTTACCACGCAGAGTGGTTGGTGTGCTTCGATGACGACGCCTATCCACAGCCCGGAGCTTTTCGGACTTTTCTGGATTCCGATCTAGAAGGCGTTGATGCGGCGGCGGCGGCGGTGTATCTCCCCGATGGCGAGATCTGTGAGATGAATCGGCCCAGCCTCAATCCTTTTTGGCATCGGCGCTTGTTTCTGAAAACCGTGCTCGGTAAAGGTCGCCAGGGTTTTCATCTGGAGGATAGGGATTACTGCTCGAAGATGCCGGTAGACATCGACTCCACATCCTTTGTGGGATTTTTTGTGCGTAGGGACATGATCCAGCGTGTCGGATTGCCGGAGGGGCGGCTGTTTATTTATGGGGACGATGTGCTCTACACTTTGAAAGTGTCCGATTCGGGGGGGCGCATTTGCTTCCTGCCTTGGGTCACATTCACCCACGATTGCTCTACCTTTGCAAATCATCGAAGCACTTATGCGCCATTATGGAAGGCCTATTACACTTACCGAAACGGCTTGCGTGTCTACCATACCGCAGCCGGCTGGTTATTCTGGCTGTTCGCACCGCTGAAGATTGCACAGTGGCTGCTGAATGCACGCCTTTACGACCATCCCACGACTTATCTAAAGGTAGTATATCTGGCAGTGCGGGATGCGATGACCGGCCATTATGGTCGCCGCCACGAAGACGTGGTCAAAATGTGCGAATCGAGGCGTTAGTCACATAAGGTTTTCGGAGGATGGTTGCCCCATTCGGCACCAGTACTGCCAACGCCCCAAATCCCATCACGACACAATCCACACACCTTCAGAATATCAAGCACCAAGCCCGATGCCGAAATGGGCGCTGTGCTATGCTCCGGCACGAGTTTTCGAGGCCACATTAAGGAAGTCGCCATGTCTCACGACGTCACCGCTGCATTCCCCGCGTTCCCCACCCCAACGCCGCTGTGCGGCCCTCTACGCCAGCCTCGGCAAATGCTTGCCGAGCAGACCTACGACGGCCATAAGTCGATCCACGACGATGCGACGGCGGGCGATCTGGGCTTGCGCGCCGGTCCTATTGAAGGGCCGACTCATTTCAGCCAGTTCGATCCGTTGTTGTTTCAGTTGTTCGGCCAGCGCTGGTTTGAGTCCGGTTGCATCAGTTCGCATTACCAGAACATGGTGGTCGAGGGCGAGGAGGTGCGTGCCTTTGTGCAGCCGCCGGCGGCGGGTGAGAGCGTGGCGCGCATTTGGGCGGAGAAGAGCGATGGCACGCCGGTGTTGTCGGGGACTGCGTCGGTGGGCGATGTGCCGGACGAGGCGCATGAAATTCCACAGCGTATTGCTCGATTGCGTCCGGCCACCGGGTTGGTGATCAATCGGGATTTGAAGGTGGGGCAGCGCGGTGCGCAGCCTGAGCAGGTGTCCATGGATTTTGAGCAGCACATGGGCGATTACTATCCGTTTACCCTGGCGGACAAGCTCAGGGTGATCACCGAGCTGTCGCCCTGGTACACCCCGGAGGGCGGGCCGGCTTCGCCTTGGGGGCGGGCGATTGTTCCCATCGAGATGATCAGCGTGCTGCTGGGCAGCAGCGGCGACCGCGCCGGGTTGAAGGGGCGCGGGCCGGCGGTGGGGCTGTTCGCCGGTCAGCAGATCCGGTTGATCAATGGCCCGGTGTTGGTGGGTCAGGCTTATGATCTGGAGCGTGAAATTATCGCCTTGAGCGAGAGCAAGCGCACCGAGTCGGTGTGGGTGCGCACGCAGGTGTTCGAGGCGGGCACGCGCACGCTGGTGGCGGAGATGATTCTCAATGGGGCGACGTTGAAGGCGTCCTATGCGAAGTACGAAGAAGAAGCGCGGGCGCTGGGGTTGGCGACCTGAGGCAGGGGCAGGGCGTGCCCGTCGCGGAGTGACGGGCAGATTCGTTGGTTGCGATCGCGGCCCGCCTCGCCCTTCGGGCTCGGTTCGCGGTCAAGGACCGCTCCCACAGCGGCTGCGTTGCAGAGGCGGCGCCAGACTGCACACAGCAACCGGACTCGCAACGATGCGATCTGGAGGGTCTCCCCCTTGTTGTGTCGCCGAGTCGCCCGCCTCGCCCTTCGGGCTCGGTTCGCGGTCAAGGACCGCTCCCACATCAAGATTGCCCTGATGCCTTTAACCTGTCTTCTGCTCCGGCCCGGCTACAACGCCGCTGTGGGAGCGATCCTTGATCGCGAAATCTTTTGGCCGAGTGGCACAGCGGTTTTGCCCTGAGCCTTAGGAGGCCGGAGTAGGAAACGGAGCGGATGAGGCGAGTCTGGGCAAGCCATTCGCGGTCAAGGACCGCTCCCACATCAAGATCAAACCCGGCAGCCGTTCCTGCCAACAATGGCCGATCCTTACCGCGCCCCGAATCCTGTCAGAACGGTGCGCACCGTCTTCAGCAGAATCAGCGTATCCAGCCCGAAGCACAGGTGTTTGATGTAGTAGAAGTCGTGTTCCACTTTCTTGCGGGTTTCCGCTAGGCCGGACACATAGCCCTGCTGAACCTGCGCCCAGCCGGTGATGCCGGGTTTGATGATGTGCCGGTAGCTGTAGAACGGCACTTTGCGGTCGAATTGCTTGGCGAACAGCGGTTGTTCCGGACGTGGGCCGATCAGGCTCATGTTGCCGATCAGCACGTTGAACAGTTGCGGCAGTTCGTCCAGGCGGGTGCGGCGCAGCCAGCGGCCGAACGATGTAATACGGTGGTCATCTTCGTCTGCGAACCTGGGGTTGTCGTTTTCGCCGTCGTCCAGATGCATGGAGCGGAACTTGAGCATGCGGAAGGGGACGTTGCCGGTGCCCATGCGCCGCTGGATGAACAGGGCCGGGCCGGGGGATTCCAGGCGGATGGCGGCGGCGATCAGGACCATCAGCGGCAGGGCGATGGGCATCAGCAGCAGCGCGCCGACCAGGTCCAGGGCGCGTTTGCCGAGCATGTACAGGGGGTTGGGCTGCAGGGTGCGCAGGTCGGAGCTGTTGAGGGCGTCCAGGTCGACGCTGCCGTCCAGGGATTCGTGCAGGTATTTGCCGCTGAGCACGGGGATCTGGCGGGAGTTGTTGAGGGCGATGAAGCGCACCCATTCGTCGCTGAGCGGGGCGTCCATGTCCACCACCAGGGCGTCGAAGCGGCGGCGGTCCTTGGGGGAGCGCAGCTCGAAGAAGCGGGCGTTTTCCTGGCAGGGACTGGGCTCGGCCAGGTTGCCGCCGGGCACCAGGGCGAATTTGGTGTAACGAAAGCGCCCCTTGACGGCGAAGGCCAGCATTTGCGTGAGCGCCAGCAGGGAAAAGCCGATGAACAGGGGCTTGCGGGCGTAGCCCAGGCGCAGGGCGGTGATGGTGGCCAGGGCGATGCCAATGGTCAGGGCGCTGATGGCGAGCTGGTAGGTTACCAGATTGCCGCCGGGGTATTGCATCAAGGCCCTGGAGAGCAACACATTGATCACGAAGGTGCCGGCCAGCACCGACAGGGTGAGAAACTGGTTGGGGTCCGCGGGCAGGCCCCAGCGGCCATAGGCCAGGCAGAAGGGCATCAGCAGCACCAGCGCCAGGGAAATCGCGTAGCCGAGCGGGGTGTTAAGCAGAATACGCTCGTACCAGCGCTGGTGGCGGCGCGGCTCCAGCTCCAGAAAGTTCTGTGATTCTTGTGACTCGACGGACAACACCGCACCATCCTGGCGCATACAACAACCTCACTGGGAGCGACCTGGTAGCGATACCGGGGTTCGTTCAGGCCAAGCCGGCTTCACAAGGCCGTCACACTATAGACTTTCGCCCACAGTCTCCACGGAATCCCCCCGCCGCGCGGCGAACCGATGTCGCAAAACGGTCATTTTAACAATCTTTTCAGGACGTTTTCGAGCATTACCATCGAGCGCCGACAGAGCGGCGGCGGCTGATGTCCTTTGATGGCAGCCGCGGGGGGGGATGATGCCCCGCCAGCGGCCGTTGAGGAGGGCGAAATCAGCGCATAAAGGCCTGCTCGCGCAGAGTGTGAATACGGTCACGAATGGCCGCCGCCTGCTCGAACTCCAGGTTCTTGGCGTGTTCCAGCATTTCCGCTTCCAGTTTGCCGATCTCCTTGGTCACCTGGGCCGGTGAGCGGACCACGTATTTCTCTTTCTCTTCCGCCACTTTGCGGGTGCGCTTGCGCTCCGGCTGGCCGGCGCCGGTGGTGTAGGCGTCGTCCATGATGTCGCGAACGCGCTTTTTCAGCGCCTGCGGGGTGATGCCCTGCTCTTTGTTGTGCTGGGTCTGCTTGTCGCGGCGCCGTTCGGTTTCGTCCATGGCCCGTTGCATCGAGCCGGTCATCTTGTCGGCGTAGAGAATGGCGCGGCCTTCCAGGTTCCGCGCGGCGCGGCCGATGGTCTGGATCAGCGAGCGATCGGAGCGCAGGAAGCCTTCTTTGTCGGCGTCCAGGATCGCCACCAGGGCCACCTCCGGCATGTCCAGGCCCTCGCGCAGCAGGTTGATGCCCACCAGCACGTCGAACTTGCCCAGCCGCAGGTCGCGAATGATTTCCACCCGCTCCACGGTGTCGATGTCCGAATGCAGGTAACGCACTTTGACGCCGTGTTCGTTGAGGTATTCGGTGAGGTCCTCGGCCATCCGCTTGGTGAGCGTGGTGACCAGCACCCGCTCGCCTTTCTGCACGCTTTCGCGCACCTCGCCAAGCAGGTCGTCCACCTGGCTGCTGGCCGGGCGCACCTCGATGGCCGGGTCCACCAGGCCGGTGGGGCGCACCACCTGTTCCACCACCTGGCCGGCGTATTTCTGCTCGTAGGGCCCCGGGGTGGCGGAGACGAACACCATCTGCGGCGCCAGCGCTTCCCATTCCTCGAAGCGCAACGGCCGGTTGTCCAGCGCCGAGGGCAGCCGGAAGCCGAATTCCACCAGGGTTTCCTTGCGCGAGCGGTCGCCTTTGTACATGCCGCCGAGCTGCGGAATGGTGACGTGGGATTCGTCGACGATCAGCAGGGCGTCCTTGGGCAGGTAATCGAACAGGGTAGGGGGGGCTTCCCCGGGCTGGCGCCCGGAGAACAGCCGCGAGTAGTTCTCCACGCCGTTGCAGTAGCCCAGTTCCTGGAGCATTTCCAGATCGAAGCGGGTGCGCTGCTCCAGGCGCTGGGCCTCCACCAGTTTGTTGTTGTCCTTGAGCACTTTGAGCCGATCAACCAGCTCTTCCTTGATCATTTCGATGGCGCGCAGCACCGTGTCCCGTGGCGTCACGTAGTGGCTTTTCGGGTAAATGGTGATGCGGCCGACGCGCTTGAGCACCTCGCCGGTGAGCGGGTCGAACACGCTGATCGCCTCGACCTCGTCGTCGAACAGCTCAATGCGCACCGCCTCTTTTTCTTCCTCGGCGGGGAAGATGTCGATCACATCGCCGCGCACCCGGTAGGTGGCGCGGCGGAAATCCATTTCGTTGCGGGTGTACTGCAATTCCGCCAGGCGGCGCAGCAGGTCGCGCTGATCAATGCGATCACCGCGCACCAGATGCAGCACCATGGCGTGGTAGCTGGCCGGGTCGCCGAGGCCGTAAATCGCCGACACCGTGGCCACGATGATGGTGTCGCGCCGCTCCAGAATCGCTTTGGTGGCGGACAGCCGCATCTGCTCGATGTGCTCGTTCACCGACGAATCCTTCTCGATGAAGGTGTCGGAGCTGGGCACGTAGGCTTCCGGCTGATAGTAGTCATAATAAGAGACGAAGTACTCCACCGCGTTGTCCGGGAAGAACTCCTTGAACTCGCCGTAGAGCTGCGCCGCCAGCGTCTTGTTGGGCGCCAGGATCAGAGTCGGCCGCTGAGTCTGCTGGATCACATTGGCCATGGTGAAGGTCTTGCCCGAGCCGGTCACGCCGAGCAACGTCTGGTGGCTCAGGCCATCGGCGATGCCGTCCATCAACCCGGTGATGGCGGTGGGCTGGTCGCCGGCGGGCTGGTAATCCGATTGCAGTTTAAACGCGGTGTCTGCCATTTGTGTCCCGGTGATGTGTGAAGCGGTGGCGGGCCGGTGCCTTTGGTGGTGCTACCTCACCCGAATGCGGTAGTATTACCGGCCCCTTCCGTGCCACGGGCACGGCCAGGTCAGGCGTCTTTCCAAGGCCCCTGGGCCCCAACTCATTAGCTAAATGAGGAGTGCATGTCCGATATCAACCTTTCCGACCGCGTGCAACGCATCAAACCCTCCCCGACTCTCGCAATCACCTCCAAGGCGGCTGAATTGCGGGCACAGGGTAAGGACATTATTGGTTTGGGCGCGGGCGAGCCGGATTTCGACACCCCCGATCATATCAAACAGGCCGCCATCGAGGCGATCAACGCCGGCAAAACCAAGTACACGCCGGTGGACGGCACTCCCTGCCTGAAAAAGGCCATCATCGACAAGTTCAAACGCGACAACGACCTGAGCTACGAAGCCAACCAGATTCTGGTTTCCTGCGGTGGTAAGCAGAGCTTCTTCAACATGGCGCTGGCGCTGCTCAATGACGGCGACGAGGCGATTATCCCCGCCCCGTACTGGGTCAGCTACCCGGACATGGTGAAAGTGGCCGGCGGCGTTCCCGTGGTGCTGGAAACCGACGTCGACAGCCGCTTCAAGATCACCGCCGAACAGCTGGAACAGGCGATCACGCCGAAAACCCGCCTGTTCGTGATCAACAGCCCCTCCAACCCGTCCGGCATGGCGTATACCCAGGACGAACTGGCGGCGCTGGGCGAGGTGCTCAAGAAGCACCCCGAGATCGTCATCGCCACCGACGACATGTACGAGCACATTTTGTGGACCGGCCAGCCGTTCGTGAACATCGTCAACGCCTGTCCGGAGCTGTACGACCGCACCGTGGTGATGAATGGCGTTTCCAAGGCCTATTCCATGACCGGCTGGCGGATCGGCTACGTGGGCGGCCCGCAGAAGCTGGTGGCGGCGATGAAGAAGGTGCAAAGCCAGAGCACCTCCAACCCGGCCTCGATCAGCCAGGCGGCCGCGGAAGCGGCCCTGGCCGGTGATCAGAAGTGCGTGGCCGACATGGTTAAGGCGTTCAAGGAGCGTCACGACTACGTGGTGGACGCCCTCAACAAACTGCCCGGCGTCACCTGCGCGGCCGGTGATGGCACCTTCTACGCCTTCCCGGACTTCTCCCAGGCGATTGCTGACATGGAGGGTGTGGAAAGCTGCACCGACCTGGCCGCCCAGCTTCTGGAAACCGCCGAAGTGGCCCTGGTGCCCGGTTCCGCCTTCGGCGCGCCCGGTTGCCTGCGGCTTTCGTTCGCGGTGGGCATGGATACGCTGAAAGAAGCCATCCGCCGTATCGAGCAAGCACTGGCCAAATAAACGGCAAACGGCCTCCGGGGTGTTGACGACCCCGAAGGCCGACACTAATATACGCGGCCTCAAGACATTCCGCCTTAGCTCAGTTGGTAGAGCAAATGACTGTTAATCATTGGGTCGCTGGTTCGAGCCCAGCAGGCGGAGCCAAATTCAAAGGGCTTACCGAAAGGTAGGCCCTTTGTCGTTGTGGGTCCCAATGATTGGGCCCCGCTGGGGCCGGTTAATCATTGGCGAATGCATGCATTCGCCTAGTTCGAGCCCAGCAGGCGGAGCCAAACAGAACAAGGGGTTAGCGAAAGCTAGCCCCTTTTTCTTTGCCCAATGATTGGAGCGGCCTGGCGGCCGCTGGTTAATCCTTGCGCGAACGCAGTGCGTTCGCCTGGTTAGATTCCAGCAGGCGGAGCCAAATTCAAAGGGCTTACCGAAAGGTAGGCCCTTTGTCGTTGTGGGTCCGAAAAATACTCAACGTCGCTACTACGTCGCGTGGTTCAGGCTGCAAGCTTCAAGCGACAACACGACTGACGCCAGGGTGGCGGCAGAGGCCGTGCCCGCGCGCCAGCCCCGCGCTCCTTCTGAACACTGAAAACCGAACACTCTGCAGCGCCGATTCGCGGTCGATGACCGCTCCCACATAAGATCAAAATATGTCGCTGGCAAGGCCTGCTCCTACGCGGCGCTGTAGAGGGCTGTCAGCGGTATGGTGCGCTTGGTGCCGCTCTGGAGGGCCTCCCCTTGTTGTGTCGCCGAGGCGCGGGAAATTGATAGGGTCAGTTGGCCAGGGACGGCCAACTGAGGCGGCGGACGACAGGATGTCGTCTCGTCGCCGACCCGGCCATCAATTTCCCGCGACTCGGGCACCCGAAGGGCGACACAGCGGGGTGTCCTTCTTTGCCTACTTTCTTGGACAAGCAAGAAAGTAGGACGCCCAATAGGGCGTCAACAGCGGTAAGAGGTATCTTCTCACGATCATTGCTCTTACAGGACACCATAGAATCTCCCACACCAGAATCCAATCCCGGCGCAGGTCTGGCTGTTCCCTTCAACCTGTTCCCTGTTCCCGCCTTGCCACAACGCCGCCGTAAGACCGGCCGGGCGCCGTTCAAGCCGCCAGTTTGTGGCAGGCCTGAGCGCAGGCGCGGCAGGCGTCGGCGCACGCCTGGCAATGCTCCATATCGTGTTGACCACATTCTTCCGCGCAGCTTTCACAGACCCGCGCGCACACCGACGCAAGGTCTTCAGTGAAGCGGCTGTCCTGGGCGAGGTACTGGGCCATTAACTGGCAGATGCCGGCGCATTCCGCGTCCAACTGAATGCAGGCCGCCATCGCGTCGGTGTTGCGCTCTTCCAGGCAGGCGGCGAGACAGTGATGGCACTGCACGGCGCACTGAGTGCAGGCTTCGATAACGGATTGATGGGCGAGTGGCATGGGGTTCTCCTGGCTCGGCCGGCGAAACAGGCCGGGCTGACTGCGGTGAGAAATCCGATCTGACGCACTTCAACGTCATCCATTGACGCTAGCAGCGCCGCCGGCCAATGCCAATCGGCGGAGTGGCGGAGTGTGAGGGGCAGTCGGTTAAATCGGTAAAAGTTCGTTAGATGGCGGCCGCAACAGCACAAGCGCTTTGACGCTTTCTTCGTGGGGGAAGATTCTCGGTCTTGGATAAGACAACCGGGGTCTCTGCGGCGGAGACACCTCGACAGGAGAGTGCGATGGCGGGTGGGCGTGTTGTTACCGGATGGTGTGTGGGCGCGCTGGCGGTGCTTCTGCTGGCGGCGGGCTGCCGCTATCCCAGGGACGTGGAACAAACGCTGCAGCGGGTACAAGGCGGTGTGCTTGATGTGGGACTGACCGAGAACGAGCCCTGGGTGGTGCGTGGCGCCGAGCCGGGCGGGGTGGAGGTGGTGCTGGTGCGCCGCTTGGCCCGGCAGCTTAACGCGCGGGTGCGCTGGCATTGGGGCGCGGAAAGCGAGTTGATCCCGGCGTTGCGGGATCGGCAGATCGATCTGCTGGTCGGCGGGTTGGTGGAAAGCCCTTGGCTGATGGATCAGGTGGCGTTGATCAAACCCTATCAGGAGAGCCGCGTGACGGTGGGGTTCGCCGCCGGCGCGGCGGTGCCGCCGTCGCTGGAAGGGGTGCGCGTCGCGGTGCCGGTGATCAATAAAGTGTTCCTGGCGCTGCGCGACGAAGGCGCCATCGCGCGGCGCTACGCGGACCGCCCGCCCACCGGCGAGCCACTGGCCGCCGCCGACTGGTGGTTGCGTGCCCACGGCTATCGGCCGGGCCCCTGGACGTTGATCACCGACAAGCATGTGGTCGCGCTGCCGCCCGGGGAGAACGCCTGGTTGCTGCGTGTTCAGAAACACTTCAGCGACGCGGCGGATGTGGATGCCCTGTTGCGTGCCGAGACCGGCGGGGAGCGTCGTCATGAGGGTTAGACAAGGTTATCGGCTGCCGGCGGACAAAGAGCGCGCCTTGGGCCGGTTGATCCGGCTGGAGTGGATCAATTTGTGGGTGCGCGGCTCCATCGTGTTGGTGCTGTTCTTGACCATGGGCAGCAGCCAGGCGATGAAGGCGAGCTGGTACGAGGATGTGCTGTCGTTGCTGCCACCCATCGCGTTTCTGGTGGCGATGCGGTTTCGTCACCGCGAGCCGGATGTGGAGTACCCCTATGGCTATCAGCGTGCCTCGGTGATCGCCTTCCTGGTGTCGGCGGTGTCGTTGTTTCTGCTCGGCGGATATCTGCTGGTCGACTCGGTGAGCAAGCTGGTGATGGCGGAGCATCCGATCATCGGTGGCATTACGCTGTTCGGGCACACCGTCTGGATGGGCTGGTTGATGCTGGCGGCGCTGATTTACGGGACCATCCCGCCGTTGATCCTGGGTTACTACCAGGAGAAAGCGGCCATTGCGGTGCACGACAAAACGGTGTTCTCGGACGCCAAGATGAGCAAGGCGAACTGGCTCACCGGCCTGGCCGCCATCGCCGGCATTCTGGGTGTGGGCATGGGCTGGTGGTGGGCGGATGCCCTGGCCGGCGCGCTGATCGCCGTGGACGTGACGTTCGATGGTCTGAAAATGCTGCGCGAAGCGGTTGGCGACCTGATGGACCGGCGGCCCCGCTTCACCGCCAAGGCCCGGCCCTCGCCGTTGGGGGGCGAATTGGAGAGCCTGTTGCGACGGATGCCATGGGTGGCGGCGGCGCAGGTGCGCCTGCGCGAAGAAGGCCACGTGTTCGGTGGCGAGGCCTTCGTGGTGCCCAGCAGTGACGACAACCTGACCGGCAACATCGCCGCCGCCGCCCGTCAGCTGAACGCCTACGATTGGCGCATTCACGAGATCGTGATCATGCCGGTCCCGGATCTTGAGCAGAGTTTCGCGCCGCGCCCCTGAGCGCCCCCGGCAACGCCGGCGGCACACTCCTGAGCGCCCGGGGAACATGCTAGCATGGCCGTTTTGAGCCAGCCGCGAGGACGCCGTGTCGCAGATCAGCCGTGCTTTAAACTACCTGGCCCAGGGCCTGACTCTGGCGAAAAGCCGGGGAATGCGGGCCTATGTCGTGATTCCGATGATCTTCAACGTGCTGGTGTTCGGGGCGCTGTATTGGCTCTCGGGGCACTGGATCGGAGAGTGGATCGCCGGGTTGACCGCCGGCTGGCAGTTCGAGGGCAGTTGGAGTTTCCTCAACGGCGGCATTCATTTCCTGGTCAACGCCGCGGTGATTCTGATCTGGATTCTGCTGCTGGGCCTGTTCGCCAGTGTGTTCACCTTGGGGGTGCAGTTGCTGGCGGCCCCGTTCATGGGGTTTCTCGCGGAAAAAGTGGACGTTCAGGCGACCGGCCGGCCGATGCCGGAGGAGTCGATCCTGGCGATGACCGCGCGCACCTTCAAACGGGAGTTGCGCAAGACCTGGTACTGGCTGTGGCGGGCGGTGCTGATTCTGCTGGTGGTACTGGTGATCTACTTTATTCCGGTGGTCAACGTGCTGGCGTCGGCGCTCTGGTTCTTCTGGTCTGGCTGGCTGATGGGCATGCAGTACATCGATTACGCCGCCGACAACCGGCAGACGCCGTTTCCGGTGATGCTGGAGCGGCTCAAGACCCGCCGTTGGCTGGTGCTGACGTTCGGCTCGGTGGTGCTGGGGCTGACCATGCTGCCGCTGGTCAATCTGTTCATCATGCCGGTGGCGGTGATTGCCGGCACCCTGATCTGGGTGCACGAGTTGGCGCCGGGGGCGGTGCCCCCGGCTGGGCGGATTGATCACCGGTCATCAGCCCGGCCAGAGTAGAGCGGGGGCCGCCGGCGGGCGGCCCTGCGTCGTGCGTTGTCAGAGCCGGCAGTCGTTGCCGAAATTGGCGTCGATAATGGCTTTATCCGCTTCGTCGGTGTGGCCGTCGCGGTTAAAGTCATACCAGCTGGACATACCGTTGTTACTGGTGCTGAAGCGCTGCCAATTGGCAAGATCCTGCTGGTCGACCCGCTGATCCAGGTTGCCGTCACCGGGGCACTCGGCGGCGCTGGCCAACAGGGTGGTGATGTCCGCTTTCAGGGCCGCGTAGTTGGCGCGCGGATCGAGTCCATCCTCTGGCAGACCATCGGGTGCGGTGTCGGCAAGCAGATCCTCGGCGGCTCTGTCGATTTCCGGCACCGGCGTCTCTTCGTTCACTGAGTAAAATTCCTCACTGAGCACCGATTCACCGGTCGGTTCACCGGCTTCGCACTGCGGCCGTTCCAGTTGCACCAGCTTAAAGTGCGCATTGCGGATTGCGCGCTGAGAAGTAGGCATGATGTCCACCGCTTCCTCGCCGAGGAAAGCGTTGACCGCGCAGCAGGAATCAAAGCCCGAGTCCGGCACGCCGCCCATCTCGCTACCGGGGCCGTACCAGCTGCCGCCCTGGTCCTCGCACACTTCCTGCTGTGGGAAAATCTGTACGCAAACGTTGTAAGAAGGGATCACGCAGGGCGGCGCTGGCGCGGCGGCCAGGTTGGCGCCCATTTCCGTATAGTTGACGTCGCGGATGCCGGTGCTGCCGCTGCTCGAATAAACCGGCTCGGTCAGGTAGGGCAGCAGCGATTGCGCATCCAGGTCTCTCTCCGCGGGTACCGCCTGCTCCAGGTCGATGCCGGCGATCTCGGCGAACAAGCTGTACAGATCGGTGCTGTTGACCAAATGCCCAATGTCGCGGTCCGGTTGGTTGACCATCGGGCCGGCCACGATCAGTGGTACCCAGACACCGGTTTGATAGGGAAAGCCCTTGGAGCGGGTCGGATCGAAGGGCCAGCGCACGCTGGGGGCGTAGGTGCCGTTGTCGCCGACAATAATGACCACGGTATTGCTGTGCGGATCGTATTGCAGGCTGTCTCCGTCTGTCCGGGCGACACCGGATTGAATCAGAAGACGACGGATTTCATGATCCATCGCTTCGAGCATTTGTTTGGTCATCACCCGTTGCTGGCGGATATTGGACAGATCCGTGCAGTCGTAGCCGCCGGTTTGCTCGGCGTCGCTGGGTAACAGAGCGCGCGGCGGCGGTTGCAAGGGGGTGTGGATGGCGGAATAACCGACACTGAGCATCCACGGGTGATCCGGTTGCTGCTCGCGAACCTGAGCCAGCCAATCCAGGGCGCGGTCGGTTTCCAGGACGGTGCGGTAACCCCGGGAGCGGCTGTCGGCGACAGGGGCCCGGTCGTCGCTGCCGTCCATGTTATTGATGATCCAGTCGCCGGTGTAATAGCCGTTCTGGAGGTCGAAGTCGGGCGCCGCCGCCACGCCGGTGGGGACGAAGACGCCCCCCTGTTCCAGGCAGGCCTGCCCCGGGGTGTCGTAATCATCGATGCTCATCGACGACTCGCCGCCACCGGGCAGGTGGCAGATGCCCTGGTCGGCGCCGTTGGCGGCGTCCCGGGTGTTGGGCACGAAACCGCACGGGTAGTCGCCGCTGTCACCAACGCCGCCGGCGCTGGTGTCGATGGGGTAGGGGCCGCCATCCAGGTAGCCGTCGAAGTAATCCCAGCCCAGCTCGCGCATCACGTCATCGCCCAGCGGGTTATTGTCCGGGTTGAGGTCGGAGCCAGACAAATGCATCTTACCCACGACCGCGCTGACGTAACCCTTTTGGCGCAGCAGCCGGGGCGTGGTGATCTCGTACGGCGACACCTGCGAATTGGCCAGGTCCAGCGTGACAATGGCGTTCCTCACGTTGGTGCGAAACGGATAGCGGCCTTCGAAAAAGGTGGCCCGGCTGGGTGAGCAGGTGGGCATCGCCCAGGTGTTGCGAAAGCGCACACCCTGGTCGGCGATGGCGTCGATACTCGGTGTCAGTGCCGGCGAGATCGCGGCGGCGCCGCTGAAGTCGGCGTCCCAGAGCGGCGCGCGTTGGCGGATCATTTCCTCGAACGCCGCCCGCTGTTCCTCGTTCTGTGCGACCAGGCCGCCGTAACCGAACGATTGCAGTTGGTCGACGCCCACGTCGTCGAGCACGATAAACAGAATGTTGGGTGGCTGGGCGTCTTGCTGCGCCGTTGAATCAGAGTCGGAGTGGCAGCCACTCAGAACCGCTGCCGTCACCAACAGCCCAAGGCTGTATAACGCTTTCATGATGTTCCCCCTTATGTAACATCCACCACGGATGTTTTCAAAGCAGCGTTCCCGTCAACGGCCGTTGCGACTCCGCCACCGTGGGTTCCGGCAGGCGAAGGGGCAGAAGCAGGGATAACCGCGTGCCGCTTTCCAGCGGCTCAATATAAATATCGCCATGGAGCTGGCGCACACGCCGGCGCATATTGCGCAGCCCGCTGCCGCCCCGGTCAGCTTGACGGGGGAAGGGCAGGCCATCGTTTTCCACCGCGATGCGTGCCCGGCCATCGTCCTGCCGGTCGCCGGACACCAGGATGCGTGTGGGTTGGCCGTGCTTGATGGCGTTGGTGATGGCTTCCTGGACAATGCGCAACACATTCAAGGCGTGCGATGGCGTAACGCCGGCGATTTCCGGCAGCCGTGCCATCGACCATTCCAGGCCGATGCCGGTGCGTTTCAGTTGCCGCTCCAGCCGCTCACGCAGCCCCGCCAAGGCCACGGGCAGTTCGCGGTCATCGATATCCAGGGATTGGACCACCAACCGCAGATCGTCCAGGGCCTCGCGGGCGGCACGTTCCACTTGCCGCGAATTTTCCCGTTCGGATAAAGCAATGATGGATGCCAGATGGCCGGACAACCCGTCATGCAAATCGGCGGTAAGGCGGGCGCGCTCCTCGCTGAGTACCTGCTGTGCGGCTTTGCGGCGATCCGCCTCATGCAGGCACGCCAGCTCCCGTTCGCGCTGCTCCAGGCGATCCGTCAAATAACCGTTGACGTTGTCCAGGCGTGTCAGGCTGATGCCCAGACGGCGCATCAGAATCATGGCGATACCAATCAACATCAGCGGCCGGTAATACATCGACAGAAGAATCGGGTTGCTCAGTTCACCGAGCAGCACCAGCAGATCGTGGAGCCCGGTAATCGTCATCAACGACAAAGGCAACACCAACAGCCAGGCTTCGTGTAGTCGGCGGGCAAACGCCGCCCAGGCGACGATGCCCGACGCCACCAGCATGCTGAGAATATTGAGCGGCGCGCTGACAAGCAGCACCAGACGATGTGCCGGCACCAGCCCGCTCAGACCCAGCAGCACGCACACCGAGGGAATCGCCACCGTCGCCATTTTCAGCCAGCGCGGCGGTGGCTGCCCGGCGATCAGCAACACCGTGATCACCAGGATCAGGCTGGCCGAAGAGCCGGCCATCACCAGATAGGGCATCACCGCCATGAAGTTCGGAACCAGCTCCCAGACCATGCCCAGATAGATCACCATGGACATAAGCAGCAGCGAGAACATCCAGCCAAACAACGCTTCCGCCGGCCGGTATAACCAGACCACCCCGACCACCAGAGCGATCAGCAATTGCGCGGCCAGCACCATGAAACGCAGATATTCGAGCACGAACACCCGCACCCGATAGTGCACCGCCAGCTGCTCGATACCGCCCACGTAAGCCCGGGACAAACCGGTGGGCAGCAGATCCACGGAACGCAACGACACCTCGATAACATTGCGACCGACCTTGAGACTCTCCAGTGGCAAACGGATCAGCACCGGTGTGCCGGAGGCCATGCCCACCATGGAGATACGATCCTCGGCATTGCCGACCGGTTGCCCGGCGAGTTCAAAGGTGGCCTGCTGGCTGGCCACCGGAATGAACAAATAGCTCGGCGCCACCTGATCAAGCTCGAAGCTCAGACGGTAATGCTCATGGCCACCGGCTTTGCGGCCGACCAGCGGCAGGTTCACCGGAACCTCGCCGTGCGGCTCCACGCGCACCGCCTGGGTGATGGCCCGGGCGTCGGGCTCCGGCAGGGTCAGCCACAGCGGCACGCTGGCCAGGATGGCCAGAAGTCCCCACAGTAGTCCCACCCCCCAAGCGCGCTTCACAAACGAATAAGCCCCCGTTTCGACGCCTCGTAAACGGCCTCCGAACGATTGTTGGCGGCCAGCTTTCGGTAGATATTTTTTATATGCACCGGCACCGTCTGATGCGAAATATTCAACCACTCGGCCAGCTCGGCGTAGGTGAACCCTTTGGCGATGCCGCGCAGGATTTCCGTTTCCCGAGGCGTCAACGCCGGCCCCGTCGGGTTTTGCGCCGGGGCCCCCATGCGCCGTACCAGGACCCGGGCAATGGATGAGGAAATCGGCGAACGCCCGGCGCGCACCTCCTCAATCGCCTCTAGCAGCTCAATCGAGTCGGCGTCCTTGAGCAGATACCCCACCGCGCCGGCTTCAATGGCTTCCAACACGGTTTCGTCATCGGCCAGCACCGAAATCACCAGGGCGTCGGCGTTCGGATTGAGCCGGCGCAACTGGCGGATGGCCTCGGTGCCGTGACCGTCCGGCAGGCGCAAATCCGTCAGCAACAGATCAACCTTGTGCTTGCCCAGTGCCGCCAGGGCCTCGCCAAGCGTGGCGCACGCCGTCACCAGCCTGCCACCGGGCCAGCCTGCCAGAATGCGCGCGAAGCGCTCTCTCAGCGGAGCATCGTCCTCAAGCAGAAGGATTTGCGCCACCGGGTCTTGAGTGGACGGGTTGTGTTCCATGAGCGGCTCATGATGATTTGCCCGTGACTGTGCGGCACAGGGCGGACGATCAATATACCCCATTTATGGTATGCCCCCCTGCGGCCGCCGATGGCGATACTGGGCGATATGAATAATGTAACCGGCCTGGCTCATGACACCGCGACGGAAAAGGGGCTTAATAGCCGCATCGTCGCCGGAAAAAGGGTGCCGTCGAACAACCAATCGCAAGCCGGGATTTTTTTGAGCGCCTGATGGGGGATACCATGAAACGGTGCCAATCGTTGATAAAAGGGGCTGCGCTTTGGCCTTGTCTGTTGGTCTTGCTGTTGGGAGCGTGCGGGGGAGGCGGCGGCGATTCGTCGCCCGAGGTGGCCGAGGCACCGCCCAATTTCCTGCTGGTGGTGGTGGACGATGTCGGCATTGATCAGTGGCGGCTGTTTGGTTACGGCGGTTATACGCCAGCGCAGACTCCGAACATTGACGCCATCGCTCAGGGTGGCGTGCGTTTCCAGAATTTGTGGTCGATGCCGGCCTGCTCGAATGGTCGTGCTGCTTTATTTACCGGCCGTTATCCGTTTCGCACTCAGGTCTATACCGCGCTGGGCAACAACGACCTGGCCAATTACATGCTCAACCCCAACGAGACCACCTTGCCCCGGCTGCTCAAGCCGCTTGGCTATAAGAGTGCGTTGTTTGGCAAATACCATATGGGGATCCAGGCCAATCACCCCGATGGCGAAGCCATGGTGCACGCCAGTGGCTTCGACTATTTCGAAGGCTGGCTGGACCAAACCGGCGACCCGTCGTCCATCGACACCACCGCCGGCGGAGTGGCGCCGGAGGGTAGCTGGTCGTGTGGTTTCGTGCCCGACGCCGCCCATGGCGGTGCCAACAGCGGTGCTTGTTACACGCCGGACGGTGCCTGCCAGGCGTTGAGCAAGACCGGCGCCCAGGCACCGGGCCGGGTGTGCCGGGACAGCGGTGGTATTTTCGATCCCGGCGCTGCCTGCCAGGCGCCGACGCCGGGCAACATCGATTTCAATCGGCTCAGCGGCCACTATGTGTCGCCGCTGGTGATCAACCACGAAGACGGCTCGGTGGAGCAGGTGCCACTCACCGACCGGCGCGCGCGCACCTGGCGCGGCAGTGAGCCGATCGACGCCGCGCTGGGCTGGCTTGATCGTCAACCGCAAGGGCAGCCCTGGATGATCGCGCTCAGCTTCGCCACCGATCACACGCCATTGATGCAACCGCCCAGCGCCACCTTGCCCGACGACCAGCCGGACTCCAGCCATCTGGATTGCGCCTCCATGGTGGACCAGCGGATTCTTTCCAATCAGATGGAAGAATCGATGGACCACGAACTGGCGCGCTTTATGGTCAACGCCGGCCTGGCTCGCTACGGCGCGAGCGGCGAGCTGATCTATGACCCCAAGGCCAGCAACACCTATGTGGTGCTGGTCAGTGACAACGGCAGCCTGGGCACCGTGGTCAAGGCGCCGTTCGAGCCCACCCGCGCCAAATCCACCGCCTACCAGACCGGCATCTGGAACCCGGGCATCGTCGCCGGGCCGGGCATCGCGGAGCCGGGCCGCTCGGTGGACGCCATGGTCAACATCGTCGATCTGTACCAACTGATCGGTGAGCTGGCGGGTGTCGAGGATGTGCACGCGGCGGTACCCCGGCCGCTGGATTCGCAAGCCATGAGGCCGTATCTGGAAAGCGCCAACCAGAGCGCCATTCGCGCCAGCAATTTCTCCGAGATCGGCACCAATCTGCACGCCAACGGCGAGCTGAACGGGCCCTGTGTGTACAGCACCACCACCTGTACTCAGATCGCCCCGAGCAAAGGCGTGTGCAACGACAACGGCGGCACCTGGTGGGGCGAAGGCCCGGACAACGCCAGTGCGCCTCCGGAGGGCTTCGGAAAGTGCTGCGAGCTGGCCCAATGGCAAAACGACAACGGGCTGACCGTGGCCGACAATATCTACCCCAAGGCCGCCTACGCGATCCGCAACGAGATCTACAAGCTGGTACGTAACGAGTACGACGCTTACGACGCCAGCGCCGATGCCTGCGCGGACGACACCGTGGTCTACGAGCTCTATCAGATCGACCAGGCCGTGCCGTCCCCGACCCTGGACCGGGAAGAGGCCAACCTGATGCCGGCGTCCACCGGCGTATCGCTTACCGTGGAGCAGCAGCAAAATTACGATGACCTGAACAATCAGATGGATACGCTGCTGGCGTCGCGGGCGTCCTGCCGGGGCGATGTGGACCTAAACGGAACCGTCGATGAAAACGACATCGCCCAATGGAGTGACCTCAAGGCGAAGTCCGGTGGCCGCTCGAGCTGGGCCGACATCAACCAGGACGGCATCACCGACGACACCGACCGGACCTTGATACAAGAGAGCTTCGGCGCCTGTTCGTCTTCCGGCGACAACGGCGGCTGACGTGTTCGACGGCCTGGGTGCGAAGCGATTATCCGGCCGGGGCCGGACGGGGTACCGGTGACCGACAGGGAAAAGGAAGCCGGGGTCTTGGCGAGCGGCCGTGCGCAGCGCTGGAATCGGGGGCTGTTGCTGGTCGGTGCCGGGTTAATGATCCTGGTGGTGTCCCTGGCTCTGCACAGCGCCTGGCGTGACCCGGCCGCGGGCGGCCCGACCATCGACCGGCGCGGCACCGGCGACGGCGCGCCTGACTTCGTTGGCTCGCGGGCCTGCGCCGGCTGCCACGCTGAACAACACCAGGCCTGGCTCGGTTCCCATCATCAACTGGCGATGCAACCGGCCAGCGAAACCAGCGTGCTCGGTGATTTCAATCAAGCGCGCCTGGCGGATGGCGACGGCGCCACCTTTTTTCGCGATGGCGACGCCTTCATGGTGCGCACCACCGGTCCTCAGGGCACCGTGCGCGACTACCCGATCCACTACACCTTCGGAGTCGAGCCCCTGCAGCAATATCTGATCGCACTGCCCGGTGGCCGCTTGCAGGCCTTCGGCACCGCCTGGGACAGCCGCCCCCGCGAACAGGGCGGCCAGCGCTGGTTCGCGCTGTATCCGGAGTCCCAGGGGCAGCCTTCCAGCCCGCTGCACTGGAGCGCCATCGACCAGAACTGGAACGGCGCCTGTGCGCACTGCCATTCCACCGGGCTGCGCAAGCATTACGATGCCAAGACACAGCGCTACGCGACCACCTTTTCAGAGGTCAGCGTCGGTTGCGAAGCCTGCCACGGGCCCGGCTCGGCCCACCTGGCCTGGGCCCGCGATCCCCACGGGCACGCCAACATCGGCCCCGGCCATGGCCTGAGTCTGGATTTCGGCAAAGACGCTCGCGGCCACTGGCGCTATGACGCCAGCGCCGGGCGGGTGATCGGGCAGGGCCCGCGCAGTGGCGCATTGGAAGTGGAAACCTGCGCCCGCTGCCACGCCCTCGGCACGCCGATTCACGAAGACCCGGTGCACGGCCAGCCGGTCAGCGACGAGATCCGCGTGGCGTTGCTCGACCCCGAGCTTTATTTTCCGGACGGGCAGATCAAAGGCGAGGTGTTCGAATACGGCTCCTTTATCCAGAGCCGCATGTTCCACGCCGGCGTCACCTGCGCCAATTGCCACGAGCCGCACAGCGCCCGGTTGCGTGCCGAGGGCAACGGCCTGTGCACCCAGTGCCACCAGGCCGCCGCCTATGACACGCCGGCTCACTCACACCACCCGGCCGGCTCCGCGGGTTCGCAGTGCGTGGCCTGCCACATGCCCGAGCGCACCTATATGCGCATCGATGGGCGCCGCGATCACAGCATTCGTGTGCCCCGGCCGGATCTGTCGGCGTCCCTCGGCACGCCCAATGCCTGTAACCAGTGCCACCAGGACCGAAGCCCGGCCTGGGCGGCGGGCCGCATCGACCACTGGCGTGCTGCTCACACCAAGGGCTTACAGCGGTTTGGGCCGGCATTGTGGGCGGCGGGCGAAGGCGCGCCCGGCGCCGGGCAAAGTCTGGAGCGGCTGATCGGCGACCCCGAGCAACCGGCGATCGCCCGTGCCACCGCCCTGTCATTGCTCGCCGACAGCGCCGCCGGCAACCAAATCGACGATGCCGGCTCGCTGTTCCGGCAGGCCGCCGACGACCGGTCGCCACTGGTAAGGCGCGCCGCCGCGCGCCATCCGTCGGCGGCGCTTGCCCTGCTCGACGATCCGGTGCGCGCGGTGCGCATCGCGGCGGCGGAATCGCTGGCCGCGTTGGCGGCGCCACCGTCATCGCGGGCCGCGTCGCAAACCCTGCAGGCGGCGGCGGGCCAGTACCGTCAGGCCCAGGCGTTGAACGCCGACCGTCCCGAGGCGCACCTGGGGCTGGCCGGTTTTCACGCCGCCCAGGGTGATCTGGAACGCGCCCAGGCCGAGCTGGAAACCGCGCTGGCCCTGGACCCGGCTTTTGTGCCAGCAGCGATCAATCTGGCCGATTTCCACCGCGCTCAGGGTCACGATGACAGGGCCGAAGCGGTGCTGCGCGAAGCGCGGCGCCATGCCCCCGAGGCGCCCGCCTTGAGCTACGCACTGGGCTTGCTGGAAGTGCGCGGCGGGCATCACAAGCAGGCCCTGGAAGCGCTCGCCGCCGCCCGGCGCCAAGCGCCCGATAACCCCGAATACGCATACGTCTATGCCTTGGCGCTGAACGAACGCGGTGACAGCGCCGGGGCCATTGAGGTTCTGGAAGCATCCCTGGGTCAGCATCCCTTCCACCGGCCCTCCATCGCCGCGCTGGCCAGCTTTTACGACCAGCTTGGCCAGCCCGACCAGGCGATGCGCTATCAGCGGATGTTGCGGCAATGGGGGCAGGTTCCGTAAAGGGCCAGGGTCGGGCGCAGGGCGACTGACGTCTGCCTCTCGTAACTCAACGGCTCGACGTGTAGCCATAATAGCTGCGTAGTCGCACCGCTTCCCGTAATGGGTTTTGATCCTGGCGTCCGACGTCCGACGTCCGACGTCAAACGTCAAACGTCAGACGAACCGACCCACGCCCCCAGCCGCCCGCCCCGAACACGCGAGGCCGGCTCTCGGTAAATCTTCCGATCTCGCCGCCAGGGTGCGCAAAATGGGCCCGGCGTGGTGAATTCGACCGCTGTTAAGGCTAGACTGGCAGGCTTTACGGTCGCACCTCGGGCCGCTGATGAACGTGGCGGCGGGCCTCGTTTCGCGGACCGCGTCGGCGGTTTTGCTTTTTCCGGAGCGGCATGAGCCGCGATGCGTACTCTATGAGACTGAAAACCATAAAACTGGCCGGGTTCAAATCCTTCGTGGACCCCACCTCGGCCCTGTTCCCCGACAACCTGACCGCGGTGGTGGGCCCCAACGGCTGCGGCAAGTCCAACATCATCGACGCCGTGCGCTGGGTGATGGGGGAGTCTTCCGCCAAGCATTTGCGCGGCGAGTCCATGGCCGACGTGATCTTCAACGGTTCCAACGCCCGTAAGCCGGTGGCGCAGGCCTCCATCGAGCTGGTGTTCGACAATTCCGACGCCACCGTCAGCGGCGAGTACGGCAAATTCAACGAGATTTCGGTAAAGCGCCAGGTCACCCGGGATGGGCAATCCAATTACTACCTCAACGGCACCAAATGCCGGCGCAAGGACATCTCCGACATTTTTCTCGGCACCGGCCTGGGGCCGCGCAGCTACGCGATCATCGAGCAGGGCATGATCTCCCGGCTGATCGAAGCCAAGCCGGAAGAACTGCGCGTCTATATCGAAGAGGCCGCCGGCATTTCCAAGTACAAGGCGCGCCGCCGCGAGACCGAAAACCGCATGCGCCGCACCCGCGAAAACCTGGAGCGGCTCACCGACATCCGCGACGAGCTGGCCCGCCAGTTGGAGCGGCTCAGCCGCCAGGCGTCGGCGGCGGAAAAGTACAAGCAGTTCAAGGAAGAGGAACGGCACAAGAGCGCCCAGCTCAAGGCCCTGCGCTGGCGGGGCCTGGACGCCCAGGTGAAACAACTGGATGTGGTGATCGGCGAGCTGGAAGTGGCCACCGAGGCGAAGATCGCCGAGCAGCGCCATGTGGACGCCGAGATCGAGCGCCTGCGCGAAAATCACAACGAGGTGCAGGAGCAGTTCAACCAGGTGCAACAGCGGTTCTATGCGCTGGGCGCCGAGGTGGCGCGTCTGGAACAGAGCATCCAGCATCAGCGTGAGCGGCGTCAGCAGCTGTATGAAGAGCTGGAGCAGGTCACCGCCAGTTGGCGCGAAGCGGATCAACACCAGAGCACCGACGCCCAGACCCTCGCCGAACTGGAACAAACGCTGGCCGGGCTGGAACCGGACCTGGACCTGGCCAGCGAGCGCCAGGAGAGCGCCAGCGAGGCGTTGGCGCTGGCCGAAGAGGCGATGCAGGAGTGGCAGCAGGCTTGGGAAACCTTCAACGGGCGAGCGGGGGAATCGCGCCGCCAGGCCGAGGTGGAGCAGTCGCGCATTCAGCATCTGGAAAAATCCATTGAGCGGCTGCGCGATCGCGCCGAGCGGCTCACTAAAGAGCAGGCCTCGCTGGACGCCGGCCCGCTGGCGTCCGAGATGCGCCAGTTCGAAGAACAGGTGGCGCAATTCCAGGAGCAGCGCGAGGAAAGCGAGCTGCGCGCCGAGAGCCTGCAGGAAGAGATCAATCAGCACCGCCGGCAAAACGGCGAGCGCGGCCGCGAGCTGGACGACGCCCGGGAAAAACTGCAGGCCCTGAAAAGCCGGCACACCTCGCTGGAGGCGCTGCAGAAGGCGGCGATGGGCGACGACGGCGCGGTCAGCGACTGGCTCGCCGAGCACGATCTGGATGACAAGCCGCGGCTGGCGGATCGCATTGACGTGGCCGAAGGCTGGGAAAACGCCGTGGAGGCGGTGCTCGGCGACGCCCTGCAGGCGATCAGCGTGGAAGGGCTGGACGCGGTCAGCGACTGGCTGGCCGACCTCACCCACGGGCGCGTGGCCATGGTGCAACCGATGGTGCAGCCCTCCGCCGTCGCCGGCGGCGACGCCCACGGCGCGCTGCTGCGCGATCAGGTCTCCGGCGCCGTGCCCGAAGGCCTGCTGGCCGGCGTGCACGCGGTGGACAGCCTGGCCGACGCCCTTGCCCTGCGTGCCCGGCTCGCCGCCGGGCAGTCGGTGGTCACCCGCGATGGCATCTGGCTGGGGCCGGACTGGCTGAAGGTGGCCCGCGAGCGCGACCAGGAAGCCGGCGTTTTGGAACGCCGCCGTGAACTGGAGACGCTGGGCGGGCAGATCGACGACGCCGAACAGCGCGTCGAGACCCTCAAGGCGCAGCTCGAAGAAACCCGCGAGCAAGTCGCGGCGATGGAAGAAGAGCGTGAAGAAGTGCAGCGCCAGGCCAGCCGGCTGAGCCGCGAACTGGGCGAGGTCAGCGCCCAGGTGAGCGCCCGTCAGGTGCGTCTGGAGCAGATCACCATGCGCCGCGAGCGGCTTGGCAAGGAACTCGAAGAGACCGGCGAACAGCTCGAACAGGAACAGCAACAGATCAAAGAGGCCCGCGCCGTGCTGGCCGAGGCGCTGGACGCCATGGAGCAGGATTCCGGCGAACGTGAAGCGCTGCTCTCGCGCCGCGACGAAACCCGCCTGCGCCTGGACGAAGCCCGCCAGCAGGCGCGCCAGCAGCGCGACCTGGCCCATCAGGTGGAAATGCAGGCGCAGGGCGCGCGCACCCAGGCGCAATCATTGCGCCAGAATCTGGACCGTCTGGAATCCCAGGTGGCGAGCCTGGCGGAACGCAAAGCGCTGCTGGAAAGCCAGGCCAGCGATGGCGATGACCCCAACACCGAGCTTCAACAGCAGTTGGAAGAAAAGCTGGAAATGCGCCTGCAAGCGGAGCAGAACCTGGTCGAGGCGCGCCGTGGTCTGGAAGACGTGGAACACCAGATGCGCGACCTGGAAGGCCGCCGTGGCCAGTTTGAACGGCAGGCCCAGGACGTGCGCGACACCATGAACGCCAAGCGCATGCAGTGGCAGGAACTGAGCACCCGCCGGCAGACCGTGGCGGAACAACTGAGTGAGCAGCATTTTGACCTGCAAACGGTGATCGCCAACCTGCCCGAGGACGCCGACGAGCAGCTGTGGTCCGAGGAGCTGGAGCAGATCGGCCAGCGCATCGCCCGGCTGGGCCAGATCAACCTGGCGGCGATCGAGGAATACCAGCAGCAATCCGAGCGCAAACAATACCTGGATCAGCAGAACGACGATCTGGACGACGCCCTGAAAACCCTGGAAAACGCCATTCGCAAGATTGATCGCGAAACCCGCACCCGCTTCAAGGAGTATTTCGACCGCATCAACAAAGGGCTCCAGGAGCTGTTCCCCAAAGTGTTTGGCGGTGGCCACGCCTATCTGGAGCTGACCGGTGATGACCTGCTCGATACCGGGGTGACCATCATGGCGCGCCCGCCGGGCAAGCGGAACAGCACCATCCACCTGCTTTCCGGTGGCGAAAAGGCGCTGGTGGCGTTGTCGCTGGTGTTCAGTATTTTTGAACTCAACCCCGCGCCTTTCTGTCTGCTCGACGAGGTGGATGCGCCACTGGACGACGCCAACGTGGGTCGGTTCTGTAATCTGGTGCAGGAAATGTCGACGCGGGTGCAATTTATCTATATCACCCACAACAAGATCGCCATGGAGATGGCGCACACCCTGATGGGCGTGACCATGCACGAGGCCGGCGTATCGCGGCTGGTCTCGGTGGACGTGGAAGAGGCCGCCGAGATGGCGGCCATGTAGGCTGGTCAATACCCTGCTTTGACAAGCATCTCCCCGGTGACGAATTATTGGGGCCAAATTTGAAAGGAAGAGGCAAATGGGCCTGAATCTGGAAACATTGATCGGCATTCTGGTTATTCTGATCCTCCTGATTCTCGCTGACGGCGTGCGGCGCATGATCCGTGAGCGGCACGGTCGGTTGCGCATGCGCATCGACCGGCGTTTTCGGGATCAGGGCGTGGACGACGAGGATGACGGCTACCCCTCCGAGCTGATGGGCGGGCCACGGGTACGCAACCGGGACATCGACCCGGAGAGCGCCGACGACGATGGCGCGCCGCCGATGATGATGGACGAAGCGCAACAGCCGCCACCGAGACCGAGTGCCGAGCAGCAAAGCCTGTTCGACAGCGAGCCCGAGCCCGAGCCGGAGCTGGAACCCGAGCCGCCCACGGCGCAGCCGGAACCGGCGCGCGCGCCGACGGCCCCGGCCGCCGCCGCGACCCGGCGGGAAGCGCCGGTCAGAGAGCCGGCGCCACGGGAAGCACCCCGTCGCGAAACCGCCGAGCCGCCGCGCCAATCGGCGCCGAACCAGCCGGTGCTGGAGGTAATCGTATTCCATCTGATCGCCCGCCGGCCCGAGCGCTTCGATGGCCAGGCGATGCTCAGTCTGCTGCTGGAAGGCGGTCTGCGCTATGGCGATATGCACATCTTTCACCGGCACCGTGAAGTGGCGGGCGCCGAGCAATTGGAATTTTCGGTGGCCAACGCGGTGGAGCCGGGCACCTTCGACATCGACACCATGGAAGAGCAGCAATTCGCCGGCATCACCTTCTTTATGAAGCTGCCCGGCCCCGGCGAGCCGCTCGGCTCGCTGGATCGCATGCTCTCGATTGGCCGCCGCATGGCCGAGCAACTGGACGGCGAACTCAAGGATGAGCAACACAGCGTGCTCACCCCGCAAACCATGGAACACCTGCGCCAGCGAGTGCAGGAATTCGAGCGCCGCCAGCGCGTTTCCCACGGCGCTTGACGCGCACGCGGCTTCGCCGCGAGTTGCGAGCGACAAGCCTCAAGCTGCAAGCTGCCCAGTCGGCACGGCCAGCTTGTCGCTTGCCGCTGAACCCCAGAATCGGATTTAAAAATCGTGACCTCGAAGACCCCCTCTCCGGCCGAACAAATCCGCCAATTGCGCGAGACGCTTAACGACTGGTCTTACCGCTATTACGTGCTCGACGAGCCGGCGGTGCCGGATGCGGAGTACGACCGTGGCTTCCGCCGGCTGCAGGCCCTGGAAGAAAAGCACCCGGATCTGGTCAGCCCGGATTCGCCCACCCAGCGGGTCGGCGATCAACCCCTGGACGCGTTTCAGCAGGTCCGTCATCGGGTGCCGATGCTGAGCCTGAGCAACGCCTTCAGCGACGATGAGCTGCGCGATTTCGACCAGCGTATTCATGAGCGTCTGGACGTGCGCGAAAAAGTGGTCTACGTGGCCGAGCCGAAGCTGGATGGCCTGGCGGTCTCGCTGCTCTACGAAAACGGCGAACTGGTGCGCGGCGCCACCCGGGGCGACGGCGAAACCGGCGAGGACATCACCGCCAACGTGCGCACCATCAAATCGATCCCGCTGCGTCTGCGTGGCGACAATCCGCCCTCTGTGCTGGAGGTGCGCGGCGAGGTGGTGATGCCGCACAGCGGCTTTCAAGAACTCAACCGGCGCCAGCAACAGGCCGAACAGAAAACCTTCGCCAACCCGCGCAACGCCGCCGCCGGCAGCCTGCGGCAACTGGACCCGCGCATCACCGCCGCGCGGCCGTTGGAGTTCTACGCCTATTCGCTGGCGCAACTGGAAGGCGAGCCCTGGCCGGACACCCACTCGGCGATTCTTAAGCGCCTGCGCGCGCTGAATTTGCGTGTTAATCCGGAGATCAAGAACTGCCAGGGCATCGAGGCGCTGCTGGCGTTTTATCACGACATTCTGGAACGCCGCGACAGATTGGATTACGACATCGACGGCGTGGTCTACAAGGTGGACCGCATGGATTGGCAGCGCGATCTGGGCTTTGTCAGCCGCGCGCCGCGCTGGGCCATCGCCCACAAATTTCCCGCCCAGGAAGAGCTTACCGTCCTCAACGAGGTGGATTGGCAGGTCGGCCGCACCGGCGCCCTGACCCCGGTGGCCAAGCTGGAACCGGTGCAGGTGGGCGGCGTCACGGTCAGCAACGCCACCTTGCACAACATCGATGAAATCCGGCGCCTGGACATTCGCATCGGCGACACCGTGGTGGTGTACCGCGCCGGCGACGTGATTCCCAAGGTGGTGCGCGCGGTGCCCGAGCGGCGCCCCAAAGACGCCCGGGAAATTCACCTGCCCGACCAATGCCCAGTGTGCGGCAGTGAAATCCTGCGCGCCGACGACGGCGTGGTGGCCCGCTGCACCGGCGGCCTGATTTGCGGCGCCCAGCGTCGTGAGGCGATCAAGCACTTCGCCTCGCGCCGCGCCATGGACATCGACGGCCTGGGCGAGAAGCTGGTGGACGCCCTGGTGGATCGCAACCTGATCGACAACGTCGCCGATCTGTATCGATTGAAGGCCGAAGACGTGGCGGGCCTGGAACGCATGGGCGAGAAGTCCGCCGACAATCTGATCCAGGCGCTGGAAAACTCGAAGAAAAACAGCCTCAGCCGTTTTTTGTTCGCCCTGGGCATTCTGCAGATCGGCGAAGAAACCGCCAAGGCCCTGGCGGACAGTTTCGGCGATCTGCAATCGATCCGCCGAGCGCCGTTGCTGCTGTTCCTGGAGGTGCCGGACGTGGGCGTGGAGGTGGCCAAAGCGATCGCCGCCTTCTTCGCCGAAGAGCACAATGAAACGGTGATCGACGGCCTGTTGAAAGCCGGTGTCGAACCGCAATCCCCCGGCCAGCCCGCGGCGGCGTTCGTGAAGCGTTTCTCCCTGGCGTCCATGCTGCGCGCCGCCAAACGGCTGGGCATGGACCTGGAAGGGATCGGCGAGAAGACCCTGGAAAGCGTGGGCCGCCACTACGGTTCCTGGCCCGAACTGTTAAAGGCGCTGCAAGCCAAGACCTCCGAAACCGCGCCGGGCATCAAAGCCGGCACCCTGGACAAGATCGCCGCCGCCCTCGACAAAGGCGACTGGCGGCCGCGCCTGGAACAGGCCTGGGAGCAGGCCGAAACACTGCGAAGCCGGGCGCCCGAAGACCAGGCCGGCCGCCCCCTGGACGGCCAGACCTGGGTGCTCACTGGCACCCTGAGCCGCCTGACCCGCGATCAGGCCAAGGCGCACCTGGAAAGCCTGGGCGCCAAGGTGGCCGGCAGTGTCTCGAAAAAAACCGCCCGGGTGGTCGCCGGCGAAGCCGCCGGCTCGAAACTGGACAAAGCCCGTGACCTGGACGTCAGCATTCTCGACGAAGACGCCTTCGTGCATTTTCTTAATGGCCATGGCATCAGCGTGAGCTGAGGGCTGCGGTTTGCGAACCAGGGCCCGCTACAGTGCCCCTGTGGGAGCGATCCTTGATCGCGAACCGAGCCGAAAGGCGAGGCCGGC